>NZ_PTIV01000031.1 GCF_002934325.1 Marinobacter persicus
CCGGTCAGGAGTATTGGGCTAACTCCATCGCTCACTGAATTTAAAGCGCCCAAACGCAACGAACCCCGGAAAAACCGGGGTTCGTCAGCAATCTGAGGCACCCGAAAGGGTGCCTTTTTTTTCAGTAGCCTGCTTCAATTCAGCCAAGCACTTCGGCCACGCGCTCACGCAACGCGGGCACCAGCTCCTGCTCAAACCAAGGATTCCTGCGTAACCACAGATTGTTGCGGGGGCTCGGGTGCGGCATCGGCACCAGTGTTGGCCAGTACTGGCGCCACTGGCGAACATTGTCCGTTAACTTCCTGCCGGCATCCGGTAAATGCCAGGCGTGAGCGTGCTGACCGATGACCAGCGTCAGCTCTATCTCCTTGAGTCGCGCCAGCAACGCCTCACGCCAGGCAGGCGCGCACTCGGGACGGGGTGGCAGATCCCCGGACTTACCCGTGCCGGGATAACAGAACCCCATGGGCAGAATGGCCAGCTTCTGCTCGTTGTAGAAGGTATCCCGGGTTATGCCCATCCAGTCCCGCAGACGATCGCCACTGGGGTCGTTGAATGGCAGGCCGGTCTCATGCACCCGCCGCCCTGGCGCCTGGCCCACCACCAGGATTTTCGAGCATTCACTTAATTGAATCACCGGCCTTGGGCCCATAGGCAATACGTCCGCGCATATCTGACAGGCACGCACCTGCCTTACCAGCTCTTCAAATGACAATTCCGCCAACCCATCCTGCATAGTTTCAGCTATCGTGATTCCAGAAAAATGTGGCACCCTCTTCCGGATGACTGGCACCCTTGCGAAACCACCCAAACAGCTCCCGGCCGAAGCCGGCGTGGTTGCCGCTAACGTCTTCCCTGGCCGGCTCGCGGGCCGCCAGCTCCTCATCGGACAGATCCACGGACAACCGGCCATTGACCGCATCCACAGTCACCAGGTCGCCGTCCCTTAGCCTGGCAAGGGGGCCACCCTTCAGGGCCTCCGGATAAATGTGGATAGCCGCCGGAACCTTACCGGAAGCACCGGACATCCGGCCATCGGTTACCAGCGCGACCTGGTACCCCCGGTCCTGAAGCACACCAAGATAGGGGGTCAGCTTGTGGAGTTCCGGCATACCGTTGGCTGCAGGCCCCTGAAACCGCACAATCACGACACAGTCCCTATCCAGCTCGCCGGCTTCGAAAGCCACCTTTAACTGGTTCTGGTCACTGAATACCACAGCGGGCGCTTGTACCCGCTGGTGCTCCGGCGCAACGGCGGACGTCTTTATCACCCCACGCCCCAGGTTACCCTGCAACACCGTTAACCCCCCACCCCAGGCAAAGGGTTCCGCAGCCGGACGGAGAACGTCCGGATTGCTGGATGCAGTCACCGCCGGCTCCCAGCCAAGCCGCTCTCCCTGCAATTCAGGCATGCGGGTATAACGGTCCAGGCCAAATCCCGCCACGGTGTTTACGTCCTCATGCAGGAAACCGCCCTCAAGCAACTCGCGAATCAGATAGCCGGTACCGCCCGCTTCGTGAAACGCATTCACATCCTCCTCGCCATTGGGGTAGATCCGGGTCATGGCCGGCACCACTGCGGACAGTTCGGCGTAATCGTCCCAGTTGATGATGATTCCGGCCGCACGGGCAATGGCAATCCAGTGCATGGTGTGGTTGGTGGAGCCCCCGGTTACCAGCAGGGCCACCAGGGCATTAACAATGGATTTTTCATCCACCATATGACCCAGTCCCAGCTTACCGCCATGGGGACGGGACAAGCGGATCACCTGCTCGGTGGCGGCACGGGTCAGGGCATCCCGCAGGGGCGTATCAGGGTGGATAAACGCCGCACCAGGCAGGTGCAGCCCCATCACCTCCACCAGCATCTGGTTACTGTTTGCGGTGCCGTAGAAGGTGCAGGTGCCGGGGCTGTGATAGGATTTGCTTTCAGCTTCCAGAAGCTCATCTCGGCCGATCTTCCCTTCCGCATAAAGCTGGCGAATGCGCTGCTTCTCCTTGTTGGGAATCCCCGACGGCATGGGCCCACCCGGTACCAGGATGGCCGGCAGGTGCCCGAAGCTCAGGGCACCAATCAGCAGGCCCGGCACAATTTTGTCACAAATGCCCAGTAACATGACGGCATCAAACATGTTGTGACTGAGGGCGATGGCTGTGCTCATGGCGATGGTATCCCGGGAGAAAAGACTCAGTTCCATACCCGGCTGCCCCTGGGTGACACCATCACACATCGCTGGTGTGCCGCCCGCAAACTGGGCAACAGAGCCCATGCCGTGCGCAGCCTCCCGGATAACATCCGGAAAACGATGGTAAGGTTGATGGGCCGACAGCATGTCGTTGTAGGCCGATACCATCGCCACATTGGCCCGGTTCATGAGCTTGAGGGTATCCTTGTCTCCTTGCTGACAGGCGGCAAAACCATGGGCCAGATTCCCGCAGGAGAGTGTGCTCCGAAGAGGCTCCTGCCGCCCCAGCGCTTCCATCCTGTCCAGATAGGCCTGGCGGGTACGCTGGCTCCGGTGGATAATCCGGTCTGTCACTTGCTGGACGGTGGGGTGCATACAGTCTCTCCGGTTATCATGGCTACACTAAAACTCAGTTTACTGTCTTTCGCGCCACCTTTCAGGCGCCGTTGTTCAATCACCAGACAGCTTTAAGGATCACAGTTATGTTAAGGCGCACCAAAATTGTTGCCACTCTCGGCCCCGCCACCGACAGCCCCGACGCGTTAGCGGGCATCATAGCGGCGGGGGTGGACGTAACCCGCCTCAACTTCTCCCATGGCAGCGCCGAAGAACACATGGAGCGGGCCAAACGAGTGCGGGACACTGCGGCTAGCCAGGGCCGCTTTGTGGCCCTGTTGGCGGACCTGCAGGGCCCCAAACTACGTATTGCCCGGTTTGCCAACAACAAGATCACGTTAACCCCCGGCCAGACCTTCACCCTTGATGCCGCCATGGACAAGGAAGCCGGCACCGAACAAGCCGTGGGCATTGATTACGAAGACCTCATCAACGATGTCGCCCCCGGCGACGTGCTGGTGCTCGATGACGGCCGGATCGAAATGGAAGTGACTGAAGTGGGTGAACACAGCATCACCTCCCGGGTCCTCATTGGCGGCCCACTCTCCAACAACAAGGGCTTGAACAAGCGCGGCGGAGGCCTTTCGGCCGATGCTCTTACCGAGAAAGACAAGCAGGACATTGTAACGGCGGCGCGGCTGGGCGCGGACTACGTGGCGGTTTCGTTCGTGCGCACCGCAGACGACATGCATACTGCCCGCCAGCTCCTCAGGGAAGCGGGTTCCGAAGCCGGCCTGGTCGCCAAAATCGAGCGCGCCGAACTGGCCCACGACACCGACGCGCTGGACGCCGTGATCAGTGCTTCCGATGCGGTGATGGTGGCCCGTGGCGATCTGGCCGTGGAAATTGGCGATGCCGAGCTGGTAGCGGTCCAGAAGCACATCATTTCCCGGGCAAGGGTCCTCAATCGCGCGGTGATCACGGCCACCCAGATGATGGAGTCCATGATCACCAACCCGATGCCAACCCGGGCGGAAGTCTCGGATGTTGCCAACGCGGTCATGGACTACACCGATGCGGTTATGCTGTCGGCGGAAACCGCCGTGGGCGATTATCCACAGGAAGCGGTGGAAGCCATGGTGCGCATCTGTATCGGTGCCGAGCGTCACCCCTCCATGCACCAATCCAAGCACCGCATCCACCAGGATATGGTGCAAGTGGATGAAGCCATCGCACTGTCCGCGATGTACGCCGCCAATCACCTGCAGGGTGTTTCTGCAATCATCTGCCTGACGGAGAGCGGTGCCACGCCCCGGCTGATGTCCCGTATCAAGTCCAGCCTGCCGATCTTTGCCCTGTCACGAAACCACACGACCCAACACCGCGTGGTGCTGTACCGGGGCGTGCAGTCCGTTCCTTTTGATTCCGCTACCGTGCCCAATGACCAGGTCAACAACATGGCGGTCAGCAAGCTCAAGGACCAGGGCATTGTCCAGGACGGTGATCTGGTCATCCTCACCAAAGGCGACTACGCCAATGCCCAAGGCGGCACCAACAGCATGAAGATTGTCCGGGTCGGAGCCGATATCCGCTAACCCCTCAAGCCCTGGCCAGGGCCTCCAGGCTGGTCCTGGCAATTTCTGTAATGGCTGCCCAGTCCTGTCGAGCCACTGACTCGGCAGGCGTTAGCCAGGAGCCGCCGACCGTGAGGACGTTTGACTCCTGAAGATATCCCGAAGCGGTGTCCTGTGCGATGCCGCCGGTCGGGCAAAACATAACGTCTGGAAACGGCCCGTTCAGCGCCTTGAGCGCACGGGTGCCGCCCGCCACTTCCGCCGGAAAAAACTTGAAGTATCGATACCCCCGACTGTACGCCAGCATCAGATCCGACGCCGTGGCGACACCGGGCAATAACGGCACGTTGGCAGTCATGGCAAAATCCAGGATGTCTTCGGTGACGCCCGGTGTGATGGCAAACTGGGCCCCAGCAGACTCCACCTGCCGGTATTGCCGCCGGCTCGTCACTGTGCCCGCTCCAACGATCGCTTCCGGTAGTGCCGCCCGAACCGACTGAATGGCTTCCAGCCCATGCTCGGTGCGCAAGGTGATCTCCAGCACACGCACGCCACCCTCCACCAATGCCCGACACAATGGCAACGCATGGTCGGGATTCTGAATGGTAATAACCGGCATCAGCGGGCTGGCTTGCAGGACCTTACGAATCTGTTCCTGGTGCTCTGTGGAAACCTGTGACATAACACTCCTCCAAGCTAGCCGGCTAACGGCTCCAATAGATGTTCAGGCCAGGCCTGAGCAAAGCACGAATGGGCATAGCCTCCCAGTTGCCTGGGTCAACCGTTGCCCTGGCCAGGGTTCTGAGCTTTTCCTCTCCGCGCACATGCAGCGCCGTAAAACGGGCGCTCATCAGAACTGGCAGCGTCAGGGTCACCCGGGTCTGGGCCTGGGAGGGCGGAGTCATGATCGCCACACGCTGCCCATCCTTGGGCGCAAGCCCCTGCATCAGCTCCGGCGCATCCGGAAACAGCGAGGCCGTGTGGCCATCGCTACCCAGCCCCAAAATCAGTACGTCCAGCGGTAATTCAAGTTCGGCCAGACGCGATTCAATCTGAGATACCCCCTGCCGAGGCGCTGCCCCCGGCACAAACAATTGCAACCACTGGGCAGCAGCCGCCCTGTTCTGCAACAGTCGCGCTTTCACCAGGGCGGTATTACTGGCCGGGTCACTTTCGGGTACCCAGCGTTCGTCAGCCAGCAATACCGTGACCCTGGGCCAATCCAGCTCCGCCCGCGAGAGTGCATCAAAAAGCGGCACCGGCGTGGAGCCGCCGGACACCACCAGCGACACCCGGTCAGCCCGGGATAACCGTTGCCGGAGTTCTGCGCTCACAGCCTCGGCCAGAGCCTCAGCCGACTCCTCCGGGGTATCACTGGCCAGGATCTCGACCCCTTCGGGCAGGGCAAGCTCAGATGTCTTCATACCAGCTCCGGCCATCACGGGTGATCATGGCAATTGAGGCCACCGGCCCCCAGGTGCCGGCGGCGTAACGCTTGGGTGGCTCACCACTGTCCTGCCAGTTTCGGATAATCTGGTCGACCCAGCGCCAGGCGTGTTCCACCTCGTCCCGACGTACAAACAGGTACTGGTTGCCCCGCATAATCTCCCACAAAAGACGCTCGTACGCGTCAGGGATGCGCTCGGCCTCAAAAGTTTCCGAAAAGGTCAATTCCAGCGGCCCCTGGCGCAATCTCATGCCCTTGTCCAGACCCTGATCCTTGGTGAGTATTTTCAGGGCCATGCCTTCATCCGGCTGCAGCCGGATAATCAGCTTGTTGTTGGCCAGGTGTTTCTGGTCCGGGTCGAAAATGTAATGGGGCGCCGGCTTGAAGTGGATAATGATCTGGGAATACTTCTCGGGCAGTCGTTTGCCCGTTCGAATATAGAAAGGCACACCGGCCCAGCGCCAGTTGTCGATTTCGGCCTTAAGGGCAACGAAGGTTTCCGTTGAACTGCTTCGGTTGGCGCCCTCCTCTTCCAGGTAACCGGGCACCGGCCGGCCCTCGGACGTGCCAGCGGTGTACTGCCCCCGGACCACGTACTGGTCCATCATGTCCCGGGTGATCGGCTTCAGGGCCTTGAGCACTTTGACCTTTTCATCCCGGATACTGTCGGCGGAAAGATCGGAGGGGGGATCCATGGCGATCAGGCACAACAGCTGTAACAGGTGGCTCTGGATCATGTCCCGCAGTTGCCCGGCCTTGTCAAAGTATCCCCAGCGCCCCTCAATGCCCACGCTTTCGGCCACGGTAATTTCAACATGGGAGATATGGTTCTGGTCCCACTGGGAGGCAAACAGATTATTGGCAAACCGGAGGGCAATAAGATTCTGGACGGTTTCCTTTCCCAGGTAGTGGTCGATGCGAAATAGCTGACTCTCGTGGTAAACCTCTGCCAGTTCGTCATTAACCACCCGGGACGAATCCAGGTCATGGCCTATGGGCTTCTCCACCACCACCCGGGTGCGATCTGTACAGCAATCCTGGGCCCGCAAATTGCGGGCGATCACCCCGTACATGGACGGCGGCGTGGCCATGTAAACAATCAGCTGGTTGCCGGGCGTGCGCCAGCCATTGAGCTCGGAAAATCCTTCGGTATCGTTAAAATCCAGCTGGCAGTAGTCCACCCGCTGGACAAACTGGCGGAACACGGCGTCGTCGATGTCATCCAGCCCCAGCTGGGCCTCAAGCTCCTCCCGCAAGGTGTCCCGGACCTGCTCAGTGGTCATATTACGACGGGCAATGGCCAGAATCCGGTTATCAGGCGCCAGCAGGCCCGCCCGGTCTAACTGAAACAGCGCCGGGAAGAGCTTGCGTTTTGCCAGATTCCCCAAGGCGCCGAAGACCATCAGGTCGCAAGAGGTTGTTTGATTGTCGACCACTGTATTTCCTCCGGACTGGCAGCGGGAGACCGCCGTCATGTGGTAACTTTAGCTAAATAATGACACTTACGTCCGATCACACCAAGAGATAATCGAACATTTGACAGTTTTACTACCCGGACCTGTGCATTAAAAGGTTATACTGTCGGCCACACGACGCAACATAAGGGAGCTGACCTTGATGGTGGAAAACACCGGCCGCCGAGACGACAATCTGATCGAACAGATCCAGAGCCGCCTTCAGCGTTTGAACAAATCCGAGCGCAAGGTGGCTGAAGCCATTCTACGGGATCCCACAGCCGCCACGCGCTACAGCATCGCCGCCCTGGTCCGGGCCGCAGACGTCAGCGAGCCCACCGTTAACCGGTTCTGCCGGGGGTTCTCCGCCACCGGCTTCCCTGACTTCAAGATCCGGCTGGCACAAAGCATAGCGACAGGCACCCCCTATGTTGGCCAGAATATCGAACCGGACGACACTGCGGCGGAATTTACCGACAAAATCATGCTGACCACCATCGCGAGCCTGGACAAGGCCCGGCAGTCGTTGGACCCGGAAGCCATCGCCACCGTGGTGGACTACCTGATCCAGGCCAAGCAGATCAGCTTTTTCGGCACCGGTGGGTCGGCGTCAGTGGCGATGGACGCCCAGCACAAATTCTTCCGCTTCAACATTCCGGTTTCGTTCTACGATGACGTGCTGATGCAGCGCATGTTGGCGGCCGGCTCCAACGTGGGCGATGCCATCGTGCTGATCTCCTACACCGGCCGGACCCGGGAAAGCGTCGAGATTGCCCACCTGGCCCGGGCCAACGGCGCCACTGTCATCGGAATCACCAATCCGGACTCACCGCTGGCCGCCGAATGCACGGCAGTCCTCGGGGTGACGGCGCCAGAGGACACCGAAGTGTATATGCCCATGACGTCCCGAATTATTCACCTGGCGGTGATCGACATCCTGGCCACCGGGGTCACGCTCAAGCGGGGGCCCGACTTCCTCGAACACCTGCGCAAGGTCAAGGAAAGCCTCAAGGCCACACGCTTTCCGCTCCAGTAAACCTGTAAGCGGGCCGGAAACAAAAAACCCCCGCCCGATGGGCGAGGGTTTTTGTTATCACCGAATAGATCAGTTGCGTTCTATCTCGGCGTTTTCTCTCAAGTACTGCTGGTACGCCTGGTACTCGCGCTGGCCATCAAGTTGAGCCAGGAAAGAGATCAACTGCTGGTACTCGCGGGTATCACGGGCCACGTCCGGCTCATTCACCCCTTCAAGCACAAGCACCGCTGCCTGATCGCCAGCGACCTCCTGGGCAACCTCGACGCCCTCATCTCCCGGGCGCTGCATTGAGAAAACGGCCTGCACAAACTGTGGATTCAAATCCGCCACGTTGCGGCCCTGGCCAGAATAGCTCTGCCACTGCTCGGGCATGGGCTGCTCTCCAGCTTCCACCTGGGCCACCAGCTCGGAGGCACGCTCGGAAAGCGCCTCACGAATCTTGCGGGCACGCATCACTTCGCTGATCTGATCACGAACTTCAGCCAGCTCCTGCTGCCTGGGCTCATGGTATTCGCGTACCCGGGCAACCACGGATACGCTTTCCGAGAGATCCACCAGCTCGGTGTTGTAACCGCCTTCCAATACGTCTTCAGAGTACAACTGACGAACCAGTCCGGGGTGGTCAAAGGGGCCGGGGCCGCCATCACGGGTCACGCCGTCAACCTCCTGCACCTGCAATCCCAGCTCCTGCGCCGGGCCCGCCAGATCTTCCGCGGCGTAAGCCGCATCAGCCAGTTGCGCACGCACTTCGGCAAAACGCTCCGAGGCTTTGGCGCGGGCCAGTTCCTGACGCAGTTCACCCTTCAGCTCATCGAAGGCGGGCGGCTCGGAGCGACGAATTTCTTCCAGTTTGATCAGGTGCAGACCGAAACTAGTCCGAACCGGCTCAGAAATCTCACCTTCTTCGAGAGCAAACAGGGCCTGCTCGAAAGCGTCGTCATAAACACCGCGACCGGCAAAGCCCAGGTCACCACCTTCCTTCGCAGAAAAGGTATCCACTGAGTATTCCTTGGCCAGGTCGGCAAAGGATTCACCGGAGGCCAGACGCTCTTGGATGGTTGCCATGGTCTCCTGGGCATTATCGCCATCAATCAGGATGTGGGACGCACGACGCTCCTCGTTGGCGTACTCCGCAGCCTGCTGCTCGTAGTAATCCCGAAGCTCCTGTTCTGAGACTTCAATACTGTCAGCCAGGGACTCCAGCGACAAACGGATGTAGGCAGCATCAATCTGCTCTGGCACCTGAAACTGGTCACGGTTGTCCTGGTAGTAGGCCTCAATGTCTTCGTCGGTAACCGTCACCTGATCGGCAACGGAGGCCTCGTTGATGGTCAGAACCCGGAAGTCGCGGGTCTGGTCCTGGATGGCCAGCAACTGGGCAGCGTTTTCCGGAGCTGCAACACCGCTCTGGGTAATAGCGGCCCGAATCTGGTTCACCACGTAACTTTTGCGCATCATTTCCCGGAACTCGGCCACGCCCATTCCTGCATTACGAACCGTCGCCACAAAACGGTCCCGATTGAACTGGCCGTCCACCTGAAACTGGGGCATCTGGGTGATCAGTGAGTCGATGTCCTGCTCGGACAATTCCAGACCCTGCTGCTGGGCGCTCTGGACCAGTACCGCTTCCCGAATAAGACCATCCAGCACATCGCGACGGATCTGATCTTCATCCAGCAGGGACTGATCAGGATTCTCCATCTGCCTCAGGCGCTGCTGACTTTCCATCTGGACCGAACGCAGGAATTCACGCTCAGTAATGTCCTTGCCATTCACGGTTGCGACGGCTGGCTCACTGGAGAAGCCCCCGATGATGGCGTCCATCCCCCAGATCGACAGTGAGACAATCAAAAGGCCAACGATAACCTTGGCAATGGTACCTTGGGCATTGTTCCGAATATCTTGAAGCATGTTGTTCCTGAATTCCTGTTCAAGGTCCTGGAAGCTATCCAGGTAAGACGTCTATGAAACGCAAAAAGGCGCACCCTGTACGGTGTGCGCCTTGAATTCTACAACAGTTCCCGGAACGGAAACTGTAAAAGAGCCTTTACTTGACGGCGTCTTTCAGGGCCTTGCCTGCCTTGAATCCAGGCACTTTGGAGGCCGGGATCTGGATTTCAGCGCCGGTCTGCGGGTTGCGACCAGTGCGGGCGGCACGCTCTTTAACAGAGAAGGTACCAAAGCCAATCAGGGTAACCTGATCGCCTTGCTTCAGAGCACCGGTGATTGAGTCGGTCATGGCATCCAGAGCACGGCCGGCGGCGGCTTTGGAGATGTCAGCTGACTCGGCAATTGCATCGATAAGTTCGGACTTGTTCACACTAAACCCCTTCGATTTCAGGTTGCAGATGTTATGGGTCGGATTCTAGTTTCGCGGACGTTCCCGACTATCGCATAAGCGGTCGGAGAATTCCATTCTTCCGTTTTCTTATTCCTTTCGGCTGAACACCGGTGATCGGAATAGGCATAAATTGCGCGGGAGCCCTTGATACTGGCTGTTTCACGGCGAAACAGTTATACCAATGGGCTCTCTGACGTGTCAATAACTCCGGCCCGACTCAATGCGTATTTATGCGCTCGGCCGCATCGCCGGACTCGTCTTTGGCCTTCGAAGAACCCGACTCAGAGACCGGCTCAACCGGCCGTGGTTCAGGTGCGTATTCCAGAGCAATATCCAGAACATCGTCAATCCACTTCACCGGGCGAATGTCCAGAGACTCCTTGACGTTGGCCGGTATCTCCTTGAGATCCCTTACGTTTTCGTCCGGAATCAGGACCGTCTTGATGCCGCCCCGATGCGCCGCGAGCAGTTTTTCCTTGAGCCCGCCGATGGCCAGCACGCGTCCACGCAGGGTGATCTCACCGGTCATGGCAACGTCTGCCCGAATCGGAATCCGGGTCAGCGCGGAAACCAGCGCGGTGCACATGCCAATACCGGCACTGGGGCCGTCTTTCGGGGTAGCCCCTTCCGGCACGTGGATGTGCAAGTCGTGTTTTTCATGGAAATCGTCTGCGATGCCCAGGCCGGCGGCACGGCTGCGAACGACCGTGAGAGCGGTCTGGATAGACTCCTGCATGACATCGCCCAGCGACCCGGTCTTGACCACCCGGCCCTTGCCAGGGGTCAATGCCGCCTCAATGGTCAGCAGCTCGCCACCGACGGACGTCCAGGCCAGACCGGTAACCTGACCGATCTGGTTCTTCTCTTCGGCCAGGCCGTACTTGAAGCGCTGCACGCCGGAGTAATCCTCGAGCATGTCCGGAGTGAGCGTAAGTTTGGTTACCTCTTTTTTCTCAACGTTTTCACGCACCACCTTCCGGCAGATCTTGGCGATTTCCCGTTCCAGGCCCCGCACACCGGCTTCCCGGGTGTAGTAACGGATCAGGTCGCGCAGGGTGTCTTCCGGCACCTCCAGCTCGTTCTTGCGCAGGCCGTTGGCCTTGATCTGCTTGGGTAGCAGGTAACGCAGGGCAATGTTGACCTTCTCGTCCTCGGTGTAACCCGGAATACGGATAATCTCCATACGGTCCAGCAGGGCCGGCGGAATGTCCATGGAGTTCGAGGTACACACGAACATCACATCCGAGAGATCGTAGTCCACCTCCAGATAATGATCGTTGAAGGTATGGTTCTGCTCCGGATCCAGCACCTCCAGCAGAGCAGAGGCGGGATCGCCACGGTGGTCCATGCCCATCTTGTCGATTTCATCGAACAGGAACAGCGGGTTCTTGACTTCCACCTTCGACAGCTTCTGGATCAGCTTGCCCGGCAAAGCACCGATGTAGGTCTTCCGGTGGCCCCGGATCTCCGCCTCGTCACGCACGCCACCCAGGGCCATGCGGGTATATTTGCGGTTGGTCGCCCGGGCAATGGACTGGCCCAGGGAGGTCTTGCCCACACCGGGAGGCCCCACCAGGCACAGTACAGGCCCCTTGATCTTCTTCACCCGGCTCTGGACCGCCAGGTACTCCAGAATGCGTTTTTTGACATCTTCCAGGCCATAATGGTCCTGATCCAGGATTTCCCGGGCCTTTTCCAGGTCATGCCGGACGCGGCTGCGCTTTTTCCAGGGCACGGCCAGCATCCAGTCGATATACCCCCGCACCACGGTCGCTTCCGCCGACATGGGCGACATCATCTTGAGTTTGTTGAGCTCGGCCTCGGTTTTCTTGCGGGCCTCTTCGGGCAGGTTGGCTTCCTCAAGCTTGCGCTCGAGGTCTTCAAAGTCGTTGTTGCCCTCACCCAGGCTACCCATTTCCTTCTGGATGGCCTTCATCTGTTCGTTCAGGTAATACTCACGCTGGCTGCGCTCCATCTGCTTCTTGACGCGGCCACGGATGCGCTTTTCCACTTCGATCAGGTCGATCTCGCCGTCGAGCTTGCCCAGCAGCAGGTCCACGCGGGTACGCAGGTCCAGCGCCTCGAGCAATTCCTGCTTTTCGGGAATCCGCATATCCAGGTGCGAGGCCATGGTGTCCACCAGCCGATCCAGCTCTTCAATGCCGGTCAACGCATTAGACACTTCTGAAGGCACCTTCTTGGAGAGTTTGACGTACTTTTCAAACTCATCCATCAGGGTGCGGGTCAGTACTTCTTCCTCCTGCTCCGGCAGCGGCTCGTCATCCATCAGGACGGCACCGGAGGTCAGGAAATCACCTTCCTGAATGCCCTCAATCTTGGCACGCGCATTACCTTCCACCAGCACTTTCACCGTGCCGTCCGGCAGACGGAGCATTTGCAGTACGGTTGCCAGGGTGCCCATGTCGAACACATCTTTCGCACCCGGCTCGTCGGTGGCAGGGTCTTTCTGGGCGACCAGAAGGATTTCCTTGCTGCCCTCCATCGCGGCTTCAAGGGCCTGAATGGACTTATCGCGGCCCACAAACAGGGGGACCACCATGTGCGGGAACACCACCACGTCGCGCAACGGCAACAGCGGATATTCATGCACGGCTTGTTCTGGTGTAAGGGTCATAGGGAATCCTCTGACGGTCTTTCGTTGAGCATATCACCCTTTCTTGGGGGCGCTGCAATCGTCCGGGACGGGAAAATACGGACAGGAAGGTCAGGGGGTATCAATAAAAAAGGGCGTTACCGCCCTTTTTTAGATCCCCTGTGAATCAACCGAACCTCAATCCTCTGGGACGGCCTTGGCGTGATCACTGTTGGCGTAAATCTTGAACGGCTCGGAATCGCCGCGAATCACGCTCTCGTCAATCACCACCTTGGTCACATCCGGCTCGGACGGGATCTGGTACATGGTATCCAGCAGGGTGCCTTCCATGATGGAACGCAAGCCCCGAGCACCGGTTTTCCGCTCCATGGCCTTACGGGCCACGGCACGCAGTGCCTCCTCTCGGAAGTCCAGCTCCACCCCTTCCATATCAAACAGCTGTTGATACTGCTTGGTCAGGGCGTTCTTGGGTTCCGTCAGAATCTGGACCAGTGCGGCTTCATCCAGCTCAGTCAGGGTTGCCACCACAGGCAGACGACCCACGAATTCCGGAATCAGGCCAAACTTGACCAGGTCCTCGGTTTCCACGTGCTGAACGATGTCACCAATGCTCTTGCTGTCGTCCTGGCTCTTGACCGTCGCCGAGAAGCCAATGGAACTGCGATCCGAGCGTTCCTGGATAACCTTCTCCAGCCCGGCAAAGGCACCGCCACAGATAAACAGCATGTTGGTGGTGTCCACCTGCAGGAATTCCTGCTGCGGGTGCTTACGGCCACCCTGGGGCGGAACCGACGCCACCGTGCCTTCGATCAGCTTCAGCAACGCCTGCTGCACGCCTTCACCAGACACATCACGGGTGATGGACGGGTTGTCAGACTTGCGGGAAATCTTGTCGATCTCGTCAATGTAGACAATGCCACGCTGGGCCTTGTCGACATCGTAGTCGCACTTCTGCAGCAGTTTCTGGATGATGTTCTCAACATCCTCACCCACATAACCGGCTTCGGTCAGGGTTGTGGCATCCGCGATGGTAAACGGAACATTGAGCATGCGCGCCAGGGTCTCGGCCAGCAGGGTTTTACCGCTACCGGTGGGGCCGATCAGGAGAATGTTACTCTTGCCCAGCTCCACATCGCCTTTCGATTCACCGAAGCGCAAACGCTTGTAGTGGTTATACACCGCTACCGAGAGCACAATCTTGGCGCGATCCTGACCAATGACGTATTCGTTCAGGGTGTCCCGGATTTCGGCCGGTGTCGGCAGGCGATCGCTGGCCTCTTCCTGGGCACTTTCCTGAATTTCTTCGCGAATAATGTCATTGCACAGATCGACACACTCGTCGCAGATGAACACCGAAGGCCCTGCAATGAGCTTACGGACTTCATGCTGGCTCTTTCCACAAAACGAGCAGTAGAGCAACTTGCCGTTATCGTCGCCTCTGCCGTTTCTTTCATCTGCCATTGAAATACCTCTGTTCTTCATTGACCGGCGTTATGCACTATATATACGCCAGCCAGGAATGGTGCGATGAGTTTCAGTATTATGTATTCGATACGCGTTTATCAAGTACCGTATCGACCAACCCGTACTCTTTGGCCTGGCTGGCATCCATGAAGTTATCGCGATCGGTATCCCGGGCGATAGTCTCCAGGTCCTGGCCGGTATGGTGCGCCAGCAGAGAGTTCAGGGTGTGTCGGATTTTCAGGATCTCACGGGTGTGGATCTCGATATCCGCTGCCTGCCCCTGATATCCACCTAGCGGCTGGTGAATCATCACTCGTGAGTGCGGGAGACACGCCCGCTTGCCTTCGGCACCACCCGCCAACAGGAAAGCGCCCATGCTGGCCGCCTGACCAACACACAGGGTCGCCACGTCCGGCTTAATAAACTGCATGGTGTCGTAAATCGACATGCCGGCCGTCACCGAGCCACCGGGGCTATTGATGTACAGGTGGATGTCCTTGTCCGGATTTTCGGATTCCAGGAACAGCAACTGGGCAACCACCAGGTTGGCCATGTGGTCTTCGACCGGACCGACCAGAAAGATCACCCGCTCTTTGAGCAGACGAGAGTAGATATCGAAAGAACGCTCACCGCGTGCTGTTTGCTCGATAACCATCGGCACCAGGCCGGAACTGGTTATCATCGTTGGGCCGTCAATCGGTTTCTGCGTCATGTGCGCCTGAACTCCTCGTGGACAGTGGTTAGGGCTTAAGGGGCCTGAACATTACTTTGCCACCCCTGAGCCCAGATGAAAACAGCCGGACACACCGGCTGTTTCCAGAAAGCAATTCCCAATGGGATCTGGGTCCAATCAGCGCTGGGGCTGCCCAGCCTGTACTGCTTCCTCGTACTTCATCTTCTTCTCTTTCACCTTGGCCTGCTCGAGCACGTAGTCGACCACGGCATCTTCCAGTACGGAAGACTCGATCTGAGCCTTCTGCTCCGGGTTGTTCTGGAAATGCTCAATCACTTCCTGCGGCTGCTCGTAGGTGGAAGCGATCTCCTGGATCTTCTCTTCCACTTGCTCCGGCTCGGCTTTCAGGTCGTTGGCCTTGACCACTTCCTGGAATAGCAGGCCAGTCTTAACGCGACGGGTGGCCTGATCCTGGAAAATTTCCTTCGGCAGCTGCTGGAAATCCACCTGACCGCCAAAGCGCTGAACGGCGTCCTGACGCAGGCGATCAATCTCCTGATCCACCAGGGCGTTCGGCACTTCCAGCTCGGTCACTTCCAGCAGGCCGTCGACCACGTCGTTCTTGACCTTGTTGGAAACCGCCTGCTTGAGCTCGCGCTCCATGTTCTTCTTCACTTCCTCGCGGAAGGTTTCTTCGTCTTCCGCATCGATACCGAACTGCTGGAAGAATTCCGGCGTCATTTCCGGCAGCTGCGGCTCTTCCACCTTGTGGATCTTGATGTCGAACTTGGCGTCTTTACCCGCCAGGTCTTCGTTCTGGTAGTCTTCCGGGAAAGTCACTTCGATCGGGAACTCTTCGCCGGTCTTGCCACCCACGATGGCCTTTTCGAAGCCAGGGATCATCTGGCCGGAACCCAGGGTCAGGCGATGGCCTTCGGCCGCGCCGCCTTCGAATTCCTCGCCGTCCACGTAGCCCTTGAAGTCGATGGTTACGACGTCCTTGTTCTTGGACTTGCGCTTCACTTCCTTCATGGTGGCGTGCTGACGACGCAGGTTATCGATCATCTTGTCGATGTCTTTGTCGGTCACTTCGGAAGCCGGCTTCTCAACCTCGATCTTGGTCAGATCGCCCAGCTCGATTTCCGGCAGCACCTCGAAAGTGGCCACGAACTCAAGGTCCTTGCCTTCTTCCATGGTTTTCGGCTCAAGCTGCGGCCAGCCCGCCGGATTAATGTCCTGCTCCTGCAGTGCCTTGATGTAGTTGTCGCGCATCACCTCGCCCACAATTTCCTGGCGAACGCTGGCACCGAAACGACGCTTAACCACGCTCATGGGTACCTTGCCAGGACGGAAACCATTCAAACGAACAGTGCGGGCCGTTTCCTGCAGGCGTTTCTCAACCGCCTGATCAATTTCCTGGGCGGGCACACCAATCGTCATCCGACGTTCGATGTTGGAGGTCGTTTCAACAGACACTTGCATGGAAGATCCTCAAATTACAGATTCTGTATGTGAATGAAAATTAAAACAAAATCCCTGACAGGGCCAAACACCCAAAAGGGACGCAAAATTAAAAGGCGACAGTTTATCACGGTTTGCACCGTCGAGAGAATCACCCGACGCACAGGAATGGCGGTTTATCACCGTCGCCAACAATCACTTGAGGACTCTTTATGGGGACGGATCTAAAAATTAAAAGGGAAGATTGTTGAAATGGTGCTCGGGGGGAGAATCGAACTCCCACTCCTCTCGGAACCAGAACCTAAATCTGGCGCGTCTACCAATTTCGCCACCCGAGCAGAACAATCATCACGACGCCCTAATCAGGGAGCATCGCAAAAGGGAAAAGGGGAAATGGGGTGGACGAAGGGGTTCGAACCCTCGACCGCAGGAGTCACAATCCTGAGCTCTACCAACTGAGCTACGTCCACCATATCAAGACCGGCGCATTAAGCGCCTTATTGACTATCAACTTTGCTGCATCTGCGCGAGCCCGGTTCTGACCACAAGGGAAGAATGGCGCGCCCGGCAGGACTCGAACCTGCGGCCATCCGCTTAGAAGGCGGATGCTCTATCCAGCTGAGCTACGGGCGCTTAACCGTTCGCCCACCTGAATATCCAGAAATTTGGTCGGGGTAGAGAGATTCGAACTCCCGACATCCTGCTCCCAAAGCAGGCGCGCTACCAGACTGCGCTATACCCCGTTTGACTGAACAACAAGTGCCTCAGCAAAGTTGGCGCGCATATTACCCGCGCCGACGGCATCCGTCAACATACTTTTCAAAAATCGCAAAAGAATCCGGCACATTGGTCTTCCCGCCGAAGCATGAGACAATAAGGGCCTTCCATTTTTTTATATCCATGCCTAACCGACAAGACACAAACATGAGCGCCAAACTGATTAACGGAAAAGAGATTGCCGCCCGGGTCCGGCAGCAGGTCGCTGCCGGCGTTGAAGCCAGAAAACAGAAAGGGCTGAGAGCCCCAGGCCTGGCGGTAGTATTGGTGGGTAACGATGCCGCCTCACAGGTATACGTGGGCAAGAAGCGGGAAGCCTGCGAGGAAGCCGGCATCATGTCCCTCTCCTACGATCTGCCGGCCGACACCTCCCAGGAGGCCTTGGAGGCCCTGATTGACGAACTGAACGAAAACCCGGCCGTGGACGGCATTCTGGTCCAGCTACCGCTTCCTGACCACCTGGACGCCGACCCCATCCTGGTAAAGATCCGCCCGGACAAAGACGTGGACGGCTTCCACCCCTACAACATCGGTCGCCTGATGCAGCGCAAACCGACACTGCGCCCGTGCACCCCGGCAGGCGTAATCACCCTGCTCGACTCCATCGACACCCCGTACAAGGGCCAGCATGCGGTCATCGTCGGCGCTTCCAACATTGTTGGCCGACCCATGAGCATGGAGCTTCTACTGAAAGGTGCCACCACCACGGTGTGTCACCGCTTTACCGACAACCTGGAAAAGTTCGTCGGCGAGGCGGATATCCTCATTGCCGCCGTTGGCAAACCCGGCATCATCAAGGGCGAGTGGGTGAAGCCCGGCGCCACGGTGATTGATGTCGGCATCAACCGCCAGGACAACGGCAAGCTGTGCGGCGATGTGGACTTTGAAGCCGCTGCCGAGCGGGCCGCTTACATTACGCCGGTACCCGGTGGCGTGGGGCCGATGACCATTGCCACGCTGCTGGAAAACACGCTGTACGCCGCGAACGAACTGCACGCCGACCAGTAGCACACTGACAAACAGAAGCTTTTAGCCACTAAATCCACGAAAGAACACGAAAGTTAAAGGCGGACATTCCCTCTCCCCTTTGCGGGAGAGGGCCAGGGAGAGGGGTTTTAGTGTTCTTTCGTGGATTTAGTGGCTAAAAAGTCTTCAAGCATTAAAAAACCCCGCCGAGGCGGGGTTTTTTAATGTCCGGTCGTTTTACGGACCGGATATTGACCAAACTATTATTGGCCGTACTTGGCTTTCGCCTTCTGACGGTAAGCGTGCAGAAGCGGCTCGGTGTAACCCGCTGGCTGCTCACGACCCTTCAGGACCAGATCCAGGGCGGCCTGGAAGGCGATGCTGTCATCGAAGTTCGGAGCCATGTTGCGGTAGGCCGGGTCACCCTCGTTCTGCTTATCCACAACGGCAGCCATGCGCTTCATGGTTTCCATGATCTGCTCTTCGGAGCAAATACCATGGTGCAGCCAGTTGCACAGCAGCTGGGAGGAGATCCGCAGTGTGGCGCGGTCTTCCATCAGGGCGATATCGTTGATGTCCGGAACCTTGGAGCAACCAACGCCCTGCTCTACCCAGCGAACCACGTAGCCGAGGATACCCTGCGCGTCGTTATCCAGCTCTTCCTGGATTTCTTCGGCGGTCAGCTTGGACGGATCGTCCATAACCGGCACGGTCAGAATGTCTTCCAGGGCCGCGCGCTGACGGCTGGCCAGCTCTTTCTGCACATCAAACACGTTGATCTGATGGTAGTGAGTGGCGTGCAGGGTAGCCGCGGTCGGGGACGGAACCCAGGCGGTGTTGGCGCCAGCTTTCGGATGGCCGATCTTGGCTTCCAGCATACCCGCCATCAGGTCCGGCATGGCCCACATGCCTTTACCGATCTGGGCAACGCCGGAGAAACCGGTTTCCAGACCGATGTCCACGTTCCACTGCTCGTAGGCGTTGATCCAGGCCGCCTGCTTCATCGGCGCCTTGCGGATGAACGGACCCAGCTCCATGGAGGTGTGGATCTCGTCACCGGTGCGGTCCAGGAAGCCAGTGTTGATGAACACCGCACGCTCCTTGGCGGCGTGGATGCAGGACTTCAGGTTCACCGTGGTGCGGCGCTCTTCGTCCATGATGCCCACTTTCAGGGTGAAACGCGGCAGACCCAGGGCATCTTCCACGCGACCGAAGAATTCGTTGGTGAAGGCCACTTCTTCCGGGCCGTGCATCTTCGGCTTAACGATGTAAACAGAACCGGTGGTGCTGTTCTGGTAATCACCGTCGTTCTTCAGGTCGTGGATGGCGATCAGAGAGGTGACTAGGCCGTCCATCAGGCCTTCCGGCACTTCGCTGCCGTCTTTCAGCAGGACCGCCGGGTTGGTCATCAGGTGACCCACGTTGCGAACGAACATCAGGCTGCGGCCCTTCAGGCTCATTTCGCTGCCGTCCGGCGCGGTGTAGACGCGATCCGGGTTCATGCGGCGGGTCATGGACTTGCCGCCTTTCTCGAAGGTCTCTTCCAGGTTACCCTTCATCAGGCCCAGCCAGTTGCTGTAGGCCAGTTCCTTGTCTTCGGCGTCAACCGCAGCAACGGAGTCTTCGCAGTCCATGATGGTGGTCAGGGCCGATTCCAGCACCACGTCCTTCACGTTGGCACCGTCGTCCTTGCCGATCGGGTGGCTGGCATCGATCTGGATCTCAAAGTGCATGCCGTTCTTGACCAGCAGGACACCGGTCGGCTCGTCGGCGGCACCGGTGTAACCAGCAAAACCAGCTTCGTCTTTCAGGCCAGTCACTTCGCCGTTCTGCAGCTTAACGGCCAGCTTGCCGCCATCCACGTAATACTTGGCAGCGTCCACGTGGCTACCGGACGCCAGCGGTGCGGAGCTGTCCAGCAGCTTGCGGGCCCACTCGATAACCTTGGCGCCACGCACCGGGTTGTAACCCTTGCCTTTTTCCGCGCCGTCGTCTTCGGAGATGGCATCGGTGCCGTACAGGGCGTCGTACAGGCTACCCCAGCGGGCGTTGGCCGCGTTCAGGGCGAAACGGGCGTTCATCACCGGCACAACCAGCTGGGGGCCGGCCATGGTGGCGATTTCCGGGTCCACGTTGGAAGTGGAGATCTTGAAGTCTTCCGGCTCATCGACCAGGTAATCGATTTCCTTCAGGAAGGCCTTGTATTCGGCCATGTCCAGCTTCTGACCTTTGTGCTCACGGTTCCAGCTGTCCATTTTTTCCTGGATGGCATCGCGCTTGGCCAGCAACTCGCGGTTGCGCGGGGCCAGCTCGTTCACGATCTTGTCGAATTCCGCCCAGAATTTGTCAGGATCGATGCCGGTACCCGGAATCGCTTTGTTGTTCACAAAATCATAGAGATTCTTCGCGACCTGGATGCCGCCAATTTCTACGCGTTCTGTCATTGTGGTCTGCCTCAATGGGTTCGTCGTTCCCTTTCCCCTGCCAAGTGCCTCAGCACGGGGGCGTTATCATTCGAGCGCCGCATTATACGGGATTTTCCTTACAAGGTCATTCCCGCACCAACAAAGGGCGCTCTCCGCTTTTTCGGACAATCAGGCCCGGCGCCAGCTGGTTCCCTCGCGGGAATCGTCCAGAATCACGCCCTGCTCCGCCAGCTCGTCACGGATACGGTCTGCCTCGGCAAAATCTTTGGCCTTGCGGGCATCGGCCCGGGCCTGAATCATCGTCTCGATGTACTCAGCACTCAACTCTCCGTCGGCACCGGCGTGGAAAAAGGCTTCCGGGTCCTGCTGCAACAGGCCCAGCACGCCGCCCAGACGCACCAGCACGGCAGCACTCTGTTTAGCCTGCGCTTCATCACCGTTACGGCGATGCTGGTTAATCTCATTGGCCACCGCATGCAACACGGCGATGGCGCCTGCGGAGTTGAAATCGTCGTCCATGGCCTCTTCAAAAGCCCGATCATGCTCGGTTTCGGGCACATCGCCGGCCTTGGCGGGAATCACTCCGCGCAGGGCGTGATACAGCTTGGTTAGCGTTTGCCCCGCCTCCACCAGGTTATCCTCGGAGTAATCCACCTGACTGCGGTAATGGCTGGACACCAGGAAATAGCGCACCACCTCCGACGGGTACTTTTCCAGAATCTCGCGGATGGTGAAGAAGTTGCCCAGGGATTTGGACATCTTCTCCTTGTTCACGCGAATGGCGCCGGCGTGCATCCAGGTGTGCACGAAGGCATGGCCGGTGGCGCATTCGGACTGGGCGATCTCGTTCTCGTGGTGCGGGAACAGCAGATCCGGACCACCGCCGTGGATATCGAAAGTATCCCCCAGGCACTTGGTGGACATGGCGGAACACTCGATATGCCAGCCCGGCCGGCCTTCGCCCCAGGGCGAGTCCCAGCTGACTTCCCCGGGCTTGGCCGCTTTCCAGAGTGCGAAATCCGCCGGACTGCGCTTGGCTTCCTGCACGTCCACCCGGGCACCGGCCACCAGATCTTCCAGCTTCTTCCTGGAGAGCTTGCCGTAATCCGGGAACGACTCCACCGCAAAATAGACATCGCCGTTATCCGCCTCGTAGGCATGACCACTGCTGATCAGCTTGTGGATCATGGCGATGATGTCGTCAATGTGTGAAGTAGCACAGGGCTCTTCGGACGGCGGCAACACGCCAAGACGCGCTTCGTCCTGGTGCATGGCCTGGATCATCCGGCGGGTCAGCTCGCTGTAACTCTCACCGTTTTCATCGGCACGCTGCAGGATCTTGTCATCAATGTCGGTGATGTTGCGCACGTAGTGCACGTCGTAGCCCCGGTGGCGTAGGTAACGGGTGATCACGTCGAATGCCACCAGCACCCGGGCGTGGCCCAGATGGCAGTAGTCATAGACCGTCATGCCACACACGTACATGCGGATCTTGCCGGGCTCGATGGGTTTGAATGTTTCCTTCTGGCGCGTCAGCGTATTGTAGATACGCATTATTTGCCTCCCTTGCCCCAGGAATCCCGGAGTGTCACCGTTCGATTGAATACCGGCTTGCCAGCCTTGTCCGTCAGCTCCGGATCGCAAAAGAAATACCCTTCACGCTCGAACTGGTACGGCAGGTCGGTGCGTGGCTTGCCCAAGCTTTTCTCCACGCGGGCTCCTTCAAGCACTACCAGGGAATCCGGGTTCAGGTGGTCGGTGAAATCACCCTCTTTGTCACTGTCCGGCGACTCGTGGTTGAACAGACGGTCGTACAGATTGATCTCGGTCTCGACACTGTCCTGTGCCGATACCCAGTGCACCACGCCGTTGGGCTTGTAGCCTTCGGGGTTCACACCCAGGGTGTTCGGATCGTATTCGCATTTCAGCTCAATGATCTCACCCTTGTCGTCCCGGATAATCTCGCGACAGGTCATCACGTAACCACCGCGCAGGCGCACCGCCTGATCCGGCGCCAGACGCTTCCATTTACGTGGCGGTTCTTCCACGAAATCCTCGCGGTCGATGTACAGCTCACGACCCCAGGTGACTTCCCGCTGCCCCATGTCCGGATTCTGCGGGTGTACCGGGAGACTCAGGGTTTCAGTCTGCCCTTCGGGGTAATTCGTGAGCGTCACCTTGAGCGGGCGCATCACACACATGGCGCGCGGCGCTCGGGTGTTCAGGTCTTCGCGGATGGCGTGCTCCAGCATGCCCACATCCACGGTACCGCCCGCCTTGTTCACCCCGATCATGTCACAGAAGGTGCGCAGGGACTGCGGGGTGTAACCCCGGCGGCGCATACCGGAAATGGTGGGCATGCGCGGGTCGTTCCAGCCATCCACATAACCTTCGTCCACCAGGCGCTTTAGCTTGCGCTTGGAGGTGATGGTGTAGTTCAGGTTCAGCCGGGCAAACTCGATCTGGCGCGGGTGACACGGCACCGAGATGTTGTTCAGCACCCAATCGTACAGTGGCCGATGATCCTCGAATTCCAGGGTGCACAGGGAATGGGTAATGCCTTCCAGCGCATCGGAAATCGGGTGCGTGAAGTCGTACATCGGGTAGATGCACCACTTGTCACCGGTCTGGTGGTGATCGGCGTAACGGATGCGATACAGGATCGGGTCCCGCAGGTTGATGTTCGGAGACGCCATGTCAATTTTTGCGCGCAGCACCAGCTCGCCGTTCTGGTATTTGCCGGCGCGCATGTCGCGGAACAACTGCAGGTTTTCTTCCACCGGACGATCACGGTACGGGCTGTTTTTGCCCGGCTCTTTCAGCGAGCCCCGGTAGGCGGTCATTTCCTCTGCGCCCAGGGCGCAGACATAGGCCTTGCCTTTCTCGATCAGCTCCTCGGCAAAGGCATACAGCTGGTCAAAATAGTCCGAAGCGTAATGAATGTCGCCGGCCCACTCGTAACCCAGCCACTCCACGTCCTGCTTGATGGCGTCGATGTATTCCTGGTTTTCCTTTTCCGGGTTGGTATCGTCAAAGCGCAGGTTACAGTCACCATCAAACGTTTCGGCAATACCGAAATTCAGGCAGATGGACTTGGCGTGACCAATGTGCAGGTAGCCGTTGGGCTCCGGCGGGAAACGGGTCACCACCTTGCCGGTGTGATCTCCCTTGGCCACGGCTTCTTCAATCATGCTTTCAATAAAGTTATGGGCTTTCTTCGACTCGGCGCTCATACAATCTCTGTCAACAGGGAATGAATCATGGGAGCTATCCGGAGGCTCCGTGAAACCGACTATTATACTCACAAATGCACCCGGGACTCATGCATCGTGAAAAACTCTTGAGTACAATACCCCCTCCCAATTCATTAACAGGAAGGCCTGATGATTCTGCTGCAAACCAATCTTGGTGACATCAAACTCGAACTCGATTACGACAAAGCCCCGGAAACCGCGAAAAACTTCGAACAGTACGTTCGTGACGGCTTTTACGATGGCCTGATCTTTCACCGCGTTATTCCGAACTTCATGGTCCAGGGCGGTGGTTTCGAGCCGGGCATGCAGCCGCGCAAAACCCGCGAGCCGATCCAGAACGAGGCGGACAACGGCCTGAGCAACAAGGCCGGCACCATCGCCATGGCCCGCACCATGGACCCGCATTCCGCCACGGCCCAGTTCTTTATCAACGTTGAGGACAACGGCTTCCTGGACCACAGCGCCAAGAACGCCGAAGGCTGGGGTTACTGCGTGTTCGGCAAAGTGGTCGAAGGCATGGACACCGTGAACAAGATCCGCGCTGCCCGCACCACCATGAGCGCCGGCCACCAGGATGTGCCCCAGCAGGACATCGTCATTGAAAAGGCCGAGGTTCTGGAGGACGCGTGACCACGCTGTTTATCTCGGATTTACATCTGGAGGAGACGCGCCCGGACATCACGGACGCGTTCCTGCGGTTCCTGGACCAAAAAACGTCCGGCATTGAGCGACTGTACATACTCGGCGATTTCTTCGAAGCCTGGATTGGCGACGACGAGCAAACGCCGCTGCAGGAAACCATCGCCGGCGCCCTGAAGGCGGTCAGCGACCGGGGCGTCGAGATTTTCCTGATGCACGGCAACCGGGACTTCCTGATTGGCGAGGAATTCTGTGAGCGTGCCGGCGCCACCCTGCTGGATGACCCGACGGTCGTGGACCTCTACGGCACTCCGACCCTGCTGATGCACGGCGACAGCCTGTGCACCGCCGACGAGGAATACCAGAAGTTCCGCGCCAATATGCGCAATCCGCAGATGCAGAAAATGATGCTGGCCCGGCCTCTGGAAGATCGCCAGAAAATGGCCCGGCAGTTGCGGGACATGTCCATGGCCAAGAACCAGGGCAAGGCGGAAGACATCATGGATGTCACACCGGAAGAAGTGGTGCGGGAGATGGAAACCCATGGCGTGCAGCAGATGATCCACGGCCACACCCATCGCCCGGCCATTCATGACCTGCAGGCCAACGGCCAGCCTGCCACGCGGATTGTCCTGGGAGACTGGGATGAAAACGTCTGGTGGTTGGAAGCGGCACCCGGGCAAGCACCGGAACTGCGAAAAGAAGCCCTAAAGTAGCGGACCCTGCGGGGGTTCACGGTAGGTCTGCAGGCGTACCAGCCACCCCCGCAACCAACGCTCCCGCTCGATGGGATCTTCGGCATTCTCCGCACGCCGGGTAAGCACCCGGCCTGCGGCCTCCCGGAACGCTGCCAGAGCCGACTGATCCGCCTTCGGCTCCATAGTCAGAAGCACCTGCAACAACCCCCAGCCTTCATCCTGATAGCGCTCTGTCACCGCCAGACCTTCGCCCTTGAAGTTGACGTAATCGATCACGGCATAAGTGCCACCAGGCGTGGCGGTTAACGCCTGGAGATGGCGGCGGACGCGTGCGCGCTCATCCGCAGGGGCCGCCTCGACCACATCGTGCAGGGAGTTCTGGGCCCGCTGAAAAATAAAACGCGCCTGCTCACCCTTGGTTTGGGCCAGGAAATTGCGCAGGGACTGGACCCGACCGGACCCTTCCACCTGCAGAAAAGCCGCCCGGTCGGGCCAGGGCGCCGCCATGGGTTCCAGCTTTGCCAACCACGCAGGAACCTCTATATCACGCCCCTGGAGATAATCCACCAGCGCCGGAAAACTCTCTACAAACGGGCCGTCCACACCCTCGGGGTACCAGATAAAGTGCCCGATCCCCAGAGATGGAAAGGCTTCACCCTCGTTCCAATGCACCAGACAGCGGAACTGACCGGAACACTCGTTCAGGTAGATCTGGCCGCCGACCCATTCCAACTGGGCCGGGGATAACTGCAGGGCCATTTCCGGGCGGGCGGAGGGCTTAGGCTCGCCCTCGGGCTCTTTTTCGGTATCCGCCGGTTCGGCTGGCGTCATGATTTCCGCGCCCGGCGATTCCTTGTCAGCGGTCTCCGGTGTTGCCACCACCTCCGGCTCTCTCTTTGTTTGCGAAGGGGTCAGGCTGCAACCCACCAGCACCAAAGAGGTGAGAAGCGCCAATAGAACTGAAAGTCGTGGCAAACCGGTTTATCCTTACTGTTCGACGAAAGCCCTCTCGATCACATAGTGCCCCATGTCACCGCCCCGGGCTTCCTTGAATCCCATGTTATTGAGGATCGCACAGGTATCCTTCAGCATGCTCGGGCTGCCACAGATCATGAATCGATCGTTTTCCACATCGAACTCCGGCAGTCCCAGATCGCGGGTAATCTTACCGGATTCCATGGCATCGGTCAGCCGTCCTTCATTACGGAATGGCTCCCGGGTCACAGTCGGGTAGTACAGAAGGTTGCCTTCCACCATCTCGCCGAAATATTCGTTCTTCGGCAGGGCTTCGATTTCCTCCTGATACGCCAGCTCAGAAATATAACGAACGCCGTGCGTGAGAATCACCTTGTCGAACGCCTCATACACGTCCGGGTCCTTGATGATACTCATGAACGGCGCCAGACCGGTACCGGTACTGATCAGCCACAGGTTGCGACCCGGCAGCAGGTGATCCAGCACCAGGGTGCCAGTGGGCTTCTTGCTCAGCAGGATTTCATCGCCCGGCTGGATCTTCTGCAGACGGGACGTCAAAGGGCCATCCGGCACCTTGATGGAAAAGAATTCCAGCTCCTCTTCATAGTTCGCGCTGGCAATGCTGTAGGCACGCATCAGCGGCTTGCCATCCGTCTCCAGGCCAATCATGACGAAATGGCCGTTCTTGAACCGGAAACCGGGATCTCGACTGGTCTTGAAGCTGAAGAGAGTTTCGTTCCAATGGTGAACACTGGTCACGGTTTCTTTGATCAGGTTACTCATATTTACTCCGCCCGATGTATGCGAACTTGCAAAAAGTGAATATCAATTGCGATAAGTATAACCTGACGATAACATATCGAAGAAATGGGATATTCCCATAACGTTTTTCGGAAAAATCGATTACAGGCGCATTCACCATGAAATACACCTTCCGCCAGCTTGAAGTTTTCCTGGCTGCCGCCCGCTTCCAGAATATCACCCGGGCCGCCGAATACCTCGCCATGTCGCAATCGGCCGCCAGTAGCGCACTAAAAGAGCTGGAAAACCAGTTCGACATTCAACTGTTTGACCGGGTTGGCAAACGTCTGCAGCTGAACGAACTCGGCCGCCTGTATCGCCCCCGGGCCGAAGCCCTGCTGGCCGAAGCCACGGATCTGGAACTGGCCCTGAGCCGCCACTCGGAAGTGGGCGCACTGAAAGTTGGCGCGACACTGACTATAGGAAACTATCTGGCCGTAGGCGTGATGGCCCAATACATGAATCCCCCTACCCGCCCCAAGGTAACGCTGGAAGTGGCCAACACCCACACCATTGCCCAACGGGTTCGGGATTTCGAGCTGGACATTGGCATGATCGAGGGTGAACTTCAGGCATCCGAGCTTGAGATGATCCCCTGGCGGGACGATCGTCTGGTGGCCTTTTGCTCGCCCCAGCACCCATTGGCCAAAAAAGGCACCCTGACCGATGACGACCTGCGCTCGGCGACCTGGATCATGCGGGAGCCAGGTTCGGGCACCCGGCAGAGCTTTGAACGGGGCATGCACGGCCTGCTACCAGACCTGAAAGTCTTGCTGGAACTGGAGCACACCGAGGCTATCAAGCGTGCAGTGGAGGCTAATCTGGGCATTGGTTGCCTGTCGGAAGTGGTACTGGCCGACGCGTTCAAACGGGGCAGCCTGGTGCCATTAAGCATTCCCCACCGCCCATTCGACCGCCATTTCTACTTCATACTGCACAAACAGAAATACCGCAGCGCCGGCATTGACCGCTGGATACAGCTCTGCCGGGAGCTTTAGTCAGGCATAAAAAAACGCCAGCCCGGAGGCTGGCGTTTTTGTCAGAGCTTCATCAAGAAGCGTTTCAGGCTACGGAAGCCTCAGACGCCTTCTTGCTGTACTCCTCCATCTGGTCGAAGTTGAGATACTTGTAGATCTCTTTCGACATGCTGTTCAGGTCCTTGGCGTACTCCATGTACTCTGCCGGAGACGGCAGTTTACCCAGAACCGCACCCACAGCTGCCAGTTCCGCGGAGGTCAGGTACACGTTGGCACCATCGCCCAGACGGTTCGGGAAGTTACGGGTGGAGGTGGACAGCACGGTTGACTTCGGAGCTACACGTGCCTGGTTACCCATGCACAGGGAGCAGCCCGGCATCTCGGTGCGTACACCGGCGCTGCCGTAGGTGTTGAAGTAACCTTCTTCCATCAGCTGCTGCTGATCCATCTTGGTCGGCGGAGACATCCACAGACGGGTGCTCAGGTTGCCTTTGTGCTGCTCCAGCAGTTTACCGGCGGCACGGAAGTGACCGATGTTGGTCATGCAGGAACCGATGAACACTTCGTCGACCTTGTCACCAGCCACTTCAGACAGGAAGCGGGCGTCGTCCGGATCGTTCGGGCAGCAAACGATCGGCTCTTTGATGTCAGCCAGATCGATTTCAACCACGTGCGCGTACTCAGCGTCTTTATCAGCACGCATGAGCTTCGGATCCTTCAGCCACTCTTCCATCTTCTGGGCACGACGCTCCAGGGTACGCGGATCGCCGTAACCTTCGGCAATCATCCAGCGCAGCATGGTGATGTTGGAGCGCAGGTACTCAGCAACGGAGTCTTCAGACAGGTTGATGGTACAGCCAGCAGCGGAACGCTCGGCAGAGGCGTCGGACAGCTCGAACGCCTGCTCAACGGTCAGGTGCTCCAGACCTTCGATTTCCAGGATACGACCGGAGAATTCGTTGATCTTGCCCTTCTTCTCAACGGTCAGCATGCCCTGCTTGATGCCGTACAGCGGAATGGCGTGTACCAGGTCACGCAGGGTGATACCCGGCTGCATTTCACCCTTGAAGCGAACCAGAACAGATTCCGGCATATCCAGCGGCATAACGCCAGCAGCAGCGGCGAACGCAACCAGACCAGAACCGGCCGGGAAGGAAATGCCCATCGGGAAACGGGTGTGGGAGTCACCACCGGTACCCACGGTGTCCGGCAGCAGCATGCGGTTCAGCCAGGAGTGGATGATGCCGTCGCCCGGACGCAGGGAAACACCGCCACGGTTGCGGATGAAGTCCGGCATGGTGTGCTGCATTTCAACGTCAACCGGCTTCGGATAAGCGGCGGTGTGACAGAAAGACTGCATCACCAGGTCGGCCTGGAAGCCCAGACACGCCAGGTCTTTCAGCTCGTCACGGGTCATCGGACCAGTGGTGTCCTGGGAACCAACGGTGGTCATCTCAGGCTCGCAGTAGGTGCCCGGACGAACGCCCTGGCCTTCTTCCAGACCACAGGCCTTACCAACCATCTTCTGGGCCAGGGAGAAGCCTTTGTTGCCAGCTTCCGGATCTTTCGGCAGACGGAAGATGTCGGTGGCGCCCATGCCCAGCGCTTCACGCGCCTTGTTGGTCAGACCACGACCGATGATCAGCGGGATACGACCGCCGGCCTGAACTTCGTCCAGAATCACTTCGGACTTCAGGGCGAATTCAGAGATCACTTCGCCGGCTTCGTTCAGGATCTTGCCTTCGTACGGACGAATTTCGATCACATCGCCCATGTTCATGTTGTCTACCGGTGCTTCGAATACCAGGGCACCCGCATCTTCCATGGTGTTGAAGAAGATCGGAGCAACCTTGTTACCGATACACACACCGCCGGCGCGCTTGTTCGGCACACCCGGAATGTCTTCACCGAAGTACCACAGTACCGAGTTGGTACCGGACTTACGGGAAGAACCAGTACCCACTACGTCACCTACGAAGGCAACCGGCAGGCCCTTGGACTGGATTTCTTCGATCTGCTTGATCGGACCAGTCACACCCGGCTCTTCCGGGTTCAGGCCGTCACGCTCCATTTTGTACATGGCGCGGGCGTGCAGCGGGATGTCCGGACGGGACCAGGCATCCGGGGCCGGAGACAGGTCGTCGGTGTTGGTTTCGCCAGTAACCTTGAAAACCACCATCTTGGTGCTTTCAGGAACCTTGTCCTTGCTGGTGAACCACTCGGCGTTGGCCCAGGATTCGATCACTTCCTTGGCCACGGCGTTGCCCGCGTCCATCTTTTCTTTCACGTCGTTGAACGCGTCGAACATCAGCAGGGTGTGCTTCAGCTCTTCACCGGCCAGCTTGGCCAGTTCGCTGTCGTCCAGCAGTTCAACCAGGGTTTCGATGTTGTAGCCGCCCTGCATCATGCCCAGCAGCTGAACGGCCTTCTCCTTGCTGATCAGCGGAGAAGTGGCTTCGCCTTTAACGATGGCGGACAGGAAAGCGGCTTTTACGTAAGCAGCTTCGTCCACACCCGGCGGAACACGGTTTTCCAGCAGGTAAACCAGAGTTTCCTCTTCACCGGCAGGCGGGTTTTTCAGCAGTTCTACCAGACCGGCAACCTGCTCAGGATTCAGCGGCTTGGGGGGGATACCCAGAGCTTCACGTTCGGCAACGTGTTCACGATAGGCTTCTAACACGATATGGACCCTCATCAGTTGGAATGTCCCGCGTTATAGGCATCAGCCTGCGGGAAGTTTTTTGGCGGTAAAGGCCGCGGGAGCCTCTGAATAACGCCTCAAACCACCGGCTCGAGTTTCAGGGTTTATTCAGAGACTCCCATAACTGGCGCTGCATTCTATAGGAAAACCCGTATGAAGTTAAGTTGGACAGAGGTCGGAGAGATCTGTTAGTTGCGATATACTCCGGAGCTTTGCCACACAACCGGGTTTGTACCATGACCGACGCCCTGCAAGAGATTCACGATTTCCTGCCCTGCCGGACACCGGCACAGTGGATTGATAACGCCCTCGAAAACCAGGATCTGCTGTTGATCGACCACGCCCATTGCGAGAAAAAAGCGGCGTCCACTGCACTCAGCCTGATGTACCGGTATCTGGACAACGTCGACCTACTGAACAAGATGTCCCGCCTGGCCCGGGAGGAACTGCGCCATTTTGAGCAGGTGCTGGCGATCATGCAAAAGCGCGGGGTGGAATACACCCATCTATCCCCTGCCCGGTACGCGGCGGGCCTTCGGGCGGAAGTCCGGGGCGACGATCCCGGCCGCCTGGTGGACATCCTGATCGTCGGCGCGATCATCGAAGCCCGCTCCTGCGAACGCTTCGCCGCTCTGGCCCCGTACCTGGATGAAAAACTGGCCGATTTCTACAACAGCCTGCTGAAATCCGAGGCCCGCCATTACCAGGATTATCTGCACCTGGCCGAACAGGCCCATGGAGGGCCGGTGGATGAGCGCGTGGCGGAATTCCTGGCGATCGAAAAGGAGCTGATCGAAGCGCCGGATACCGAGTTCCGGTTCCACAGTGGGCCGCTAACAAACTGATTTTTTTGCCACGGAATCCACGGAAGAACACGGAATAAAGCAAAAGACAAAGACATATTAGCCACTAAACCCACGAAAAAACACGAAAAAACACGAAAAAGTGAATAGCGATACTGATTGGTCGTCTTTTAATTTCGTGTTCTTTCGTGGATTTAGTGGCTAGAAAACCGTTTTAATCTTTTCTTTCCGTGTTCTTCCGTGGATTCCGCGGCCATAACAAAAAAAGGGGCTCCCACGGTTCTGTATAGTACATAAAACTGTGTAATTTTGATAAAACCCCCTTAATTGGGGGTTTCTTTTTCCTGAAGACTGCACTATATGTATAGTGAATACTGTGTAGTATGTGTAGGGCTCAAGGATGTTTGCAACGAAGGTCACAGCCAAGGTAGTTCAGGACAAAAGTGGAGTGGCCACAGAGATTCCGGTCATTCTGACTGACCAAGGGGTTTTGGGATCAGTCACAGATTATGTGCTTAGCCTTCACCTAAACGGCATCTCACTTTCAACAATCACTAACCATATTCAGTCGATTAGACTCCTCATCGAGTTCATGAGTGCCAACGAAGGCATGTTCGATGAACCCGAAGCGTTGTTCGCGGCCTTTGTCCGACGGCTCTACAGCGGCACCATCGGTGAAGATGGATTGGACCCCTCTGGCCTTTATTGGATACCGGCCAGTAATGGCACGATACATCGGCACATCATCAATCTGACGAATTTCACCAATTGGCTCTTGGACAAAGGTCTGGGTAAGCCTCTTAATACCTTGCGCACAGCCACTCGACATGAGGAGCGCATTCAGTATGCCGCTTGGTTTAGGCGCAATCAGAACGATTTCCTCGGACACATCAAAGACAAGTCGATCAACAATACTGTGAAGAGAGCCCGCAGCATCAAGGGCCGAACACCTCTGGCAAAAACCAATGACGATGCCATTGCTTTCCCGACGGGAAAGTTTGAAGACTTCTACATGAATGGATTGGGAGGAGCCAAAGACCCGCGAGTTGCGCTGCGAGACAAGCTTATCTTGCTCCTGATGCACGCGGCCGGGTTGAGGCGTAGCGAAGCACTGTTGCTTTGGGTCACAGATGTCTTCGAGGCCCCCTCAGATCCGGACCAGGCAATCGTGAGGATCTACAACGAGATAGAAGGCAAGGCACCTGAAGGATGGAAGTCCCGAAAAGGGATAAAAACCCGCAAGGCGTACCTACAAGAAAAGTATTCACGCATACCGCGTCAGGAGATGCAAAACACCCAGCATCTCGGCTGGAAATCCAAAACCCTGGATCATAAGGATGGCTACCTGGAGGCGTATTTCTTCCCGCAGGAGTTTGCTCGGATATTCATGTTGCTGTGGCGACAGTATTTGGTTTTCCGTGCATCGTTGGAGTGCCATCACCCCTATGCGTTTATCAGCTTCGACTCTCGCTATCTGGGCAATCCCTATACCTACAACGCCTTCACCCAAAGCTACGCGGCGGGATTAAGGCGAATTGGGCTCGAACCCAACAAGAGCATAGGGCTCGATCCTCATGGCCATCGCCACAACTATGGCCGTCGATTGACGGATGCCGGGGTCGATCCGCTCATTCGCAAAAAGTGCCTGCATCACGCAAGCCTGGAGTCTCAGGTTCCTTACACCATGCCCTCCAGCGTGAAAGTCTCAGAAGCGCTGTCTCAGGCAACCCAGCAACTTCAGTTGGGATCGGATAAGGAAAAGACCACAGCCTCTTTCGACTGGAAGAAGTTGGCCGAACACGGTTTTGAACACCTCGATCCAAACGGCCACTTCACCGGCAAAAATCCACGGTTATGGAAACGGTAACATGAACAAAAATTCAGGAAGCAAAGGCTACACCACGGATCTGACGCTGGGGTGGGTGACCGAGGAACTGGGGCACGACTGGCTGCAATGGCAGCAGTACGCCGCCGAATGGCTAAAAGCGCAAGACAGAGGCGTTAATACGCGCTTGAAGAGTATAAGAAAATTTCTTCTGTACCTGAACGCGAAAGCCCCGTATGCCACTGACGTGGCCACAATGTTCAAGGGCCATCCGAGCGGCCATAAAGTGTCCAGTGAAGAATTTGAGGCCGTTCTGGTTAATAGTGGAGCGAGTGCTGATAACCATAAACACGTTTCGCACACAGTCGAATTATGCGACCACATCCTCAAGCATCATCTAAGCGCCGAGGACGATAACGGCGTCGAGCGACCCCTGTTCTCTAATCCGTTCGATAAAATCAAGAACAACACATCAAACACCGAAACCGTCCACAGCCCGTTACCCTATCGTTATATCCAGCAAGCCAGGCACATTCTTTGCCCCTACCCAACCGATGACTCCGGCAATAAAACGCCATGGGTCGGGTTTCATTTTAAAGACTGGCAGTGGGCCATCGATCAGCTTCAGTCTGGCAATCAGGCGTGGATGGAAGTGCCTCCGGAGGTCATTGATCCCGATGATCCGGATTGTATTGCCCGCACACGAATGGTCAATCGAAAAGCCGGTAAATCAAACAAGCCTGTGACCATTCATGAGATCTGGTCGCCTGTGATGGCGATGTTTCTATTCACGAAACTCCATCTGCCCCTTCGTTCTTTTCAGGTACGGTTTCTGGATTCCGGTGAAGGTGATACGTGGCGTTACGAGCACGGTCATTGGGTCGAGAACATCCAGCACCCATTCAGGTACGGGACCCCCAAACGCCCCTATCAGAAAGGCGTCTTCCGGCGCATTTTTGACTCGATGACGGAGAGCTATGCCACGGGGCTGTACGTCTCGACTAACAAAACCGCCGACCGAAACAAGGATGAGATTCAGCGCGGCTACACTATCCCCTGGCAGCACGAAGAACTGCTGTATTGGCTGGAAAAACTCCGCAACTGGCAGGAAAAATACAACCCGATTAACCGACTGGTAAGTGGCACAGAGCTTAAGCGTAGCCATATTGGCGAAGCCAAACCTAAGAAGCAATTGACCGAAATGGGCGAGTTTGCCTTTTTGTTTCGGGACCGAAATTCCGCCCTCCCGATCGGCAGAAACTCTTTCCAGAATTCTTGGTACCGCCTTTTGTCGAAACTGGAAGAAGATCTGTTCCAGTCAGGCCTGACCATGAAGAACGGCGACCGCCTTCGGTTTGTGAAAGACTACGGCGAGGACTTTGAAGGCCAGGAAACCTCTAAGGTGGCAACGGAGTACCCGCTGCACAGCCTTCGGGTATCCTTGATCACCAGCTACACCATGGACACCGATCTGCCGTTGCCGGTGATCTCCAAGCTACTGGCTGGTCATACCCGGCTGTTGATGACGATCTATTACAACAAGATCACGCCCTCGGTGATGGCCGAGAAAATGAGCGAGGCCGACTCCGCCCTGGTTGAACGCGGGGAAACGTCCCTGAAGAACTTTCTTCAGGACGCAGAGATGAGGCAGATCCAGCTTCGCACTGCGTCGCTCGGTGATACATACAACTCTGTCGAAGCCGTGCTGGCGAACCGGAATCCGATTGGCTGGGAAGAGCGGGCCACCGGTCTGTGCCTGGTCGGCGGCAACTCCGTGCGTTCGGATGAACTGTCCACCGTTGGCGGCTGCTGGAACGGCGGCTCCCTTATAAAAGATTCAGAACGTGCGTACTCAAGGATTTATGGCCCGGTACCCCATGGCCCTGAAAACTGCCCCCGCTGTCGCTGGCATATCACCGATGCGACCTACCTGCCAGCGCTGAATTCCAAGTTCAATCAGGTCAGCTACAAGGCGCATCAGGCGGCTGAACTGGCCGTCGAGATTGAAGGCCAATTAGAGGCCCTGAAGGATGAGCTGTTCATCGCCGAGGAAACCGGTAAGCCGTTCCTAAAGCACAGCGAACTTCAGGCGCTGGTGCGTCGGTTCGAAAAACAGCACGTGGAGGCAGATCAGTACGCCAAGGACTACATCGCCATCTTCAATCTGATCAACAAAGTGGTCCTGATTGAGAATGGGCGAACTGAGGACGATGACCGTCAAAAGCTGGTCGCAGTGGGGTCTGAGGAAGACCTCAACGTCAGCATGAAATTCACCGAAACCGACTCGGAATTGCTGCACCTGTCCTTGCTCTGCGAGGACGCTGAATTCTATCCCGACTTGCACGATGACCTGCGCAAAACACCTGCCATTGCCAAGCGCACCAACGCCTTGAGTCGCATGATGGCCCGCTCCGGGTACAAGCCCGTCTTTCTGGAAATGGACGAAAACACACAGTTGATCGTGGGTAATGCGCTCGTTCGAAAGATGGCTAAGATCGCGGACCCAGACGACAAGATGGAGGGTTATCGAATCGCAACAAACTACATCGAAGCGCAAGAGTTCCTGGAGAACGATGGGCTGCTGAAATCCGGATTTGAGGCCGTCAAACAAATCACCCCGATCACGCTGTCGTCGGGCGCTCTTAAGCGGATTCCGGCCTTGGAGGTGTCTGAATGAACATTGATGTTGATGCGATTCTGGACACCCTCAAAGACGGCAAGACTGCGAAGACGAAGGCATCTCTGGATAAGCTCCACGAAACGTTGAGCGCCTACTTCGACTCCGGTGCTCGGGACTTTTCCATTACCACCATTGGGCGCGTATCCGAGCAAGATGGCGGTGTGGGCTACCAATCGATTCGTGCCACCGCAAACAAGCATTATCGGGACCTGGTGGAAGCGTGGGCCGCCAAGGCAAAGACCACCACGAAGAAACCACCGGTCGGGCCACCCAAGAGAGTGAGCCAAGATCACCAACTTCTGGAGCGTATTGAGGACGCGGCGGTGCGTGCCCTCTTTGGGCAAATCATTCGGGAGCGGGATCGCTACAGAAGCGAAGCCAACATGCTCAAGAGCACAACCGAGATCGTGATTGATAAGCGACCGACGACCTATGTGGAGCCCCAGTCTGAAGCCAGTGTGGAGCTGCTGCCCTCGTTAAAGGGGATCTGTTCGGAGAACGAGATCAAGGCGTTGCAAACCGTCTGCACCGAGGAATGGCTGGAGAAACTCGGATTCAAAGCGAACGCATTGGGCCAAGTGAAAGATGAGCTGGGTACGGAAATCCTACCTCGCGGATTTCTAACAGCGATCAAAAAAATCCTAGGGGAAATGGATGAGTAATGGTCAGGAAAGAGCGCGTCAGAACCTGAGTGCCTTCCAGAGCTGGGTGGCTACCCAAACGGATGACGATTTTAAGCAGATCATCTTTCGGGGCCAGTTAAACCGTGGCGAAGTGGCCAAAGCCATAGGCATCGGAAAGAGCGCGTTGCGCCAGAATCCGGCCATTAAATCAGCACTGGAGAATCTGGAGCAGAGCCTGCGTGATCGGGGTGTTCTGCCAGAATTTACCGCAACCGCCCAGGCCCAGCGGTCAGAACCGAAGCGCTATGATCCTAGCGTTAACCAAAGAGCCATGGAATCGAGAAGGCTCTCAGTGCTGGAGCAGGAAAACATTGAGCTAAAGGCCCGCGTGGCCACCCTCGAAGCCAAGCTAAAGCGTTACGGTGAACTGTCCGAAGTCCTCACAGAGTTCGGAGTAGCGCCCGATGCATGAAGAGTATTTCCGTGTCACTAGCTGCCAGCATAATGGCTATAAATACACGATCTTCACGGGCATTCCCCTCAAATCTGACAGTTACAAAATCAACTCGGGCAAATACATCGTTAGCATCCGATGTGAAAACCAGTCTTTGCCTATCAAGCCGTCGGTTGGCCAGCAATGGCGGGTGCGTGGTATGAGGACGCTGGAGACCGTTCAGGCAGGCGATTATGAGCTTCAGCAGCATATGTATGAAGCCCCAGCTGAGATGGAATGCACGCTGCCGGAAACGGGTGAGGCGCTGATCCGCTTCATTGCCAATGAAAAAGAGTTCACGGGTATCGGTGAGGCCAAAGCACGAGCCCTCTGGGACGCTTTTGGCAGCGACCTGCACTCCATGCTCCAGGCCGACACTGCTAAGCACAGAGGCCTTCTCAGAAAGGTTCTCAGCGAGGTTTCAGTAACCGCGCTTTACAACGGCTACGCCAAGTACAAAAACCTTGCGCATGCGAACTGGCTGGCTTCTCTGGGAGTGCCGCTGAGCATTCAGCAACGCATCCTGAAATACCACGATGATCGCACCGTTGAGATACTCAAGAGCAATCCTTACGCATTGCTCGGATTCGGGATGTCTTTTCCCGATATCGATGCCATTGCTGAACAGATGGGCATGGAGAAATCGGCACCGGAGCGGCTCGCAGCTGCTTTAGAAGGCGCGATACGAAAAGAGGTAGAAAAGGGGCACACCTACGCCTCCCATCAGGCTCTCAGGCCCGAGGTTATCAGGCTTCTGGGCGATAAAGCCCTGGTCGCAGAGGCGTTCGCCAGCGGTTATCGCAACGGCCAGTTTATTCTCAGGCCAGAAACCGGCACCTACCATCCTACCGCACAAATCATGATGGAGTCGGTCGTTGCCAAGCGGCTCAAGGCCTTGGCCGCCACCAAGGACGAAGATGAATCCGTCTTCAAGGCGCTCACCGAGGCCGTGCAGGAGCTTCCCTACGACCTGACCGAGCAGCAGGTCCAAGCGGTCGAGTCGAGCCTTACAAATGCGGTGTCCTGCATCACGGGTGGTGCCGGTACGGGTAAAACCACGGTCCTTCGTACCGTGCTCAAAGCCTATGCCGCACTAGGCTATCAGGTTCATGCCGTCGCTCTGTCGGGGCGAGCAGCCATGCGACTGCACGAGAGCATCGGATTCTTCACCATGACAATTGCTCGCCTGTTGCGGGAAGAGCCGATCTCGCCGTCACTGGATCAGGCGCAGCATCTCCTGGTCATCGACGAAGCCAGTATGATCGACCTGCCGACCATGTATCAGATCGTTACGCACCTCGATCCGTCGGTACGCATCATCATGACCGGCGACCCGAAACAGCTGCCAGCCATTGGCTGTGGCAAAGTTCTGTCAGACATCGTTGAATCCGGCGCAATCGCTACGGTTGAGTTGAATATCATCAAACGCCAAGAAGGCTCAACGGGCATCCCGGAATACTCGACCACCATCAATCGGGGCGAGGTGCCTCCATCTTTATCGGTTGGCGCAATCACGTTCCACGAGACGCCTACGCAGCAGGTGGTCGATAGGTGCACATCCTTGTACGCGGAGTCACCCTCCAACACCCAGATCATCGGAGCCACCAAGGTTCTGGTTGGCGAGGTGAACCGAGAGTGCCAAAAGCGGATCAATCCGGATGGAAAGCGCTTGCAGTTTAGACTGCATGGCGATGAATTCTTCCTCGATATGAGAGTGGGCGACCCGATCCTCTTCATCAGGAACAACTACAACATCGGCATTCAGAATGGGTCTCTTGGCGTATTATCCTCAACAGAGCGCGACACCCAGGACGGCCAGGAAACATTTGGTGTCGTGACACTGGATACCGGCGAAGCCATTTCAATTACGGATGAAGTCTTCGATTGCATGGAGCTTGGCTACGGAATCACGCTCCACAAGGCCCAAGGGAGCCAGTTCCCGAGAATCATCGTGGCAGTCCAGAAGGGTCACATCTCCGACCGTGCGTGGCTTTACACGGCGATTACCCGTGCCGAGGCAGAGATACACATTGTCGGGCGGGCTAGTGATTTTTCGTCCATCGTAAAATCGGTAAGCAATGCCACCAGAAGAGCGAGTTTCTTGAGGGACTTGCTGAAAGAGAGGGATTCGGGGGTTAGCCATTAACGGCACGCCCCCTCATCGCCGGTCGCGGCCATCGGGACCTCTCCCTGTACCGCAACGTCATCTTAAACGATCATCGCTGGTCGTGAAATACCTCGGGTGAATCGCCGCTTGCGGCGAGAGGGCAGAGCCCTCCATAAAAGTCATGGCGGTACTTTCATTCTGATATTGCACTGTTGGTCCATTCCAACAAAACGAAGCTCCTATTCTTTGCAAAGTTTGGTCTAAGGCATCCATCGGTCCCAACACCTGTTCCATACGGAGGCTGGTTGGAGTTAGTTAGCAAAAGCAGCCGATTCGCGCACAGGGCGAAGTGTTACCGTTTACTGATCAGCTGCTTTTCTGCTGCAATACTCCATTGACAGGTTATCCAGCTCTCTCCATAAAAGCCTGTATATACTCTTTCGGGACCTCCATAACTCGCGTACCCCATCTCTTTGCATTAATTCTAATCTTCAGGCTTCTATCACCTTTTAGATATTTTTCCTTATCGAGTAGAGCAAATCCAACTTCAGTAAACGAACATCCTTTAGAAAGACACACCGGCGTTTCTTGACTAACCTCTTGTAGCTCAATTGTTTCTTTTTTTAGGGTCGTTATACTCTCAATAAACTTCCAGCCTTTCCCTGAGTGGAAGTTATGTACCCGTAAGTAGTAGTTGTTGTTCTCTGTTTTCATCAGCTGTATTGATACTTTATCATTATAGAGTAGGCCGCTATAGTCAGCCTCAATTACTGGCCCGAATATTCGGTGCTCGCCAAACTCGGACTTAACTTCGTATATCTTTTGCGAAACGAGAGTCTTGTTCGACGGGTTTTCTACAACGTATTTTGTATTTGCACACGCTGAAAGAAAAATAGTGAGAATGATAACCAAAAATTTCTTCATTGCCCTCTCCTTGGATTAGACGGTGTTGCCAGCCCCGAGGTAAATTAATTCCGCTATGAAGAGCAGAGATGGTAATACAAACCAGTTTGGGACGTCGTTCTGTGTACCCATTTTTTGTATTTCTTTCCAGTCCTCTGGGGTCAAACCTTTCTTCTCAAGCCGATGAATCGTTTTTTCTTTTACCTCAATGGGCCGGATTTCTCTAGTACCACATTTGGGGCACTTTGCCGGGGGGGTATTCCTTCTGCTTTGCCATTGATAAAGACATTTTCTGCACCGCATAGCCCCGTACCAAACCGGCTTGTAGTAAATAACACCTACGAAGTGAGCTTTCTCATACACGAAAAAAATTGCGGCCAAAACAGCCAATACAGGAATAACCCATAGAGCAGCGGTGAAAATCCACGAGAAAATGAAAGCGTACTCTTTTAGCCATGAAACCGCGAAAGCTATCCCGAGGACGAAGACAACAAACTGTGGCGAACCCCTCATCTATCTCATTCCTGGCCAAGTTAAGCAGCGAACCTTGAGAACCTGCGGTGGGTCGTCGTGCCAAGAACATGCCTAAGTGATTTACTTAAGTCACTATTGCTCAAGGACCTTCCGTTCTTTAATTAAATCTCTGAGAACAGACAGTTGGCCATGTGCCCAGCTAACATGCTGATCGACGCTATGGTCATTAGCGATGTCATATCCAACAGAAGCACGAATGCTCCAACATGCGGATGATAACTTTTCTAGGGTATAACCATCCAGACTGTCCTCGATAGCCCCAAATTCTGATTTGATTGCCTGAGTTGCAGCATAAATTGTTGCTCGCTCAAAACTATTTTCAGCCTCCAACGCAAGATCAGCTAACTCTTCAAGCCGGTCTACCATCAAAAGTTGATCGTTCATTGCCCCCCCCCTTGTGTTAAAGAATTTATTCATTTGCATGTGTGGTACGGCGCAATCGCGTCTACACCAGGCTTCTCATGAGGGAATGAGAAAGCTGCTAAACGCGAGAGTACAATTAGTTCATAGGCAATGAGTATCCACAAGGATGCTCAATCATTCAAGAATCAACAGTTGTTTCTTGAATGATATCCGAAAAGCTGAGCTTCAAGTCACTCTATTGCCCCCCCCCCCAAATTGAAGCCCTGTTCTGGAGGTATCACTTCCATGAACTTCTTAAAGATCACGTAACTTTTACACACAGACCTACACACTGTGTAAAAAAAGAAAATGCCCCAAAAGCGTCAGCTTGAGGGGCACTCAGTCACTCACTCACACGATTACATAACTTTCAGTATATACTCTTTCGGGAGCCCCAGA
>NZ_PTIV01000032.1 GCF_002934325.1 Marinobacter persicus
GCCGGCACGGCAACAACGGTGGATTGTCTCCCGTGGACTTCGAAAAGCAGTATTTTAAGCAGCTGTCAGGTGTCTAGAATATCGGGGGCTTGCCAATCCACGCTTTCGGAAAAAATCTCCCCGTCCTCCGCCATACCTCATGACAGATTTTCATTCTTCGGCAGCACGGTTAGAAAGCTGGATCAGCAATGGGAGCAGCGTGAAAAATCCAAGACTCTCTCCCCCTGCGACACCAACCTCTTCATCGGCACTTTTTTCGACGGCACCGGCAATAACTACGGCGACAGCATCGAGAGAAAAGACAACAGCCAGTCCAACATTGCCCGACTTTACAGCGCCTACCCGGGGTTGAGTGTCCCCGGCGTTCTGCCGCCACAAACTAACTGGCAATCCAACCTTGCCGACTACGACAACTTCTTTCGCGTCTACGTGCCCGGCGTCGGAACCCGGTTTGCCCAGGCAGACGATTCCGGCGAGGGGTTCCGGGACAAACTGCTGGGTGGCGGCACCGGACGACTGGGCGAGGTGCGCATCCTATGGTGCCTGGCCCAGGTGATTAATGCCGTACACCGCTACTTCCTGAAGGCCATGCTGATTGACAACGAAGAGATTCAGAAAGCCAGTGCCGCCGGTGAAATGACGGCTCAGGCCCTCCAGCTTGGTCCACTAAGGCCTGCAACGCCGGCCAATCAGACTCGAAGGATGACAACAACTCGTCTACCCAGAATTCTGGTGGACTGGCTAAAACGGTTGCACTGGGGTATTGCTCCGCACATGAGCGAAGGAAGCAATCCGCCGCAAAACAAGGACCCGGGGATCGTCAAAAACATCTACGTGTCTGCGTTTGGTTTCTCTCGCGGTGCCGCCGAGGCCCGCACATTTGCCAACTGGCTGGTCAAGCTCTGCGAGCTGGATGCCCGACTGACCGGCAAGTCCAGCCAGGGGCTTACCCTGGCTGGTTTTCCCGTCACCTTTGATTTCCTGGGCCTGTTCGATACGGTTGCCTCTGTCGGCGTCGCCAATCTCGTGCCCCTCGCCGACGGTCATAGCGCCTGGGCCGATGCGGAAATATCCCTGGCTATCCCGCCCAATGTGGGGCAATGCACTCACCTGGTCTCGGCCCATGAGAACCGGCAGTCGTTCCCACTGGACTCCATCTACAACGACCACTCGATTGCCAGCAACGGCGAAGAAATCGTCTTTCCCGGCGTGCATTCAGACATCGGAGGTGGGTATCAGCCCGGCGAGCAGGGCAAAGGTGCCGATAACATCGGCCGGGATATGCTCTCCCGCATCCCGCTGGCAGTGATGTACCGCAAAGCTCGTCTGGCGGGGGTTCCTTTCAAGCTCGAGCAGGCTCTAACTCAGGACCAGGTTGCTTTCCAGATATCGCCAGAAACAATCCGGGACTTCAACGCCTACATCGATGAGTGTCAGGTCAAATCCGGGGAAACCGGCACCATCGTCCGGGAGCACTGGCGCCGGGGCATTGAGTGGCGTCTGAACAACCACCGGGCCGGGGGTGTAACCACGCTGAACAGTTATCAGCGTGCATCCCGGTATGATCAGAACAACCTTGCGTCGGGTTACCGCCGGTTTCAGGAGGAGCTGGATCGCTTCTCGGAATGGCGGGGCCAGATAAATACCCGCAGGGGTTACAGAACAGCATTCGAGGGAGAACAAGCCGACTGGATAGTACACCTGACCGGTGGCGACCCGTCTGCAGTCGACGACTGGCAGCGAATCAACGAGCTTTACCCCGAATTCGGGCCATCATCGCAACCGGTCTCCGTGATGATGGATGAGTATGTTCACGACTCCATCGCCGGCTTCATGCCGCAGTGGAGTGGCCGAGAGGAAGTCATCGCTTACCTGCGCGAACTGGTGGCCAAGATGCACATTTTAGATACCGGCCGGTACCGGGAAGGCACGCGAGGCGTGTACCTCTCTTCGCTGGAGCGCAAACGCGCGAAACACTATGAACGAACCGGGCGCATCCCACCCATGACCGATTTGGACGTTGGTGAACATTATTTGCTCGGCGGCGGCTACCTGCGCTTTCGCCTGATCTATGCCGGTGCCGACGACCAGATACTTGCGCGCCTGGAATTGAGAACCGGGAAGAAGGTAATACCGGAGATCGCCAGCATATGATCCTGACACCGCCACTGAATGGATTGGCATCCCGCCTGGGGCGCTGCACTGTTGGACCAGTGGTGACGTGACATGCTGCGCAGATCGGCGTCAGCCGCCGCTGGTTCAGCAAGGGCTCGGCACGTGAACTTGCCAAGGCCAAGCGCTTCCTGTCACGAGATATGCAAGCGGCGCTGGAGGGCAACGGCAGCCAGTTCATGCAATTCCGGCTGGGTGTGGCGGTCGCGATCATCGAAAGCTATGCGCTCTATCAGACGCTCTCCAAACAAGACAAGGACACGCGCGATTACACCAGGATCGCGGGCGCGTTCGTACTCGTGGCCAGCGCCATCGCGGACACGGCGGCGTCCAGCATCAATATGGTCATGGTGATGGGCAAATACCGTGCGACCGATGTCGGGAAAGCCGCTCAATTCCGTTTGGGCGGCTTCTCGTTCTGGGGTGGGATGTTGGCCTCGGTGGGGGCTTTGTTTGGGGCGATTGATGATTATATAGAAGCAAGTCGTCAATTTGATCAGCGCCATCCAGTTTTATTTATGGCTTATGGCGCAAGATTCTTGGCCAATGTCGGTATCGCGATATTGGGTACGGCGGTGACGCTGGCATCCTCCGCTGCCTATTTGTCTCGTATAGCGGAACAAGGAAAAACCGCCCTTGCACGTAGACTGGCCTCCATCTTAGCCCCGTTGGCTCGGTCATTGGCGTCGGCTGCCATTCGCGGTGTGTTGATGGCCGGTTTTGCCGTGACCTCCTGGGCTGGCATCATTCTGACGCTCGGCTTCTGGTTTTTCGGCGACGATGCGCTCGAAGCGTGGTGCAAGCGCTGTGTATTCACTACCGAGAGTGAGCCCGATTACTACGCTGACTACGCGGAAGAAGTCGGTGCCTTTCACCAGGCCTTACAGGATGTGACCTGATGTATTTCGTTGAATGGTTGATGCACCGGACGTTGACGGCGAGCAAGAAGGATATCACCGGGTTCGAGGGTGATATGAAAGAGTTCGAGAAGGCGACCGAGAAATACGGAGAGCAGTATCGGGACATGCAGGAACGGCAGGTAAGCGACGCCCCCGACGATGCGCGCTCCATCTACAAGATGAATGACACCTATATGGATGTCAGAACATTTTTTGATGAGTGGCGGGGGGGGGTGTTACTGGGATTGTTTCCATTGTTGCTTGGTGTTTTGGGTTTTCCTTTTAGCTTCCTTATACCATTGCTGGATGTTTTTTTTTATGGCGTTTGGCCTACAACCGGAGAAAGTGCCGAGTTTTTGGACTATTTAGCAGCGGTTTTTATGTGGGGTATTTGGTTTGTAATGCTGGCCGCATTTATCTATCTCTTCTGGATATTCCGCATGGAATGTTTGGTCCAGCGCCATATCGTGGTTCGTTTCAATCGCAAGACGCGTAAGATTACCATCAATCGGCCCAATTTCGCCGGGGGCAATCAGGTCTATGACTGGGATGATGTCGTGGCGTCGGTCGATCCCGGCGATCAGGTGGTGACCAAGAAGCGCAAGCGCGAAATCCTGATGCTGTTCTTCTTCAAGCAGCGCACCGGTGCGCCGTATCACGACGTGGTCTTTCTCGGCGCGCCGCTGCGCAGCGAACATTAACTCTATGCGCTGTGGGAGTACATCCGCCGCTACATGGAAGAGGGCCCGGAAAGCCTTCCCAAACCCAGGTGCATTCCCCATTTCCCCTGGCCGTGGCGCTCGCTGCAGGCCCCCTGGAGCTTTATCGAAAACAAGTGGGCGGCCGCGCCCTGGAGCCCGAAGATGATCGCGCTGGTGGTAGTCGTCTCGCCGCTAATGCTGCTTCATGCGGTGGCGCACTGGTGCTCGTTGATGCTGTGCTGGCCGGTGTACTGGCCGCGTCAGCTGCGTCGGGAAAGCACGGCATCCAAGCCGGTGTGAGGGAATATTTTGCGGCCACTCATTTTGGTATTCCGAGCACTTGGCGGTCATTGCCCGTCATTGATGGCCGCAGTTGTGTCTAGTGTCCCGTCTGGTTAATTCGTTGATCTACTGCGTAGCTCTGGGATTTCTGGCCAAGGCGCCAGTGTGCAGGTGTGGTGGTGCCACATCAAGCGCTGGCAACACCGGCCAGGAATCCCAGAGCTACGCCCTTCGGGAACCACTGAGAGCGTTGATAGCCGCGTTGCGCTAATTCGATATGGAACCACCATACCTTCATTAGCACGCCTTGCTCTCAACGCTCTCAGTGGCTCAGTAGATCAACGAATTAACCAGACGGGACACTAGTTCACGGTGAATCATTCTGAGGGGCTTTTGACTACAATCAGCAATGACTCTTTTATACGGTGGAAAACAAGGTATCATTGCCACTGACCATTTACCGACGACGGAACCTCTATGACTGAGCTGAAAAATGACCGCTTCCTGCGCGCCCTGATGCGCCAGCCTGTGGATCGCACCCCGGTATGGATGATGCGCCAGGCGGGCCGTTACCTCCCGGAATATCGTGCCACCCGCGCCAAAGCCGGTGATTTCCTCAGTCTGTGCAAGAATACACCGTTGGCCTGCGAAGTCACCCTCCAGCCGCTGGAGCGCTACCCGCTGGATGCCGCGATCCTGTTTTCGGACATCCTGACCATCCCCGACGCCCTGGGGCTGGGTCTGTACTTTGAGACCGGCGAAGGCCCGAAATTCCGCAACGTGATCCGCTCCGAGGCGGATGTGGCAGCGTTGCCGAAGATGAATGCCGAGACCGATCTGGATTACGTGATGAACGCGGTGTCCACCATTCGCCGTGAGTTGAACGGTCGCGTACCGTTGATCGGCTTCTCCGGCAGCCCCTGGACGCTGGCGACCTACATGATTGAGGGTGGTTCGTCCAAGACCTTCTCCGAAGCCAAGAAACTGATGTACGGCCAGCCGGAGGTGATGCACCGTTTGTTGGATCACCTGGCGGATTCGGTCATCGATTATCTGAACGGTCAGATCAAGGCCGGTGCCCAGACAGTGCAGATTTTCGATACCTGGGGCGGCGTACTCAGCCACTGGGCCTACGAAGAGTTCTCCCTGCGCTACATGCGCAAGATCGTCGCTGGCCTGACCCGTGAAAGCGAAGGCCGCCACGTGCCGGTGATCCTGTTCACCAAGAACGGCGGCCAGTGGCTGGAGACCATCGCTGACTCGGGTTGCGATGCCGTGGGCCTGGACTGGACCACCGATATCGCCAATGCTCGCGCCCGCGTCGGCGACAAGGTGGCCCTGCAGGGCAACATGGACCCGGCCATGCTGTATGCGCCGAAAGAGCGGATTCGCGAGGAAGTGGCTTACATCCTTGAGCGCTACGGCTCCGGTCCGGGGCATATCTTCAACCTGGGGCATGGCATCACCCCGGATGTGGACCCGGAGCACGCCGGGGCGTTTATTGAGGCTGTTGTGGAGTTGAGTCCGAAGTATCACAAGTAGCCTGTGGGCTCTGGTGGAGGCTGCCCCACCAGTACGCTAACCATACTTCTGCAATATCGCGACTGACCCGCCGAGGGCTAATTTGTTGTTACTCAAGAATGGCACTGTCTTAGCTGGCTTCCTCACCTCGTCGCGTCTATAGTTTGGGCAAGGAACATGGACTGTCAGGAGCGTTACCTTGTCTGAAAAATCCCCCGAAAAACGCCAATTCCACCGCATCGAATTCGACGCCGCGTGTGAGCTGCACTGTGAGGAAGAAGTGTGGGAAACCGAGGTGCTGGATATCTCACTCAAAGGCGTTTTGGTGCGAAAGCCCAGAGGCTGGGACGGGCAGTTGAATCGGCCCTGTGAACTGGTGGTTCACCTGGATGACCACGAACGGGCGATTGTGATGGCGGTGGAGTTAAGGCACGTGGAAGGTGATCACCTGGGCTTCAAGTGCCAGTACATTGACCTGGACAGCGTGACCCATCTGAAGCGGCTGGTGGAACTGAATCTGGGCGATCCTGCGTTACTTGAGCGTGAATTTGCTCATATGCTCGATTAAAGCTCCTCCAACGCCGAAAGGGCATCCGAAAGCTTGGTCACCGGAATCACCTTCATGCCATCCACCGGCTTGCGCGGCACGTTGGCCTTGGGCACCAGTGCCCGGGTAAAGCCGTGCTTGGCCGCCTCGTAAATACGCTCCTGGCCACTGGGCACGGGGCGAATCTCGCCGGACAGGCCGACTTCCCCGAAGATCACCAGATCCTGGGGCAGGGCGCGGTTACGGAAGGAAGAGACGACCGCAGCCAATAGCGCCAGATCGGCGCTGGTCTCGGCGACTTTCACGCCGCCCACCACGTTCACGAATACGTCCTGATCCGCCACGTGCATGCCGCCATGCCGGTGCAACACTGCCAGCAGCATGGCCAGGCGGTTCTGATCCAGGCCCACGGCGACACGCCTTGGGTAGCTGCCCTGGGCCATGTCCACCAGCGCCTGGATTTCCACCAGCATGGGCCGGGTGCCTTCCCAGACCACCATCACCACGCTGCCCGGCGCGGCATCCTCGCCCCGGTTCAGGAAGATGGCGCTCGGGTTTTTCACCTCTTTCAGGCCCTGCTCCAGCATGGCGAACACGCCCAGCTCGTTGACTGCGCCGAAGCGGTTCTTGATGCCCCGCAGGGTGCGGTAGCGGCTGTCGCTGGAGCCTTCCAGGAGGATGGAGCAGTCAATCATGTGCTCCAGCACCTTCGGGCCGGCCAGGCTGCCGTCCTTGGTGACGTGACCCACCAGGAACAGGATGGTGCCGGTCTGTTTGGCAAAACGGGTCAGGTAAGCGGCGCTTTCCCGTACCTGGGATACTGAGCCGGGGGCCGATTCAATGTCCGCCACGTGCATCACCTGGATACTGTCGATGACCAGGATTCGAGGCTTCTCGGCTTCGGCCACCTGTATCAGCCGTTCGACGCTGGTTTCCGACAGCATCTTCAAATCCCGGGTAGGCAGGCCCAGCCGATTGGCGCGCATGGCGACCTGTTGCAGGGATTCCTCACCGGTGACATACAGCGCCGGGGTTTTCTCGGCCAACTGGCAGGCTGCCTGAAGCAACAGCGTACTTTTGCCCGCGCCGGGATGGCCTCCCATCAGCACTGCGGAGCCTTCCACGAGGCCCCCGCCAAGTACCCGGTCAAACTCCTTCATGCCGGTACTGATCCGGGGCTGTTCGGCCAGGCTGACGTCATCGAGGCTTTTGACTTCGGACAGACTGCCGGCATAGCCCTCGAAGCGGGCGCTGCGGGCGCCTTTACCCGGGCCGGACACACCGCGAACCTCGCTCACGGTGTTCCAGGCGTGGCAGGCCGTGCACTGGCCCTGCCACTTGGAGTAATCGGCGCCGCACTCGGTGCAGACGAAAGCGGTCTTGGCTTTGGCCATTACGCCAGCTTCTTGTACTTCATGCGCTTGGGCTGCATGGCAGAGTCGCCCTTACGCTTCTTGAAGTCCTCGTCGTACTCGGTGAAGTTGCCTTCGAAGTAGACCACGTCGCCGTCGTCCTCAAACGCCAGGATGTGGGTGGCCACACGGTCGAGGAACCAGCGGTCGTGTGAGATCACCAGGGCGGAGCCCGGGAAGTTCAGCAGGGCCTCCTCCAGGGCGCGCAGGGTTTCCACGTCCAGGTCGTTGGTCGGTTCGTCCAGCAGCAGCACGTTGCCGCCCTGTTTCAGCAGCTTGGCCAGGTGCAGGCGGTTGCGCTCGCCACCGGAGAGGTCGGCAACCCGCTTCTGCTGGTCGCTGCCCTTGAAGTTGAAGCGCCCAACATAGGCCCGGGAAGGTGTCTCGTAGTTGCCCACCTTGATGATGTCGTTGCCGTCGGACAGCTCTTCCCAAACGGTGTTGTCGCCCTCCAGGTCCCTCATCTGGTCCACGTAGGCCAGTTCCACGGTTTCGCCCACGACGATTTCGCCGGAGTCTGGCTTGTCGTAGCCGGCAATCATCTTGAACAGGGTGGATTTGCCGGCACCGTTACCACCGATGATGCCCACGATCGCACCCGGTGGCACGCTGAAGGACACGTCTTCGTACAGCAGGCGGTCTTCAAAGGCTTTGCTGATGCCGTCGACTTCGATCACCTTGTTGCCCAGGCGTGGTCCGGGCGGGATGTACAGTTCGTTGGTTTCGTTGCGCTTCTGGAATTCCTGGGAGCTCATTTCCTCGAAGCGGGCCAGGCGGGCCTTGCTCTTGGACTGGCGGCCCTTGGCGTTGGAGCGCACCCATTCCAGTTCCTGTTTCACGGCTTTCTGGTGGGAAGCCTCCTGCTTAGCTTCCATCTCCAGGCGCTTCTCCTTGTTTTCCAGCCACTGGCTGTAGTTGCCTTCGAACGGGATGCCGTGGCCGCGGTCCAGTTCCAGGATCCAGCCGGCGACGTTATCCAGGAAGTAACGGTCGTGGGTGATGGCCACCACGGTGCCGTCGTAGTCGTGCAGGAAGCGTTCGAGCCAGGCCACGGATTCGGCGTCCAGGTGGTTGGTGGGCTCGTCCAGCAGCAGCATGTCCGGGCCGGACAGCAGCAGGCGGCACAGGGCAACACGACGGCGCTCACCACCAGACAGGACTTTCACCTTCTGGTCCCAGGGTGGAAGGCGCAGGGCGTCGGCCGCTACTTCCATTTTTCGCTCGATGTCGTGGCCATCGGTGGCCTGGATGATCGCTTCCAGTTCGCCCTGCTTCTGGGCCAGGGCATCGAAATCCGCGTCCGGCTCGGCGTAGGCGGCATACACCTGGTCCAGCTCGGCCAGGGCGTTGTGAACGTGTTCAACGGACTCGTCGACAATTTCCTTAACGGTTTTTTCTTCGTCCAGCTCCGGTTCCTGGGGCAGGTAGCCCACATTGATGCCGGGCTGCGGGCGGGCTTCGCCGATGTAATCGGTGTCGACGCCGGCCATGATGCGCAGCAGGGTGGATTTACCGGCGCCGTTCAGGCCGAGGACACCGATCTTGGCGCCCGGGAAGAAGCTCAGGGAAATGTCTTTAAGAATCTCCCGCTTGGGCGGAACCACCTTGCCCACGCGGTTCATGGTGTATACGTACTGTGCCATGCTGGCTCTGTCCTCTTAACGATTTTGGCCACTGAATCCACGGAAGAACACGGAAAAGCAAAAGACCTTATAGGCCACGAAATCCACGAAAGAACACGAAAAGTTAAAAGCGCCTTAAGCAGTTAAACTCTTTTTAGTGTTCTTTCGTGGGTTTAGTGGCTAAAAATCTTTTCCTTTTTTATTTTTCCGTGTTCTTCCGTGGATTCCGTGGCAAAAACAGGGTTTAAAGCAGGTTGCCGGTGAACCTGTGCAAAAGTAACCCCGTAAGGTAGCGAAACGGGCCTACTATAGCAATTGGGAAGAATCCGGAGATTGCCGTGTGCCGGTATCTGCGGACGCTATAAAGGATGATTTTCAACCCGTTTTCGCGGTAGAATGCGTCTCCAAAATTTCCAGCGTTCGGGCGCGATTGCACCGCCCGGGCCAGCCATTGAGACAGAGGCAGCACATCCATGTTTAATCGTGATATGAAAATCGCCGGTTACGACGACGAACTGTGGACCGCCATGGAGGCGGAGCGCAACCGCCAGGAAGTCCACATTGAACTGATCGCGTCGGAAAACTACACCAGCCCGCGCGTGATGGAAGCGCAGGGCAGCGTGCTGACCAACAAGTACGCCGAAGGGTATCCCGGCAAGCGGTACTACGGTGGCTGCGAGTTTGTCGATAAAGCGGAAGAGCTGGCTATTGATCGCGCTAAAGAGCTGTTTGGCGCTGCCTATGCCAACGTACAGCCGCACTCCGGCTCCCAGGCCAATTCGGCGGTCTTCATGGCTCTGCTCAAGCCGGGCGACACCGTGATGGGCATGAGCCTGGCGCATGGCGGCCACCTGACTCACGGCGCCACCGTGAACTTTTCCGGCAAGATCTATAACGCGGTCCAGTATGGCATCAACACCGACACTGGCCTGATCGATTACGACGAAGTGGAAGCGCTGGCTGTTGAGCACCAGCCGAAGATGATCATCGCCGGCTTCTCTGCGTACTCACAGGAGTTGGATTTTGCCCGCTTCCGCGCGATCGCGGACAAAGTAGGCGCTTACCTGTTTGTGGACATGGCCCACGTGGCCGGCCTGGTTGCCGCTGGCGTGTATCCGGACCCGGTGCCCCATGCCCATGTGGTTGCCACTACCACCCACAAGACCCTGCGCGGCCCCCGTGGCGGCCTGATCCTGGCCTGCGATGATGCCGACCTGCAGAAAAAGCTGAACTCCGCCGTATTCCCGGGCGGCCAGGGCGGCCCTCTGATGCACGTGATCGCCGCCAAAGCCGTGTGCTTCAAGGAAGCCATGAGCGATGAGTTCAAGGCCTATCAGAAGCAGGTGGTCAAGAACGCGGCCGCCATGGCGGAAGTGTTCATCGAGCGTGGTTTTGACGTGGTTTCCGGCGGCACCAAGAACCACCTGTTCCTGGTCAGCCTGATCAAGCAGGACATCACCGGCAAAGACGCCGATGCTGCCCTGGGCCGCGCCCACATCACCGTGAACAAGAACGCCGTGCCGAACGATCCGCGCTCGCCGTTTGTGACCTCCGGCCTGCGCGTTGGCACCCCGGCAGTGACCACTCGCGGTTTCGGTGAAACCGAGTGCCGTGATCTGGCCGGCTGGATGTGCGATATCCTCGACAATCTTGAAGACGAAGCGGTCATCAGCCGCGTTCGTGAGCAGGTCGAAGAAGTCTGTGGCCGTTTCCCGGTTTACAGCTGATCGTCGCTGAACGCTACAACCCGGTCGTGCTTTAGGCGCGATCGGGCGTTTCCTTGCCGGAGCTATTGCTATGCACTGTCCTTTCTGTGGTGAAGTTGATACCAAGGTGATCGACTCGCGCCTGGTGGCCGAGGGGGATCAGGTTCGTCGCCGCAGGGAATGCCTGACATGCCATGAGCGTTTCACCACCTTCGAAACTGCCGAGCTTGTGATGCCCCGTGTGGTCAAACAGGATGGCACGCGCCAGCCGTTTGATGAGGACAAGCTGCGGGCCGGGTTGATGAAGGCCCTGGAGAAACGGCCGGTCAGTATCGAGCAGATTGATGCCGCCCTGAACCGGATCCGTTACCGTCTGCGCGCCACCGGCGAGCGCGAGGTGAAGTCCATGCGCCTGGGCGAAGAGGTGATGACTGAGTTGCGCCAGTTGGACCAGGTGGCCTATGTGCGTTTCGCCTCGGTGTATCGCAGCTTTCAGGACATCAATGAGTTCAAGGAAGAAATCGAACGGCTGTCGCAAGGTGACGGTGACGCTGCGGCGGACGTGGCGCGCGCGCTGGTCGATAAACCGGCAGACAAGGGCAAGGCATGATTCTGGACCGTGACCGGGCGATGATGGCCCGGGCTATTCAGTTGGCGTGGCGTGGGCGTTACTCCACTCATCCTAATCCCAGGGTCGGGTGTGTGCTTGCCCGGGGTAACCGGATTGTTGGGGAAGGTTGGCACGAGCGGGCCGGTGAGGCCCATGCCGAAGTGCGAGCCCTGAGCCAGGCTGGTGAGCAGGCTCGTGGTGCCAGGGCCTACATCACGCTTGAACCCTGCAGCCACTACGGGCGCACACCGCCGTGCGCCAAGGCCCTGATTGATGCCGGTGTATCGCAGGTATTTGCAGCCATCCGTGACCCGAACCCCTCGGTTTCCGGACGAGGGCTGGAAATGTTGCGGGAGGCTGGCATCCGGGTGCACGAAGGCTTGATGGAAGACGAAGCCCGACGTTTGAACCCGGGCTTTATCAAGCGCATGACCACCGGTCGCCCCTGGGTGCGCCTGAAAATGGCGGCCAGCCTGGATGGCCGGACCGCCATGGCGTCGGGAGAAAGCCAGTGGATCACCGGGCCGGAAGCCCGTCGCGACGTGCAGCGCCTGCGGGCGCTCAGCGATGCCATTCTCACGGGTGTGGGCACGGTGTTGGCGGACGACCCGTCACTGAACGTGCGTCGCGAGGAGATGGGCGATATCGGTGACGCCACCGAGCCGTCCCGGCAGCCGCTTCGGGTGATCGCTGACCGGGACGCCCGAACGCCATCAATGGCGCGAATCCTGCGCGGCGGCAATGTCCAAGTCTTTTGTGCCAGCTCCACGTTGGCGACTGGGCCTGCCCAGGATCTGGCGGCACTGGGCGTGAGCCTCACCGGGGTGGCCTGGAAAGATAATGGTGTGGATGTCGCCGAACTACTGGATGCCCTGGGCGAGCTTGGCATCAACGAAGTGCTGGTGGAGGCAGGCCCGACTCTGGCGGGCACCTTTATCGGAGAGAACCTGGTGGACGAGTTGTGGCTGTACCAGGCGCCGGTGTTCCTCGGCAGCACCGGCCGCCCCACCGCGCACTTACCCATTGATACCATGGCTGACAAAATACAGTGGACCGTATTGGATCGCCGACAGGTGGGGCAGGATCATCGAATGATCCTGGCGCGCCGCTAAACGTTTAATTCATTTTTCCGGGCCAACAGTGGTTCCCGGGAAGGCAGGGTGCAGAACCGTATGGCACTGAACAGCATTGAAGAGATCATCGAAGACATCCGTCAGGGCAAGATGGTTATCCTGATGGACGATGAAGACCGGGAAAACGAAGGCGACCTGGTGATGGCCGCCGAGCATTGCACAGCCGAGGCCATCAACTTTATGGCACGCTTTGGCCGGGGCCTGATTTGCATGCCCATGAGCCGGGAGCGCTGTGAGCAACTGGAGCTACCGTTGATGGTGCACCAGAATGCTTCCGGCTTCGGGACCAAGTTCACTCTGTCGATTGAAGCGGCTGAGGGTGTGACTACCGGTATCTCGGCCGCGGATCGGGCCCGGACCGTGCAAGCCGCTGTGGCGCGCAATGCCAAGGCCACCGATCTGGTTCAGCCAGGCCATATCTTCCCGCTGATGGCGGATCCCGGTGGTGTGCTTAGCCGCGCTGGCCATACCGAGGCTTCCTGCGATCTGGCTGTTCTGGCTGACTGTGAGCCAGCCGGCGTGATCTGCGAGATCATGAACGACGACGGTTCCATGGCGCGCCGGGAAGACCTGGAACGGTTTGCCGAAGAGCACGATTTGAAGATTGGCACCATCGCCGATCTCATTCACTACCGCACCCTGAACGAGAAAACCGTGGAGTGCGTGGAAGAGAACAAACTGGACACGGAATACGGCGTGTTCACCCTGCGCACCTACCGGGACAACATTCAAGGCGCCACTCACCTGGCCATGGTCATGGGGGATATCCACCCCGAGCAACCGACCTTCGTTCGGGTGCATATTACCGATACCCTGCGCGACCTATTGGGTGCACGGCGCAAGGATTCACGTAGCTGGCCGCTGCACCATGCACTGGAGAAAGTGTCTGAAGAGGGGCATGGCGTCGTGGTGTTGCTCAACAGCGCTGAAGACAGCTACAACCTGGAAGACCGGATTCACGAGTTCTTTGACCGTGAGCAGGCATCCTCCGCCAAGGGTGGCTCTGGCGTTTACTTCACCGTGGGCACCGGGTCCCAGATTCTGCGGGATATTGGCGTTGGCAAAATGCGCCTGCTGAGCCCGCCGGTAAAATTCTCCGCAATCTCCGGCTTCGATCTGGAAGTCGTGGAATACGTACCCTATTCACAAGACTGATTCATTCGGCTGTCCGGCTTGGCGTCGGGCAGCCCGTAAAGGACAATGCAATGAACGATATTAAAGTAATTGAAGGTGATTTCACCCAATGCAGCGGTCGCTACGCCCTGGTGGTTGGCCGGTTCAACGGTTTTGTGGTCGAAAGCCTGGTTGAAGGTGCCGTCGACACCCTGTTGCGTCATGGTATTTCCAAAGACGACATCACCATTGTGCGTGTGCCTGGCGCCTATGAAATGCCGCTGGCAGTTAAGCGCGTTGCTGAAACCACAGAATACGACGCCGTCATCGCCCTGGGTGCGGTGATCCGTGGTGGCACCCCGCACTTTGATTACGTGGCTGGTGAAGCTTCCAGTGGGCTGGGTGCTGTCAGCCTGGATTCCGACGTGCCGGTCAGCTTTGGCGTGCTGACGGTGGACTCCATCGAGCAGGCCATTGAGCGTTCCGGCACCAAGGCCGGTAACAAGGGCGCCGAAGCGGCCATCACCGCGCTGGAAATGGTCAGTCTGTTCAAGAAGTTGGGTGAGTAATGAGCGAAGCAGGCGAGAACACCCCACAGGCAGGAAGCAACAAGCCCAAGGCTGGCGACCGCCGCCGTGCCCGGGCGCTGGCCATGCAGGGCCTGTATCAGCGGCACTTCAGTAAAACACCGATTGCCGATATTGAAGCTGAATTCATGGTCGATAATGACATGAGCAAGGTGGACCTGATGTACTTCCGCGATTTGTTGCGCGGCGTGCATCGGGAGGAAGCGGAGCTGGACCGTTTGTTGGAGCCGTACCTGGATCGCCCTTTGAAGGAGGTGGACCCGGTGGAGCTATCCATCGTGCGTCTGGGTGCCTATGAGCTCAAACATCGGATTGACGTCCCTTACCGCGTGGTGATCAACGAAGGCATCGAAATGGCCAAGCGCTTCGGTGGTACCGAGGGGCACAAGTTTGTGAACAGCATTCTGGACAAACTGAGCCGTCGCCTGCGTATGGCGGAAACCCGTCAGCGTTGAGTTATGGGCGAATTTGAGCTGATTCGCCAATTCTTCCAGCCGCTGGCCGCCGCTGGCGGCTCGAGTCAGCTGTTGCTCGGCCCGGGCGACGACTGTGCCATTCAGCGAGTACCGCCGGGCCGGGACCTGGTCTTTTCCGTCGACACCCTGGTGGAGGGTGTCCACTTCCCCGAACGTTATTCCCCGTTCAACCTTGGTTGGCGGTCGCTGGCGGTTGCCACCAGTGATCTGGCCGCCATGGGCGCGGCGCCGGTGTGCTTCACCCTGGCGCTGACCCTGCCAGAAGCGAACGAAGACTGGCTGTCGGACTTTGCTGAAGGGCTCGCCAAGGCCAGTGCCACTTTTGGTATTACTCTGGCGGGCGGTGACACTACGCGCGGTCCACTGACGCTGTCTCTCCAGGTTCACGGCACGGTGAGGGAGGGCGAGGCCCTGCGCCGGAGTGGCGCTGCTTCCGGTGATCTCATCTGTGTCTCGGGAACCCTGGGAGATGCCGGCGCAGCCCTTGCGTTTCTGGACGCTCCTTCGCCATCGGACATGGAACGGGCGGTATTGGAGCAATACCACGTTCCTCAACCTCGGCTAACCCTGGGTCAGCAACTGGTTGGTTATGCCTCGGCGGCCATCGATGTTTCCGATGGTCTGTTGGCCGATCTTCAGCATATTCTGGATGCCTCGAATGTGGGGGCCCGTGTTCAGGTGAACAAGGTGCCCATGAGTGCTGCGTTGCAGAACCTGGAGGGGAATAAGGCGGTGAACCTGGCGCTGACGGCTGGTGATGATTATCAGCTGTGTGTCACCATTGCCCCCGAGCAATGGGCCCGGCTGCCCGGGTCGGTTCAGGCTGAACTGACGGTGATAGGGCAGATAGAGGCCTCGCCTGGCCTGCGTCTCGATGGGGGACAGAAAAACGTCCAGACTCAAGGATTTGATCATTTCGGGAGGACAGTTTGACGGACCATGATCCAGCCCCAGAGCCTGAGGTGCCTCAGGCAATACTGCCACCGGGCTTTCTGAAAGACCCGGTTCACCTTCTGGCGTTCGGCTTTGGTAGTGGCACCGCTTCCCGCGCTCCAGGCACATGGGGCAGCCTGGCGGCCATCCCTTTCTGGTATCTGTTTGCCTGGATGCCCATGCCTTTATACTGGCTCGTAGTGCTTGCGGCCTGCCTGGTTGGTATCTGGTTATGCGGAAAGACCGCCCGGGATCTCAAGGTTCATGATCATGGCGGCATTGTCTGGGACGAGTTTGCCGGCATGTGGATTGCCCTCGGCCTGATCCCCGATGACATCTATGGGGTATTAATGGCGTTTATGCTGTTCCGATTGTTCGATGTTGCCAAACCCTGGCCGATCGGTTGGCTGGACGAACACCTACCCGGAGGGGTGGGGATCATGTTCGATGACATCATTGCTGGTTTCATGGCACTGGCCTGCCTTTGGGGTATAGACATCTGGCTGATGCCGTTCATTGCGTGATGGGCATCGCGAATGGGATGGATGGAGTGGGGCGGGCGGTTGTCAATGCAGCCGTCTTTCTTCGGGTAGCATTTCGACAACGTGCAGGAAGCGCTTGAGCCCTACCTCCGCCCGTTGGCGAGACGCGAACGGGCCACTGTCAAAGCCTTCACGGGTGGTGAAGTACCACTTGTTGCCCACACAGAAAAAGCGGTTACAGCGGAAAGGAACCGGCCCATCCTCTCCAGACCTGGGTTGCGTGTTCATGGTGTCTCCTGTGCCCGTTTTGGTTTACTCTTCGGGGCAGCATTGCGAGTGGGTGGAACCGAGCCGGTTTTGTTTTTAGTAGTGTTTTTCTTTTAATAGGAGCTTAAAGAGTATGTGTCACGTTTCCAGATTGTTCAAATTCGCTGTCCTGATGATGAGCGTCGTCCTGGTGGGCTGTGCTTCGTCCGCCGCGCGCATCAATACCTGGGAAGGTAGTCCGCAGGAAGCGGCCAACCCTGCGGTACTGAAAGCTCCTGGCGCCATTCAGGTCAAGAGCGTGAATGGCCAGAACATGACCACTTACCTGATTGACGACCTGGCCCTCGACTATGGGCTGCTGCCGGGCAAGAATGAGGTGGTGTTCACCTACAAAACCATCTGGGCCAAGTCCGGTGTAGTGGAGAATGGTGAGTCCAAGGTACATACCATTGAAAGTGAGCCCCAGGTGGTTCGTTTTGACGCGGAAGCCGGCACCACCTATCAGTTTGTCTACGAAGAGCCATCCAATCGCCGCGAAGCGGAATCCATGGTGGATAGCTTCTCGGCCGATATCGTGACAGCGGATGGCCAGAATGTGGCCAGCTCCACAAACTGGGATGGTCAGTCCATTTTCCGCACGGCCCGTACGCCCATTCCTCAGGCTTCTGGTGACAATGGCGCTCCGGCCGGCACCACGCTGGATCAGCTGAAGTCTATCTGGGCGGATGCCACGGAAGAGGAAAAGCGTGCTTTCCTGCGCTGGGCATTTGAATAAGCGCTAGCGAGGAAACGCCATCAGCCGGGCCAAGTGCCCGGCTTTTTTACGACTGGCCAGTGCCTTTCAGCCAGTTTTGAAGTGGCGCGTCGTTACTGAGCCGTTCCCAGAACCACATCAACGCCTTGCCTCTATCGTCGCTGTGCCGGGCCAGATGCACACCGATGGGTGCGCGGGATTCCACCACCTCTTTAGCCACCAGTGTGCCTTGGGCCAGCTGCTTATGAATCCTTCCCAGGGGCAGCCAACCGACGCCCAGGCCCGCTTCCTGTGCGGCAATCTTCTGATCAATATTACTGACCGTGAGGGTACGTTGGCGCCGGAAGATGCCGGCGTTGCCGGGTGGCAACGAGCGGGAGGTGTCGGCGGCCACTGCGGCTGGATATTGGGCAATTTCGGCTTCAGGCAAAGGTTTGGTGGCGCTGGCAAGCGGGTGATTCGCCGCGACCGCGAACACGAACGACACTTCCCCCAAGGGTTTGGTGGTGAAGGCTCCGGCAGGCTTACTGATCTGGTCCGCAGCCACAATCATATCGACCCGCCGGCTCTGTAGCGCATCCCAGGTGCCCGCAAACACCTCTTCGACCAGTTGGACATCCACCGGCACGCCCAGTTGGTGAAATTCTTCAACGGCCGGAAACAGGCAATCGGCCGGTATCAATGAGTTGAAGCCAATGCGCAGTCGTGTCTCCCAGCCCTGGGCCACCTGGCGGGTAGTGTGGGCCAGGTTCTCCGCCGCCTCCAGCAAGGTCCGGCCTTCCTCCAGAAGGTAACGCCCGGCCGGGGTGAGTGCGGCCTTGTGGCCGGATCGGTCATATACCTGGATATCCAGGTCTTCTTCCAGTTTCTGGACGGTATAACTGATGGCTGAAGGTACCCGGAACAGCTCGGCTGCGGCCCCGGCGAAGCTGCCTTTTCGGTCAATGGCGTCCAGCACCTTGAGTGCGTCGATGGTAATGGCTGTATGCATGTTCAAATAATCTGAAAAGGTCTGCCAGAAATGCTTGCTATGAGCCTAGCAGGGGAGGGGGTAGGCTGTCCTTAGATAAGAAATTTATTTGCCACGAAATCCCCGAAAGAACACGAACAAAGATTTACTTCGAAAAGAAAAAGATTTCATGTCTTTTATTTTCGTGTTCTTTCGGGGATTTCGTGGCTAAAGAGGAGTCAGTTATGGGGTTGTTGGTTGATGGCAAGTGGGTAGACCAGTGGTACGACACGGATAAGACTGGCGGCAAGTTCGAACGCGAGGAAGCCGGTTTCCGCAATTGGGTGACCGTTGATGGCCAGCCCGGGCCGTCCGGCGACGGTGGTTTCGCCGCCGAGAGCGGGCGTTATCATCTGTACGTGTCCATGGCCTGCCCCTGGGCTCACCGCACCCTGATTTTTCGCAAGCTCAAGGGTCTGGAATCTCATATTTCCGTATCGGTGGTGCACCCGGATATGCTGGAGAACGGCTGGGAGTTTCGTGCCGAAGGGTCGGGGCATGAAGACCATCTCTTCGGCTCTTCCTTTCTGCGTCAGATCTACACGCGGGCCAAGCCGGACTATACCGGCCGGGTGACGGTTCCGGTGCTGTGGGATAAGCGCCAGGAAACCATTGTCAGCAATGAGTCGGCCGAGATCATTCGTATGTTCAACCGTGCTTTTGACGACCTGGAGGGCGTAAACGCGGATCTGGATCTGTACCCCGAGTCCCTGCGAGAATCGATTGATGCCGTAAATGACCGGGTGTACAACGCCGTGAATAACGGAGTCTACAAGGCCGGCTTTGCCACCGCCCAGGACAAGTATGAGCAGGCCTATACCGCGCTGTTCGAGTCACTGGACTGGCTGGAAGGTATTCTGGCGCAACAGCGTTATCTGGCAGGCGGTCAGCTAACCGAAGCGGACTGGCGGCTGTTTACCACACTGGTTCGTTTTGATGCGGTGTATTACAGCCATTTCAAATGCAATCGGCAGCAGATCCGGGATTATCCGAACCTGTCGGGTTACCTGCGGGAGCTGTATCAGGTGCTGGGTGTGGCGGAAACGGTGGATATCGACCAGATTAAGCGCCATTACTACGTGAGTCAGCGCACTATCAATCCGACGCAAATTGTACCGGTGGGGCCGGAGCTGGATTTAAGTGCGCCGCATGGGCGCGAAAAGCTGGGTTGAGGATACTGAGAAGCTAGCATGTGAGCGGGGAAGCGCTTTCCAAAACCGTACGGAGCCATGGATGGCGGAGGACGAGCGTACAGGGACGTATTTACAGCGTGTTTTGGGAAGCGCTTCCCCGCTCACGTGCGGACAGGTTAGCTCACCCGCGCCACAGCCACCTCGGTAAGCAGCTCCAGCGCCTCGCGGTGAGCGGACTCCGGCAGGCAGGTGAGCAGGTCCCGCGCAATTCGCGCCTGCTCCTTGGCCTTATCCATGGTGTATTCGATGGCACCGGACTGGCGAACCGTTTCCAGTACCTTCGGCAGATCGTCCAGCCCGCCTTTGCGGATCGCCTGGCGGATCAACTGGCGTTCTTCGTCCGTGCCGGTGGCCATGGCCTGGATCAGCGGCAGGGTGGTCTTGCCCTCCGCCAGGTCATCACCCACATTCTTGCCCATGGTTTCGGCATCGCCCTGGTAATCCAGCACATCGTCCACCAACTGAAATGCCATGCCCAGGTGCTTGCCGTAATCCCGCAGAGCCACTTCCTGTTCCCCGGACGCCCCGGCCAGCTGGGCGCCGGTGTGGGAAGCGGCCTCGAACAGCATAGCGGTCTTGTTGTGGATGACCTGCATGTACTGTTCTTCGCTGAGGTCCGGGTTTTTCACGTTCATCAACTGCATCACCTCGCCCTCGGCGATCACCGCCGTGGCACGGGACAGCACGTTCATGATCGGCAGGCTTTCGAGCTCCACCATCATTTCAAAGGCCCGGGCATAAAGGAAATCACCAACCAGCACGCTGGGCGCGTTGCCCCACTTGGCGTTGGCCGTGCTGCGGCCGCGGCGCATGTCCGAGGTGTCCACCACATCGTCGTGCAGCAGGGTGGCGGTGTGCAGGAACTCAATCACTGCCGCCAGTTTCAGGTGATCGTTCGCCCGGTAGCCGGCGGCCTGGCTGGACAGCAACACCAACAGCGGCCGCAGGCGTTTGCCGCCGCTTTCAATAATGTATTGAGCGATCTTTTCCACCAGCGGAACATCGGAAGCAAGTCTCTGGATAATCAGGTCGTTCACGCGGCTGAAGTCGTCCGCCACGGTGTCGTAGATGCGCTCGGTTGTCATCGGGCTTGTGGATCCCTTGCTGGTGGTTTCGTTGAGTTTTTGGGCAGGTCGCGGCAATGCTAGGTATTGCTGCCTACACTGTCAACTTGAGCCGGTCGTTGGCTTGTATTGCGGGGCCGGTTCTCGTACAATCACGCGCCCAACTCATCCCAACCTGCGCTCCCTGCTATAGGGTTGCCAGAGCGCTTCCCTTAGAACCAGGTGGATAAGAGCAGGGATGGGTCAATCGCGGAGACTATTGAATGTACGCAGTAATTGTTAGCGGTGGTAAGCAGCACCGTGTAAAAGAAGGCGAAACTCTGAAGCTGGAAAAGCTGGAAGTTGAAACCGGCGGCACCGTTGAGTTTGACCGTGTTCTGCTGGTAGCCAATGGCGACGACGTGAAAGTTGGCGCTCCGGCCGTTGAAGGCGCCAAGGTAACTGCTGAGGTGGTTAACCACGGTCGTCACGACAAGGTTCAGATCATCAAGTTCCGTCGTCGTAAGCATTCCATGAAGCGTCAGGGCCACCGTCAGTGGTTCACTGAAGTTAAGATCACGGGTATCCAGGGTTAATCCCTGATATTACCCCCTAGATAAGGAGGCTGGTAATGGCTCATAAAAAGGCAGCAGGTAGTACCCGTAACGGTCGCGATTCCGAGTCGAAACGACTTGGTGTGAAGCGTTTTGGCGGTGAGACTGTTTCTGCAGGCAGCATCATCATTCGTCAGCGTGGCACCCGTTTCCACGCAGGTTCCAACGTTGGCATTGGTAAGGACCACACCCTGTTTGCGAAATCAAACGGCCAGGTGAAGTTCGAAACCAAAGGCCCGCAGAACCGTAAGTTCGTAAGCATCGTTCCGGCTGCGTAAGCAGCGGCGATCCGGTTCTTCGAACCTTGGGCGTTTCTGAAATCCTGATCCTGATATAGTCAGGAGATTGGAAACGCCCGGAGCCCCGCAAAGCTTCCCAGAGGCTGCGGGGCTTTTTAGTTTATGCGCGTTGCGCAAAGGGTTGATCATGAAATTTGTAGATGAAGCCACCATTATTGTCGAAGCCGGCAAGGGCGGCCACGGCTGCCTGAGTTTCCGGCGTGAAAAATACGTCCCCAAGGGCGGCCCCGACGGCGGTGACGGCGGTGATGGCGGCTCTGTCTATCTGGAAGCGGATGGGTCACTGAACACGTTGATCGATTACCGCTTTCAGCGTAAACACAAGGCCCAGAACGGTGAGCCGGGTGCCGGTCGTAACTGCACTGGTAACAAGGCCGATGACCTGGTCCTGCCGGTGCCGGTGGGCACCACCGTGGTGGATATGGATACCCATGAAGTGCTTGGCGACCTGACCCACGAGGGCCAGCGCCTGAAGGTAGCCCAGGGTGGTTTCCATGGCCTGGGCAACACCCGCTTCAAGTCGTCGGTAAATCGTGCGCCGCGCCAGACCACCAAGGGTAGTGAAGGTGAGCTGCGCAATCTGCGCCTGGAATTGAAGGTATTGGCAGATGTCGGACTGCTGGGGTTGCCCAATGCGGGCAAGTCCACCTTTATCCGCTCCGTGTCGGCGGCCAAGCCGAAGGTGGCCAATTACCCGTTCACCACCCTGGTGCCGAATCTGGGTGTGGTCAGCGTGCAGGCCCACCAGAGTTTTGTGATTGCTGATATTCCCGGCCTGATTGAAGGTGCCGCTGAAGGTGCCGGCCTGGGTATTCGTTTCCTCAAGCACCTGGTGCGCACCCGTCTGCTGCTACATCTGGTGGATGTGGCACCCTACGACGGCAGCTCGCCGGCCGAATCCGTGCGCACGATTGCCAATGAGCTGGAAAAATTCAGCGAGACCCTGGCCAGCCGCCCCCGTTGGCTGGTGCTGAACAAAGTGGACATGATCGCCGAGCAGGACCGCGAGGCCCACTGTCAGGCGATTGTGGACGAGCTTGGCTGGGACGGCCCGGTATTCTGGATTTCTGCATTGACCGGTGAGGGCACCAAGCCGCTGGTGCAGGCGATTATGCGCTGGATTGAAGAACAGGCTGAGCAGGAAAAAGAGAATCCGGAAGTGGCCGAGCAGGAGGCCGAACGTCGCCGCCGGATGGACGAAGAGGCGCGTGCCCGCATCGAGGCTGAAAAGCAGGCCCGTCGGGAAGCTCGCCAGAATGACGATGACGACTTCGACGACGATGATGACGATGACGGCGTGGAAGTGGTCTACGCCCCTTACTAACACGGACCAACTCCGGAGATCTTGGCAACACCATGACTGAACGAGCCCAGTTGCGTCAGGCCCGCCGCCTGGTGATCAAAATCGGAAGCGCCTTGCTGACCAATGACGGCAAGGGGCTGGATGAGGCCGCTCTGGGTCTGTGGGTGGATCAGATTGCCGAGCTGGTGGAAGACGGCGTGGAGATTGTCATCGTCTCCTCCGGTGCCGTGGCAGTAGGCATGAGTCGGCTGGGCTGGCACACGCGCCCCGACCAGTTGCACGAATTGCAGGCTGCTGCCGCTGTGGGGCAGATGGGTCTGGTGCAGACCTGGGAGGCCCAGTTCAAGCGCCATGATATTCACACCGCGCAGATCCTGCTGACCCACGACGACCTTTCTGATCGTAAGCGCTACCTAAATGGCCGCAGTACGCTTCGCGCGCTATTGGACGTGGGGGTTATCCCCATCGTTAACGAAAACGACACCGTGGTGACCGACGAAATCCGCTTTGGCGATAACGACACCCTGGGTGCTCTGGTGACCAACCTCGTGGATGCGGACGGGTTAATCATCCTTACCGATCAGGTGGGGTTGTTCAATAAAGATCCGCGCAAGCATTCCGATGCCACGCTGGTCACTGAAAGTCGCGCCAGTGATCCTGCCCTAGACGTTATGGCGGGCGGTGGCGCCGGTGCCCTGGGGCGTGGGGGGATGGTGACCAAGTTGCGGGCCTCACGCCTGGCGGCCCGGTCGGGCGCTTTCACGGTGATTGCAGGTGGTCGTATTGAGCATGTGATTGCCCGTCTTCGCCAAGGGGATGTTATTGGCACCCTGTTGTTGCCTGAGCAGGGTCGGGTAGCCGCCCGCAAACAGTGGATTGCCGGTCACCTGCAAACCCGGGGTCGGCTCACCCTGGATGCCGGTGCTGTGAAAGGCGTGTGCCTGAGTGGGCGCAGTCTGTTGCCGGTGGGTGTGAAGATGGTGGCTGGCCAGTTTCGCCGGGGCGAGATGGTCTCGTGTGTGGATGAGAATGGCCGTGAAGTGGCGCGCGGGCTGGTGAACTATGATGCTGGTGAGGCCCGGGCCATTATTGGTCATTCCAGTGACCGGATTACTGAAGTGTTGGGGTATGTCTCCGATGAGGAAATGATTCACCGGGATAATCTGGTGATTGTGTGATGGCGATGATTGTTGTCAACTGATCTCCAGACACAAAAAAACCGGCTCGAAAGCCGGTTTTTTTGTACCTCGAATCGGTGCCTTACAGGGCCTTGATCCGAGTGTTCAGGCGGCTCTTGGTGCGAGCAACCTTGTTCTTGGCGAAGATGCCTTTGTTGACCATGCTGTCCATGATCGGCTGGGCTTCTTTCAGAGCAGCCTTGGCTTCTTCGGCGTTGCCAGCGTTGATTTTGGCTTCGACCTTCTTGATGTAAGTGCGGGCCATGGAACGCAGGCTGGCGTTGTGCTTGCGGTTAACCTCGTTCTGACGAGCGCGCTTTTTGGCTTGCGGGGTATTTGCCACCGTAAAACTCCTGAAATTCGTTGCTAGAAATACTGAAACTGTTTAGATCGCGGGCGCGCCAAAAACAGCGCGTCGATATAAATGACGCGGAACTATGCCGCTGAATGGCTGAGATGTCAAGATCCGTGGGCGGTGGATGCCAGTGCCAGGGAGGCTTGTGGTACACTCCTGCAACCTTTAAAACAGCGCTTTTACCCAAGGATACGCGCTGTTATGTGGATTACCGAAATGCCGCCCGGCATTAACCCTGATTTCCGGACCTGAATGCATGTCATCTGAACTTCAGCCACCATCCCCCTCCGAGTCTGGAGATCAAAAACCGGTGAAGCCATCGCCGGCAAAAGCGCCGGGGTTGCTGCGCTCTTCCAGCGTCGTGGGTTCGATGACCATGCTCTCCCGGGTGCTGGGGCTGGTGCGGGACATGGTCATTGCCCGCTATTTTGGGGCCGGGGCTGGTGCCGATGCCTTCTTTGTTGCCTTTAAGATTCCCAACTTTTTGCGGCGCCTGTTCGCGGAGGGGGCCTTTTCCCAGGCGTTTGTGCCGGTATTGTCCTCTTATCGGGAAAAACAGGATATTTCCGAAGTAAAGCGGCTGGTGGATGCCGTTGCCGGCTCGCTGGGGCTGGTGTTGCTGGCGGTCACATTGGTGGCGATGCTCGGCTCACCGGTGCTGACAGCGATTTTTGCGCCCGGCTTTCTGGATGATGAGGTGAAATTTGGTCTCGCCAGCGACATGCTGCGCATCACCTTTCCGTATCTGTTGCTGATCTCTCTGACGGCCTTCGCTGGCGGTATCCTGAACAGTTATGACCGTTTCGCGGTTCCGGCCTTCACGCCGGTGCTGCTGAACCTGGCCATGATCGCCGCAGCGGTGTTCCTCACGCCGGTCATGCAGGAGCCGGTGATGGCGCTGGCCTGGGGCGTGTTCATTGCCGGTGCCCTGCAGCTGTTTTTCCAGTTGCCGTTCCTGATGCGCCTGGGGCTGATGCCGAGGCCCCGGGTGGATTATCGCCACGAAGGGGTCAGTCGTATATTGAAGTTGATGGCACCGGCCCTGTTTGGTGTTTCGGTCAGCCAGATCAACCTGCTGCTGGATACCGTGCTGGCGTCTTTCCTGCAGACCGGCAGTGTGTCCTGGCTGTACTATTCCGACCGTCTGTCGGAATTGCCACTGGGTGTTTTCGGCATCGCCATTGGCACCGTGATCCTGCCCAGTCTGTCCCGCAAGCACGCGGCGGCCTCGGCGGAGCAGTTTGCCGCCACCCTGGATTGGGCGGTCCGGGCGGTGCTGCTGATCGGTGTGCCGGCGGCGTTGGCGCTGGTTCTGCTGGCCGAGCCCCTGATTGCCACCCTGTTCCACTACGGGGAGGTGACCGACCGGGATGTGGTGATGTCGGCTCAGAGCCTGCGCGCCTATTCGGCGGGCCTGCTGGCCTTTATGCTGATCAAGGTGCTGGCCCCCGGTTTCTTTGCCCGGGAGGATACAAGAACGCCGGTCAAAATTGGTGTGATCGCCATGGTGGCCAACATGGCGTTCAACCTTGCCCTGATTGTGCCGCTGGCCCATGCCGGGCTGGCGTTGGCGACCGCGCTGTCCGCCTGGCTGAACGGCTTCCTGCTATGGCGCGGCCTGCGCAGGGAAGGGGCCTGGAAGAGTCAGCCGGGCTGGCCAAAGTTTTTGCTTCAACTGGCCTTCGCCAATGCTGTGCTGGCGGCCGTCATCCTCTGGCTGAATGTTCCGGCCGCCGAGTGGTTCGCGGCGGGCGGCGTCCAACGTGCGCTGGATATGTCGGTGATTGTGGTGGCCGGGGTGGTGGCCTACTTTGTCGTGCTGGCGACGGTTGGCGTCAGGGTGCGACATTTCCGACAGCCATTGTAAGCGGGTGATTTCTACACACCCGGCTCCTGAGGTATAATCGCGCGTTTTCTCACCAGTGCTTTGCCTCCGGGCACAAGCGCCCAAAGCCATCAGCCGGCAAGTGAAGGTTCGTCGTACATGCGTCTGATTCGAGGCCTGACCAATCTGCAGGGGCTTGCGGGTAACCCGCGGTCGCCGCTGGCCCGTGGCTGTGTGGCAACCATCGGCAATTTTGATGGCGTTCACCTCGGACACAAGACCATCATTGACCAGGTCCGCGATAAGGCAGCGGAACTGAACGTGCCGTCGGTGGTCGTTATCTTCGAGCCCCAGCCACGTGAGTTCTTCCAAGGAGAGGAGGCACCGCCCCGGCTGATGCCCTTCCGGCAGAAATTCGAGGCCTTGTTGGCCGAAGGCGTGGATGTGGTTTTGTGCATTCAGTTTAACGAACGCTTTCGCAGTTACTCTGCCATGGACTTCATCGAAGAAATCCTGATTCGGGGGCTGGGCGTGCACCACCTGGTGGTGGGTGACGACTTCCGTTTCGGATGTGATCGCGCCGGTGACTTCAACTTGCTGGAGCAGGTTGGTGACGAACGTGGTTTCACGGTGGAGAACACCCACACCGTGATGGTGGATGGCGAACGGGTGAGCAGCACCCGGGTTCGCAACCTGCTGAACGTGAATGGCCTGGAGCAGGCCGAGGTTCTGCTGGGGCATCGTTACCGTATCCATGGCCGGGTGGTGTACGGCCGGCAGTTGGGGCGCACCATCGGTGCCCCGACCGCAAATATCCTGTTGCACCAGATGCCTGCGCTGCAGGGCGTTTATGTGGTGCGGGCCAGGACCGATGCCGGTGAATGGTACGACGGTGCCGCCAACATCGGGCTCCGGCCCACCGTGGATGGCAAGCGGCCGTCACTGGAAGTGCACCTGTTTGACTTTGCTGGCACACTTTACGGCCAGCATCTGGAAGTGGTGTTCCGCCACGGTTTGCGGGACGAAGTAAAGTTCGACTCGATTGATGAGTTGAAGCAACAGATAGCCCGGGATTTCGAGCAGGCCCGGCGCTGGCTGGCAGAAAACCCATTGCCGGCCGGTGAAGACGGATTCTGATCCATCAGCCCTGCTGTTTTTGAAGTGACAGACTGACCAACACGCTGACCAACGAGAGAGTGCGCACACAGACATGAGCGACTACAAGCATACCCTGAATCTGCCGGAAACCGCCTTCCCCATGCGCGGTAACCTGGCCAAGCGCGAGCCGGACATGCTCAAGCGCTGGCAGGATCTTGACGTGTACGGCAACCTGCGCAAGCAGCGCGAAGGCCGCGACAAGTTCATCCTGCACGATGGCCCTCCTTACGCCAACGGCAGCATTCACATCGGGCATGCGGTCAACAAAATCATCAAGGACATGATCGTCAAATCCCGTGGCTTCATGGGCTACGATGCGCCTTACGTGCCGGGCTGGGACTGTCACGGTCTGCCCATTGAACACAAAGTGGAGCAGGACATCGGCAAGGCTGGCCAAAAGGTGGACTACAAGACCTTCCGTCAGGCCTGTCGCGATTACGCCGCCAAGCAGATCGAAGGTCAGAAAGCCGACTTCATCCGCCTGGGCGTGATGGGCGAGTGGGACAAGCCGTACCTGACCATGGACCCGAAAGTAGAAGCGGGCATTGTCCGGGCACTGGGCAAGATTGTTGAAAAAGGCCACCTGGTGCGTGGCTACAAGCCGGTTTACTGGAGTGTGGTTGGTCAGTCCGCACTGGCAGAGGCCGAAGTGGAGTACCAGGACAAGACCTCCACCCAGATTGATGTGCGCTTCACTGCCGTGAATCCGGACGACGTCCTCAAGGCCTTCGGCACTACCGAAGGTGAAGGTGATGTGTCCGTGGTGATCTGGACCACCACGCCGTGGACGATCCCGGCCAACCAGGCGGTGTCCATCGGTGCCGATCTGGAATATTCCCTGGTGCAGGTGGATACCGGCAATGGGCCGGAGCGCCTGATCCTGGCCACCGACATGGTGCAAGGCATCATGGCACGCTGGGGTGTGGAAGATTACAAAGTGCTGGCCAACGTGGCCGGTGCCGCCCTGGAAAAACAGCCGCTGCATCACCCGATCTACGACAAGCAGGTGCCGCTGATCCTGGGCGAGCACGTGTCCCTGGATGCCGGTACCGGTGCCGTCCATACCGCGCCGGACCACGGCCTGGAAGATTTCGAGGTGGGCAAGGAATACGGCATCGACACCCTGAACCTGGTGAAAGCCGACGGTACCTATACCGAGGCGGCCGAAGAATTTGCCGGTGTGCATGTGTACAAGGCCGATGAGCCGGTGTGCGCCGCTCTTGAGCGTGAAGGCAAGCTGGTTCGCTCGGAAAAATTCCGCCACAGCTACCCGCACTGCTGGCGTACCAAGACCCCGCTGATCTACCGGGCCACGCCGCAGTGGTTCATCAGCATGGACAAGCTCAACCTCCGTGCCGATGCCCTGGAAGCGATCAAGGGCGTGCGCTGGGTGCCGGCGTGGGGCCAGAACCGCATTGAAGCGATGTTCGAGCAGAGCCCGGATTGGTGTGTCTCGCGCCAGCGTACCTGGGGCGTGCCCATCACCCTGTTCGTGCACAAGGAAACCCAGGATCTGCACCCGAACACCAAGGAACTGATCCAGAAAGTCGCCGATGTGATCGAAACCGACGGCATTGACGCCTGGTACGAACTGGATCAGGGCGAGCTGCTGGGCGCGGACGCTGACGACTATGAAAAAGTGACCGACACACTGGATGTCTGGTTCGATTCCGGCGTGACCCACGACTCGGTATTGCGGGTTCGTGAAGAGCTGGGCCAGTTCCCGGCGGACCTGTATCTGGAAGGCTCGGACCAGCATCGGGGCTGGTTCCAGTCGTCCCTGAAGACGTCCATCGCCATCAACGGCGTGGCGCCGTACAAGCAGGTACTGACCCACGGTTTCACCGTGGATGGCCAGGGCCACAAGATGTCCAAATCCAGGGGCAACGTGATTGCGCCCCAGGAAGTCATGAACGAACTGGGTGCCGACATCCTGCGCCTGTGGGTGGCCGCCACTGACTACAGCGGCGAGATGACCGTATCCAAGGGCATCCTGAAGCAGACGGCGGACGGCTATCGCCGGATTCGCAACACCTCGCGCTTCCTGCTGAGCAACCTGAGCGGCTTCGACCCGGCCCAACACATGGTGGCCCCGGAAGACATGATCGCCCTGGACCGCTGGATGGTGGACAAGGCGCTGCAATTGCAGAAAGAAATCCACGAGGACTTCGGCAACTACGCCTTCCTGCGGATTTATCACAAGGTATACAACTTCTGTGAATCCACCCTGGGTGGCTTCTACCTGGACATCATCAAGGATCGCCAGTACACCACCCAGGCGGACAGCCTGGCGCGGCGCTCTGCCCAGACCGCGCTCTATCATGTCGCCGAAGCTCTGGTGCGCTGGATTGCGCCGATCCTGAGCTTTACCGCTGACGAGATCTGGCAGCACCTGCCGGGCGAGCGCGGCGACACCGTGTTCTATGAAACCTGGTACGAAGGCCTTACCGAACTGCCGGCGGATTCCGAACTGGGCCGTGACTACTGGGCCGACATTTTTGCGGTAAAAGAAGCCGTCAACAAATGCCTGGAAGATGCCCGTGGCCGGGGTGAGATCAAAGGCTCCCTGACTGCAGAAGTGGAGCTTTACTGCGAAGGTGAATTGGCTGAACGGCTTAAACATCTCGGTGACGAGCTGCGTTTCGTGCTGATCACGTCCGAGGCTACCGTGAAGCCGGTAAGTGAGGCTGACGGAGCCGAACAAGCTGGTGTGGAAGGGTTGCTGGTGAAAGTAACGCCATCTGCCAACCCGAAGTGCGAGCGCTGCTGGCATCACCGTGAAGACGTCGGCCAGAACGAGCAGTACGACGATCTGTGCGGCCGCTGCGTGACCAACGTGGAAGGCCCGGGTGAAACCCGCGCCTATGCCTGATGAACGGGCTGACAGGCGTAGTGATGACTGAAGGCAAGGCGGGTAGCAAGCTGAAATGGCTGTGGCTGGCGGTTTTGGTGATCGCGGTTGATCTCGGCACCAAGGCGCTGGCCAGCGCCATGCTGACCTATGCCGATCCGGTGCCGGTGCTGCCCAGCTTCAACCTGACGCTGTTGCACAACACCGGCGCAGCCTTCAGCTTCCTGGCCAATGCCGAGGGCTGGCAACGCTGGTTCTTCGTGGCGTTGGCATTGATTGTCAGCGTGGTGCTGGTGACCTGGCTGCGAAAGCTCAAAGCCAATGAAACCTGGACCGCCATCGCCATCGTACTGATTCTTGGCGGCGCCCTGGGCAATGTCTATGACCGGGTGGTGCACGGTTACGTGGTGGATTTCCTGCACTTCTACTGGCAGGACTGGCATTTCCCCGCCTTTAACCTGGCCGACACCGCCATCACCATTGGCGCGGCCATGATGATACTCGACTTATTCCGCAAACCCGCCGACGGCGGCGATGCCTGAAGGAGTGATACACACTCATGAAAGATTTAGCCGTAGATAAAGGTACCCGCGTAAAACTGAACTTCGCCCTGAAGATTAAGGATGGTGAAGTAGTGGATACCACGTTTGATAAAGAACCGGCCACCCTGGAAATTGGCGATGAGAACCTGCCGGAAAACTTCGAAGCCCTGATCATGGGTATGAAGGCCGGCGACCACGCCGCCTACGAAGTGAGCCCGGAAAAAGGCTTTGGCCAGCACAACCCCAGCAACGTGCAGAGCTTCAAACGCCACGAGTTCAGCGCTGACATGGTGCTGGAGCCGGGCGTAGTGGTGTCCTTCGCAGACGCCCGCCAACAGGAACTGCCCGGCGTAATCAGCCGCGTGGAAGGTGACGAAGTGGACGTGGACTTCAACCATCCGCTGGCAGGGCGTACACTGGAATTTGAAGTGGAAATTCTGGACGTGGAACCGGCAGGGCCGACGCACTAAGGGCTGAAGTCTTATCCGCTCTTGCTGGCCACTCTAAAGTTAGTGGGATGCGGGGAGGCGCTGTCCGGGACTGTCTGCAGCATGGATGCTGCAGTCAAGCGTACAGGGATGTATTCACAGCGTGTCTCGGACAGCGCCTCCTCGCAGCCCGCGGGCGACAAACCCCAAAGGCATCAAAATGCAAATCAGACTGGCAAACCCCCGGGGCTTCTGCGCCGGCGTAGACCGCGCCATTGAAATCGTGAACCGTGCGCTGGACGTGTTCGGGGCGCCCATCTACGTTCGTCACGAAGTGGTTCATAACAAATTCGTGGTCGACAACCTGCGCAACCGGGGTGCCGTGTTCGTGGACGAATTGCACGAAGTGCCGGACGACACCCTCGTGATCTTCAGCGCCCACGGCGTCTCCCAGGCGGTTCAGAAAGAAGCCGAGCGCCGGGGCCTGAAAGTCTTCGACGCCACCTGCCCGCTGGTTACCAAAGTGCACATGGAAGTCATGCGCTACAGCCGCGATGGCCGTGAATGCATCCTGATCGGCCACGAAGGCCACCCGGAAGTGGAAGGCACCATGGGCCAGTACGATGCCAGTAACGGCGGCGCCATCTACCTGGTGGAAAACGAGGAAGACGTGGCCAACCTGGAAGTGAACGACCCGGCTCGCCTCTCGTTTGTGACTCAGACCACCCTCTCCATGGACGACACCGCCCGGGTGATCGACGCCCTGCGCGCCAAGTTCACCGAGATTGAAGGTCCGCGCAAGGACGACATCTGCTACGCCACCCAGAACCGCCAGGACGCGGTGAAGCAACTGGCCAACGACTGCGACCTGATGCTGGTGGTGGGCTCTCCCAACAGCTCCAACTCCAACCGTCTGCGGGAACTGGCCGAGCGCATGGGCACGCCAGCCTACCTGATTGACGAAGCCTCGCAAATTGACCCGCAGTGGCTTGAGGACAAGTTTGCCATTGGCGTCACCGCAGGTGCCTCCGCCCCGGAAGTACTGGTGGCTGAAGTGATCAATCGCTTGAAAGAACTGGGCGGCGAAGAGCCGGAAGAAGTCTCCGGGAGGGAAGAGAACATCGTCTTCTCCATGCCCCGCGAGCTGCGCATCGAGGCGGTCGACGTAAGCTGAAAATTTACTGGATGGCTGGCAATTACCAGCAATCGGTTTGGGCGGCGCCCCGATTACCCTGTTCGTCCAACGTCAATGTTCCACAGTCATCTCCGGTCTGGCCACCCGTCGGTACAGCTTGAAGTGTGAAGGTATCTCTGGCCACGTTACCTGAGAAACTGATGTTGTAGAAGGCAGTACCGTTCCGGGGTGATTGGTCAAAGGGGAGAGTCGGGTTGTTGCCAGCTTCGCGATAATCAAACCCGTTGGAATAACGACGCTCCATCCACTGAGCGAGTTCCATGAGGTCTGCCTGGGCTGTTGTTCTTCTGGTCTGCTCCACTTGGTTCTGGTAGGAAGGGAAGGCAATGGCGGCAATGATTCCTATGATCGTAATTGTGATCATCAGCTCTATCAGGGTGAAGCCGGCAGAGCGGTTCATCTCTGGAGTCATGTATTGGGATTTGATCATCAAAATGTCATCACTCGTTTGTTTGGAAGTTTCGGGAGACTCTGATCTCCGGATTATTAATTGATTACCCTGAGAGACTTTATCTGCCTGGCGCCGCGGCTGGAATCTATCACTGGCCCCGCCACGAACTCGACCCGATCTCCGGGCTCAAGCCGATTGATCACTTGCTCCCTTGACCAGACGGCTCCGTTAAACTGAATGACACGATCCAAGACATATGATCTGTCATCAATGATCAACAATGATTGCTCTGGCGCTACGGAGTTCAGCGCACCCCTCTCAATTCTGCCTTGCGTAATCGGGTGTTGCTCCGACCCAGGCATTTCTTCCGCCATCGCAAAGTAGGGTGGCAGTGACAGTGCTAGCATAAAAGTCATCAATGTCAGAGGCCGCACAGTGATAAGCAAGTTTTGGTTTATCATTATTACACCTGTCCGTTAGTTCACTATTGATCAGATCGGGTCACAACTCTTTAGCGGAGCTGCTCCCAGGTCTGTCGGCCTATGTTTGAACCCAATGACCGAGCGCATAGAGCATCCTTGCATGGATCTTCTGGATTGATTTGGTTGGGGTTCTGTCCCGGAAGTAGAACTTCGCTGTCGCCGCTACTGTTTGCGATTGTTCTGTTTTCACCACCATAACCTTGCTGGATGCCGCTGGGAGCATAGTCAACTACAATATCTCCGGCATTGAATATGCCGTCACTGTTTAGGTCAAAAACTGGAGTATCGGATGGCTCTCCGGAGCTCAATTTCAAATCCATGATGAATCCGGTTCTGCCACTTGAACACGGGTTATCATCCGGGATGACGGTTGTGAACCTCACTCTGTCAGGGTTGACGCCGAAAGGGAAAGTTGCCCTGCTGATAACCCGCTCACCGGTCAGGTCGTCATCATAAACCAGATCCAGGAACCAGCCACTCTCGGATGTCAAGTTATTTTCTGAGGTCTCACGAACAGTAAAGGTATTTGTTCCATTGCCTGAGGCCCGGTCTACCGTCACAGTTTCCTGATTGGTTATGGTCTGCTTAAGCAGATCTGAACGGGTGAGGTTGCTTTGAGAAAGGTCATCCTGAATCGCGTACAGGCTTTGAACACTGAAGTTGCCTTCATCGCCATTCTGGATAAAGCTGCCCGTTCCGAACGCCAGAACCAGTTCGTCGGCATTCGAAGGGTTCACCGCGACCCTTGGCGCCACCGTGATCGGTTGAGCGGTGCCAATGCTGTCCGCAGCGGTAAATAACCGGCTAGCAGACCATTTGTTGGTGTTTGTACCGGTGAGGTCGAATCGCCACACATTCCCAAGTAGATCGCCGCCATAGGCATATCGGGTGACGGCGTCGGTTTCCGGGAAACTAGTAACCACGGGCGCAGCCAGCCCGTTGGGGCTGATTGCGCTACCCACGCCGGTTTCAAGCTCGTCAACCAGCGTGCCGTTTTCCAGATCGACAACAAAGAGGCTGGATTGGTCACTGGTTCCGTTGTATCCGTTTCCAAAAATCGCAACCCAGTAACCATTTTCAAGCCTTGCTATTTGTGGATCGGTAACGCCGTAGCCTAGGTTTGCGTGTGTAAATTCCCAAAGCACATCGTCTGCTGGTGAAAAAGAGCCCGGATCTGTTACATCAAGAGCAAACACCGTTTTTCCACCTAGCCCCATAGCGCCGACTAAAACCGTTCTCCATTCTTTGTCGCCATCACCGTCTTTATCAATGTAGGCGTCCTGCACTCTGGGGGTGCCATCCATGAAATACTTATGGGTGTAATCAGAAAGCATCAGCTCGGAGATGCGTGCGTGCGTGTCAGTGCCGCTTGGCAGTAACAATTCTCCAGGCACGTAGCCGAACAGCTCGCTGCCATTTTCGCTGTTGAATGCGTGCAGAATGCCGTCGTTGGCAGGCACGTACACCGTATCAATTCGATTCTGATAGGTAGTAGTGGACCGGAATGCTCCATAACTTTTGCCCTCGTCGCCTGGAAGGCGGGCGAACCCGAAGTTAGGATTCCCGACAAACTGAGGGTTGGCGTTGATGATATCGCCGAGTAGCCGGGTGACGGTTGCGCCTGACTCGTCGATGGTATCCCTTGAACGGAAAGCATTGTTGGCGTTGGTATCGCCATGAAGCCACGCCAGGCGCTGATGTCCAAGTCCGTCCTGCACCGATGCCAGTGTCGGGTCCGCGTTCAGTGCAGCCTCCTGAGCACTGGAAAGATTCGATAATGAGCCGCTGTTTTCAAATGCCAGTTCAACGCCTGACGTACCGTTGTAGGTAACCAGAGTCCGACTGCCGGGATCGGTGCTGGCAAGAATAGTCTCAGCGTCCCAGATCTGGGTTCCTTGGTCGAAATTGAACGCTGACAGTGTGCCGGACCAGTCTTCGCTGCGGAAACCCGCGAAATATCCGACTGACTCTGTTCGGAGTACCGCAGAGCTAACCGCCGCTGCCGCGGCGGAGGTCTGGGCCCGGGCAACAGCATCACCGAGAAACTCCTGAATTGCAGAAGTAAAGGTTTCCGGGTCGGCTGCGCTGGCAAAGCCTCCCCGGCCGTTGATTGCAGCATGCAGTAGATCATCGACATTCTCGGAGCCTCGATTGCGAGCAGGCTCGGGCCAGTTGATTGTGGCGCCGGACTCAATGGCGGCTGTTGCCTCTGCCTCAGAAATCTCACCAGCAACCCCAAGACCGACGGTAAACGTTACCATGTGCTGCCAGAAGGCAGGATCGACACTGCTCGGTGGCACCTCGTTGTCGAGGTCGCTACGAAGATCGTTCTTCCAGTATTTCATGGCCACATCTGCGAGTGTGTTTGAATGGGTGTCTGAGAATGGAGATCCGGGTTGATAGGAGAAGTCCTCGCCATCAGGATCCGGATTCGTATATGACGGGCCGGCGGTGTTGTCAATGTGGCCAACATCCGGGTTAGTGCCGTTCCAGATACCGTCTGTCATAAGAATGGCAAAGCTTTGCCTGCACTCGAGATGGTCGGTCGTATCATTGGTGCCGGGATTTGCTCCCCAAGGACCTTCGTTGTCAGATCTCGAGTAGTACTCGCCAGTATCTTCCAGTGCGGTTCTCAGGGGAGTACCTCCATAGACGGTTTTCTCATGCAGCCATTTGAGGAATTCCTGCCGCCGAGTGTTGGTGTAGGGGCGGACCCCGCTGATGACCGTGTCAGTGTCTTGCTTGCCGTCAACAGTGTTGTTGTTTACGTTGATGGCGCCGTAACCCAATCTGATGAATTCTGGCAGGGTGAAGAATGCCTCGGTGATACCCGACTTTGCCGCTTTCGCGCGAGTGCTGTAGTACGAAAACCAATTCGCGTAATTCTGTTTCACTTCGGCCGATGCGTCATTGATCAAAACAGCATCGTAGCAGTCGTTATCCTTTGGGTTTGCCCGGCACTGATCTGTATCCTTAAGATCCATGTAGAATCCTTCTTCTAGAGGATTCGAATCAAAGCGGATATAGGTACTTAAATTATCGCGGTATGAATTAGGATCGAAACCGTTGACCGGGGCGTTCGTATAATCCGAATTTGGATACCGGCCGCTGCCATCAGGCTTGAAGGGGGGCAGGTAGGTGACTTCCGGGTTGTAGTAGACTTTGTTCACAGCGCTGGAATAATACCAGTTATCATTAATGTCATAGGCTAGGGTATCTGGCATGTAACGCCACCCCATGGACCCAGAGTCGTCAAATATGAACATTAGGTTGGGGTCGACGGATTCTTTCAAAAACAAAGGTACAGAGGCCAGGTTGACCTGACCATAGGCGGCTTGGGAGGTCGCGATCGTGAAAAGCAGGGCCGCGGAGAACGCCGAGGGCCGCGCAGTTCCCAATCTTTTTAGCCTCGATATTAATTGGTGGTTCATAGTGGCTTCTCCATGGGAGCGCTGAACATTGGGATTGATGCTCTTTTTGAAGCACCAGCCTACTGGGGCGCTAACAAAACGGTTGACTGCAGAACGCTGATGGCGTCAGGGCTTCCCCCCTGTCCTCTGGACGTCACCTCAAAGCGCTCAAAACAGGGTTGGCCCGGTTCGATCGGGCAGACTTCCGCCAGCCGGGCTAAATGATAAACAGGCTGTGCGCTTACGGTTGGACCGGCGTTGCCGGTTCCGGTTGGTGCCGGGCTGGCGCCATCCCAGTTCCAGGGTGTGTCCAGCCTCGCAGTCGTAAATGCAGTTTGTCGTGTTGCGAGATTTCCCATCAGGTCGGTCTCAGCCTGGCGAAGCCCGGCTTCCGTGGCCTGGAAGGAGATGGCGTCATCGTGCGCGTTGCTGGCCATGCGCTCCTGCATGATGGAGCCCTGCATGCCGCCTATGGCCAAGAGCGAAATCAGCAGAAGCATAACAAGAGCGACAATAAGAGAGGCGCCTTTCTGTTTCGCCATCTGTGATGCAGGGCGGGGTTTCATTGATGATGCCATTACATTCTTCCCCGGATCGTAGTGGTACTGACAGATACAATCCGCACTCGCCTGTCCCCGTTATTGCCTTGTGCAACTTCACTTCCGAGCATGGCAAAAGTACGGCTGTTTTCCTCTTCAAGGACTTCATCCTGGCTTCGGGTCATTACTGAGAATCGTATGCTTGCCACGGAACCCCAATCGTCAACTTCATCGGCTGGCAAGTAAGTGTCCGCTGCACTGGTGCCATTGGTGTTGACGCCGTAGAGAATCTGCAGGGTTTCGACGCCAGAGACCAGTTCCTGGGGTGGCTGTAGCGGGGTCATCAACCTCCGAAAAAGGGCGGGCTCGCCGTTTGTTCCTTTACCAATGTAGTAGGCCATGGCGGTGAACTCGTAGACTCTGGTTTCAGGCTCATAGGCAAGATTGAAGTTATGTCCGTCGTTGCCGGGGGTGATATTGCCGCCGGCCATTGTAAGCGCACTGGAATTCGCATTGTTACTTTTCTGAAACAACTCGCCTTCAGAGCAGTCCCCTAGCGTCGCAAGAACAACCCTGTTTACTGGAATGCCTGAGTTGTCCTCGAGATTGATGCTGTTCCCATTCTGGGGGTTGGCTGCTTTGACCGGCACGGTGAGCGGAGTAAGCGCGTTAACAATAATCACGTCCGAGTTTGTCACCACGGACCCCTTCAGGTCTGCCGGCAGCGCCGCTCCCGCTGAACCAGACTTCCAATTTCCCGTCGCAGGTGTGGAAAGAGTGCCAGCCAATGTGATGGTGTCGCCTGGACCAGTATTACTGTACTCCCACCCCCGCACGGCCTGGGTTAATAGCACAGGGAGGTTTCCCTTGAGGCGGTTATCAACGACCTGGTCCAACGGCCTGCCCATTTCTGCCAGGCAGCCGAAGCTGCCGGCGGAGCGGAAGTCCGGCATCAGGACCGAAGATACAAAACGTGTGCTTTCCTGAGCATGAGCAAGGCCCTGGGTCTGGCGGTAGGTTTGGTTTCCGCTCAGATAAATCTGCGTGACACCAAGCGTTAGCAAAAGTCCAAGCGCTAAGGCAATTATCAGCTCAACCAAAGAAAGCCCGGTCTGCCTTACTGGAGGAAAACCTCTCGAAACTTTGGCGATATCGTTATCCGTTTGGGTCATCAAATCTGTGTCCTCACAACAACGGGCTGCATCGTTTGATCGTCCTGGTCCCAGTCGATTGTCACGGTTACGGTGTTACCATTAACCGCAACTGTTCGCTGGGCAGCAGGTAACAGGCAGGCAAGGCTGTTCTCCCAGCTTGCAATGTCGTTTGCCGCAACGCTCGCGTTTGCCGGCACAAAAGAGGTATCGCAGGCACCATTGTCAGCACCCTGAGCGTTGCCGGAAGCCAACGCGTAAGCGGCTGGATTGTCGGGGTTGGCGCGGATTCGATCGAGAAGGTCTTCTGCGAGCAGAACAGCCTGGCTTCGGTTCTGTGATTGGGAGTTCATCTGTAGGGATACTACTTGAGTGGAAGCAACGCCCAGTATGCCGATTCCCAGCACTAGCACGGTCACAAGGATCTCGATCAATCCGAGACCATACTGCTTGGTTATCCCAGAGCCTGACTCAGGCTTGGGTGGAGTAAAAACCTGTCTGTGACTCATGGGCATACTCCTTCACTTACTGCAACTCTACCGACTGGGCTTACACAAACTCTCTGGGTGGGTGCCCCACTGCTGCCCGTCTGTGCTGTGATCGTAAAGCTCTCGGGTTGCTGAGAAACTAGAAATCCGCGGCGATCAAAAACGAGGTCGCCAGACGTTTCGGTGAAGGTGAGGTTTCCGGGCGGCTCGAATCTGCGAATCTGGTTATTGGCGCAACTGCTGTCGGCGTCGCCCTCATGAACGCACCAACCACTTTGGAGGCCACCGTCAGAGCTGAATGTCACCGTCGTTCCTCGCTTGATTGCTTCTGCTCTGGCCAGTTTTATCGATGAAACTAGAAGATTGCTGCCTGAGACCAGCCGGTTACTCTCTATTAGATTGCCGAAACCCGGCAATGCAAAAGAAGCAATGATCGCAAGGATTACGATTGTTATGAGCAGCTCTATTAATGTGAAGCCTGCAGGTTTTCGCGACACCATGATGCACCTTGTAGAAAAGCTATATCATAATGAAAGCAGACAAGAGCGACGACCGCATCTTGAATTCGATGAACGGTTCTAAACTCGGAGTGAACGGCAATATGAATATTGTTTTGTGACTCATAGCACACTGCCACGGCCCGTTTATGGTGTTGAAGGGCAGGAAATTTGGGTGCCCCATGGAAGGGTCATTTCTCCGTTGTGGTCCTTATCATGGAGAGTTCGAAGGCGTCCTCCGATGTTCAATGCTAGATAGCTCATTTTCGTTTGTTTATCACCGCCCGAACAGGCAATAAGGCTTCCCATGGTTCCATGACTCATGCCATCTGCTGAAAACTGGAAGTAGCCCCGCCCCGCTGTTCTTGAGGTTAATACAGAGTCGGGTGAGGAGAGTGAGATGGTTTTAAATATCCCGGAGTTATCAGGCCTTTTGTCGTTGTTCTTGTCCGCGAAAATCGATATAGGCTGATTCCACTTGTCGATACACCGAAGATGCCGGGATAGTGGACAGATGGTCGTCAGTGTTTTCTGATGCACGGCGTGGAACCTGGCTGCCGAGAAAAGTCTATGAGTGTTATTCACCAGGTTAATATGGCGAGTCGAGGCGATGATGCCCGTCCATGAAGTGGTTGCTAGGCTCGCAATGACAGAAATAAGGGCAAGCGTTAAAGTGAGTTCAATCAGGGTAAGGCCCCTGGCCTTTCTCAGGTGATACATACAACCTCCTTGTCGGATAAATAATGCCAGCGCGGGTCACATCCTGTGACTAGGCGTTATTTGGTCTGTTGAAAACTAATCGGCGTCAGGAAAAAGCTCCGACTGATTGTTACTAATGGGTGCAAAAGTAAGCGAACATCATTTATAATGTAGGTATTATTCGTCAACTTTATCGGATACCTACACTCATGCGCCATGATGAC
>NZ_PTIV01000033.1 GCF_002934325.1 Marinobacter persicus
GGCGCGAACGCGAATGGCTTCTAAGGTTTTGTGATCAAGTTTACGACCGTCATCGTGACGCATGAGTGTAGATATCCGATAAGCTTGGCGAACGAACGCTACATTATAAATGATGTTCGCTTACTTTCGTACCCATTAGTAATACCCCCGCACACATTTGACCAACCTCTTCCACACTTCCAGCTACCCCACCAAATAACCGCTCACTTCGAACATCGTCAGCATGCTTACGATTCGCATGCGGACACTTCACCCCGGACATTTTTACAAGCGAGAATTTATGAGCCTCTTTAGAAAGGAAAGGCCGGTTACTGCATATTGACTCGGGTGACCCCCGGACCAAAATAGCGCTCCCATCCGGTAAAAGACGGACGCTTAACAATCCGCATCTTCAAAGGTTCAGATGCATCCACGCAACCCTCATCAATCATGCCAGACAGCATTTCCAGCGGTTCAATGTCGAACATCACCGGACTACAACCACCATCTACCATGACGGAGCGGATGAATTCGGCGGTAGCGATCCATTCCTCAACGCCAAGCTCAATGTCTTCGTATTTCGGCAACGCCTTCAAAATGGTTTCGCGAGGAACGTCACGCTTCGTAATTTCCTCCACGTAGGCATCCCAGCCTTCTTTGACGCCTTCTGTGAGACTGCGAAGGCACGCACCGTACATTTCCTTGTAAATTTCGTGGCGCACATGGTAGTTATACCGGCCCGCCTTATATACCAGAATAGCCCAGTAAAAGCGGCGATCCCGGTCCAACATGATTTCCTTAACCGCCGAATGCGGTAGATTTTTGCGATCTTTCACAACCGCCGCACACCGCTTCTTCAGCTCGGTGATCTGGGGCGCCCACGCCTTCGGATCTTCCTTAATTACGACAAGTGGTTCAGTAGTCATGCTTCACCTCCGCGGCGGACTCTCACGCCAGTTGTTAAGAACCATCGACCTTCAGGCAACCGGCGCGCTGTACCGCTAGAACAGCGCTTTACAAAAAGTTGCTTTGGTCATTCACTATATTGATTGGAGTTTTGTGTTACCCGGCAGGCCTTAAAGTTTGATGGGCTTCACTTTAATGTGGTCAAACTCGTGGCGGACGGTGTGCTTTTCCTTCGGTGTCGCGCCAGTTATCCCTTTGTTGTTGCCGTTATGGGTTCCGTTCTTTTCCAGTAGTGGTCCATATTTCCGTTCCAGTGGACCGATGCATGCGCTGCGAAGACCGTTGCGCCACTGAGCCATTGTGATGTTGTCTGCATCGCGTGACAGGTGCATGGATTTAGAGGTCGCCAGAAGGAAGCGTTCAGCTTCTTCGATGCCTTTAGTCCGTGCAATCTCCTGGTACCGCTTGCGCTGGCGATCGAAATAATGCCCTTTGCTGGTCCGGTATGTGTGTTTGCCAAGGGTCAGGGTAGTGTGCAGGAGTTCAATGGTATCCTGAATGATGAACACTGGCAGAAATGCCGGAATATACAGTGCCGCAAAGAACACCGTTTCAATGAATCCACCCATGCCGCCAGGATGGCTTGCCGCTTTCGCCCACGCTCTTCCGCCCGGCTCGTACACTCGTGCCCGAACTTTAGCAAACATGTGATCCCGGGCCATTGGCAAGCCTGCGAGCGCATATGCAAATGGCACCAGGAAGACCAGGAGTGGAATATACATCCATGAGATGTCTGCCAGAAACTCCGGCATCAGGTCATTGTCGATCAGATACATCAGTCCTGCGGGAAGGCCCACGACAATTGGCCAGCCTACTAGCAGGTACGCCCAGAATCCGGCAATGGAATCCCACGCATTGTTTCTGGCGAGAGATTCAGGAATCGTCTTGGACAGGTACTCGTTAGTGTTTGGGGCGCCTTGTGATGCAGCCAGCGCGATTGCTGCTGCGCCAACCAGGCCTGCGGTTCCGTCAACATTTTTTGATGTATTTTTCATAGCCCACTCCCTGTGACCTAGCTCCGACTTGAATGAGTTCTCACGAAACAAATGTCAACCACATACCCTGACAGCGACATAACCTTCTGTCTTACCTATGCCTTGACCATTGACCGATTAATCTGGCTAATTTTTGTATGCGTAAAACCCTTGCAAATGCCGGGCTTCGATCTGGCATTCATCCCAAATTAAGGCCTATGCTTACGATCCGACAAACTCAAACGGAGACTGCAATTTTGTCCATAACATTTTAAACTTTGCAGTACGTTATTCCTGCCATCAAGACTCTATGCCAATAATCTATCCCACATTTTTTGCTACGTGAACGTAATTTGATGCATATCAATTGGCCAGCCAGCCTTTGAATCAGAAGATTAAGGAACTAGCAGTTACCGGTTAGAAGCGATCGTCATTTTTTCTAACTAAAGGAAGTTGGGTATATCATGATGTTGCATCCGGGATGCTCTGGCTTGATATTGGTCAAATTATCATCACGCAACTAAAAGGGAGGAGCATAGGTGCGCCTCCCAGTATTGATTAAACGAATGACTCGTGACTAATGTAAGTGCTGATGCAGGGAAAGTGAAACCTGAACCAGAACTCTACCCGATATGAAAACTATTTAATAATGGTTTGCAATATCGGCTATTGCTTGATCCTCATCTTTCACCAATTGGGGTAGTTGGAGCTTGAAGTCAAAGGATGGTGACCTTCAAAAAAAACGGCATCTTGAAAGGGGAAGGGATTCGGCGGGTATTCTATAATCAAGGTCAGGCTAAGCATCCAAAGTGTCAAGGCATATTTGGAGCTGAGCATGCACCCCATTACCGAAGACACTTAATTAACTCTAATATTTGTGCAGTTTTTTGTTATTTGTGTTTGGGTCACAAGGAGTGGAACATGAAAAAAAGCAATAACGTCGGTGGCATGAGTGGTCTGGCGGCTTCGGCTGTAACGGCAGCAGCGCTGGCCAATGGCGACAGCACCAGACACCAAACCAAGTACCTGCAGAACACGCTCCCCAACCAAATGGCGAACATGAACGCCTGGCAACGCATCTGGCAACTTCGAGCATGGGCTATCGGATTGCTTGTACTGGGTGGCATCGACTACGCACTGTATAAGGGGCTGGAGAACCAATCACTACCGACATTCCTGGGTGAAATCTCCTTTATCTGGGTGCCGCTAATGTTCTTCATGGTGCCCTTTTTCTACCTGATTACAGGTATCCCGCTCTCAATGAGTTACATGAACTCCAAAATGCGGGCTCGTTTTTTCGACCCAGGGACCGCGGCATGGAATGCAGCAGGACAACACCCTGGAGGCGCTGCCGGCTTGTTTTCATGGTTCATGAGAGCACTATTTTTCGTGCCGATCCTCCTTCCGCTGTTTATCATGCAGGACATCGTTGAACTTCTCCGGACTGTGGCTACAGGCGGTAAACATAAGTTCCACACCAGTAAAGGTCACTACTTTGAGAAGCAAAAGCGCCAGTATCGGTATCTTGTTGAACATCAATCAAAGTATCGAGCCGAGGAATTCCTGCGGGACTCCACCATGGCCATGTACTTTCCGGCCACAGTTAAGATGCCGACTATGAGTGAATGGCTGAAGGGCAGGTACCGCGCCGCGATCATTCCAGCCATGGAACGTCGTTACGGCCCTCTGCTTCCGAAGAGTGCGCCCCGGACGATGCCCAAGGAAAAGCATATCGTTGACCATTCTTTCGACAAGGTCAAAGTGAAACCCATCAAGCTTTAAGATCCATCGCGGGGGGCTCAGAACGCCTCTGCGAAAGGGTATGGAAGATCTGCTCCAATTCAGCATTGGCGAAGGTACAAGGTTCAGAAAATGGCTAAGAGAACGTTATTTAGTGCTCATTAGGTGTTCAACTCAAGCCGACATCAATAATTCAGTATTTGTTTAGTCGATTTTTAGAACCGGCATACAAAGGCTAATGACATGCTATCCGCCAGCCACTGTGCGACGTTACTCGAAACGAAGACTTGACCGCCTTTCACTTGGTGTCAGCTCTACGCAATATGCTGCGGAAGAAAGCCACACTCCCTCAGTCCTGAAGCCATCTTACCGACAGGGGGAGTTAGAGCTCTAAGCAGAAGTGAGCGGTGGCTTCGTTACAAACAGAACCTGTCAATCAGTCCTTCAAAGGGTTACCCAGTTCGGTTTCATTTGAAACCTGAAATCGATTCGCCCACTTAAGGTTAGCTTCATTTGACCTATCATTAATACTTCTTCTTTGATCTGCAACCAGAGAAAACCTTAAAATATTGTCTAAGATTGGTTGACCACTACAGGCTCAATCTCTCAACGCTTTTATTGTTTCTCGATTCTGGGTACCTGTGATTGCAAGACCGTGATCTTCCTGAAACGCACGAACAGCATTGGTAGTGGCCGGCCCCAAAATTCCGTCGATAGGCCCGGGATCGTAGCCTTTTCGGCCCAGTGTTCTCTGCAACTCCACAATAGATAACGCGGCTTTCAAGTCAATAACTTGCACAGTTTGTTTGTTACTCCCAACATCTCGCGCGGTAGCATTTTCATCGTGATATTGTGCAAAGTTTAGCCATGAGACACTAAACACCTGCATCGCCTTGTTTCCAAGTGGAAAAATCAATGGCTCAACATCCATCGTCCACCGCAGTATACTTGCTGGCACACCAAGGGACTCCGATTTACCTGCCGCTGCCTCGATGATCTCCGTTTGCGCCAGACGGTTACTTCCAATCAGGACCGGCAGACTAACCAACGCAACCAACGTCCCTACAGGTATCAATAAGCGGGCAGGCCCGACCATGCGACCCGGCTTGTTCCATGTGAGCCAGATCATCGCCAGGCGATTGGCAATCTTTCCTAGGGTCAACACAGAAAAAATCAGCGAAAACGTAAGTGCCAGCGCGGGCACATACAAGGCTTTTAGCGGGGCTGTGTGCTCTGGGTTGCCCCGATTTAGTGTAGTACCTGGCTCTGGCAGGCTACCAAAAAGACGATCTGCCTGTTCCCAGGCCGCAGGGATAACGACCTCATTAACGAAGGCATCCTTACTCATTCCTGGACGAACCGTTGAATTGGCGCTCAGGTCGTAATCCATGTCTGTTGCTGTTTGACTGATAAGGTGCCGGGTCAGCGCATTCATAAACGGCGTGGCCATGAATTCCGACCTTGACAGATGCGGGCGCAACGTATCGTCGTGGTACTCCAGCCCGGTTTCCTCCTTAATCTGATCGTAGAAGGCTTCCCGAAATTTCTTGGGATATTCATGCCTGGCTACCACCCGCATAAAGGGGCGAGGAAGCAAAATCACCGCCCCACCAATCACTCGCTCATCCGTGAATAAATGTGGTTTTATCTTTGCCAGTAACTTCGGATCGGTAATCCCCAGTGCGTGTTTGAGCGTCTTCGGGTGCGCCATCAGTTCATTGCGGGTGAGTCCCGGCGTGGTGACGACATCAGAATAATCTGACCACATCACACCATCCCATTTGTGATAGTGCTTGTACCGGGCCCAAGCGCCTTTAAGGCGACTGGTCGCCCGCTGTAGTTTGCGACTCCACTGATCTATCTCTGCCATCTGGCGCTGCAGATCGACCGTGTACTGGTACGAACCGTCCATATACGCCTCGTACAACGCACCTACACGTTCGGGCCCGACCTGCTCACCGTAGACCTCGTATAAATCATCAGCGGCACGAAGTGCCTCTTGCTGGACGCGGTTCTTGATCAGCTCGTGGGCGGTATCAACCACCTTGGCCACGGCCTGATCGTTGTGCAGCAGAGTGGGGCCAATCAGGGTGAGAAAAGCCTTGGTTTCGGGCCGGGGCAGATCCTCCCGGTTAATGGGCACACCCTTGATGCCAATCAGCCCATCCCGAATGGCAGGTACCGCGTTCTGAAGATAATGCGCCGCTACCAGTTCCTCATTGCTGGCGGCATCCACGATCGGGCCATTAATCAGCCAAGTTTGAAAGGTAGTCATGGCCCAAATACAACCCGGAAAGAGAAGGGCAGAGCCAACCAGTAGTCGGGATGGTCGCGGTGGGTTGGTCCCGCGCAGCGCAACAAAGGCAAAGATCAGCAGGCCCAGTCCAACCCCCGACAGCTGTTTACCCTTTATCGTCAGATGATCCAGCTCAATTCCGGTGCCCAAAGCTCCGCTTGCGGCGTTAAGAATGGAGGCATTAAAACTAAACTCGGCAAGGACATACGCCACTTCCAGGACCAGAAGTACCAAAAGCAGTTTAAGCCAGCCTCCATGCTTCACCATCGGTACCATAACTTACGCCCCTTCGTGGCTTTCACCTTAACCCAATCACTTTCGTCGATATGTCGTAAGTGAATTTGCCCAGGTTAGTTACCTCCACTTGAGACATACAACTGGAACCGCTCAATTTATCAGTAACAGATGCACTTCAGATTACGAAGCTTGCACAGCGACAGTATCGGACTCCCTAGTGTCACGACGTTTTGGGTCTGACCCAAAACGATTGTCGCCGGCCGTGCCGTCCAAGCACATGAAAACCAAGATAACGATAAACCCGACAATTGGTATAAAGAGTAACAGCTGCCACCATCCGCTACGATTTTGATCATGGAGACGTCGACACATCAATGAAACACTAGGTACAAGAAGAATCAAATTATAGACACCACCCAGAACTCCTCCCGCCCCAACCAAGGCATCTAAAACGCCAAATAAAAAAGCAACCGGAATGTTCATGACCACAAACATCCAATATTCTTTTCTACTAGCTCGCCCTTCAAATTTTGCAAATTTTTGGAAAGGCCCCAGGTACCAATCAATAGCACTCATAAAAACTCCTTTTTATCGTCATTACCCTACATTCTCACCTGTGGGAAATTGATCATCCACTGCGACTGGAAATCTATTATTCCTACAGCTTGTGGCACCCTTTATCACCCGATACAGCAGCCATACGCTAATTAATGCCTCACCAATATGGTCAATAAACCAATGAGCGATCAAAGCCTGCAACCAACCTTCTCCGCCATTCAGAACAACCATACTCGCTTTAGCAACCATAACCCCAAGCAAAATGACATGGGCAAGCAATGCAATTTTTGCAGACTTACGAATCCATTCCTGATGGACCTCAATCAGCTCACTGCCATCGCCAGCTCTTGCTTCTAGCCATGCAATAACCAAAAATATCATTGACACCGAGCCAAGTCCCAAAAAACCTAGAACCGTGGCAACAAGAAGAAACAAATACCTTTGCAAAGCAAAAATCCTTCTCAAATATCTGCGTATAAAACCCAACCAGGATTAGATTAAATGGCCTTACCATCATTCAATCTGACAAAGCCTTTTATTATCCGATATACATACCATATCCAAAGACCGATCAGAACAAAAACACCAACACCAACCATGGTTAATACAGCACCAATCAACCCAACAGCCAGAGACCACCAGAATGTTCTGATTTGATAAGAGAAATGCTTACAAGAAACATCATTTTTGAGATCACCCATCTTCAAATAATTTATTATCACACCCACAATAGATGAAAACATAACAAACAGACTCAAAGCCTGAAGACCATAAACGATAGTAACCAACCTCTTTTCATCTTCAGGAAGATCAGCACCATCCACTTCAGGCATATTATTTTCTACGATTTCGCTCATTCCCATGCCCCTCATAATAATTTCGACACACATCAACACATCAGAAGCAAAATCTCATCTAGCCTCTTCACTGATCATTTTGAATTGAAAACCGCAGATCATGCTTCCTTAATTAAAAATCTTCCTACTTCAGCCACATTCTGCCACATATATGACTTAGGCACTCTACCGGATCTTCACCACTCGCCCACACAGAGTTTTTTAGGACTATCTCCAGCGATCCAACTTCATCTGGATCGGTCCATAAAAGCTCGTTATCTCTTTCAGCCAACACAACGCTTGAGCTGAAAACAGCCCCAAAAATCATAGCGGCATTTATTATATTTTTTCACAGAAGACAACCTATATGATTTCTGAAAAATATCAATATATCCACGCGCGAGACACGAACCAACAGTTGACGACAAGAACCATACGTTGCTTCACATTTTGAGAAATACTAGGGTGGAGGGAGGTAGACACTTAAAAATCCTTTTATCATTATACTTTCGCTACAGCTTCCTTTGAATCCGCAATTTAGCGCTTCCCAATCACTTAGAAAGTAGCAATTGACTACATACAGCATCAAGGCCGAACCTCGGCACTACTCTAAGTTTTCAAGGTTTCTTCAAAAGAAGTTGAGCCATGTCAATTCATAAGTTTTGGGAAATAGAGGCCTCTTTTCATCACAAGAATTCTCTATGCCAGCCGCGATCGCCTTTAGTACAAATAGTAATTTTCCCTAGATCCTACAAATACACGGGACAGCTCCTATCCATATGCGACAAAGCCTCCAAACTGCATGACTGCCTCAGAGTCGCAAAACGATCCGCGTGATGCGTGGTTACCGGTAGTCTTGGATGGCGATATAGGGACGCACCATGGATCCGGCTCAGCAGCAAAACCTGTTGGGCCATGGTGTCTAAGGGTTGCTCACCATAGCGTTTACGCAACCGAAGCGGTCTCACACTGACTTTATCGCCCCAGGCACCCAGTTCCTGACCACTGTAGGTCGCTAGAATCAGCTCATCCAGGCCGACATAGCGATAGACGTCCCCCACTTCAGGGTTTCGATACTTGCTTTTTCGTGATAGCTGATACTTGCGAAACAGAATCGGTGCGCCACTTTTGATTACCTCAAGCACACTGATTTTGATGTCGTACTGTTGCTCAACCTCAGCGATCACATCCAAACTCTCGAAGAATCGGCCATCGCGGTGAATGGTGATCGTACGTGGAGGCTCCCCATTGTGGTGGCGGCCATACTCCTGAATACTTTTGTGAAGTAGACTCTTCAGAGCCTTATCTTCCAGGCGTTCTCCGCTTTGAAGGTCCGCCAACTGCCAACCGAGCTGAGCCCCATTGCGTGTAAACAAGAAAGCGGAACCGGGTGCTCGCTGCGATACGCCACCCAGATCCAGACCGATAAAGAGATCCACCTCCCCCGGCATGTCTCCCAGACCACAGATCAAACCACCCCCTTTGCTGAACACCCCTGCAGCCAGGTTGTTGTAATAGGTGCGTTGATACGTCCTCGTGTTGTGATCCACGAGCATGAACTGGCAGGCGAGCTTATGGCGAAACGCCACATCTCGGATTTCCGCTTTGTTACCGGACTTGTCGAGAGCAATCACCAACAGTGTGTTCTCGGGAGGCGTATCGACCAGCCGTTTATCCAACTCCATGGCATCCTTCAGCGGTTTGGGTTCGAGCATACCTCGCCATTTTGGCAATGGATCGGCAGACAAGCTTTGGCAGGCTTCACGCAGATTGTGAAAGTGATCGCTTAACTCCTCCGAGCTGACACTGGTACCAACAGCCAGACAAACAACCTGGGAGCGGGTCATGCCCCGAAACGCACCCAGCTTCAATACAGATTTTTCCGCATCACCCTTGCGACCGTTGTAAAAGCTCAAACGGAAAGGTGGACAAATGTTATCCGCCGCCTCAGACAACGGCTCAAGCGGCACCACTCTTGCCTTGAACCCGGGCAATACCAGCCCCTTCACCATCGCACCAGACGCTTTCAATCGATCCATGATCGGCCACTTCAGATCCCTCGCCATCCGGTTGAGCAGAGGACTGTCAATTTTCTGAAGGGTTTCAAAATCGAACATAGGTTCCAGCAGCGCACCCAAGTGATCAAACGTATCCTTGCGCCCGTAACTCACCTTGACCGCATGGCTGGCATGGACGGATTCTGCTTGTCCTGGCCGAATGTGGCCTTTTTCTTCATGGTAGCTATAGAGGGTATGCGGAGTGCCAGGTACCGATGAATCGGCAGTCTTGTCGTTTGACACCCCGTGAAAGTCAGCAACGCCTGGTGGCTTACCTTGTGCAGCATAGCGATGACGCACACGCCTGATGTCTTTCAGCCAGTCCGGCCGGTTATTGATGACCCAGTCCAGCGTAATACCGTCCTTTGCACATATTTTGTGGCGCACTGAGAGTCCCAGAATCGCCTGGCCACTGGGCAGTAGTTCCGGCGTTATTTGAAGGGTTTTGAACAGATCAAGGTAAGCGGACTTCGCGCGGATGCGCTCTGATGGATTGGCCTCTTCGATTTCAACCCAGCCGGAGGGATGCCTGGATGCTTTCAGGGGACGACCAATTGAGGGATCTTGGTTTCGGACCAAGTTGAAAGCTGCACGATTAAGATCCTGATTCAAAAGCCGTTCGATAGCAGCCCGCTCTTCCTCTTTGGCAGCTTGGAGTGCCACTTCGCCTTCCGGTTCCAGAGAGCATTTAAAACCGAAAGCATCAATATTCAGGTTATCCAAATGCTCAAGAGCGACAACCGCATAGTGGCCCACATCAGTCACCGGCTGCCAGCGGTTGCTCCTCGCAACAAGCCTGGCCGCTTTTCGAGTCTGCTGAACCTGCGATTCCTGTTCATCAGCACCTGACTCAATGGTCACGCGGTAGCGGTACACAGAGACCTGATTCAAGTCACAATCAAGCCCCATGGCCGAGAGGCCAACCTGTTCCTGAGCTGTTGCCATATCGAGGCGTCCTTTTCGAATTGACGATTGGAAGAAGGATGCCCAAGCCAAGGCAAGCATGCGATACTGAACGAATCTACAATCTGTCCGAATTTCAAGCAGACCCGGGTGTTTATATGGACGCAAACATCGACACAGCTCTTAACTGGGAGCGCGTTGCTCAGTTCCATCTGATCGAAGTGATTGCCCTGTGGGAAGGAAGACTGACCACCAACCACCTGAAGGCGGCCTTCTCCATCGGCAGAAGCAAAGCCTCAGAGATCATCAAGTCCTACCAACGAAAAGTACCGGACAATATTCACCTCTGTAGTCAGGCAAGGGGCTACATACCCGAAACCAGTTTTCAGCCGCGGTTCAGTCACGGTGAGGTCAATGAGTATCTGAATATGTTGCACAGTGGATCCATTCAGAACAATCACTTTTACGCTCTACAAACCGGGCGAGCCCCTATAGACAGAGTGCAATCCCTGACCCGCCCCGTTGATCCAGAAATTGTACGCGTTATCTTGCAAGCAGTGCGTGAAGGCCATCGTCTCACCGTTTGTTATCGGTCTTTGTCAAACCCCGGCGGAGAAGAACGACTGATTGCGCCTCACACGCTGGTGTCGGCAGACAGTCGTTGGCACGTCCGTGCATTTTGCGAGCGAGGCCGGGTGTTCAAAGACTTCATGCTGCACCGATTCGTCGGCGTGCCTGAGATTGAGGGCGAACGCCTGGAGATGGCCACCCCGCCCAATGACGTTGAATGGTTCGACGAAGTTGAAATGGCATTAACACCCAATCCAGCCCTGCAGCCAGAACAACAACAGCTGGTCGCTGATGACTATGCAATGGGGCCAGACAAAACATTGCGAATTTCAGTTCGCGCGCCTCTGGTCAAATACATGGTTGTCGCGCTCAGACTTGGAACACCGGAACAAACTCGAACCTATCCAAAGGCCCACCAGCTGGACTTGGCCAACCGGTATGAGTTAGATGGGTTCATTTTGTGACTGTCGAACAGGCCCAGGAGCATTAGCCCAAACCGCTGATTAGCATGCTAACTGCGCATATCAAGACAGCAACAACCGGACATTTCTAAGATGATGGGAAGTATAGGAGAATGCTGCTTAGACCATTTAGGGGGATGCAGAGCAATGGTCAGGTGGCGATATCGAAGACACGCGGAACCGGACATTGATGTGCCACCAAATCGGTAAAAATCGTTGAAAACCGCCTATAGCAAGGCTTTCAGCTTTATAGGTCTTACGCCACCATCCAGTTGATTAGCAACGATTAACCCCCAAGCCTGCCACCTACGACTACCCTCTGAAGGTGCCCTCCGGAGGCGAAGGTCTCAGGTTCGAATCCTGACGGGCGGGCCATATTCCATAAAGAGCCCGCCATTGAAAGCGGGCTTTTTTATTCCCCAAAGGCGATCTGAGCCAATCCTGACCATTCAGGCGACTCCGTACTTGCTCTTAATATAAAGCTGCTTGATTACTCGAGGCTCAGCACATAATCTTTCAGCTAACACGACCCCTGCCTCTTGACTCCAAAAGGAGCTTACGCGGGGGTTCTTTTTGTTTGCGCACCGCACGTTATTACGAATCGGTATATAGCCTCTATTGCTTGAGAAGCCGAGGATGGCTACCATTCTCAACAGGTCGAAAACGACCGGTTGGTCCTTTACCCAAGGTTTTGGATCGTGGCAGCGCCTCAGTCGCCGATAAGACTGGGGCTTTTCTTTTTCTACATCCCCTGTTTTTTCGCCCCGGCTTTCGTCTCCACCAAAAAGCTTGTCCGCTTGATTCGCTCCATGTAGCTCTGGTCTGCAGGAAATGCCGTCACAAATTGGTGCGGTTTGCCCTTTTCTTTGGGGTCGTCGAACACCACCACATACCGCTCTTCCACTACAACAAGCGTTCGCCTTTTCGCCTGCCGGCCCCGTTTTTTGCTGAGTTCTTAGTAAGCTTGCTCGTGATTCCATTTGTAGAACTGCTTAAGGTCGTTACAGAACTTGAAGTCAAGGACCCCTCTGTACTGCAATTGCCCAACCACGATGCCCGGCGCTATCCCTACCTGTTCTGCGAATGAGCGAATCTCAGCTTTTGTCCGCCCTCCCCCCTGAATGAACTTCTCCATTGCTCTTGCGGGTATCAGTTCATTCTGCGCGAAACGATTGGCCTCTGACTCTTTTTCTTCATCGAGCCCGTTGCTGCTCTTGTCCGAACGCTCAATGAACAAGTCTTTCTTGCCGTGAAGCAGGATGTGGCCAGCTTCATGAAAGAAGGTGAACCATAAGTGATCGTTCGAGCGGTAACGCAGGCTGAGCTGAATGACAGCCTTGTCTGAATGAACCCAGCGTGTAGCACCACTCACCCCAGTCTTCGGCAACGACGGAACGAAGACAACGGCTACGCCGGCCTCAGAGCATAGCGCCTGCATTCTCGGCACGAATTCTTCAGGAGACATATCCGTCAAAGCCCGGATCTTATCGAGCGCCTTGCGGAAATTCTGCTTGTTATAGGGGGCACAGTTTATTGATGCAGCATCAATCTCACCCTTCCTGAGCCATGCGGAAACCGCCTCAGGAAACACGCTGGACTGGCTACTCTGGCGGTAGGCCACGCTGAGCCTTGGCCACATATCTCCCCATTGCTCCACGCTGGCAATCCCGAAAAACTGCAAGACTTCTTTGAGCTGTTCCTTCTTGTCTTTATAACGCTTGATCCAGTCGAGCTTCACCATCTCATTGACTGGAATTCGTTTGAGCCAGCTCAGGTCCGATTCAAGCTGTTTTTCCTCATCCAACCGGGCCTTTATTTCCTGATAGTTGCTCTCGAGGTTAAGCCAGTAATTGGCCGGCATTCCAATCGCCCGCTCCAGCTTTATCGCTGTTTCAGGAGTAATCGGAGATTTTCCTTTGATAATCGAAACAATGTGTTTCGGCGTCAGCCCGGTCCGCTTTGCCAGTTCCTGCTGTGTCATATCCCGCATGCCCAGCTCATCACTCAAGACTTCACCGGGAAGGATCGCGTAGTTGGGCTCGTATTGATTCTTTACCGATTCACCCATGTGTATCCACCACTCCAATAATTTTGATCTTTGTAACTGAAGACCAATCCAGTCCGCCTTCACTGCGCTCTGGCAAAGGATCATGGTCCGGTTTCAGGATGAGCCGATAGGGATGGTCCAGGTCGACGCTCAGTTGCCCTTTACGATTGCCCGTGAGTTCGTGACAGCGATGGGGCGGGCTGTACGGTGGCGCAAACGCCCCGAGATCCGGCAAAGCATGCAGCTGGGTGAGCACTATCTGAAGTTTTTTGGCTCTTTTGGGTCCATGAGCCTTAACCATCTCTCGGCCATCGTTCATCTGCTTCATCAGCTTTTTCGTGGCAAAGGTGATTCTCATAATTTCCTTATTTCCATTAACCTAATAGGTTAATTATTTCCTTCGGGCTTGTCCAGTACAGCTCCGCCTTGCACCACACTGGGCGCTCAATCTCCGTTAGCAGATGCCACAATCACACTTGCATTAGGCCGATAGCATTCGCTAATATCATCAGTAACATGACCCCGGCCTCTTGGTTGCTTGCAACTTACGCTGGGGTTTTTATTTTCTGGTTACCACCAGTCCTTCCAGTCTTCCGCAATCCCCATCCCGCTCAAATCCAGCTTCCGAGATGAGTGCTGCTCTGGAAACTGTTCCAGGTGTTTGGCCAGCCGCTCGTGCCACTCCGTATTTGGGCATATCGACTTCACCAACGTGCGCGTAATAGCCAACAGCAGGAACGGCTTGAAGCGGGTGTCTTCGTTGTCGATGAACGCATCACACCAGGCTATTTTGCCCCGCTTGGGCAGTTTGGGTTTGGAAGTGATGTTCCGGTTCCAAAGCCGGCTGTGATGGGCGACCAGGTTGCGCAGGTAACTCAGGCTGAACAACCAGCTTTTGAACACCTTCCAGTCATCTACGCCGTAGCGGTTGGCAATGGCCAGCTGGTCTCTCGGGTGGAGCATGCTGAACAGCTGCGAGATGGCTCCGAAATCCAATACCTCCACGGCTACCCAGATTGGCAACTCATCGCCGTGATTGGTGTGGTAGTGCCGCACGAAGTCTTCTTTGGAGCGTTTAACCAGTTCCCGGTACTTGCCTAGCCAGGCATCGAAGGCCGGTTTCGGATTGTTCTTGCTGAATGCTCTGCCGGCAAAGCCTGGGTGGAAATGCGCCTTTGTATTTTCGACGTGAGCAAAGGGACTGCGCTTGCCCAACAGGTAGGACAGGTCTACCCGTAGGGAGATTTCGATACGTTCCAGCGCGTCGGCCAGGTACAGACGCAGCTGCTTGTCGAAGAGGTACAAGTGAACCGCATCCACAAACTGGGTGCCGGGCTGAAACTCGTCCAGGGCTCGAGTGGCCAACTTTCCGGCATTGTCGCTCTGCACCACCTCGAACTTGCGAAACGGATACCAGTAGGCGCTGAGGCGGTAGTAACCCACCCGCTCTAGGTAATCCAGTGCGGCGGCTTCATCGGTTACCACCATGCCCCGGGATTTGAGCAGTTCCAGTTGCTCGGGGAAGGACTTCCATGGCCTGTTGTACGCCATTAGTTCAGGGCTCCTTCCACCACGGCTTCGGCCAGCTGATAGCGGGTTTCGCTGGCCTGGTTCAGGCGTTCCTTGAGCTGGTCGCAGAGGGCCATGAGCTCATCGACTTTTTGGACGATGCGGTGTTGCTCCGCTAGGGGGGGGATTGCTGATACGAAGCCTCTCAGGCTCTCTTGATTGAGTTTTGGCATTTTAATTCGGTTTTCCGCGACCCTGACTTGCTGAAGGAAAATCTCTGATAGGATTTCCATCAACAGGAATCTGGAGTCAATGAAAGCGTCAATTGGATACATATCTGCGCTACAAAGGCCATCGAAATCAACCAAGGCAGCCTTCGACAACGAGGGACGTATTTTTGAATAAATGATTTGCCCGGCAAAGAATCGACTATTTGGCCCTTTAACTCCCGACTCTTTAACTGTTCGGTTTTCGGTAATCCGCCCCGTACCTTTCTCAATGCAGTCAGGTGCAACTTGTCGTAGATCCGGAAAGTTCTCTGGACGGACCAGCTCTCCTTTTATTGCACAGACATCACCAAATCGAGCCCAGTGCCATCCGCTTGGCAACTCGAACGGTTTATCCTCCTCACCAATTTCCGTCAACGGCTTTTGCCTCTTGAGCTTCCGGGCGGCCACCAGTCGATTTTTTTCTTCAGCGATACGATTGAGCAGCTCGCATGCAGGCTCATCCCCCGCATCCTGCTCCACCAACCGCCCCATCACCGCCAGTTGCAGGATGGTCTGCTTGAGCTTGTCGATGCTCTGTTCGGTGGTGAACAGGGTGTCGAAGTGGGCGGCGAGGCGGGCCCAGTTGTCGGCCAGTTCGGTGGCATTTTCGGATTGGGTGAGGGTGCCGAGCAGAGTGTCCACGAGGGTTTCGTGGGCTTCGAGCTGGTCGCTGGTTTGCTGTTCCAGGCGGTCGCAGAGGGCCATGAGTTCATCGACTTTTTGGACGATGCGGTGTTGCTCTTGTTCCGGGGCCAGCGGAATCATGGCTAACCTAGCCTTGTCGGTTCCAAGTCTAGGTAAATTCATGCCATGCGTGGAGTCATTGGCGTAACGCTTAAAGTTCGGCGACTTCAGCGCCAACCGAAGGAACTCTGGCAATAGCCCCAAATAGCCCCGAATGGGGATGATTTCGGTCGTACAGACGCCAGGCTCATCCGCAACGAGCACTTTGTCGAGGTAGGGGCGGAGCTTTCCATAAAGTACATCACCCCGCTTAAACCGATTCTTCGAGCTCTTGAACTGGCGTTCCGTGTAGCGAACTTTGTTGAGAAGCCTGGAGCTCTCTTTTTCAATATCCTCCAGCTCTAATACCCAAGTATTATCAGCAACCTGATTGGGTTCAACTTTGTCTGTGACTCCGTAGTTCGTTACTTGCCCTAGGCGAACCCAACACCAATGTGACGGAATTTGATAGGGCTCATCACCGCTGGCAGCTTCAAGCTTTTTGGGCTTCTTGATTATCTTCTCGGCAGCTAAGCGAGCTTTTTCCGACTCAATCCTCAACAATAGCTGGTGCGCTCGTTCATCGCTTTCCTCTGCTTCAACTAGTTTGCCCGAGAGGGCCAACTCCAGAATCAACTCCCGAAGCTTCTTAACCCCAGTCAACTTAACCTTGCCATTACTACCCCGGCCACTGCTGGCTTTCTTCGTCACCGCCCCGGTCCACAAATCCAGATGTTCGGTAATCAGCTCCCGCGCACTCACGCCGCACCTCCGCCGGTGTTCTCATCGCTGTTGTGAGAGAGCGCATCGGCCAGGATGTCCCGCAGCTGGTGGCGGATTTCCTGGATTTCGGACTGTTGCTGTTCGTACTTGGCCAGCAATTCGTCCGGGTCGTGGTTGACCTCTTCGCCCTGCCAGGGGTTCTTGATGTCCAGGTTGTAGTTGCGGGCCTTGATGTCGTCGATGGACACTTTCCAGGCCTGTTCGGTTTCCTCCCGGCTGGCAAAGCCGTCGGCTTCGGTGCCCCACCAGTCGATTTCGGTCTGGAACTCTGCGAACTTCATCGGCCTGGTTTTGCTGTAGTTCTTATAGCCTTCCGGGTAGGGGTGTTCGTAGTACCACACGGTTTCCGTGGGCTTGCCCTTGGTGAAGAACAGCAGATTGGTCTTGATGCCGGTATAGGGGTTAAACACGCCGTTGGGCAGGCGCACGATGGTGTGCAGGTTGCACTCCTCAAGCAGCTTTTCCTTGAGGCGGGTTTTCATGCCTTCGCCGAACAGGAAGCCGTCCGGCAGCACCACGGCGGCGCGGCCACCCTCCCTCAGCAAATGGATGAACAGGGTCATGAACAGGTCGGCGGTTTCCCGGGTGCGGAAGGCACTGGGGAAGTTGGTTTCAATGCCGTCTTCTTCCATGCCGCCGAAGGGCGGGTTGGCCACGATAACGTCTACCCGCTCTTTCGGCCCCCAGCTGATGAGCGGGCGGGCCAGGGTGTTGTCGTGCTTTACCTGGTCCGGCACTTCGATGCCATGCAGAATCAGGTTGGTGGTGGCCAGCAGGTGCGGCAGGGGCTTTTTCTCGACGCCGTGGATGCTTTTTTGCAGGATTTGCTCGTCCTTCGGCGTTTCCACGTAGTTGCGGCGCTTGTGCTCGATGGTACAGGTGAGGAAGCCGCCGGTGCCGCAGGCCGGGTCCATCACTTTCTCTTCCAGCTTCGGGTCTACCCGGTTGACCATGAATTCGGTCACCGCCCGTGGGGTGTAGAACTCACCGGCGTTGCCGGCGCTCTGCAGGTCTTTGAGGATTTGCTCGTACATATCGCCCAGCTCGTGGCGCTCGGCGGATTTATTGAAGTCGATGCCGTCCTGCAGTTTGTTGATGACCTGGCGCAGCAGCTGGCCGGACTTCATGTAGTTGTAGGCATCCTCGAACACGTTGCGGATGACCACGCCCCGGTAGTCGTCACCAGCCGGCTCCAGCTCTTGCAGGCCGGGGAACAGGGTATTGTCGATGAAGTCCTTGAGCTCATCGCCGGTCATGCCTTCCGGGTCGGCGGCCCAGTTGCGCCAGCGCAGGCGCTCTGGAATCGGGGACTTGTACTCGTCGTAGGTAAGCTCCCACTCGTCTTCCCGGTCGTCGAAGATTTTCAGGAACAGCATCCAGACCAACTGGCCGATGCGCTGGGCGTCACCGTCCACGCCCACGTCTTTTCGCATGATGTCCTGGATGGATTTGATGGTGGTGCTTATGGCCATGGGGGTTCCTGTGGTTCTGTCTGATTTCGGAGTTAATTAGCTTCCCCCCTCTCCCTGGCCCTCTCCCGCGTGGGGAGAGGGGATGTTCGCCGTAGACTTTGGCGTTAGAGGCAGGGGTTAGGAGGTTTGTTGGTAGAGTTCGTCTTCCAGGTCTTTCACGGCTTCGGTGTAGCCGGGTTTGCCGCCGAAGGCGTTGACCAGTTCGATAACGGACCCCATTTCACTGAACGGGGCGGTGTTGAGCACGGACACTTTCTCAATGGGCTCGATGCCGGCATTGGTGTACTTGTCCAGCAGTGCGTTCATCACCTCTCGGGTGGCGCCTTCATATTTGCTGAAGTAGTCGTGCCTGCGCACCTGCTCGGCCCGCTCCTTGCGGCTCAGGGGCGGCTGGTCGTAGACGATGTGACAGATAACGTCGAAGGGATCGGGTTCCTCGCCCAGTTTCTTGCCGACATCCCGGGTCAGGTCGTCCCAGATAACGCCCTGTTCGGCCAGTTCGTCGATGATGGCCTGCTTGCGCTCCGCTTCGTTCCAGCGGCGCAGAAAGTCGTCCAGGGTGGCGTACTGTTCTTTCACCTTCTTGCGGGTGAAGTCCTTGAGGCTTTCGGTAATGAGCTTGCCGTCGGGGCCCAGGTATTGGACGCGCTCTGCAATGACGCTGACTTCTACGTTGTCCACGTAGTATTTGGTGCGGCCACCACCCTCTCCAGAGCCTCCTGTTTCCCCGCCCGGGTCGTCGGTTTCCCAGCCTGAATCTGGCCCAACCTCGTAGCCTTCAGGCTTCTCGCCACACCCAGCTTCCAGTTGTTCGTCTTCGGGTATCGCATTTTCATCGTCGGGATTCACCGGGTCGTCGCTGCCGGGCGTGTAAACCTTCACCGGGTCGCCGTCGAAGTCCGGGTCTGCGAACAGTTCGGTGGCTTTCTTGAAGTCCAGAATGGTGAACCAGTGCTTGTTGTAGTCGTCGTTGATGCGGGTGCCACGGCCAATAATTTGTTTGAACTCGGTCATGGACTGGATGCGCTGATCCAGCACGATGAGCTTGCAGGTTTGGGCATCCACGCCGGTGGTCATGAGTTTGCTGGTGGTGGCGATGACCGGGTAGCGCTCTTCCGGGTTGATGAAGTTGTCCAGCTCGGCCTTGCCTTCCTGTTCGTCGCCGGTAATGCGCATCACGTATTTGCGGTTCTCTTTCACCCGCTGCGGGTTCAGGTTCACCAGGGCCTGGCGCATGCGTTCGGCGTGGTCGATGTCTTCACAGAACACGATGGTTTTCTGGTACGGGTCGGTCTGTGCCATGAACTCAGAGACCTTGCTGGCCACCAGTTCTGTGCGCTTCTTCAATACCAGCTGGCGGTCAAAGTCTTTCTGGTTGTAGATGCGGTCTTCGATGAGTTCGCCGTTAACGTCAGTCTGGCCCTTGCTGGGGCGCCAGCCCTGCAGGTCCCGGTCCAGGTCGATACGCACCACTTTGTAGGGGGCCAGGAAGCCGTCTTCGATGCCTTGCTTGAGCGAGTAGGTGTAAACCGGCTCACCGAAGTAGTCGATATTGGAGACTTCCTTGGTCTCTTTCGGGGTGGCGGTCAGGCCGATGTGGGTTGCGCTGGAGAAGTAGTCCAGAATCTGCCGCCAGGCGGAATCCTCTGCCGCACTGCCCCGGTGGCACTCGTCGATAACCACCAGATCAAAGAAATCCGGGGAAAACTGCTTATAGATGTTCTTCTCTTCCTCGCTGCCGGTGACCGCCTGGTACAACGATAGGTAAATCTCGTAGGACGGGTCCACCGTGCGGTTGGTGACCTTGGTCATGGCCTGGCCAAAGGGCTTGAAGTCGTTGTTCTTGGTTTGGTCCACAAGGATGTTGCGGTCAGCCAGGAACAGGATGCGTTTCTTCTGTTTTGACTTCCAAAGCCGCCAGATGATTTGGAAGGCGGTGAAGGTTTTGCCGGTGCCGGTGGCCATTACCAGAAGGAGACGGTCTTGCCCCTTGGCGACGGCCTCCACGGTGCGGTTGATGGCCACCATCTGGTAGTAACGCGGGGTGCGGCCGCTGCCGTCGTCGTAATAGGCTTGCTCGACCGTTTGGCGGGCGACCTGGCCTATGCCCTTGTATTGGCGGTAGAGCTGCCAGAGCGTTTCTGGCGAGGGGAACTCGTCCAACTGCAGGGTGGTTTCAGTCTTACCGTAAAGCCCGGTGCGGTCGTGGAAGAGAAAGCCATCGCCGTTGCTGCTGAACACGAACGGAGCATCCAACGCATCGCTGTAGGCCAAAGCCTGTTGCATGCCATCGCCCAGACTGTGCCTGTTGTCCTTGGCTTCGATGATGGCGATGGGGATGTTTTTCTTGTAGTTCAGCACATAGTCGGCACGACGAGGGCGGGCCCGGGTGTGCATGCGGCCACGGACAATGATGCGGCCATTGGTGACGGGGAACTCTTCGCGTACCTGGCTCTGGATGTCCCAACCGGCTTGCTTCAGGGCCGGGTTGATGAACTTGGTGCAGATGTCCCGTTCTGTGAGCTTTTTCTTGTCCATGCGCTCTCGCCGTTACGTCCGGTTTGCAACTGTCTGGATTTGCGTCGTTTTGTGTCGCTCAGGGTAGCCCAAAACGGCGTTGGCCAGAAGAGGTCGTAGACTGATAGCGAGAGCTCAGTTTCAGCCCAGCCTTTTGAAAATGCCAGCTTACTCGTCAGTGCTGAAGTGAACCGGCTTCTTTCCCGCCCTCCATGGAATCCATCCCTCCCATAGACATCCCCTGATTAAGATGCTCCATGGTCACGTCCTGAAACGCGAGGACATCTCCACCATACTCTCCAGTGAAAGCGGTAGCCTCGTCCTGGCTGGCAAACGAAGCCAGGGTTGGTCCCATCGCGCCAGTCTTTTCAGAGCCCACGACATACCAGGCTTCCCGGGCATCTATCAGATGCCGGTCGTCCGGCTGGTTCCAGTCCGCCCGGGCCATGTCATGCACGTACAGGGTGTGGTCCCGGTTTTTGTTCTCCGGCTGTAACAGCCAGGCAAACATGTCCCGGGTGGAACAGAACTTGTGAACTTTCTCACTACCCTCCGGGAAGGCTTCTCCCTTGGGGCCGGGGAAGCGGGTGATCGCCATGCCACAGACATGGCACTCGTCGCCGGATTCAATCTGAACCGGGTCGGGGCGGGCGGTTGTTTCTGCCGATTCCTGGGTACAGCCGGCCAGCAGCAACGCGGCCAACGCCAGCCCGAAACCTCGCTTTAAAATAGACGCCATGGTTATGTTCCTCTCAGATTCGACGATTACGGAAAAGCAGCAGGGCGGCGGCCAACGGCAGCACACACCACATCACCAGGGCCAGCCACAGGCCGGCTTGGCCGACCGGGAGATCTGAACCCAGGCTCAGTACACCGCTCAACGGCTCACTGCCACTGAAGGCCACAATGTTGAGCAGGCGGTAAATGTCAGTGGGGTTGAGCATCAGCAGCCAAGGCATGAGTTCCGGGTTCAGCGTCCCTTCGCTGGCCACCAGCCCGCCCAACAGCAGGAGATCGAAGATGAGCACGAAGAAAAACCAGATAGCCAGGGCCAGGCCCGCCGCCACCGGTTTTTCGCTCACCCGGACACTGATCAGATAGGCCAATGCAATAAACCCCAGACCCAACAGGATGGTGGAGCCGATGAACCGGCCCATGGCCGTCGCCAGGCTGACAATCGCCACATCCTCCACCAGCAGGGCGATAGCCGCCCCGGCCACGCCAAAACCGATCACCGTCGCCAGGGCCAGGGTCAGGCCGTGGCCCAGGAACTTGCCCAGCAGCAGTTGGCTGCGGCTAAGCGGATAGGTCATCAGCAACAACAGTGTGCCGCCTTCCTCTTCGCCCACGATGGCGTCGTAGGCCAGCAACAGGGCGATCAGCGGTATCAGGAAAATACCCAGGCTGGCCAGGCTGGCGATGGTGGCCGGCGTGGAGGCGTAGCCCACCTGCCCGGCCGCCGCCGCGCCAAACCAGGCAATGCCCAGGGCCAAGGTGGCAAACACCAGGGAAATGGCCACCAGCCAGCGGTTACGCAGGCTGTCGCTCAACTCTTTTCGGGCGATGGTCCATACGGCGTTCATTGGGCCCCTCCCCGGTGGGCAAGGCCGCCAGCACCGATAAAATGTACGTAGAGATCCTCCAGGCTCGGCTGGTGGATCGACAGATCGGCAATCGCTCCGGATGCCAGCAATTCCTGCAACACCGGCATCTTTTCGTGCGGGGCGATATCCACGCTCAATTGTCGGCCGTCCCGCCGCAGCACGGTCTCCCTGCCCCGGGTGGCGGCATTGATGGTGTTTTCCAGATCGCCAACGTCACCCGCAGAAGTCAGATCCAGGGTCACTGGCATGTTTGCCTGCCTGCGTAGCGACGGCAGGTCACCAACGGCTTGCAGGGCGCCTGCGGTGAGGATGGCCGCGCGGTCAATATAGGGTTCCACCCCGGGCAGCACGTGGGAGCACAGCACAATGCCGGTGCCCTCGTCCCGCAGTTGTCGCAGCAGCCGGTAGAGATCGGCGGTCGCCACCGGGTCCAACCCGACCGTGGGCTCGTCCAGCATCAGCAACCGGGGCTTTCCCAGGAGCGCCTGGGCCAGGCCGAGACGCTGTCGCATCCCCTTGGAGTAGGTCCGGGTTCGGGCATCCATGGCATCCGCCAGCCCCACCTGTGCCAGCAGTTCCGGCACCTGGGCGGGCGACGCGCCCTTGAGGCGGGCAAAATGGGCCAGGATCTCCCGGCCGGTCAACTGCGGATAGAACATGACGTTCTCGGGCAGGTAGCCAATATGCTGGCTCACCTTCGGGTCACCCGCTTGGCCGCCCAGCACGGACAGCCGGCCCGCAGTGGGCTTCATCAAACCCAGGATCAGTTTGATGGTGGTGGTCTTGCCGGCGCCGTTATGGCCGAAAAGCCCCAGAATTTCACCGGGGTTCAATTGGAGCGTCACGTCCTTCAGGACGGTCTCCCGGTCATAGCTGTGGCTGATGTTATCCAGCTCAAAACAGTTCATCGGATCTCCGATTGCAGAGGTTCGGGAATGCGCATCAGGGGGTGCGGATCACTGACGCCGGCCGCTTTGACAACAGGAAAGGCCTCCTGCACCCAGCGCAGGGTATCCACCGCCGGGCTGAACATCAGGACCTTGGCCTCCGGGTATTTCCAGAGCAGCCGGTCCACGTTGTCGTTGGGCTCATAGGGCACATCGCCAATGCCGTCCTGATCCCGGTCCCAACCCAGATAGTCACTCCAGTAGTTGCCCGAATCCTCCTTGGCCCAGGTCTGGGTCCGGGTGGCAACGTATTTGACCTGCCGCTGGTTATTCACGAAGGCGTTACCAAACACCTCGTTATCCTCGGAGCCGGCGGTCAGGTGAATGCCAATATTGCTGTTGGCGAAGAGGTTGCCCTCGAAGGTGTTGTAAAGGGAGTTGTAGATAAACACGGCCTTGCCCTCGGCGCCGTCGATGGACACCCCGGCGGACTGGCCCTGGGACACCCCGGTCACCACATTGCCCCGCAGTTCCGACTGGGTGATGAAGTTCATCAGGATGCCGTAATTCTCGTCATTCTCGGACCGGTTGTTGATCACCCGAAGCCGCTTACTCTGCATCAGCGCATAGCCGGTGCGGGTTCCCCGGGTGATGTTGTTCTCCAGGAGATTATCCATGGAATACATGTAGTGGATGCCGTAACGCAGATCGGTCATCACATTGCCCCGCAGGGTATTATGGTTGGCCGTCTCGATATAAATGGCATCACGGGTCTGACTGATGTCGTTGCCTTCAATCAGTGCGCCGGTGGTGTTGAACAGGTGGATGCCGTTGCCCCGATCCTGGGAACGCAGACTGGTATCGCCCCGGATATGGTTGTTGCGCACGGTGACATCCGGTGTTGCATCCAGCCAGACCCCGAACGCCGGCCCCTCCAGGCGATTATTCTCAACCACCGCCTCCTGGGCTTCCCGGGCCACGAAAATCCCCGCATCCAGCTCGTTCAGATCGCTGCCCCAGTTGCGCACGGTGCAGCCAGACAACGTCACTTTCTCGGCAATAATATCCACGGCGTTGCCCTGCCCACCGGCGTCGATCACGGTGTCGGGATGACAAGACACCGTTACCCCAGGCACCCGAATGGCCAGCGACGGCACCTGCCCGGCAGGAAGCTCAAAAGCCTCTCCCGGCTCCAGGGCATCCAGCTGCTCCTGTAGGTCCGCATGTGCGGTTAGCGATAAAAGAGCGACAGTCAGGGCCACTCCATAACGCAAAGGTGAATGCATTAATGTCTCTCTAAAAAAGAAATGACTGCACTGAAGCTTGTCTTGCTACTGTCAATTCAGGAAACAAGCCGGAGCCCCCAAACAGGAGCCCCGGCAAACGAGCGGCCTATCAGGCCTTCTCGACCAGCATGCGACCACGCATTTCCATGTGCAGCGCATGGCAGAACCAGTTGCAGTAGTACCAGTGAACCCCCGGCTTATCCGCCACAAAGGTCACAGAGGAGGTCTGCTGCGGGCTGATTTCCATGCTCACACCGTGGTTAACCATGCAGAAGCCGTGGGTCACGTCCTCGATGGTATCCAGGTTGGTTACATAGACCGTCACTTCGTCGCCCTGCTTCACCTTGAACTCGGTCAGGTTGTACTGGGGCGCGACAGAGGTCATGTAGACCCGCACCTTGTTGCCATCACGGATGACCTTGTTATCAGCCGTCAGGTTAATGCCATCCTTTTTCGCCTGCTCCCGGGCAGAGGCGAAGAACGGATCGTTGCGGTCCCAGATTTTCTTGGTCTGGGTGATCTGATCACGGCGCAACAGGATGCAGTCGTGAGGTTCGGCAAAGGTCGGGCCATCGTGCACCAGCTTCATCTCTTCGCCGGAGATGTCGATCAACTGATCGTTTTCCGGGTGCAGGGGGCCTGCCGGCAGGAAGCGGTCCTTGGAGAACTTGGACAGCACCACCAGCCACTTGCCATCGGCATCCCGCGACTCTGTCAGGGAAGCGTGGTTGTGGCCCGGCTGGTAATGAACATCCAGCTTCTGGCGGATGTAGTTCACCTTCTCGCCGTTGTAGTGCTTGATGGCATCCGCGACGTTCCATTTCACCACCTGGCTGTCGATAAACAGGGTGGTGTAGGCGTTGCCACGACCATCGTAAGTGGTATGCAGCGGCCCAAGGCCCAGCTCCGGCTCTGCCACGACCACATCACGCTCGTCCTTCAGCTTGCCGGCAAAGAGGTCGTCCAGCTTGTCGATCTGGATAACGGTACACGTCGGGGACAACTTGCCGTTGGCAATGAAGTATTTGCCATCCGGGGAGGTGTTCAAACCGTGCGGGTTCTTCGGAACCGGGATGTAACGGGTCAGTTCAGAGCCATGGCGACCGTCGACCACGGGCACCTTGGAATCGCCCAGCGTCTTGTAGTTGCCGCTTTTGATTGCCTGCTCGATGCGCTCAATATTGAACACAACCGCCCAGTCGCGATCGTTGCGCATGGTGCCGGCCAGGTCCAGCGCCTTCTCGGAGTTGTAGCAGGTGGAGCAGACGTACTTGCCGGTGTAATCGGCGTCGGTGTTGTCCAGGTTACCGTCCACAATCACCTGGAAGGCCACTTCCATGGTCTCTGCGTCGAGCGCATTGAACATGGTGAAGCTGTTTTCCAGGCTGGTATCGCTGCCGTCGTTCGGGTGCGGGATCACATACTCAGCGTTACAGAAGACATAGTTGGTCTTCGGCACTTTCTGCAGCCTCAGGCCGTGAATCGCCTGCACGTTGGGGATGGTGGTGATCTTGTCACACTTCATCACGTCCAACCGGATACGTGCCACGCGGCTATTGGCTTTGTCATTGATAAACAGGTACTTGCCGTCGTAGCTGCCATCCGTCATGGAAATGTGCGGGTGGTGACAGTCACCGTTCAGGTGGGTGTTGTCGTGGCCCAGCACGTCTTTACTTTCGTTGGTCAGGCCCCAGCCGGTGGCGGAGTCCACGTTGAACACCGGGATACGCATGATCTCGCGCATGGAGGGAATCCCGAGCACCCTCACTTCACCGGAGTGGCCGCCACTCCAGAAACCGTAATACTCATCCAGCTCGCCCGGGTGAATCACGTAATTATTACGTGCCTCTTCAGCTGCTGCGGCAAAGGCCTCCCTGGACATGACCGCCGTGCCCAGGCCGGACGCACCGGCCACACCCGCCAGGGCTGCGGCACTCATGAACCGGCGCCGGCTCAGGCCACCCTCGGCCGGTTCCGGCCGATCATTCGTTAGTTCGTCTCGTTTTTTCATAGCCATCCACTCCGTTCTACTTATCGTGGTTTTCGTTTTTTGGTACTGCTGCTTACTCAACCTGAGCCACCGGAATCTGCTCGGCGTGCCCCGGAGCATTCTGACCACGGCGTCTGCCCCGTCGCTTGACGATCAGCGGCGGGCACTTGTGGTCATCGAAATAGGTCATCTGACAATCCAGGCAGTAGTGGCACTCCATGTAGTTGATGTGGCCATCGGGGTGAATCGCCTGGACCTCGCATTCCTTGTCGCACAGACGGCAGGGGTTGCCGCACTCCTTGCGCCGCTTGAGCCAATCGAATACCCGCAACTTGGTGGGCAGGGCCAGCGCGGCACCCAGGGGACAGAGGTAACGGCAATAGACCTTTCGGGTGAACAGGTTGACCACCAACAGGGCCACGGCGTAAACCACGAAGGGCCAGCTGCGGGCAAAATGCAGGGTGATGGCGGTTTTGAACGGCTCCACTTCCGCCAGCTGTTCCGCGGTGCCCATGGCTTCCAGCGACACGCCGAACAACACCAGCAGAATGATGTACTTGATAGCCCACAGCCGTTCGTGCCAGACGAAAGGCACCGTGTACTGGGGAATCTTCAGTTTCCGGGCGATTTCATTGAGCAGTTCCTGCAGAGCGCCGAAGGGACACAGCCAGCCACAATAGACCGCCCGTCCCCACAGCAGGACGATGCCGGCAACCACAGCCCAGAGCACAAACATGATCGGATCAATCAGGAAGGTTTCCCACTTGAAGCCACTGATCAGGCTGTTGGCGAACGTCAGCACGTTGACGATGGATAGCTGCCCGAGCGCATACCAACCGATAAAGAAAAGGGTGTAAACGAGGAAACCATGCCGGATCCAGCGCATCATCCGGGGCTTTTTTACCAGCCAGTCCTGGAAGAACAGGATGAACAGCAGGACCGCAATGCCCAGCCCAAGCACCGTGATCTGGAACTGTTTCTGATACCAGACCTGCACCCACATGGGCTGAGACTCCAGCCACTCTTCCTCGGTAACCACGGGCTCTGGCCGGGTGTAGTATTGGTCTGGCAACTGGTACTCCAGCGGGAAGACCTGGAACTCGCTGTCCAGTGGTCCGGTCTGGCGCTTGACGGTCAGCTCCAGGGTCCAGGGCGTGCCCGGATCAAAGTTGTACTGCTGGCGAATGATGAAGATCGCCATTTCATTGAAGTCCGGCATGCCCTCGGCATACACGTCGCTGAGACGGTAATAATCCAGGTCCCGGAAGTTGAAAGTGTCACCGAACTGGCGAATCTGAATGCGGTCAAAAATGCCGCCGCGCACATAGCCCGACCCCTTGAACGAGTAGTCCCCGTTAGCCATAACGGCAATGGCGTGTTCGCCGGGCTTCAACTCGGAGGTCAGCCGCTGGTACTGGTTTTCACCCAGCAGGTTGCGGCCGATGGTAGGCACATCCAGATAGGCGGCATAGAGGTCAATCAAGGTCTCGTCACGCTCTTCCGGTGAGGCACGGTCCACGTCTGCGGCAGCCGTGCCCTCAAAGGCATCGTCCACCTGGCCGCGGGTCAGGCGCAGCCGGCGCACAGCGCCGTTTCCGGTCAGTTCCTCCCAGGTGCGGGGCTGGAACCCACCACTCTCAACCTGCGCTAACGGCGGCCGGTTCGACGCGCCACCCTCAACCACACCGATTTCCACGCCCACCCGATGCGCCGTGCGCATCAGCACTTCGTTAACCACCATGACCGTCACTGTGGCACCGGAAACGCCATCGACAGCGACCTTCCGCTCATTCGACGTGCCACCGACGGTGACTTTCTGGTCGGCTTTCAGGCCAACGTACTGATCAGTGAACTCGTGCAGCTTGCGCTCAGGGATGCCAACCAGAAGAATCGGTTCGTGATGCTCGATAACCTTGGCGGCACGGATTTCCCCCTCGGGGTCCAGAACCACCACGGCGTTGATTGGCTTGCCGGAATAGGCGGGTGTCTGGACAAAATCCAGACTCTGGTAGACATAACCCTTGAGCTGATCACCGGCATACAGGGCCTGGATGGCCCGGTTGTCTTCCAGTGGTTCAGAGCGGGTGACTTGCGGGAAGGTGTCTTCAATGACCTGACGGCCGGCCACCGGCTCGTATTTGGAAACGGGCGCCGCTTGCAGTGCGGTGGAGGACAAGAAGCCACCCATCAGGACAAAAAACAGCGCAATCCTGAAAATCAGCGTCACATGACCCCCCCAGCAAAATGTTTGATGCTCTCTAATGCTATGTGAATTAGTTTCAAATCAAATACCTCTTATTGCATACCCATTAGAGGCAGCTCCCGGCATCGAGCCCTCTCAATCCCGGTCGCTGACGATGACCCGGCAGACTTCTTCAACGGCTTCCTCGCCATAGCTCTGGCCGTAGTGTTTGCCGAAACCGAAGTCGTACAAGCGAACGTGGCGTTCCGGGTTCACCCCGATGTTTTCCAGGCAGGCACGGGCACAATGCAGGGGGCAGCCGTCTATGACAGTGATGGGACGACCGGATTGGGCCGTCTTGACCAGGGCGGGTACCTGTCCACCCACGCCAGAGATACAGGACATCTCGAATACACCATCGTGGTCCAGGCGCACTGCGGCGTTATTGGCCAATTGGGCGACGTCAGAGCAGCCGGAGCAGGCGTAGATCAGTGGTCGCTGCTTCCTTGGTTTCATGCGTTTCCTCCAGTCGTTCCGCCCGTCTCCCGGCAGGCCAGGCGGCCGAAGATAATTCCGAACTCAAACAGGACCCACATGGGCACGGCCAGCAGGGTCTGGGAGATGATATCCGGCGGTGTCAGCATCATGCCGATGACAAAGCAGGCCACCACCACATAAGGACGCTTGGCGGACAGGGCCTGTGGCGTGGTCGCGCCGGACAGGATAAGAAGCACCGTAGCGATGGGAATTTCAAAGGCCACGCCGAAGGCGAAGAACATCTTGAGCACGAAAGTCAGATAGCTGTCGATGTCCGGCAGCTCCACAATGCCTTCCGGACCTATCGCGGTGAAGAACCCAAACACGAGGGGAAACACCACCAGGTAGGCGAACACCGCGCCGGCATAGAACAGAACCACAGAGGTGAACAGCAACGGGAACGCCAGCCGCTTCTCATGGCTGTACAGCCCCGGTGCAATAAAGCTCCAGATCTGGAACAGGATGTAGGGAATGGCGACAAACACCGCCAACACCAGCGCCAATTTCAATGGCGCAAAAAACGGCGAGGTAATGTCTGTGGCGATCATGGTCTGGCCACCCGGCAACAATTCGCGCAAGGGCTCTGACACCAACAGATAAAGTTCATTGGCAAACGGGTAAATGGCCACAAAGCAGACCGCTGCAGCCAGCACCACTTTTAGCAGCCGGCTGCGCAACTCCAGCAGGTGCTGGATCAGTGGCATCTCCTGCTGCTCCGGGGACGATTGTTGGGTGTTAGCGGTCATGAGCGGGGCCAGAACAAGGCGTTAAGGTGTCTTGCCGGCATGCGCGGCGTCGTTGTCGGGCATGATCATGCGTTCGTAGTTTTTGGCTTCGTCCAGGGCACCACGGACACTTTCCTGCACATCTTCAAGGCCAACATCCCCTGCCTGGCGAAGCTGCTCGCGCAACTCTTCGGCCTTGAGCTGGCGGTCCAGTTCCGTGGTGAACTCGCCAACCATGCGGCGCGCGCCTCCGATCCACCGGCCGGCAGCCCGGGCCGCCGCCGGTAATCGCTCGGGGCCTAATATCAGCAGCGCAATCACGCCGCAGATCAGCAGTTCAAGAAAGCCGATGTCGAACATTGTGGTCGCGCTTAGCCTTGGCTTTCCCGGTGCCTCTGTTCGGCACTCACCTTCTCTGAGTTTTGGAAGTCCAGTGCTTCCGGCTCACTGGATAGGCTCCCATCCTCATTCATGGACTTTTTGAAACCACGGATCGCACCGCCCAGGTCCGTGCCAATGCTCCGCAGTTTCTTGGTTCCAAACAGCAGGATGACAATGGTGAGAACAATGAGAAGCTGCCAGATGCTGATACCACCGATACCCATAAGGAATCCTCGCTTGAATATTTCAGATGCGATTCAGTGTATGCCGGCGCCTGGCGGTTCAGGAATTCCTCCTTTGGGGTACCCCATTTACATCTTTCCTGGCGAATCGCCCGCCAGGATCCGTGCCGTGAAACTGACCACGATCAACCGGATCATTAACAGTGGTGCCTGCCACTAGCGGGTCGTCCATTCTTCTGCCATCGTATGTCTTCAATAACAATTCCGAATCCAAATCGTTGCCCTACCCGCGGTTTGGTGCAAACGTGAGCATCCAAAGGCAGACATCAACTAGGACGATGCATGTTTGAAGTTATGAATGATCTCCTGAGCGCGGGCCGACACTCGCGTTATTTCAATCACACACGCAGTTACAGCCTGTATTCGCGGGTACGCACCATTGCCTGGATTCTCGTGGTGCTTCAAACCGCCTGGATTCTGGTGGACTGGCTGCTGCTCCCGGAAGACGTCAGCAGTACCATCGCTTACGGGCGCATTGCCGCCAGTGCGTCCTGCCTGGCACTGGGTGTGTGGTTCAGCCATCCCTACCGGCTCGAGGTCTCACTGTTTCGTCTGCTGTTGCTCGTGGTGGTGCTGACGCTTTTCCAGACCTGGAGCAACTGGATACTTGTTGGTGAAGGCTTCGAATCGGAAGTCGTCGCCGGGTATGCTTTCTTCCCCTTCATGATCATTACCATGATCGCCATCTTCCCGCTGACCATCCTGGAGGTGGCCGGTTTTGCCACCTTCGTCATTCTGGTGGAGCTGATCACGCAGCTCTGGAGCGGCAAATTCGGTTTAGTGGACGGCCTCAACGATTTGTGGTTGTTGGCGGTGCTGGGCTGCATTGCCGGCTGGGCGTCAGTGAACCAGCTCAGCATGCTGCTGGTACTTTACCGTCAGGCCACCCGCGATCCGCTGACCGGGCTCGCCAACCGACGCCAGGTGATGGATCAACTGGACGGGGACATCGCGGAGGCCCACGAAAAAGGCACGCCGCTGTCGGTGCTGTTGTTTGACCTGGACAAGTTCAAGAGCTTCAACGACAACCACGGCCACGCCGCCGGCGACCTGGTACTTAAGCAGTTCTCCAAAATCCTCAAGGACAACGCCAAGCGCAAGGTCGATCTGGCCGGGCGCTTTGGTGGCGAGGAGTTCTTGATGATCCTGCCAGGCCTGAATGAGGCGGAAGCCATCGAAGTGGCGGATGCCGTGCGTGACGGCTGCCACAATACCAAACTCAAGGTGCCCACCGGCGAGGAAGTCAGCTTCCGGACCAGCATCGGCATCGCAGTCCTGCATGACAAAAACGAGGACCGCACCCGATTGCTGCAGCGGGCCGACGAGGCCCTCTACGCCGCAAAAGATGGCGGGCGTGACCGCTACATGGTGGCGCCGCTTGATACCGGGGCAGACGCAGCCTGATACCCATTGGTTATTTAGGCTTTCCTGCCGCCATATCTTCAAGTTGCCGTTAGCCTGCCACACCTTTACCATCACACCTCCACAAAACAGTCGACAGGGGAGTCCCGGTTCCAAATACCGGGGCTGAGAGTGCCATTGGCAGACCCTGGAACCTGATCCGGTTCACACCGGCGGAGGAAGCACGACATGATGATGACCCACCTGGCCGCCATAGTGGCGGCATTGTGCCTGTTTGGTTGGCTGGGCCTGCGCGCCCGCAAGACTGCCGAAGGCCTTGATGACTACATGACCGCCCGCAACAGCCAGGGCGCGACCACCATTGGCCTTTCCTTTCTGGCATCCGGCATGGGTGCCTGGATTCTGTTTGCCCCGCCGGAAGTCGGCGCGTTTGTCGGCCCGGTTGCGCTGGCAGGCTACGCCCTGGGCGCGGCACTGCCCTTTATTGTTTTCGCCGCGCTTGGCCCGCTGATTCGCAAGCGACTGCCCCAGGGCCGAAGCATCAACGAGTTTGCCGAGCAGCGTTTCGGCAAGGGTCTGCGTCGTTGGGTGTCTCTGGTTTCGGTGCTCTACATGCTGTGCTTCCTGGCGGCAGAACTGACGGCCATTGGCTCCATCACCGCGCTGCTGTCCGACCTCAACGGCGATCTCGTGATCATTGCCGTGGCCGTCACTACCCTGATCTACACTACCTGGGGCGGGCTTCGGGCCAGCCTTGCCACCGATCGCTGGCAGGCGCTTCTGTTGATGGCCTTGCTGGCTGCGGTGTTGTTTGTGGACTGGAAGCACCTGCCGTCGGCGGCTGAATCGGCCGACATGCCCGGCATTCCTTTCTGGAGTGCCGTGAGTGTAGCCCTGACACTGGTGCTGGCCGTGACCGCAGCAAACCTGTTCCACCAGGGCTATTGGCAGCGGGTCTGGGCGGCCCGTGACAGTACCTCACTCTGGAAAGGAGCCATCCTCGGCGGTGGCACCACCATTGTGGTGGTCGCGGTGGTAGGTGGCCTGGGCATGAGCGCGGCCATGGCGGGACTGGACCTGGGCCAGCCACCAATTCCATTTTTCGCGCTGCTCAATGAAGCACCTCAGTGGCTCGGGGCTGTCGCCCTGGTATTGGCTGTTACCCTGGTTGCCTCGTCAGTGGACACCCTGCAAAACGGCATCGCCTCCCTGGCGGTGGCCGAGAAAGCCGGGCTGACACTGGCTGGTGCTCGCTGGCTAACCGTGGCGTTGATGGTACCGGTGGTTTTGGTGGCTCTGCAGGGCGCTTCGGTGCTGCGTCTGTTTTTGATTGCCGATCTTCTTTGCGCAACAGCGATCATTCCGGTCCTGATGGGCCTGTGGCCACGAGTCTCCACCACAGCGGCCATGGCGGGCGTGCTAGCCGGCCTGATCGGCGCCATCCTTCCTGACTGGGCAATGACCGGCAGTCTCAAGGAAGCACTCTATATCGCCAGTTTCCCGGGTGGCGCCCCGACACTCGCGCCCTTCGCGGGCGCGATACTGGCCTCTGCCGGCGTTACCCTGCTGCTGACGCTGATCGGGAGCAAGCGGGCGAGCTGATCGGCCGATCAGCTTCCGTCTTCATTGAAGTACTGCTGGGTGCCACGGCTGGCAATGGCCGTGGCTATCCGCTCAATGCTCTGGAGATAGGCCGCAACCCGGTAGTCGACGTCCTCTTCGTTCGCCCGATCAAAGCAGCGTTCCGCCTGGCCCACGATCTGCTCTTCCAGGCGCTCGTTAACATAGCTTTCCGACCAGTAATCGCCCGTCCGGTTCTGGATCCACTCCAGATAGCTGACAATCACACCGCCGGCGTTGGCCAGAACATCCGGCAACACGGTGATCTTCCGTTTGCTTAAGCACTTATCGGCCTCAGACGTCACCGGGCCGTTGGCGATTTCAAGAATGGTATCGGCTCGCACCCGCTCCACGTTATCGGCAGTGACGGCATTCTCCAACGCGGCCAATACCAGCACATCCACATCCAGTGCCAACAAATCGTCGTTGCTAATCTGCTCAACATCACTCTCAGTGCAGACGGACGACTCACAGTACACCATGCCTTTCAGTTCACGGGTTTTGTTCTTGTGGCGCCAGATGGGCTCCGGGTCCAGGCCCTGCTTGGCGTATATGGCGCCGTGGGAATCCGACAGCGCCACAATACGATAACCTGCCTTCTGGGCCAGACGAGCAAAGTGATAGCCGGCATTGCCAAAACCCTGTACGGCAACGGTCATGCTTTTTGGATCTTTGTCTTCTCGCTTAGCCCACGCATCAAGTACCTGGAGGGCGCCCCGACCGGTCGCGGCTATGCGTCCTGCCGACCCCCCCATGCCAACAGGCTTACCGGTAATAACGCCCCGAACCTGTTTGCGGGTTATCTCCGAATACTCATCAGCCATCCAGCCCATGACAATTTCATTGGTATTAACGTCCGGTGCTGGGATATCGCGATCCGGGCCGATGACGTCGTAGAAGGCGCGGATGTAACCCCGCGATAACCGCTCCAGTTCCAGGCGGGAAAGCGTTTTGGGGTCCACCTGTACACCGCCCTTAGCGCCACCCAATGGCAAGTCCACCACCGCGCATTTGAGCATCATCCAGAAACTAAGGGTGGCTACCTCATCCTCATTGACGCTGGCATGGAAGCGGATGCCACCCTTGCCAGGGCCTCGACTCTGATCATAAAGCGCGCGCCACCCCTTAAATATCCGCAAATGGCCGTCGTCCATACGAACTGGAATGGCGGCCTGATGAATATGGTTGGGTTGCTGGAGCTGTTGACGGACATCATCGCCGATATCGAGACGGTCGAAGATGTCTGACATCCGCGACTGGGCATCGCTTAAAAGGCTGGAGCTCTTACTCATGGAGACCTCCCGAATGATTCAGTGGGAGAGAAACGGGGCCTGGGCGCTGGCTACGGTGTTTCCTCCGGGTTCGGCGGCACGCCGCTCTCCTGTTCGGGCCCATCGCTGGCATCCGGTGCGCCCTGCGCCTGGGTCTCGGCATTTTTCATCAGGATGGTACCCCCTTGTAACAGCAGGGATTTCAGTCGGGCATCACCCTGCTCCGCAATCCCAACGGCAAACGCCATTAAAACGGACTCCCAGGGATTCTTGCGGATCAGCTCGCGGAGCGCATCAATACCCGAGCCCGAAGAGCCCGTGGTTGATTTACCTCGTTTGGGAGCGGCTCTGGGACGGACCAGGCGCTGGAAGAACAGTGCCAACAACAGCAGGCAGACAAAACCAACCAGCCATAGAGCCCCGGTTTCGCCAAGCCATGGTGTCAGCGACAGGACCGCCGCCTGAACCAACAGGAAAAAGCCGGTAAGCAGCAGGGCGGTGAGCAAGACCATTGCCAGCAGAAAACCAATAACGGCCGCAACAGCCTTGCGCAACGCACCCTGGACCTGTTCAGAGTCAAGCATGATCAGCGGTCAAACAGCTTACCCACCAGGACCCCGGCCAGGAACATGACAATGATGCTCAGAAACGGCCGTTCTTCGATTCGGCTCTCTACGTCATGAGCGGTTCTATCTCCGGCATCCCGTGCCCGGCGCAGTGCTTCGTCGCCTTTCTGCCTGACACTGTCGAGGGCCTCCAGGCTTTCGCGGCGGATTTCATCCCGCAGGCTACTGACATTGTGTTTCTGGTTGTCCGAGACGGTGCGGGTCAGCTTGGCCAGATCGTCCCGCAACGCCTGAACGTCTTCCTTCACCTGCTTGTAGTCGTCTTGTGAGGATTTTGCTTCCATTTTTGCCTCCTTATTGACAGTAGACTCACTGTTCGCGTGGCATGTTCGAAAATGCAATACACCTCTCGCCAGTAATGAAATTCAAAAACATAAATGACGAAAGCATTCAAAGCCTAGCACAGGATGGGAAATTTACAGGGAATGGGCTATTGAGACTGGTCGGAACTGTCAGACTCTGAACGTCCTTTGCGCTCCGGGCGCAGTTCCGTTTCAAGCCAGCGACGTACCTCATGCCGATCTTTACGCCGCACCAGCTGTTCACTGTGGATGTTCCGGGGAAAAATTTGCGGCTGGCCCTCATGGTGCAGGGTGAAGCTGCGACGCACGCCAACCGGGTATTTGCTGGGGCCATGAATAACGGCGGCCCGGATTTCCATATCGACAATGTCCTCAAACAGGTAATCCGTGTCACTTTCCTCGCTACGGCGGCCGAGAATAATATTCCGGAACGAACCGAGCACCAGGTATCCGCCGGGCTCCAGCGGGCCCTGGCGCAACACCTGATGGACATTGGAATCATCGGCCTGGATGCGCCGGTATTCGGTGACGGTCATGGTTTTTTCTTCGCCGTCCCGCGTGAACAGGGCCACCTGCACACACTGCACATGCACGGTTTCCTTACCCATGTTTACCAGCAGGCACAGGGCATCGGGATTTTCATTCTGGGCGTGGTGGATCACCAGGTAGGGCCGGTTATTACGCTGATATTGGATGAAAAACAGCTGGAAATAGACAATCCAGACCAGCGCCATGATGGCACTACTGACGGGAGCGATATACTCCATGAACAAAAACCTCTACGCCTGCATCGAAAAAACTGCTGCCTCACACCAGTTTAACGAAAATATCGTGTAACACATTGGCGGCAGAATGCAGGCGACGGGAACTGTCCATCAGGTGATGATAGATCTCCCGCTTCTTGAGCATTTCCACGGTCACCTCGCCCTGGAACAGTTCCGCGAGGCTGTGCCGGTATAAACGCTCAATGCGGCGATGGGCATGGCGGGCGGCATGGGCTTCGTTCTCGGCACCTGCGGGATGAGTGGCCAGTTCACTGAATCCACGCTGCAAGGCTTCACAACCGTGGAGCAGCTCATCCAACATGGCCTGCATGTGTTTGTCCGGGTCCACGCCGAAATCCAGCATTTCGTTAATAGTGCTTTTGCTGTGGGTGACAATCCAGTCCAGCGCTTCAATGGCACGGTAGATGTCTTCCCGGTCAATGGGGGTCGAGAAGGCTCGGTTCAGCAAATGGAGGTTACGAATCTTCAGTGTATCCGCCGCGTGCTCGTCATCCGTCAGCTCGTCAGACAACGCCTCGGTTGGGCCATTCATATACTCATGCAGGCTCGCCATGGTGCCTCGCACCTGACGGCTCTGTTCGGCCAGCAGCGAGAAAAAGTCCGGCGACTTGGGAATCACCTTTGCCACCAGCCGGCTTAGAACGCTTTCTTTTCGCGCCATTGGAGAACTCCTTTCTACGTTGTCAGGTCGGATTCACGGGGTTAGTGTCCCGTCTGGCTAATTCCTTAACCTACTGCTTGTCTCTGAGGACTCTGACCAAGGCGCCTGTGTGAAGGTGTGGTGGCTCCACACCAAGCACTGGCAACACAGGCTCAGAGTCCTCAGAGGCAAGCCCTTCGGGAGATTCTGAAAAGCCGAATAGCGTCGTTCTGCTGTCTCGATTTGGAACCACCAAGTCTTCACCAGCACGCCTAGCTCTTCGGCTTTTCAGGATCTCAGTAGGCTAAGGAATTAGCCAGACGGGACACTAGGCCTGCGAGCCAGACCACCAGGTATACAAGCATGGCCAGAATGCCGGCGCCAGGAATGGTAATCACCCAGGTTGTCGCAATTTCCCGGGCCTTGGTCCAACGCACCGCCTTCGGCCGCTCGGAGGCGCCCACCCCCATAATGGATGAAGACACAACATGGGTGGTGGAGACCGGGGCACCGATCAAAGACGCCAGGAAGACCACCCCGGCAGAGGTCAGCTGGGAATTGAGGGCGTGAAGGGGACGGATCTTGTAGATGGAGAACGCCAGTGTGCGCACGATTCTCCAGCCGCCCAGCACCGTGCCCAGGGTAATCGCGGAGGCACAGATCACCACCACCCAGAGGGGAACGTGAAATTCGTCAATATCCCCCGCCAGCAACAGGCAAAGGGTAAGGATGCCCATGCTTTTCTGGGCGTCATTGGCGCCGTGGGAAAACGCCAACCCGGCTGCGGTCAGCCATTGGGCAGCGCGTAATTTACGGTTCATCAGGGGGCTTGCCGCCCGCAGCAAAAACAGCGTGCCTCGCTGTAAGACAAAACCAACCCAGAAACCCGCAATTGGAGACAGGACCAGAGCCAGAAGCACTTTGGTCACGCCCGTAAACTCGCCGCGAGTGAGCGCCTCCATACCCCACACGACCTGCTCGGGGCCCGCCGAAACCACCACCGCGCCACACATGCCGCCAACCAGGGCGTGGGAGGATGACGACGGCAGCCCTCGCCACCAGGTCAGGAAGTTCCAGGCGGTCGCGGCCAGAATACCGCAAAGCACTACCGCCAGGGACAAGGTTTTGGGCAGGTCATCCAGGATTACAAAGCTACCAATGGTATTGGCCACTGCTGTACCACCCAGCACGGGCCCCAGAAAGGTAAAGCCGCCCACCACGAACACAGATTGGATGGGCGTCATGGCCCGGGAGGCAATGACCGGGGCAATCATGTTGGAGGCATCGTGAAAACCATTGGTGAAGTCGAACAACACCACAGTGCCTATGGCCGCAAAAATCAGCAGCCCCACAGTATCCATCAAGTTCATATCCTTGCGTTGGGAACGAACGGCAAACCTATGCCACCACACGGTATGGAAGGGGAGGCGACATATAAACGGGCAGGCATAGTATCATCGGAAGGATGCTACACATAGGCAAAGGGAACCATGGCCGAAAACAGAAAACCCGCCAAAGGCGGGTTCCAGACTGCTGACAAACCCTCGCCATCGCGGCGGGGGTTTGTTGTAATTGGGGTATCGACTTTTCAGAGGCTGCCCCATGCTCAAAGAGCCGTCCC
>NZ_PTIV01000034.1 GCF_002934325.1 Marinobacter persicus
AACGCAAAGGCCGGATATACGTGCGCAGTTTTACCTGATTAACTTTTTACTCCACCGAGCGCTTCGGGGCTTGCACAACAAGAGGTCTACATATACGTGCTCGTAGCGGTTTTTGGAAAGGCCTGCCCGCCTGCTTGTGCACCAATGCCAGAGCGTCAGGCGCGGCTCAGAAACTTGCGCTCATCTACATTGACCTTGATGCGATCACCCGTGGAAATGTGCTCCGGCACCTGCACCACCAACCCGGTGGTCAAACGCGCCGGCTTGGTGCGAGCGGTAGCGGAACCACCTTTGACGGACGGGTCCGTTTCCTCAATGGGCAATTCCACCGTCGGCGGCAGATCCACGCCCACCGGGCTGTCGCTCACCAGCACCACCATCACCCCTTCGGTGTCCTCGGTAATGAACAGCAGATCGTCTTCAATGGCGCTTTTGTTCAGCAGATACTGAGTGAAGTCCTCGGTATCCATGAACACATACTCATCACCATCGGCATAGGAAAACACCGCCGGGCGACGTACCAGGTCCGCCTGGTTAAGCATGTCGGAATCCTTGAAGGTCTCATCCAGCTTCTGGCCGGTGACCACATCGTACATGCGCATGCGGTACAGACTGCCGCCGGCGCGGCCCTGGGGCACCGACCGCTCAATGTCCTTCACAAAATACACACGGCCCTGATATTCAACGGCCTGATTCTTCTTGATCTCACTCGCTTTTGGCATGAACAGAATTCCAGAGTTTGTTTGGGAACCGCTGATATACCATGACCGGCGTCTGGATGCGATAGCCCTGCGGGTTCATACGCATGTCACTTTACCCACAACTTCTGTGGATAACTTTGTTAGCAAGACAAGGATACCCGCTGGCGAGCGGCGTAACTGGTGGCCTTTTGCTTTGTGCGGTTTATTTAACCACCCCAAGCCGGTGACTAAATCTCAAAGTGCACTGCGTCTTTTTCAATGCACTCATCCAGCCGGGCCAGATACTCCGCCTTGGCCTTCACCTTGGTTTGCTGGTGCGCCCGCAGGTTCAGCTGTTTGAACTGATCAGCCACTGCCCGGGCCCGGTCCTGCAGTTGCCCCACCGCCACGACTTCATCCAGGAAACCGGCGGTGACCGCAGCTTCCGGATTGAAGATCTCGGCATTGACCACGGAGCGATAGAAATAGGCCGGTGCAAGGCGATGGCGGGCAATCTCGATGCCGGCATGGTGCATGGTCATGCCAATGGCCACCTCGTTCAGCCCCAGCTTGAAGCTGCCTTCCACACCAATGCGGTAGTCCACCGACAACAGGAGAAACGCCCCCTTGGCAATGGCGTGGCCACTGCACGCAGCAATGACCGGCATCGGGAAAGCCGACAGGCGACGGGCGAGCATCGACCCCACCCTTACCAAAGCCATGGCCTCTTTCGGGCCCTGCTGCATTTCTTTCAGATCATAGCCGCCTGAAAACATGCCCGGCTGGCCAGTCAAAATGACAATGGCCTTGTCCTGCTCGGCCTGGTCCAGGGCCGCGTTCAGAGCTCCAAACACCGCGTGGCTGAGAGCATTCGCCTTGCCGTTGTTGAGCGTGATGGTGGCAATGCCGTCATCCAGTTCGTAGCTTACAAGTTCAGTCACCGGGAAATCCTCGCTACAGCAATTCAAGTGAGTGTTTGATTACACTATAGCGAATGCGCAACAAAAAACAGCCCCAAGAGGGGCTGCCTGATCATTCACCGGGAGTCAGAACTGGCTCTGGAGCCACTGATTGATTTGCGCGGCATTCATCGCCCCGCTCTGGCGGGCCACTTCCCGGCCATTGCGGTAGAGGATCATGGTGGGAATGCTGCGAATACCAAACTGGCCGGCCGGGCCGGGATGTTGTTCGGTATTGAGCTTGGCAAAACGGACCTGCCCCTTCCAGTTGGCGGCAGCCTGTTCGAACTGTGGCGCCATGACCTTGCACGGCCCACACCAACTGGCCCAGAAGTCGACCAGCACCGGCACATCGCTGCGCCCGGTGTGCGCCGAAAAGCTCTGCTCGGTCAGCTCCAGCATCTGATCCGGCCATAATGGTTGCTTGCAGGCCCCACAGTTGCCACCGGCTGACAGCTTGGCTGCCGGCACCCGGTTGACCTTGTGACAATGTGGGCACACCAGGTGTTTGATCTCGCCAGACATAACGTCTCCTCCTATCAGGTGATAGTCAGAAGCATTGCGCCAATAGCGAAAAAATCAAGGCAACCTCAGTTGCCCTGCTCCAGCTGATCGACGTAATCGGCCAGTTCCCGTTCCATTTCCGCCAGCCGCTGCTGCCACTCGGCTTTGTAGGCGGCGAACTCGGGACCCAGCTCACCCAGTTGCAACTCAGTGGCCAATGCCACACGGGTACTCTCAGTGACCGACTCCACATCCGGGTTTTCGAGCGCGTCGTTCTGTTCTTCCAGACGAATCACCGCTTCGTTCAGCATGCGGCGGTCTTCCACGGAGGCGTCCGGGTTGTCCTTCAAGGCTTCACGCAGGGACTGGGCCAGCTCCTGAATGTGCTGGCGGAGCATCCGGCCATAGTCATCCACCAACTGGGAGAAACTTTCGCCGGCATCCGCTGCCTGCTGACGCAACTCCTCGGTCAGCACGTCAAACTCACGGGCCAGGTCATCGGAATAGCGGGCCAGTTCTGTCTGAAGGTCTTTACCCAGTGCTTCCAACTGGTTCACCACGTCGCCCCAGAGCGGGCCGCTGTTCAGGGCCTCACCGGTTCGGAAATAATCCACCAGCCACTGGTCATCTTTTTTCACAAGGTAGGTGGTGGTTTTCAGTGGCTGGTTACGCCCTGGCAGGCCCTTGAAGGTGGTATCCACCGTTGCCTGCTGGCCATCAATAACCACCCTGCCCCATTCAATATCGACACCCTGCCACTGACGCTGGTAGCCATCAAAAGCGGCGTCTTCAATCAAGGTGGAATATTCGTTGGCCTCTCCGGCGTCCTGTTCAATGACGGCTTGCCAGAAAGCCTTTGATACCTGCTCCGGAGATTCCGCGCCCCCGCAGGCCGACAAGAGCACCGCCGCACCAATCAGGGCGGCCAGAAGTTTTGTTTTTCCCATAACGGAGTTATCCATGATCAAATTGTATGCAAACGACGTATTGTCACCATGATTGTCCCGGCGTTCCAGTTACAACCTGGTCAGCTTGTGGCCGTTATTCGTGTTAGGTTTAAGGCATGCGTATACGAATCACCCACCAACGAATCACAGGTTTCCTGCAGCTGATCCTGCTGACCGAGGCCATACTCGCGCTTTGGGGCCAGCGCTGGTTCACCGCGTTTCTCACCGGCATGATCATTCTGATCACCTTCTTCCCGGTGCTGTTCGAGCGGCGTTTTCGCATCCACATACCGCCAGAACTGCAACTGGCCGCCATCGGTTTTGTCTTTGCCTCGCTGTTCCTTGGCGAAGTGCACGACTACTACAGTCGATTCTGGTGGTGGGATATGGCACTACACACCACCTCCGGCTTCCTTCTGGGCATCCTCGGCTTCCTGTTAGTACACATCATGAACGAAACCGAGAAAATCCAGCTGCACATGAAGCCGGGTTTTGTGGCGTTCTTTGCCTTCCTGTTCTCGTTGGGTGTCGGCGCTTTGTGGGAGATTTTCGAATTTGCCATGGATTCGCTGTTTGGCATGAACATGCAGAAACCCATGCTGGGCGACCCATCCGGCCTGACCGACACCATGTGGGATCTGGTGGTAGACGCCCTGGGCGCCGTGGTCATTGCCTTCCTGGGTTGGCGCTACCTGAAACGGCCAGATCAGAAATCGTTTCTGGAGCATTGGATTGACGGTTTTGTCAGCCGCAATCCCCGGTTCTTTAAGCGTTAAGGCGCTTCTGATTAACCCAGGCTGAACACGATAGCCACAGCCAGCGAAACAATCACCGACAGAGGAATGGTCAGGGCGATGGTCTGGGCCGGGCCGTGGTATCTGACAGCCAACACATAACTCATCACCGCCACCGGCATGGCGCACTGCACCAGAAAGATCTCGGCCTGGAAGGCATCCAGTGGCCACAGCAACAACACCAGCCAGGCAGTGGCCAGGCCGACCAGGGGCCGGTAAAAGCTGAACGCCACCGGCCACGCCATTTCCCGGGCGCCAGAGAGTTTCAGGTTGGCAATGGAGCTGCCCAGTTGCATAAGCATGATGGGTACGGTGATCGATCCCAGCATATCCAGTGTGGTCATCACCGGCCCGGGCAAGCGGGCCTCCGTTGCCACCAGCAGCGCCCCGGCCACCAGCGCCAGCACCGGCCCGTTTTTCGCCAAGGCCTTCAGTGAAAAGCTTTTGGAAAGGCACCCAATACCCAGGGTGAAATGGCTGATCTGAATCACAGAGGAGATCACCATCGCCAGCCCCAGGGATTGAGGTCCAAAGAGCGCAAAGCAGACCGGCACGCCCATGTTGCCGGTATTCGGGTGCACCAGGGACGGCAGATAATCACGAACCGGGAAGCCAATAAGCCGCAACACACCGGCCGTCACCAGGGCCATAACACCAATCCATACGACCGTAATAGCCACCAGCTCACTCATCTGGCCAATATCCATTTCCATGGACAGGACCGAATGCAGCAGCAGTGCGGGAATACCCACGGTGGTGACCAGGCCGGAAAGGGCCTTACCATCGAAGAAATCGGTCTTGCGCCCGAGTATCGCACCCAGGACGATCAGGGAGAACAGAGGGACCAGTGAATTGGCAAGCTGCTGGATCATGATCAGACAACCACGGATTGCGGACCGGGAAAGCCGCTACCCGAAGTACTCCTCCATCCAGTCAAACAGCCGCTGGGTGTTCATGTCCGCCAAAGCCAGTTGCTGAAACTGATCCCCTACCTCATCTTCGATGGTAATGAACTGATACAGCAGCACACCCGGCTGTTCGTCATGCAGGATCAGCGTGATACGCCGGCGCGTGCGCAGGCAGTCGATGGTCATCACATCCGCCGGGATGCCGGATTTGCGCATGCCCTGGCGCACTTCCACCACCGGATTGATGTGTTCATGGGCAGCCTGGATTCGGGCGTGGGCATCACTGGCCATATCGGACAATGATTTCAGTGGATCATCAGACATCAGTGGCGGGCCTCCTGGCCGGTCGGAATGTTTGCACGCATGCTAACAGAAAATCCCGACCAGTCACCCCGAACCCAGTTGCCCACAAAAACTGTGGATAACTTTGTTAGCAGAGGCAGGAAAGGTAGTGCCAGGCCTTTATTGACCGGGCGTTCAGCCAAATGTCGGGAAATTGACCAGGTGAATAACCGACCAGCACATCTCCGTGCGGCGCTGGAAGCTTGTAAGAGATCTCTTACGCCAACTGTCAACAATATCCCATAGTCATTGTCTGAGAGTTCCCTAGACTGGAGACGTCAGGGATGACAAAGCGGATTCACCCAACGGATGGGTAACAAGGACGAAGACCAGGACAGCGCCTTCAGGAAGAGGCCCACTCTGGCTGATCTGGCAAAGATCAATCCCTCTCCTTCTCATCTTTTTCAGCCACGTCACTCCCGGCATACAACCCATGCATTTTGTTCCCAGGAGATTGACCATGAAAGCAAAGTCTTTTATCGCCGCACTGGCACTATTGTTCGCCCTCATAACCGGTCCCGCCTACGCCGCAGAGCCCATGACCGTGAACATCAATACGGCGGACGCCGCCACACTGGCCTCACTCAATGGCATTGGTGAGAGTAAGGCCGAGGCGATTATTGTCTACCGGGAAGCCAATGGCCCGTTTGAGTCGGTTGAACAACTGGCGGAAGTCAAAGGCATTGGCAGCCGCACCGTTGAGAAGAATGCAGACATGATGGCTGTGAAGTAGTAGTTTTCACGCCGCAGGCCAAGTACAGACGCCTGCGGCGCGTCCCCGGCTCTGGTAACATGGCTGGCTATGCTGAAAATCTCCAATAACGTAGAGCTTGCCGACTGGGAAATAGAGATCACCCAGATTCGTGCCCAGGGTGCCGGTGGGCAGAATGTCAACAAGGTCGCCACCGCCGTGCACCTGCGATTTGATATTTCCCATTCCACATTGCCGCCCTTCTATAAAGAGCGACTGATGGCCCTGCCTGACCAGCGCATCAGCAAAGAGGGCATCATCGTCATCAAGGCACAGTCTTTTCGCACTCTTGAACAAAACAAAGAAGATGCACTAAGGCGGCTGCGGGCTTTGATCCAGGAAGCGGTCAAACAACAGAAAGTTCGCCGACCGACCAAACCCAGCAAATCTGCTCGCAAACGGCGTGTGGACAAAAAGACCCGGCATGGGAAGACCAAGGCACTAAGAGGGAAGGTCAAAGTCTAGAGGCGTACGGGCAGGCACTGTTTCAAAACTCACCGGGACAGGTCAGAGGGCTACAAACTCCCAGGCCCATCCCGGCAACACGCTTCTCTCTAACGTTTACAGACGCTTTTTAAGAAGCGCTTTCGCTTTATCCGTCAGTTCCAGGTAAATCTTTTCCGCTTCCTGGAAAAACGCTGCGGCTTCACTGTCGTTAAACTGCTCCGCGTCCTTGGCGTACTGCTTGGTGTGATGAAGCCCCTGAGAGGCATGATACACCGAACTGATCAGGTCATAATTCTCGTCTTTCACTGGATAGTCAGCCATAGTGCTTCCTCCATTTCCGTGACGTGAATTGTGAAGAGATTTCATCTCTTGCCCCTAAACGTAGATGCCGTATCAGGCTCCGTAAAGTGGAAGCCGAGAGAGATTTACGTTCTGTAATGCCCAGAAATCCCCTACGGTGCCCCATAAAGGGGATAACGAGCCAATTGTGCACAGACAACATGCAGCAATTTTAGCCATACCCGTTCAACCTCAGCGCCCTCCATCCTTGGATAGCTGCGTTTAACCAGAAAAAACGACGCTGTCATTAAAATGGCACAAAGGTTGCGAATGATGTTCAAGAACATCTTAAGCCGGAGCAACCGCCATGATCCCAACAGCCTCCCCTCAGGAAGAGGATTACCCGTTAAACCCGGTACCTGCTGACCAACGTAAAAGCATCTGGTCCATGGGGCTGGTCCTGCTGGGCTTCACCTTCTTCACCGCCAGTATGTGGGCGGGTGGAAGCCTGGGCCAGGCGTTTGATTTCTCGACCCTTCTGATGGTCCTGGCCATAGGCAATCTGCTATTGGGCCTCTACGCCGCGATTCTCGGCTACATTGCCGCGAAAACCGGCATGAACACGGCGCTGCTCAGCCGATTCAGCTTTGGTAAAACCGGCAGCAAATTAACTGACCTCATCCTGCTCCTGACCCAGATTGGCTGGTATGCCTGGGGCACCGCCACCATGGCCACCCTGCTGGTAGAGCTGACTGGCATGCAGGAGCTCATGACCACACCGCTGATGATGGTGTTCGGTTTTGGCTTCTGCGTTACCGCTTCCATTGGCTATCGGGGGCTGGTGTGGCTGTCCCGTCTGGCGGTTCCAGCCATGATCATTCTGATTGGCGTCAGCATGGCCTTGACCACTGCGGATGCCGGTGGCTTGGCGAAGCTGGCGACCATTACGCCCACCAACGACATGAGTATCGCCACGGCCATCACCCTGGTTTTTGGCACTTTCGTCGCCGGCGCCACCCAGTCCACCAACTGGACACGCTTTGCCCGTTCCGGAAAGACCGCAGCCATCATCACTCTACTGGCTTTTTTTATTGGCAACGGCCTGATGATGCTGGTCGGTGCTTTTGGCGCCCTGGTTTACCAGGAAGCTGACATCGTTGGCATCATGACCGCCCAGGGCCTGCTGACCTTCGGCATCCTGATGCTGTTCCTGAACCTGTGGACCACTCAGGACAACACCGCCTACAACTTTTCCGTGGTTGGCTGTGACCTGCTGGCTACTGGCCGCCGGGAAGCGGTCACCATTGGCGGTGCCGCCATCAGTACCGCCCTGGCCGTAATGGGCATGCAGGAATGGCTGGTGCCTTTCCTGGTGTTGCTGGGCACTTTTATCCCCCCTATTGGCGGGGTGATCATGGCCAGTTACTTCACCGGCCACAAGCGCCGATACGCCGAAGCGGGTCAGCGCGCCCTGCCGGCTTTCAACCTTCCGGGGCTTACCGCCTATGCCCTGGGCTCGGTGGTGGCTTACAGCTCTCCCTGGATAGCCCCCATTGTGGGCGTACTGGTTGCAGCCCTCAGCTTCACCGTGCTGCAACTGGCCCGACAGGCCATCCGGGCTCGCCGGCCCCGGCCGGGGCTTCGCAGGCACCTGGCCTGAGACGCCGCCGGCAGACTTTTATTTTTACTCGTCATCCCCACCAACTACACTGAGGAGGTATTCACAGAGCCTGTCGAGACCTGTCATCCGACGCGGAGGATTGATGCAGCGGACCATCATCAGCCTGTCGTCACTGATAACCAGCATTGTTCTTCTCATCGTGGGCAACGCCTACCTGATGACCCTGCTGGGCCTGCGCCTGAGCCTTGAAGAATTCAGCGCCAGCGTGATTGGCTGGATTCTCGCTTTCTACTCCATCGGGTTTGTCGCGGGCACACTCTATGCCGACCGCATCATTGAAAAAGCCGGCCACATACGGGCATTCGCGTTCTTCGCTGCCGCCCTGGCCGCCTCCATCCTGATTTACCCGATGCTGATCGAAGCCAACCTCTGGGGCGCCTTGCGGGCAGTGGGCGGCTTCGCCATGGCCGGCCTGATGATTGTCATGGAAAGCTGGTTCAGCAGTAAGGCTGACAACTCCAACCGGGCCAGCCTGTTCGCGATCTACCAGGTGGTGTTTTTCCTTTCGACAGCCGGTGGCCAGGTGCTGGTCCGGGTGGCGGACCCGGCAGGCTTTATTCCCTTCTCCCTGGCCGCCATTCTGGTGGTGCTGGCACTGACGCCACTGTCCTTGACCAGCCGCGAGTCGCCCAAAATCATAAAAAGCGACCGACTGTCCCTGGCCAGACTCTACAGGACATCCCCCATTGGCACGCTTGGCGCACTGATTGCCGGCCTCCTGATCAGCGCCTTCTATGCCATGGGGCCGGTATACGCCGACCGTATTGGGCTGGACCTGAACCAGCTTTCCAACTTCATGGCTTCGGCCATCGTTGCCGCCATGATTCTGGCCTGGCCTATTGGCCGGATCTGTGACCGTTATGACCGTTACCGCGTGCTGTTGGTGGTCGCCATTATTGCCGCAGCCTGCAGTCTTATCGCCGCGGCACTAAGCAATTACAGCATTGGTGTACTGGTGGTGTTCGTCGGGCTTTATATGGGCCTGAGCGCCGCCCTTTACCCCATCGCCGTCGCCATCACCAATGACCTGATGGAAAGCCATCAAATTACTTCGGCCAGCACGGCGCTGCTGCTCAGTTACGGTCTGGGCAGCATCATTGGCCCGCTGATCAGTGCGTTTTTCATGGAGTTTATCGGCCCGAGCGGGCTGTTTATCAGCAACGCGCTGATCCTGGTGGCCCTGATTGGCTTCGTGATATTCGTCCCGGGCCCCACCCACACGGACGTCGACCATCAGGAAAGCTACTACACCACCACACCGGAGGCGGCCCTGGGTGTCGCCGAGTTGGATCCGCGGAACACGGAGTTTGAGGAAGAACACGCTGATCAGGATGAGGAGCAGTCCGAAGATCAGAACGAGGAGACAAAAGCGACCGACGACAGGGACAGACAATGACGATCCTTTAGCCTGAAATTTACCACGAACCCAAATTGTGACGCCTTTTGTTGCCGAGCCTGCTTTGCAATGTGATATTTGAAAGACCAAGCTTCAAGAAGCCTCTGACTATCTCCATTGATAAAGGAATCTCCGATGGGCAGCAATAAACTGATTGGTCTTGTGTTACTCGTGGTCGGCATTGGACTGCTTTATTTCGGCTACCAGGCCACCCAATCATTAAGCGGCCAGGTTACCGAAACCCTGACCGGCCGCTTCACGGACGAAACCATGTGGTATCTGATTGGTGGTGCGGCAGCAACCGCTGCTGGTGCCTTCCTCATATTCATCAAAAAATAGGCGGATATAAATTTCCAGCAACCTTAGGGAGAACCCATGATCAACGAAACCGACATGAAACATCTCGACCGTTGCGTGGAGCTGGCCCGCCAGGCACTGGAGACAGGCAACCCGCCTTTTGGCTCGGTGCTGGTGGATGAGCATGGCGATGTCCGTTTCGAAGACCACAACCAGACCGCAAGTGGCGATGAAACCCGGCACCCGGAATTCGCCATTGCACACTGGGCGGCGGAGCACATGACGCCAGAGGAGAGGGCCGCTGCCACGGTATACACTTCGGGCGAACACTGCCCCATGTGCGCGGCGGCTCATGGCTGGGTTGGCTTGGGACGGATTGTTTATGCCAGCTCTTCGGAACAGTTGGCAGTCTGGCTTGATGAGATGCATGCGACACCGCCGCCGCCAGTCGCTACCCTGCCAATCAATACTGTGGTGCCCGGTCTGGCCACTGAAGGGCCCTTTATGGTTCTGGCAGGGCCCATCAGAGAACTGCATCAACGGTACCACGACAAACACGGAAGCCCTGACTCACCAGAGGGCTGAGGTTCAGTCTAGCCACAGGCTGCGCCAGGTTTACCCCAGCAATAGACTCGCATCGGGGGAATATTCCACAGCTCCAGTGAGCAACTTACCGGCTCTCCCATCACGGGGCTGGTGACTTGAGCGACGTGACGGCGGAACTGGTAGGCAACAAAACGCCCGCCTTCGCAGAGGCTCTCATGTATAGACCGGGCAATGCGGGTACCTACGGCCTCGGGCATTTTCGAAAAGGGAATGCCCGAGATCACCACATCCGGCGATTCCATCTGATGCCGGGCCAGGATATCCGCCAGATATTCCGCGCTTCCGAGGTGGTTGATAAAACGGGGATCAGAAATTTCTTCAAGCAGTTCATGAAAGAAGGGACTCAGTTCGATGGAAAGCAGGCGCGCTTCCGGACCCAAGTGGCTCAAAAACGTTCGTGTGGTTCCACCAGTGCCAGGTCCCAACTCAACAACCCGCCTGGCACTCGACAAATCCGCCGCCTCTACAATCCGGTTCTCCAGAAACCGGGAGCTGGGGATCACCGATCCCACCTGTGCAGGCTCTCTCAGAAACCCTCGAAAAAACGAGGCGGGACTTGTTCTCCGGGAGGCGTCGTACTTAGGACGGCTGGTTTCCATGCCCATAATGCCCTCTGAGCCTGATGGCTTGAGTGATTCCCTGATTATAGCAGCGAGGTGGATATCAGCTTTGCTGCAATCTCAGAGGCTTAACTGTACGACCGCCAAAACTTACCTACACTGTCGAAAAGAACCAGCAATACTTCGGAGAAGGAGCCAATTATGACACTGCATCTTCAGCTTGCGCCGCTCATCAGCCTGGGGGCTGGCATTGCCATTCTGGTCTTCCCCAAACTGCTCAACTACATCGTGGCAGGTTACCTTATTGCAATAGGCGTACTCGGACTAATGGGCCATCCTTTCTGAATGGCCCATTAGCCCGGCATGGGAGAGAGCCGGCAAGAAATCGGTCCATTATTCACCCACACCAAACTTCTCGTGCTCGCCCAAATCGGGCTGCTCTCCTTCAATTCGAGCCTTGGTGGTCTTGATGCTCTTGACCATCTTGCTGCTGTCACTGTCCCAGTGTTCGCCTTTCTGAACCTTGACCTCCAGCATGCCCACGTTCGGGGAATCTTTGCCTTCCGGAAACCAGGCCGCAATGGCCGAGTTCCAGTATTGGTCGATCCGCTCCTGATCGCGAATGGCACGACCGAGACCGGTGAGGGACACATACACATGGTGTTCCGGATCCGCGAAGGAAACGCAGACATCATGGTCCTGCTCCAGCTCGAAGACTTTTTCCGAATCCAGGTCGGTGTAGAACCACAGGGTGCCGTCGTATTCATCCTGTACCAGCACCATGGGCCGGGACCGGAGTTCATCGCCATGGCGCGTGGTCAGCATACAGGTTTTGATGTCCCGGATGAGTTTCCAGATTTTCTGTTTGTGCTCTGGGCTGGACATATCAATCCTCCTTTTCAGGATGACAGCATGAATGTTTCGGGATCTTCCAGGGTATCGACAATGGTCTTCAGGAACTGGGCTGCCTCAGCACCGTCATTCACCCGGTGATCGTAGGCCAGGCAAAGCGGCATGCGCAGCCGCGCTTCAATCTTGTAGTTGTCGAGGTGGCCGGTGGCCACCGGGCTGAGTTCGGCGCTGCCCATGCCCAGGATGGCCACTTCCGGGTGGTTGATGATGGGCGTAAAGCTGGTGGCGCCGATGGGACCGGGATTGGTCAGGCTGAAGGTGGCGCCTTCCATATCCTGTTTTTTCAGCTCACCTTCCCGCGCTTTGTCAGCCAGCCCGGACAGTTCAGACGCCAGCTCGAAAACGTCCTTGCGGTCCACCTCTCGCAACACGGGCACCAGCAGGCCGGCATCGGTGGCCACGGCCACGCCGATGTCGTAATACTCTTTGTAGATCAGTTCGTCGCTTTCTGTATCCAGGCTGGTATTGAATCTCGGGAACTGCTTGAGGGCCGCCACCAACGCCTTGATAACCAACACTGTCATGGTCAGCTTACCGCCACGCCGTTCCACCTCGTCCTGGTGCCGACGCCGGAAGCGCTCCAGCTCGGTGATGTCGGCCACGCTCTGGTGCATAACGTGGGGAATTTCCTGCCAGGACTGGCTCATATTCCGGGCAATGGCCTGACGGATGGCGGAAAGGGGCTCCCGGCGCACCGTCCCCCACTGGCTGAAGTCCGGGAGCTTCGGTGCCTTGCTCCTGGCCCGGGATGACTCCCTGGACGCAGCTTCTTCGGAAAACTGCTCCACATCTTCCTTGGTGACGCGCCCACCCGGGCCGGAACCTTCCACCTGGTGTAGATCCACGTGCAGCTCACGCGCCAGTTGGCGGGTGGCCGGCGCAGCGGGGACCGGGCGGTCGGAATCCGTGCTCTCGGATTCATTGGCTTTTTCAGCAGACTCTTCCTTGCCTTGATCAGCATCTGCCTCATCTTCCTCTGAGGTTGATTGCTCTTCTGGCTTTTCCTTCTTTTCTTTCTTTTTATCTGCTTTTCCGCTCTTCTTCTCGTTTTTTTCGTCGTCTTTGTCTTCTTTTTCGGTTTCCTGATCCGACGCTTCTGATTCCTTCGATTCCTTGTCGGGCTCTTCTTCCGAATCGTCACCCGAGCCATCGTTATAGGTGACCAGCACCTGGCCCACCTTGATGGTCTCACCTTCCTTAACTTTCACGGACTCAACCGTGCCATTGAAGTTAGCCGGTATCTCATTGGCGGCCTTGTCGGTTTCCACGGTCAGCAACGGGTCGCCGTCTTTTACCTCGTCGCCCTCGCTGACCATTACTTCCACCACCTCGGCTTCGGTGATCCCCTCACCGGGATCTTCAAGCTTGTAGTCTTTGGACATGAGGGTTGGCTCCTAGTCGTTCATGGCTTGGCGGGCGCCTGCCACAATCCGGTCCACGTCGGGAATATACGCCTTCTCACGGGCGAAATACGGGATGATGACATCGTAACCGGTGACACGCTGAACCGGCGCCTCCAGATAATAAAAGGACTTTTCGTTGATGCGGGAGATAATCTCCGCACCGGGGCCAAAGCTGCGATGCGCCTCGTGAACCACCACCACCCGGCCGGTTTTCCGGACCGATTCGGTGAATTTCTTGTCGTCCAGTGGCGAAACGGACAGCAGGTCGATCACCTCTGCCTCGATGCCGTCTTCATCCGACAGTTTGTCTGCCGCTTCCAGGGTGTGTTGGGTCATTGCGCCATAGGTGATCATGGTCAGGTCATCGCCCTTCCGGGCAACCTGCGATTCGCCAATGGGCTGGGTTTCTTCTTCGTCCGGCACCTCTTCCCGGAAGGCGCGGTACATGGCCTTGGGTTCCAGGAATATCACCGGATCCGGGTCCCGGATGGCGCTGAGCAACAGCGCCCGGGCATTACGGGGGCCAGACGGAATCACCACTTTCAGTCCCGGTGTGTGGGCATAATAGGTCTCCCGGCTTTCGGAATGGTGCTCCAGCGCCCGCACGCCACCGCCATAGGGAATACGGCAGACCATGGGCACGTGATAGCTGCTCCGGGAACGCCAGCGCATGCGGGCGGCCTGCCCCTCAAGCTGGTGAAAGGCGAAATAGCTGAAACCGGAAAACTGGAGTTCACATACCGGCTTCAATCCCGCCATGGCCATGCCGACAGACATACCCACAATGGCGGCCTCCGCCAGCGGTGTGTCCATCACCCGGTCTTCGCCAAACTGCTTCAAGAGGCCGTCGGTCACCCGGAACACACCGCCATCAACGCCCACGTCCTCGCCCAGGACATAAACGCTATCGTCTTTCTCCATTTCCTGCCTGAGGGCCAGGTTAATGGCCTCTGCCATATTCAACTCAGCCATTGCGGTCCTCCCGGTACTGCTTCATGGCCTGCCTCTGCTCCTCAAGATAGGCAGGGCGTTCCTCGAACAGGTGATCAAACATCACCAGAGGATCATCCAGCGATTTCATTTGCTCTTCGGCTTCGTCCCAGGCTGATTTCACTTCCTCGTCAATTTCTTTTTCCAGTGCCTCGATATCTTTCTTGCGCAACACCTTGTGGTTGTTCAGATAATGCTGGAAGCGGGGGATCGGGTCCCATTCCTGCCAGTGTTCCTCTTCCTCTTCGTCACGGTACTTGCCGGGATCATCAGCCGTGGTGTGCACCGACAGCCGGTAGGTAATGCACTCAATCAGGGTGGGGCCGTCACCCTTGCGGGCCCGTTCCGCCGCTTCGCGGGTGGCGGCGTAGACGGCCAGCGGGTCGTTGCCGTCAACCTGAATTCCCGGCATACCATAGGCCAGGGCTTTCTGGGCCAGGGTCTTTGACGGGGTTTGCTGTTCCCTGGGCACGGAGATGGCCCATTGATTGTTCTGGCAGATGAAAACATTAGGGGTCTTAAATGCCTGGGCAAAATTCAGGGCTTCGTGGAAATCCCCTTCCGAGGTGGCGCCATCGCCGAAGTAGGACATCACCAGACGGTCCTTCTTCTGCATTTTCATGGCGTAGGCAATGCCCACGGCCTCGTTCATCTGCGAGGCCACCGGAATGGAGATGGGCAAATCGTTCTGGCCTTCCGGAATCTGGCCCCCTTCGTTATAGCCGGCGTTGTAGAGCAGCAACCCGGTCATGGGCGTACCTCGCCAGAGCGCCACCGAGGTTTCCCGGAAGCTGGGCACCATCCAGTCGTCGTCTTCAACGGCGGCAATGGAGCCGATCTGGCTGGCTTCCTGCCCCTTCGCCGGGGCGAAGGTGCCGATGCGCCCCTGCTTCTGCCAGCGCAGCTGGTATTCATCAAAGCGTCGACTCAACAGCATGGTGCGATGCATGCGCAGCAGAGTGTCTTTATCGATCTTCGGGTCCAGGTCCTTGTCGGGTTTGCCCTGTTTATCGAGTATCGAAAGGTACTCGACGGCATGCTCAAGCCTGACCTTTTTTCTTGGCATAGAGGCTCCCTTGTGCGGATCGTTTAGTGGATCACCTCCTTATAGGTGTAGGTTGTATCGGCGGATTTTTAAAGTGCTGTGCTCCTTCCAAAGTATTGAGCCGGTCTTCTCGCTGTGTCAGCCTGACCAAAGTTGTGCAATCCGCACTTGGCGGTTTGATCTAAACTGACATCCAGTGACTCAATCAAGGAGCTAACCATGACTATCGCGATCAGAATGCTGCTGCTTACTTTCCTGATGGGCGCAGGTCTCGCCGGCTGCAACACCATGGAAGGCCTGGGTCAGGATGTGGAAAACGCCGGCGAAGCCATTGAGCAGGAAGCAGAAGAAGCCTGAGGGATTAGCCCGGGGGCAGCCAGCGCTGCCCTTTCGTCAGACTTCTAGTCAGACTTCTAGTCAGACTTCGACAGGTGATCAAAGACGGCGGCAAAATCCTCTCGCCCTCGCCCTGCCAGGTTCGCCTGCCCGTATAGGGATTTGGCCAGGCCGGCCAGAAACAGGGGCTGGCCTTCCTCGTAGGCGGTGACATCCAGCAGGTGCATGTCCTTGAGCATCAGTTCCAGCGGAAATTGAGCCTCGTAATCAGCATTCCTGATGAGTTCGGCCTTGCCCTTAAGAAACGGAGCGGTGACCGGCAGGTTCGGCAGGGTATCCATCAGGAAATCACGACTGAAACCCAGTTTCTCACCCAGTAGCGCGGTTTCTGCATAAGCCAGCATGTTCTGGGCAAGTTGGGCATTCACCAGCATCTTGAAGGCACTGCCCTGGCCGGCTTCTCCCACATGGAGAATCTTCTGCCCCATGCATTCCAGCATCGACCGGACTGCTTCAACATCTTCCGAGTCGCCGCCCAACAGGAACGTCAGCTCACCAGTCTCAGCCGGCATCTTGGTACCCGCTACCGGCGCATCCAGGAATCGGATTCCTTGAGCGCGAGCCCGGCTGTCGCAGTCACGGGTGAAGGAAGGGTTCACCGTGGAGCAATTTACCCAAAGCGCATTCTGCTCCATGGCACTGACAAAACCTTTTTCACCAAACGCGACTTCCTCCACCGCCTCCGGGGCACTGAGCATGGTGAAGACCACATCAGCTCCAGCCACCGCCTCCCGGGCCGAACTGGCGGTTTTGGCGCCGGCGTCTTTCAGGGGACCCATGGCATCGGGCGATCGGTTGAAAACCGTCAGGGTGAGGTCGCTATGCTTTAGCAGATTGCTGGCCATGCGACTGCCCATAATGCCCAGGCCAATAAACGTAACGTTCATATCATCCTCCTTTGCGCGATTCGTGGGTAAGGGCCTTACTACCTGACCTGCCCCGGAGTCTGGTTACCATTACAACTTCGCCAGGGCTTCCGTTATCGGCACATCGCCGGAAACCACGTCAAACACGCAATTGCTGGTGTTGTCTGAATCCAGCACGGCCAGAAGCACGCGAGCCACGTCCTGGCGCGGGATCTCACCAAATTCCATCAACCGGTCGCGCACTTCCACCTTGCCGGTGCCATCTTCGTTGGTGAGCCGCCCGGGCCGAACGATGGTGTAATCCAGACCGCAGCTCTTGAGGTGGTCATCGGCCTTACGCTTGGCCCAAAGATAATGGCGCAATTTCTCCGGCCCCTTATCCGGCTCCTCGGCGCGCATGGCACTGACCATGATGAAGCGCTTGATGCCCATGGCCTTGGCCGTATCCATCAAGCGGATAGCGCCCTCCTGGTCCACATCGATGGTCTTGTCCGGGCCGGTATGAGGGCCTGAGCCGGCGGTGAAGATCACGGCATCACAGCCTCTCATGGCCTCACCGCAGTCCTGTTCCAAGTCACCCACTACGGTTTCCGTGGCGCCCAACTGCTGAAGCTTCGGGCCTTGCTCAGGGTCCCGGATGAGCGCCCGGGCTTCATGGTCGCTCTCGGCCATTTCCTGCAACAAATACTGGCCGATTTGTCCGTTTGCGCCTGCAATAAACACATGCATGTGTGAACCTCCTGGTTCGATATTTGGCTTGGATATCTTCTATAGTGGAGGGCAGGAAACGCATAATTCAAGGCATTGTGATGCTTCTATCACGATGCTTGGGAAACAGGCGGAGGCAGATTTTGGCTCACTCTGAACGCTGGTCGCAGAAAGTGACCGAATCCAGCGACTCCCTGGATCTCGAACAAGGGGTCTTCGCTCTGGACGATCCCAGGGAAATCGCCCGTTCCCTGAAAGAATCGGCCGAGAACAGCGAACGGCGCAAATCAGACCCCTACCGCTCAGCTATGTCGATGCTGACGTTCTACATCAATCGCGCTGGCAGGCAGCTTTCCCAGGAACAAAAGGATCGGCTGGAAGCCGCAAAAGACGAATTGCGGGAGCTGTTTGGCCGCCCCCGGAAACACAAGCGTTAGCAACCCAGATACCAACGCATTCCCGAGACACATCGCCGATCAGGTTTTCTCATACCTCGTGCCTTGTAGAATGCAGTAAAACGATGATTCACGAGGCCCATCAAACATGATCGATTTCCGCAGCGATACCGTGACTGTCCCAACCCAGGCCATGCGAGAGGCCATGGCCAGCGCCGAGGTAGGCGACGACGTCTATGGGGATGACCCGAGCATCAATCGCCTACAGACCTACGCCGCCGACCGGCTCGGCTTTGAAGCCGCCCTGTTCACTCCCAGTGGCACCCAGGCCAATCTGCTGGCGATCATGGCCCACTGCGGTCGGGGCGACGAGTACCTTTGCGGACAGGCAGCCCACAATTACTGTTACGAGGGCGGCGGCGCCGCCGTGCTGGGCAGCGTGCAACCCCAGCCAATTGAAAACGAGGCTGACGGGTCTATCAGCCTGGAGAAGGCGCAGGCTGCGATTAAACCCCAGGACGCCCATTTCGCCATCACCCGTCTGCTCTCCCTGGAGAACACCATTGGCGGCAAAGTGCTGTCGCTGGAGTACCAGCGCCAGGCACGGGATTTCTGCGACGACAATGGCTTGATGCTGCACCTGGACGGCGCCCGCGTGTTCAATGCTGCCGTCAAGACCGGCTGCGACATCACCGAGATCACCCAATACTACGATTCAGTTAGCGTCTGCCTGTCCAAGGGCCTGGGCGCTCCGGTGGGTTCGCTGCTGCTGGGCTCGAAGGCTTTTATCGACCGCGCCCACCGGCTACGAAAAATGCTCGGCGGAGGCATGCGCCAGGCCGGCATATTGGCCGCGGCCGGGCAAATTGCCCTGGAACAGGGGCCGCTGCGACTGCATGAAGACCATGCCAATGCCGAATACCTGAGTGAGGGCCTGGCCAGTATTCCAGAGATGGAAATCGACCCGTCCAGCACCCAGACCAATATCGTCCATGCCCGCTGCCACAAAGGGCAGGCGGCTCAACTCCGTGACTTCCTCGCGGAGCTGGGAATCCTGATCAAGGCGGGAGACCCAATCCGGTTTGTGACCCACCAGGATGTAAGCCGGCAGGATGTGGACGCCTTATTGGACGGAATAAGGCAGTTTTATCAGAGTTAATGAAAAGCAAAACCACTCAATAACCGTTATCGGAATTACCGTTTTGATATACGCAGGATGCCCCTTTACCCTTATGCACCTTTTTGATGCGGGGATGTTATGGGGCAAAGAAACGACAAGCTCCGCTGGCAACTGGTCAGCGGGGTACTGCAGGCACTTCACCTTGAACGGCTGACCGAAAAGTACCCGCACAAAGCGGTCATGGCAGGGTTTAACCTGGTGAACAGCGGCATTGCCATCGCGCTTGTTGCCGTGGTGGCTCTCATCACCCAGGAGGCTTTCATCTTCCCCTCCCTGGGCGCCACCGCGTTCATTCTTTTTTACGTGCCCCTGAGCCAACCGGCCTCGCCCCGCAACGCCCTGTGCGGCCATTTCATTGGTGCCACCATGGGGCTGGTGGGGCTTTACCTGTTTGGGCTCCAGGACGCGCCATCGGCAATGATGAATGGCGTGGACCTCGCCCGCGTTGGCGCTGTCGCGGTCGCCATGGGCCTCACCGGCAGCCTGATGGTGGCGCTGAACGTCGCCCATCCACCCGCCGGCGCCACTGCGCTCATCGTCGCTTTGGGCCTCATGCCCAATCCCGCACAGCTACCCGTGCTGATGGCCGGGGTTCTCATGCTGCTAATCCATGCCTTCGTGATGAACCGACTGGCCGGACTCGCCTATCCGCTTTGGCGGGCCCGGAGTTCCTGAAGCGGGCACGGAAAGCGCTTTATTCATCCATATCCAAAATCCACTGCACGAGTTTTTCGGCCTCTTTAGGGGTAACATCCTTACGAACGCCCATATCCGGCATTTCTACGTTGCCCCAGTGGCCTTCACCACCGGTGAGAACTACCTGAACCAGGCGGTCGGATTCCTCCATGGAGTATCGCTGGGCGATACTCATGAACGAAGGCGCCACCGCCATGGGGTCACTTTCAGTGACGGTATGGCAGGCGGTGCATTTCTTTTTTTCCGCCAGCTTCATCGCGGACATACCGTGGGAGTCGCCGAACGCAGAGCCTATTCCCATAGAAAACACGCCCACAAGAATGGCGGGTACAATTCTGGATTTCATAGCCAACCCTTCCCTGATCGTTCTGATTGATTCAGACGAGATGACGGCTACAGGTGGCCTTGGCCAGTCCTACTATCTCACTTTGAAAATAGTTCAGGCTCAACCGCCGCACAAACTCATGGGCCTATAGCCTCTGCTCTATTCGCTGGTTTGTCCGGCCCCCAACCACTCCCGGAACCACTGCTCCCTGAGCTCTCCGGTCTGGGAATACCAGCGATGATCCCGAATGACGGCTCGCTCCATATGAGCGGCCGCCGTTGGCATGTAGGGCATCATGGGCACCCCCACATCGGTGTGCAGCCCTACTCGCTGCTGCGCGGATTTCCTTGCAGGTCCATAGCTGATGAGGCTGGCCTGGGCGGCCATATTCTCGGCCCGCGTGGCAAAGGCAATGAACCGGGCGGCCTGTTCGGCCTGGTCGGTGCCGCGAAGGATAGTCCAGCTGTTGAAGCCAATAAGCTGCCCGTCCCAGATCACCGAAATGGGCGCCCCCTCCATCACCCGGGCATGGAAGAAGCGGCCGTTATAGCCCGTGGCCATGGCCGCCCGACCGCTGGTCAGTAACTCAACCGGCTCAACGCCACGGGTCCACCAGATAATGGAATCGCGGATCTCGTCCAGCCGGCGTGCCGCCAGGTCCAATCCCCGGCGGGTACTGAGCAGGTCATAGAGCTGTTCCTGGGGCACCGAGAGAGACAATAACGCCCACTCGGCAAGGCCGACGGGCGCTTTGCGCAGCGCCCGCTTACCCGGGAAAGTTTGCAGGTCGAAGAAGTCTTCCACGCTGTCCGGTTTCACACCGGGGAAGGCCCGGTCGTCAAAGGCAATCACGGTGGAAAAGACGATCTGGGTGATAAAGCACCGGTTGATGGCTCCTTGCATGAAGTCCTCCTGCGCCGGGGTGCCATCCGGTGCCGGGGCCAGGATGCCCGGATCAATCGGTGCCAGCAGGCCGGCATCACAGGCAGCACTGGCGTCGGACTGAATCATGTCGATGACATCCCACTCCACCTCACCGCTGGCCAGATGCTCCTGAAGCACCGTGATGCCGCCATCGTAATGCACCGTTTTAATCGGAATACCGGTGGCTTCAGTGAAGGGGGCAAAGTAGGCCCGGCGCTGACTTTCTTCATAGGCTCCGCCCCAGGTCGCCACTGTCAGCGGTTCCGGGCCATTGTCCTGGCCCCGGGACATCGCCGGGGTGAGCAGCACGCAGGCCACCATCCAGCTTGGAACCACCCAACTAGGCCGCTTCATTTTCTTCCTCACGCAGATCGTGCACGATTTCCAGATAAGCCCGAATCACCGCCTCCTCTGCCACCACACCCAGCAGTTGGCCGTATTCATTCACCAGCGGCACCGCTTCTCCCAGAAACCCCCGCAACGATTCCATCGATTGCCAGACCGATGTCTGCTCATCAAAAATGGTGAATGACGGGATGATCGCCTCCATCACAGGCAGTGGTGCCTCACTGTTCACAATGCATTGCAGCCGGATCACTCCCAGTAGCCGGCCGTTATGATCCAGGACCATGGCTTCGGAGCGGTGATCATCCACCAGTCGCTGACGAACTTCGCCAACCGTATCCCGATCGCTGGCGGCCGTGTATTCAGTGGACAGGAAATCCCGGATCGGATGGGTTTGAAGAATCGCCTTGTCCCGCCCCAGGGAAAGGTCAAAACCCCAGGACCGCAGTTGCAGGTCAAATAAGGAGCGGCCGATCACCCGATAGGAAATCAGGTTGGCGAAGACGACAGACACCATGGCAGCAATGGTCAGGTCGTAGCTGCGGGTCAGCTCGAAGACGATGAGGATGGTGGTCAATGGCGCACCGATCACCGAGCTGGCCAGAGCCATCATGCCGCAGATGGCATAAACCACCAGGCCCGAATGCGGTACCGGCAACAGGTAAGGCAACACCAGCCCGTAAAAAGCACCAAAAAGAATGCCAATCAGCAAGGCCGGACTGAACACCCCACCGACAAAACCAAACCCGACACAGACCGCCGTCAGCACCAGCTTGGCAATAATAATCAGCCCCAGCTCACCGATGCCAAACGCCCCTTCAATGGTGGCGAACCGAAGGGTTTCCTGGCCAATGCCCAGCACCTCGGGAATCCAAAGTGCCACCACCCCAACCATCAATCCAGCAATGGCAGGGCGAGCCCAGGGCCAGTGGATGTAACGCTCAGCGGTACTGGTGCTCACTTTCAGCAAGCGCATGAATACCCAGGCCATGCCGGCACAGAGCACGCCTTCCAGGGCGAAGAACACATACTCGTAGGTGTGCGCCACCTCATTAAAACTCACCAGAAACAGCGCGGGCCGGTCAAAAATCACATTCGCCACGATATAACCGGTAGCCGCTGCCACGGTGACGGGCGCAAACGCCCTCAAGGAGTAATGACGCAGGATCACCTCATGGGCGAACACCAGGCCGGCAATCGGCGCGTTGAACGCGGTGGAAATGGCGGCGGCGACCCCACAGGCAATGGCAATGGAACGCTGATGGCGCAAATTCAGTTTCAGACGCCCCACCAGACTCCCGAACATTGCCCCCAGATACACCAGTGGACCGTACTGGCCCACGGATGCGCCGCTACCAAGCGACACCAGCGCCGCCAGGGTGGATGCCACACCACTGGGAAACCCCGGTGCAGGGCCACTGGTCTGCGCTGCCAGAATGGCATCCGGCGGGGCCAGCCCGCGCTTCTGACGCACCAGGAAATGGACCACCAGCCCAACAATGAGGCCGCCTGTCGCCGGCACAAGCAGGGTTGCGGCCACCACCAGCAAGTGCTGGTCCTCCGCCAGCACCCGGGCGTATGGCGAGATCAACAGTTTTCCATTCAGGTAGTGGACCGCTTCGACAAAACCGATCGCCGCCAGCGAGGCGATGCCTCCCAGCAGGATGGCCACCACCGTCACTGCGCTGATCTGATACACCACCTGCGCAACAATCTTCCTGTCCATGGAATAAGTAAAGTTGGGATCGGCCCGGCCCTCAACTTCCGCTGGGAGCAGACTGACAAACTCTCAAAACAACAAAGAAGTCCCCCATCACCGTGGACCGAAATAAACCCCTGAGGCACTATTGACGGATCCCGCCGGAAGGTTCTGAATAAAGATAGACACCCCGTGAAGGAGTTCGGCATGAAGTGGATTGTATTTGCCATCGTCATCGCTATTGTGGCCTTCTGGCTGTATCAGGGCCGTCGCAAGAACAGCCTTGAAGACCCGGAAATGACGACCTATGAGAAGAAAGACTTTTACCTAACCTCCGATGACAACAAATCGGACAGACAGTCTTCCCCGGACAAAAGTAACCCACGCCACTGACGTATGAAATTCAACCCGTTTAACAAACGTATTGGTCTGGCCCTAGGTGGCGGTGCTGCCAGGGGGCTGGCCCATATCGGTGCGCTGAAGGCCTTCGAGGAAGAAGGTATCCGGATTCATTGCATTTCAGGAACCAGCGTAGGGGCGCTGGTGGCCAGTTATCACGCCTTTGGCCGCCCGGCGGAATCCATTCTGTCCATTTGCTCCACCCTGAACCTGTCCAAGCTGGCTGATTTCACGCTGGAACGTGGAGGGCTGTTCAGTACCAAAGCCATCCGCAAGATGCTTATTCGGGATCTGGGGGACTGCCGCATAGAAGATGCCGAGATTCCCCTGGCCATCTGTGCCACCGATATCGAGACCGGCGAACAACTGATCTTCAGGGAAGGCAGCCTGGCCGATGCCGTCTGTGCTTCCATGGCGGTGCCCGGCCTCTTTGTCCCGGTGGAGATCAACGGCCGGACTCTGGTCGATGGCGGGCTGGTGGAAAACCTGCCAATTTCACCCCTGGCAGAGATGGGCGCAGGCATCACCGTGGGCATCGACCTGAGCCATGTCAGCCGTTACCCGAAACCGGAAAACACCTTCGATGTGGTGAGCAATGCCATCAACATCAGTATCGACTTCAACACCCGCCAACAGCTGAAAAAAGCGGACATCGCCGTACCACTGGATTTGAGCGGCTACAGCTTTACCAACAATGCCGACCGGGTGGAAGAACTCTACATGGAGGGCTATTACCCGATGAAGGAAAAGATTCACCGGTTGCTCTGGTACAAGCGGCTGAACACCCTGATCAGCTTTTCCAAGGCCGGCTCCATGGTGCTGCCGTTCAAGGTGCCCGAGATTCTCAAACGCCATAAACGTTCAAACTGAGATAACCGGGCGGAGCCGACGCTCGCTGACGTTTGACTTGTTGTTAGCCTATTCTTTTCCCTCAACAGTCTCGCGAATATTATCCTCTGCGTCCTGCCAGGCGCTGGAAAGTTCGTCGAAGGCGTCGTTGAAGCCTTCCTTCATGGATTCCCAGGTAAAATCCGCGCTGTCCTGCATGCGCTCATACCATTCAGCCACTCGTGCCCGCTCGCGGCGCAAAGAGGCCAGCGCGGTCCGTGCCTGGGCTCGGGTCAGTTTGTCTGCCTCGTCCCAGTCTTCCTGCAGGCGATCTTCCAGCGTCGCTATACGGGAATCCAGGGAAGCCAGAACCTCCTCAATGTCCTCCATCAAGCGTTCCCGCCGTTCGGTGGTGAACTCTTCCAGTTCCTGATCAAGACCCTGAATCTCCTGGCGCAAAGATTCCACGGTTGCCTCGCCCTCATCCTCCGCAGCATGCCCCTGGGCCAGCGGCATTACCGTCGCCAGCAACAGCGCACTGGCCTGCACTCTCAATGGGAATCGCATTGTCTGGTATCTCCTCTGAGTTAACATTGAATATTTCAGCCCCTGGAACCATCCCCCCAAGCGGGACGCTGGCTGTGAATCACAAGCGGAAGATGAATAACTACCGGGCTTGCCTTGCACCTTACCGTCGGGCTTTGATAATCAGTCTATACGATCAAACTTGTCGGAGGGGACCTTACCCGAGGATCTCACCGCATGGAAACCTCCCGGAAAAGGAAACGACCCATGGCACAGCAACTCCCGGCCATTCTTATCACCGGCGGCGCACAAGGCATTGGCAAAGGCATAGCCCATTATTTCCTGGAGAAAGGCTGGCGAGTGGCGGTTATTGACCAGGACGCAGACGCCATCGACGCCTGTCAGCAGGATTTCGGCAACCCTGCCAACCTGCGACTTATCAGGGGCGATGTCGCGCAGGAGGCAGATGTTATCTCCTCGGTGGCCGAGGCGGTGGAATGGGCCGGGCGACTGGATGCATTGGTAAACAACGCCGGCATTGCAGACCCGGACACCGGCCCCATCGAAACGCTTGAGCTGGCCGAGTGGCAACGGCGAATCGACGTGAACCTCACCGGCGCGTTCCTGATGGCCAAGCATGCAGTGCCCCACCTTCGCCAAAGCCGGGGCAGCATCGTCAACATGGCCTCCACCCGGGCCCTGCAATCTGAACCCAATAGCGAGGCTTATGCCGCCAGCAAGGGCGGTCTGCTCGCCCTCACCCACTCCCTGGCCATCAGTCTGGGCCCGGATGTGCGGGCCAACAGCATCAGCCCAGGCTGGATCGATGTTCGCGCCTGGCAGGCCAACGCACCCGCCAATGCCGAGCCGTTATCAGCCACTGACCACAACCAGCATCCCAGTGGCCGCGTGGGCACACCGGAAGATATCGCGGCGATGGTCGCCTATCTCGTGTCATCGGAAGCCCGCTTTGTGACCGGCCAGAACTTTGTGATCGACGGCGGCATGACCCGCAAGATGATTTACGGGGATTAGGCCAACTGCCGACCCTCTGAATAAGCCAAATCTACAGGCCCCGGACTTCCCGGGCATCGGCAATACCACCCATGTTTTTTACATTGGTGTAGCCCGCTTCTTCGAGGGCTGACTTGGCAATACCGGCCCGGTTGCCGCTGCGGCAATACAGTCGAATCTCAGTGTCTTTCTCCGGAAACCGTTCGGTGACCTGGGCCACAATGTTTTTATGCGGAATCAGCGGATCGCCCTCAATATGGTTCTGCTGATACTCCGCTTGCGTCCGCACATCAATCCATACCGGCTCTTCTGCCTGCACAGCCAGCGGCGTCATCACCAGTGCCAGGGACAGCAGGAAGCCTTTGATCAGAAAAGAAACTCTCATGACAATTCGCTCCTCAGTTTGGGATCTCATGCTCAGCTTACATGATCCAGAACGATGACTTATTCTAACGCTAAAAGCCGCCTTCGATCTCACGAGCCAATAAAGGAGATGTTACCCGATGAACAGTGACCTGCCCTATGCCCAGGCCTGCGAGAACAACAAAGCCCCGATCCTGGAGCGGCTGCAGGAAGTCTTTGTGACACCGGGCAAAGTCCTGGAAATCGGAACCTACACCGGCCAGCACGCCGTGCATTTCGCCAGTGCCATGCCGCACCTGCAATGGCAACCTAGCGACCATCCCGACTCAGCTCACTTCTGCAAAGAGCGACTGGCACAGGCTACCCTGCCCAACATCCTCCCCATGATTGAGCTGGATGTGGGTGATGCCAACTGGCCAATTGGGGAATTCCAGTGGGCCTTCTCCGCCAATACCGCCCACATCATGGCCTGGCCCGAAGTTGAAAAAATGTTCCATGGCATCGGTGAGCGGCTGCCGCAAGACGGCGCCTTCTGTCTGTATGGCCCGTTCAATGAACAGGGCGAATACACCAGTGACAGCAACCGCCGGTTTGATCAACACCTGAAATCACGGGCGCCCCACATGGGCATCCGGGACCTGAGCGATCTCAGCACCCTGGCGGAATCGGTGGGAATGCGGCTTGCGGAAAAACACGCCCTGCCCGCCAACAACCAGCTGCTGGTTTTCCGCAAGATGAAAGACGATTTGTGAGGCGCAAGACAACAAACATTTCTGCTACAATTGTAGCAAGTTGCATCACCTGAATTTCTTGAGGTATCACCATGGCTACGAACAGTGTGCGGCTGGACGAGGAGCTGGTTCAGAAAGCCAGCATCATCGCCAAAGCCCTGAATCGCACCACCCCCAAACAAATCGAACATTGGGCAAAAATCGGCGAAATGATGGAAGACAACCCGGATTTGCCCTACGAATTTGTCCGGCAGGCCATCATTGCACAAGCCGAACGGGAAGCAGGGAAGCTGGAGACATACGATTTTGGCTGAAATCACTGCGGTACTGCAGACGCCAACGTTCAGAAAAGCGGTAAAGAAGCTAAAGCCGAACCAAAAGCAAGACCTGGACGCGGCTATAAAAGAGTTAATGAAATGTCCCACCCTGGGCACCCAGAAAAAAGGTGACCTGGCATTTCTACGCGTTTACAAGTTCAAAATGAACAAGCAGCTCACCTTGCTCGGGTATCACTTTGACGATGGCGAGCTGGTGCTTGAGTTGATGGCTCTGGGCTCACACGAAAACTTCTACCGCGATCTGAAACGATAGAACCGGCCAAGCCTAATACACCTTTCGGTAATTCCCCTGATAATCAAAAACCCGCTCCTGCACCTGCCAGTAGTGCTTTTGCCACCGCGCAATCACAAAATCCGGGGCCGGCATCAACGCCTGCATTTCCAGCACTTCATCGGCAGTGCCAAAGGTTTTCGGGGCCTGGCTGTTGGCGAATCGGCGCCCGAATAGGCGGTTAAAAATAGCGCGCTGGGCGGGCTTGTTGAAATCAAACGACTCGCTGAGCTCTTCCCCGTCCTCGCCGTGGTAGGTGATCTTCAGCTTGCTGCCAGTTGCACCAAGAGTTATCCCGGCACAGCGGATCACCATGGCGTCTTTCAGTTTCAGGGCATCTTTTAGTTGGTCATCCGGATCAATGATCGCGTTTTCGCACTGATGGCACTTGCGGGCGGCAATATCGTTTTCAGCACCGCAGTGGCGGCACTCCTTGAACCGGAACCGGTAATCACACTGCTCCGGGCGGCCATTCTGCAAGGCCGGCTGTTCGCCTTCTGCCGCCCCGATCAGCCCCTGGCACCGGCGCCCGTAGTGCTCGATCACGCGGCCATCACTGTCGGTTTTGCCCCAGAAAATATTGGCAAAGCCACAGCCCGGGCAGAACACCTGCACCGGCTCGCTGTCCGGGTTCGGTTTAGGCTCCCCCACCTCCGGGTGGTGCAGGTTCACGCTGTTGCCCGCGTAATCGATCACCAGGCAATCCCGTTTGCCCTCATCCAGCCGAAGCCCCCGGCCCACAATCTGCTGGTACAGACTGACCGACTGGGTGGGCCGGAGAATGGCGATAAAATCCACATGGGGCGCATCAAAACCCGTGGTGAGCACAGACACATTCACCAGGTACTTCAACTGCCGCTGCTTGAAGCGTTGAATCAGCTGCGCCCGTTCCTTCATGTCCGTCGCCCCGGTCACCAGGGCGGTTTGGTCTTCCGGCAGATAGCCGGTGATCTCCCGCGCATGATCCACCGTGGCCGCGAAGATCATCACGCCCTGGCGCTCGGCGGCCATCTCCATCACCTGCTCAATGATGGCCCGGGTAACACGGGCGTGCTTGCCCAGCAGCTGATTCACATCCTTCTCGGCGTATTCGCCAAACCGGTCCCGGGGCAACGCGGAGAAATCGTATTGGGCCACCGCCGCGTTCACCAGCTCAGGTTTGGTGAGGTAACCCCGGTTGATCATGAAGCTCAGCGGCAATTCGTAAATGCAGTGCTGGAAAGGCTTGTCTTCGTCACCGCGCACAAAGCCCCGGTAGTGGTAACGGTAGATCCAGCCCATGGCCAGGCGATAGGGAGTGGCGGTGAGCCCGAGCACTTTCAGGGAATCATTCTGTTGGCTCAGCAGCTCGATAATCCGCTGATATTGGCTGGTTTCTTCCCCACTCACCCGATGGCACTCATCGATGATGACCAGCGAGTATTCGCCCCGGAACTGATCCAGGTTCGCCGACACCGACTGAACGCTGGCGAAGGTCACCTGATGCCGGCTGTCCTTGCGCTTCAGCCCGGCCGAAAAAACGCCGCCCGTTAACCCGTAGCTCTCGTACTTGGCGTGGTTCTGCTCCACCAGCTCTTTCACATGGGTCAGCACCAGAATCCTGCGTCGGGCCAGGCGCGCCAGCTCGGCAATCACCAGGCTCTTGCCGGCGCCGGTGGGCAGCACGATCACCGCAGACTCGTCGGATTGCCGAAAGTGCTTCAGCGTGGCGTCGACAGCTTCCTGCTGGTATGGCCGCAGCTTGAAAGGAGCATTCATTGTTCAGTGCTTAATCGTTTTCCGGATGATAAGGATACACCGCGTTGCGGCCCCCGCCCTCTGCCGGCACAATACCGGCCCGGGCAAACCAAGTCAGCCCACTGTAACCGAGGAGAGACGCATGATCTGGACTGTATACCTGTCTGGCGAAATTCACACCAACTGGCGTGAGCAAATCCAGGAAGGCGCCGAGGCCGCCAACCTGCCCGTGGAATTCCTGGCCCCCGTAACCGATCACGACGCCAGTGACGCCGCCGGCGATGTGCTGGGCAAGCCGGATGTGCCTTTCTGGCGCGATCATCAGTCCTCCAAGGTGAACAGCATTCGCACCAAAACCATGATCGAGCAGTGCGATCTTGCGGTGATTCGCTTCGGCGACAAATACAAGCAGTGGAACGCGGCTTTTGACGCCGGCTACTGCGCGGCACTGGGCACCCCTTACATCACCCTGCACAGCGAAGACATTGTGCACCCGCTCAAGGAAGTGGACGCCGCTGCCATGGCCTGGGCACAAACACCGGACCAGGTGGTGGAAGTGCTGAAATACGTGATCACGGCCCGCTAAGTACCCATGAGCTACTTCCCCGAATCCGCACCCTGCCTCTGCGGCAGCGGTGCCCGCTACGCCGAGTGCTGTCTGCCCATGCACCAGGGGCAGACCGCCGCCACACCCGAAGCGCTCATGCGCTCACGCTACGCCGCCTTCGTGCTGCAGATGGCCGACTACCTGAAAGCCACCTGGCACCCGGATACCCGGCCCGCGACCCTCACCCTGGACAACTCGCCGGACTGGGCCTCGCTGCAAATCCTGGACAGCCACGAAGATGGCAACCAGGGCATGGTGCACTTCCGGGCCATTTATCGCGCCGGGAGCGGCTGGGGCTTTCTGGAAGAAAAATCGGATTTCGTGAAACAAGACGGCCGCTGGTACTACCTGAAAGGCGACACCAGCGAAGGCCAGCTCAAACCAGGCCGGAATGACCGTTGCCCCTGTGGCAGTGGCAAGAAGTACAAGGCGTGCTGCCTTTGACCTAAACCAAATGCAGCGCGCCTGCTCTCGCCCGGGGTCTGGGGAGGCTTCTCAGGAAGCATCCCCAGACCCGCCGGCGATTTCCCGGAACGCCTCAATGAGCGCTTCGGGCTCCTGCGCACCCGAGATCAGGTACTGGTTATTCACAACAAACGCCGGTACCGCCGTCACGCCCGCCTGCTGGTAGGTCGCTTCATCGTCCCTGACTGTCTGGGCGTACTGGTCACTGGCCAGGACATCCCGGGCTTCAGAGGCATCCAGCCCCGCAGCCTCGACACACCGGGCCAGCACTTCCGGGTCTGATACGTTCTCGGCTTTGCCGAAGTAGGCGTCAAACAACGCCTTTTTCAGATCGGTCTGCCGGCCGTGGCCTTCCGCCCACTTCACCAGACGATGGGCATCAAAGGTGTTGCAGGTGTAGCGCTCCTGCATCTTCTCGAAGTTCAGCCCCAGCTCGGTGGCTATCCGAATCATATTGTCCTGGGTGGCCCGCATTTCCGCCTCGCTCCGGCCGTATTTTTTCGCGAGTGCCGGGAGAATATGCTCACCTTCTTCACCGTGGTCCGGATTCAGCTCAAACGCATGCCAACGTACAGTAAACGCCAGCTCATCGCTGAGTTTCTCCATGGCCTGCTCCAGTCGGGCGTAGCCAATGGCGCACCATGGGCAGGCAATGTCGGAAACGAGATCAATCTGCAGTGTCTTCATGAGGGCTCCTGCTGCTGGGGTGCAACTTAGTCAGATAGGACTCCGGTCAGAAGGCGCTGGACATCACTTCCTGCAGGTCCTGCTTGAGTTCTTCCGGGGCAGTGATCCAGAGTTCCTCATCCGCCCCCGGGAACACGCCCACCTCGATACCGTCGCGGGTCAAGCCAGGCACCCACTTTCGGAAGAAATCCGGCAATGAAATCGCCTTAGGCGAAAGGTCGCCCGAACCGGCGGCGTAGTTCTCCGCAAACTCTCGGGTCGGCCAGACCGGCAGGTAAGCCACGCCATCTTCTTCGGCCACAATCTTGAGGAACTGGTTGTCCGCATTCACAAGTATCCAGATGTCCCGCTCATCCACAACGGCATCCAGGAAGTAGTCGTACCGCTCTTCGCCATCCAGTTCGAGAATCGGTTGCAGGTCATTATTACTCATGAATGGCTCCATTGCCGTATTGGTGATTTTGCCGGAGTCTACCGCATATTAAGGCCCACCGACGTTGCGGGTTTACCACGACTCACCACATTACCAGCGAATGAGTAAACCTTAAGCGAAAAAGCGGCGCTTTCCCCGTAGCCTGCTGGCTGTTCATCCAATTGGAGAGCTCGCACTATGATCGATACGCTAAAAGCCATCCCCGTCAGGGCCCTGTTTGCCCGCCTGTTCTCGCTGGTATTCTTTGTGCTCGCCTTTACGCTCGTCAGCACCACCGTGACCGATGTGGTGCAGGACATCCTCTCTGGTGAAGCCATGATGCAGGCGCTGATCAAAGGGGTGAATGGCAGCGTGATCGCACTGGCGGTGTACGAACTGGCCATGGTAATTCGCTCGGAATACAGCGGCCGGTCGGAATCGCACGACATCATCACCATGATGCGCCGGACCCTACCGCGATTCATTGGTACGGTCTGCGTGGCCATGTCGCTCGAAGGCCTGATCATGATTATCAAGTACAGCCAGCTGGAACTGGCCGGTAATCTTTATTACCCGGTGGCCATCATTGCCAGCACCGCCCTGCTCCTGGCTGCGCTCGGGGTGTTCCTGAAACTGGCGCCCAATGGCCAGAATGGTGGGGAGAGCTGACGCCATTCCTGAGTGACTGACATCCTCCCGGTAACCGGTGATAAAACCACTTCCACCGGAAACTCGTATTCCTACGATAATCACCCACGATTCAAACCGCAGGAGATCACGCCATGGCAGACGACGATACCCTGGAAGCCCTGAAAACCGCCTTCACCTTCATGCCACAGCCGGTGGAAGTGAACCGGTTCGAGTATGGGGAAGACGCAGACAGGATTCTGGCTCAGGTGAACTTTGTCCGGGAAGTGCTGGTCAGGCATGGCATCGATCCGGAGGAAGTGGCGGACGAGATCAACCCGGACGCCGCCCCCAATTCCTGCTACTGAAAAGTTCGAGATGACAGCCAAAGTCAAAACCCGGGTTCTCTTCAACTCCAGGCGCCTGAGCATCTATCTCGTTCGGTACCCGGAAGGGCATAAGGTCGTCCCGCACGTGGACATGGTGTCCGAGGGACGACTGTACAAACTCAACCTCGTCCTGGTGAAACCCAGAGCTGGGGGGCAGTTCCTGTGCGAAAAGAACATTTTCAACCTGGGCGGACGGCTTTATCTGTTTCGTCCCGACCTTTACCAGCACCGGGTCTCAAGAATCGAGCGCGGAAATCGGTGGCTGCTGAGTTTCGCGCTGACCCGCAGCTGATGCCCACATCCGTGCCCCTTCCTCGTTCTTGCTGACATCAATCCAGCGTTTAATCCTTTTCGGGATAAAAAATCGGCCATACTGGCAAGTGCCGTCTCCTGTCAGGCAAACAATAAATCTAGACCGGTTTTCCCAATGAACAGCGCAGCCCCAGAGCCACCGACAACACCGGAACCCGATAACAACGGGCTCTCCAGCCAGGAAGCGAGCGCACGCCTGGAGACGTTCGGTTACAACCAGCTGCCCGCCCCGCCCATGCCGGGTGTGGTGGAGCTGTTTGGGCGGCAATTCCTCAGCCCTTTCATTTACATCCTCCTGATCGCGTCCGGGGTCTCCTTTGCGCTCGGCCAGAATCCGAGCGGGGTCTTTATCCTGATCGTCCTGCTGATCAACGCGATTATCGGCACGGTCCAGGAGTTTTCGGCCCAGAAGGCGGCCGCCGCACTGAAGCAAATGATGAAAGGCACCGCCCACGTGCTTCGGGATGGCCAGATTGTCACCGTTGATGTCGAAGAGATCGTCCCGGGCGATGTTGTTCTGCTCTCTTCAGGCGACAAGTTACCCGCTGATATCCAGTTGCTCAGCGCCAGCAGCCTGGCGGTGGACGAATCCATGCTAACGGGGGAATCTCTGGCGGTGGCCAAGAACGCCGGGGCGGCAAGCGACGACAGCTCACCGCTCACAGACCGCGTGGACCAGTGCTTTGCCGGCAGCATCATCACCCATGGGCGCGGGCGCGGCCGGGTGACTGCCACCGCCTCGAATACCCAGCTTGGCAAGATTGCCCAGGGCGTCACCGGCAAAACGTCTGCCGAACCGCCCCTGATGATTCGAATTCGCAAGTTCACCTACCAGGTGGCCTTCGGCATTCTGTTGGCCATTGCCGCCCTCGCAGGCCTGATGATCCTGGACGGTGGTTATTCCATCGAAGACATGGTTCTGATGACCATCGGCCTGGCGGTGTCGGTCATTCCTGAAGGTCTGCCTGCCGCCCTGACCGTTGCCCTCGCCATCGGCATGAGCCGAATGGCCAAGCTCAACGTCATCATCCGCAAACTGGTGGCGGTGGAAGCCCTGGGTTCCTGCACCCTCATCTGCTCCGACAAGACCGGCACCCTGACCGTCAACGAACTCACTATTCGCAAGGTGATGCTGCCTGATGGCCGCCAGTTCGATGTCAGCGGCGAAGGCGTGGCGCCGGGCGGGGAGATCCAGGGCCTTTCGGGAACAGACCCGGACACACTCCGGGAGCTCTGCGTTGCAGGCGTGCTCGCCAACGAAAGCCACCTGGACTACAGCGGCGGCGAGTGGGTTTCCCAGGGGGACATCGTGGACATCGCCTTCCTGGTGATGGCCAAAAAGCTGGACATGTCCATCACCGACCTGCGAACCCGGCAAGAACAGGTGGCCCTCATACCCTATGAATCGGAAAAGGCCTACAGCGGCGTGGTCAATCGGGTGGGCGATCAAACCCTCATCTACGCCAAAGGCAGCCCGGAAAAGATGCTGGCCATGTGCAACCGGATGGCAACCAGCGAGGGCTCCACAGAAATCGACAAACCCGCCCTCGAAAGCCAGTTCACCGAGCTCGCATCCCGCGGCTACCGGATTATCGCCCTGGCGAAGAAAGCCTCGTCAGCCGGCGACCATGAGATGGCCGACATGGTCTTTCTGGGCATGGTTGCGATGATCGACCCGCTCCGCCATGAAGCCTTTGACGCCATCGAAAAATGCCGCACCGGCGGTATCGAGGTGGCCATGGTCACCGGCGATCATCCCGCGACCGCCAAATCCATCGCCCTGGAGCTGGGCCTGTGTAGCACAGACTCAACGGTGGTGACCGGCCCCATGCTGGACGAAGCCAGCACCCGGGGCCAGGCGGCCGTCGACCAGCTCATTCGCCCGGCCCGGGTATTCGCCCGCATCGAACCCGCCAGGAAGGCCCAGATTGTCGACAGCTTCATGCGTGACGGGCATTTCGTCGCCGTCACCGGGGATGGCGTCAACGATGCACCGGCCATGCGCCAGGCCCATGCGGGCATCGCCATGGGCAAGCGCGGCACCGATGTGGCCAAGGAAACGGCAGACCTGATCGTGACCGACGATAACTTTTCCTCCATCGTCGCCGGCATCGAACAGGGGCGGGTGGTTTACAACAATATCCGCAAGGTGATCGGGCTGCTGGTGGCTACCGGTTTCTCGGCGATCCTGCTGTTCTTTTTCTGTGTTTTGGGCGGCCTGCCCATGCCCATGATCGCGGTACAGCTGCTCTGGCTTAACCTGGTGGCGAACGGTTTCCAGGACGTCGCCCTGGCCTTTGAACCAAAGGAAGGCGGCGAATTGTCCGTCAAGCCGCGCTCACCTCAAGAGCCGGTGTTCGATAAACACATCATCGAGCATGTGCTGGTGGTGGGATCCTGGATGGGACTGGTCGCGTTCCTCAATTTCCAGTGGACGCTCGGCCAGGGCCAGAGTATTGAGGAAGCCCGCAACCTGACGCTGATGCTGATGGTGCTCTTCGGCAACATCCACGCCCTGAACAGCCGCTCGGAATTCCGCTCCCTGTTCAAAATCCCCCTGCTTCGTAACCCCTTCCTGATGCTGGCCGTGCCCCTCGCGCAGCTGGCCCACATTGGGGCCATGTACACCCCAGGGCTCTCCGATGTGCTGCAGATTCAGCCGATTTCATTGCAGGAATGGTTGCAGTTGCTGGCCTTCGCCACGAGCCTGCTGGTTGTGGAGGAATTGCATAAGGTACTGATCAGGCGGCGGCGAACCAGCAGCAGCGCTGCGGGGTAGGCACGCACCGGCTCTCCGTCATGGCCCCTTCGGGAACGCAACCCAATTGGAGTTCGAATTTATCGAATACCGTTCGATTGCAGCCACTGGCTGATCTGCGCCTGGTTCATGGCACCGCTCTGGCGCGCTACTTCCCGGCCATTCTGGAACAGGATCATCGTGGGTATACTGCGAATGCCAAACTGACCGGCCGGCCCGGGGCTTTGCTCGGTATTCAGCTTGGCAAAGCGCACTTTACCCCGCCAGGCTTTCGCGGCCTGCTCAAACTGAGGCGCCATCATCTTGCAGGGTCCGCACCAGCTGGCCCAGAAATCCACCAATACCGGCACATCACTGCGTGCTGTATGGGCTGCAAAGCTCTGATCTCCCAGCTCCAGAACCTGATCCGGCCAGAGCGGCTGTTTGCAGGCACCGCAATTGCCGCCGACTGACAGCTTATCGGCGGGTACGCGATTCACTTTGTGGCAATGGGGACATACGAGGTGTCGAATGTCGGTCATTATCAATTTGCCTCTGGTTGCTTACTGGTTTAAACCATCAGGGCAGAGTGGAAGAAATCAAGATTATAATCACGAACCAAGCCAGACCCCTCTACTATTGAAACCCCAAACCTCGGGCCTATTATTGTGAACAGTCTCCATCGAAGCAAAAAACGCCAGGCAAAACCCGTTCGCAAAGGCCTACACCCCAGGAACTCACACAACCACGGCTATGACTTCCCGGCTCTGGTAAAAAGCCACCCAGCACTGGCGCCCCATGTGAAACCGAACGCTCATGGCGACCTTTCCATCGATTTCGCAGACCCCTTGGCCGTAAAAACGCTCAACGCCGCGATATTGAAGCAACACTACAACATTGTCGATTGGGATATTCCAGAGGGCGCACTTTGCCCGCCAATCCCCGGCAGAGCCGACTATATCCATCACATGGCAGACCTGCTTGGCGTTGAACCCGGCCTTGAACAGCCCGGGATCAAGCTGCTCGATATAGGCACTGGAGCCAACGGCATCTACCCGCTACTGGCCTGCCAGATTTACGGCTGGCAGTGCGTTGGTAGTGACATTAACGCCCAGTCGCTTGAGAACGTCGCCACCATTATCGCCAACAACCCCACACTCAAAGAACGCTTCAAACTGCGCACGCAGTACGACAAAAACCACATGTTTGAGGGGATCATTCAACCCGGGGAGTTCTTTGACGTCAGCGTATGCAACCCGCCCTTCCATGCATCGCTTGATGACGCGCTTAAAGGTAACCGGTTGAAACTCAATAACCTGGCTCGCAGCCGCGGTGAACAAAACGCCAAAAACGGCTCCCCCTCTCTGAATTTTGGCGGGCTGGGCGCAGAGCTCTGGTGTAAGGGCGGCGAACAGCTGTTTCTGAAAAAGCTGATCAGAGAAAGCCAGGCCTATTCCACTCAATGTCGCTGGTTTACCAGCCTGGTTTCAAAAGCCGACAACGTTAAGCCTGCAAAGAAGCTGATTCGCAAGCTCGGTGCCGTTGATGTGCGGGAAATAGAAATGAAGCAGGGAAACAAGATCACGAGAGTGCTGGCCTGGACATTCATCGGATGACAAAAGCAGATACCGAAAGCTAAGAACTGCCTTCAACACATTGTCTGTCAGACAACCGCCTGTATGATACATCCAACGCTTATCCAAACCGGGAGCAGCAAGCAATCATGACGTATCAATTTGACGACCTGAAAAACGCCTACCCGGAGGAATGGCAGGCGTACATCGAGCACCGCTTTGTGCGCCAGCTGGGTGATGGCTCCCTGGCGCCAGATGCCTTCCGGCATTACCTGAAACAGGATTACCTGTTCCTGATCCAGTTTGCCCGGGCCTTTGCTCTGGCCGCCTATAAAAGCGCCACAATGTCTGATCTACGCCAGGCCAAAGAGGGCCTACAAGCCATTCTGGACACAGAGCTGGATCTGCACATTCGTTACTGCAGTGAATGGGGCATTTCAGAAGCGGAACTGGCCGAGCTGCCCGAAGCCCGCGCCACCCTCGCCTACACCCGCTACGTGCTAGAAACTGGCAATCGCGGCGACCTGCTGGACCTCCACGTCGCCCTGTCACCCTGCATGGTAGGCTACGGCGAAATCGCCAACTGGCTGAACGCCCGCCAGGAAACCCTGCGCGGTGAAGCCAACCCCTACGATGCCTGGATCGAAATGTACGAAAGCGACGAATTCCAGGAAGCCATGCAAGGGTTCTACCCCGTTACTGCGGACATTCCCAAAAAGAGGCACAATGTGCCAAAGGAGTGTTCATGTCCAGACGCAGAAAATATAGCCCAGAGTTC
>NZ_PTIV01000035.1 GCF_002934325.1 Marinobacter persicus
GAACTCTGGGCTATATTTTCTGCGTCTGGACATGAACACTCCTTTGGCACATTGTGCCTCTTTTTGGGAATGTCCGCAGTAACGGGGTAGAACCCCTCAAAGCATTGTGCAAGGCAAGATTTTTTGCATCGAAGTGCCAATGAAGCGTGAAGGTGACGTCAATCTTCATCGAGTTTCCTAATAGAGCCCAACACGAAGCGTTTAAAGGTCGTCGCAGCATGACCTTTAAATGTGTATTGGACTAAGCCGCCGTCACCGGGGCCAGCGGGCAACGTATAAGAGTAAAGTAAATATTGGACAGGCGATGGAACGGCAACCCAAGCGGGTGCGTGCGTATGCCGGAAGTGGGTATCGTCCTGATGGTCACCATATAATGCCTCTTCCCTGGGTAATTCTAATCAGACTACCCCGCTGATTCTGTAATTTCCAGTTAGCACCGAGTCGAAGCCCGGCTCCTCAGGAGCTATAACAGTTGCTGAAAGCCGTCAGTGGTAGCGGCGAACCGTCACAAGCCCTCAGCTACGCAACCGGAACCTTCATCAAAAAAGAAACCAGTCCTCCATCCAGAGCTGAAACTCCCCAAACTGCCCACCGGAGATAAACAGGCTCACCGACGCCAGGCGGCTGGCATCCAGCGGCTCACAATCCGTTAACACTTTGCCGCGCCAGGTGGGCACAAAATCCGTGAATGGGAGCCGAATTCGGTTCCACTCCCCTGGTGTCGGTGTAAAACTGTGTTGGTAGACCGGGCTACGGCGGTCGGTGGTATTGCGAAGGCCCACCTTGTAGGTTTTGCCGTCGCCCAGGGCCAGGAATTCAATGCCGGTGTAATCCGAGGCGTCCAGCGGCTTTGGCAGGTCCGCCTTGGCGGAGGCGAAGCCGCCGCCGTTGTCGGGCCGCACGGTTCCGGAAAAGCAGCCCTGCCCTGCATTGATGGCCACCCTTCCCTCGGAGCGACCGCCCATGACCGGATCACCGATGGGCTGCCACTGCAGGGTATCATTATCCTGGCTAAAGCTGATCAGGTGCGCACGCCGAAGATCATTCATTTACGTGCCGTCCCTGGAACGAGCCAGGAATGCTTCGATGGCTGGCAAGGCCTCTTCCATGTGCGCGAAACGGTGGTCGCCGCCCGGGAACAGGATCACTTCGTAGTGATCTCCCAACACCGACTGGGTGTGGCTAGCGTCGATCACTTCGTCGCCTTCATCCAGCAGGATCAGGCCCTGGCCTTTGGTTGAAATGGGCCAGTAGCTGGCAACGGCGTCTTCCTCAAGGGTGTATGACTTGCCCTGGAAATCGACGCCGGAGCCGATGTATTTACGCAGGGTTTCAGACGGGGCCACCGCGGGGTTGATGGCCACGAACGGGATGCCGAGGGAGGCGCCCAGACTTGCCGCGAGCCAGCCACCCATGGAGGTGCCGACCACCACATCGACGTTGGCAAGATCGCCCTTCTCTATGGTCCGCATGAGCACTTCTTCAGCCGGGCGGGTGTACTCAATGTCGCAACCATGGACCGGACCAAGCCGCGCCAGGGTCTGGACCTTGGGCTTGTCCGGGTCAAAGCAACTGGCAAAGCCGTGGCAATAAAAAATGTTGAGCATGAAACCTCTCCTGTGACTGGTTGTGCGTTTCACGGCATGGGACGGCAGGATTTGAACCTGCGCCCTCTGCAGCGCTATATCGCCTCGCTGGACTGCATGGCGCGCTTCATGAATAGCAGGAACCCGGCAATGACAAGCCCCGATACCCCAAAGGCCAGGGCGAAGCCGCCAACTTCCAACACCAGGCCAAACATCAAGGGGGCCAGGAAGTGGATCGCCCGGTTGGCCATCAAACGCATGCCCAGGGCGCCGGAGCGCTTCTCTCGGTCCACGCTTTCGGCCAGGATGACCATGGACAACGGCTGGGTGAATCCAGAACCAATACCGACGATCACCGCCAGCAAGCCGAGCCAGACAACCTGCTCAGACAGGCCCAGGAAACCGATGCCCACCGCCAGGGCTCCGAGCGAAAGCAGCACCGTGGCCTCGCGCCCGCCGGCAGCGGCAATCACCCGGGCCATGAATGGCCGTACCAGCATGGAAACCCCGGCGCGCAGGCTCACCAGCACGCCAATAATCACCGGCGTTACCGCCAAGCTTTCCAGATAGACTGGCAGATAGCTGCCATAGACGCCAAGCGCGAACATGCCCAGCACGGTTACCAGCACCGACAACTGCACGCCCCGGTTAGCCCGCATCAGGGCCCACTGGGCCCGGAAGCCCACCTGGCCGCGTTTGACCGCCATTCGTTCCCGGGCCTGGCCGGTCAGGAAAATCGCTGCGGCGCCGGCGAAAAACGCGAACACCGCCATCACCGCAAACACGGAGCCCACGCCCGGCTGGGCGTCCAGTATTGCACCGGCCAGGAGGGGCCCTATCACCTGCCCGCCGGATAGCCAGGTGGCGTACCAGCCGAAGTATTTTTCCAGCCGAGGCCCGGTACCCAGATTTGAAATGATGGTCTGGGCCGACAACACCATCTGCAGGTGAGCCAGGCCGATCAGCAATTGCCCCAACACCAGCCCCGGGTAGCCGTACCAGAAATGCACGGACAGCAGCCCGACCACCATCAGCGCAGCCCCGGCGATCAGAGTGGAACGGCCACCATAGCGGGTGACCACGCCTCCGAGGGGGATCGCCAACAGCAACGGCAACAGGTACTGGGCACTCAAGATGGCACCAAGCACCACCGGCGAGGCCCCGAGCTGCAGGCCATATACCGGCACCGCCACGATCAGCATCGAATACACCACAAAGCAGAACGTCAGCGACACACACACCACCAGGAAATTCCGGGCGGCTTCGGGTTGGGGGATCTCGGGCGTTGTGGTGGAACTCAAGAAATCATCCCTCACAGATCCAGCACAATGGGTGGATTTTCCGGCCTGTACCACTCGGTGCAGGTACTGGCGTTGATCAACCGGGTGGAACCACGCTGGTATTCACCGTAGCCCTCGTGGATGTGACCAAAGATGTGTGCCTTCAAAGCGAGCTGGTCGATCCGCTCGAGCAGCTCCAGGCAGCCCACGCTCTGGTCGTGGAAGCCCATGGCCACCCGATCGCCAAAGCCCATGGGTGGCCCGTGGGTGATCAGCACGTCGGTGTTCTCGGGGATTTCAGCCCACTTGGTTTGCATTGGTTTGCCCCGGTCCAGCATGAACGCCCAATCCATAAAGGTGGGCGTCCAGGGGGAGCCCCAGAACCGAAAGCCGTCAACCTCAACACCGGAATCTTCCAGGTAGGTGGCGTTACTCAGCGCCGCCCTTGCATGGGCCGGGGCGGTCTGGAAGGCCCAGTCGTGGTTACCGGCAATCACAATCTTGTGACGGTGTGGCAGCGTGCCCAGCCAGTCGTTGAGATCTTCGATGTTGTCCAGCGTTCCTTGGCCCAGGCTGTCACCGGCGTGGATCAACACATCGCCCTCCGGAATGTCTGGCATTTGCCAGTGCAGGCTGTGGGTGTCGGAAATGCAGACAAGTCTCATGGATGGTCCTTGGTCGGAAGGCTTAAAAGGTTCAGGGCGCGATGGTTCCCCGGTATCCTGTGGGTCATTACAACCGGAAATCAAGGATAACACCATGGAACTCTACCTGAATGCCACTTCCCCCTACGCACGGGTTGCCCGCATCGCGGCCATGGAAAAAGGGCTGGAACCGGAACTGGTCTGGGTCGACCCCTGGTCCAATGACGAGCAGCTGCTTGACGTGAACCCGATGGCCCGGGTGCCGGTTCTGGTCACCGACGAGGGCCAGGCCATCAGCGAGTCTCTACTGGTTCTGCAGTACCTGGATGGCATCGTAGAGGCCACACCACTGTTTCCCGAATCGGCGTTAGCATCGGTCTTGCAGCTGACGGGGCTGGCCCAGGGGCTGATTGATGCCAGCTTTGGCACCGTGATCCAGCGCAAGCACGAGGGAGACACGGCCGATAATACCCTGCTGGGTCAGCGACGACTGGCGGCCATCAAACGTACTTTGGCGGGTCTGGAAAAAAACTTGGAGAGCGCCATTAAACAGCAGGAACTGCCGGCGTTCAGCGCGACACACATTGTGACTGGCGTGGCGTTGGAATACCTGGATTTCCGGTTGCCGGAGATCCACTGGCGGGAAAGTCACCCAGCGCTGGTTGAGCTGGACAAAGAAATGTCCGCCCGGGCCAGTTTTGCCCGGACGGCGTTTGCCTGAGCACCCGCAGGTGCTCAGGCCTGCCTCTTATTCCGCCGAGGCAATCAGGCTGGCGTTACCGCCCGCCGCCGTGGTGTCGATACACAGGTGGCGTTCGATCACGTAGCGCTGGTCCAGCTTGTGCTCGGTGATCAGCGGCAGCAACGCGCCATCACGCTGGCTCAGGGCCGCGCGGTACTGCTTCAGCAATGACTTTTCAGCCACGCTGACGGCAGCGCTGAAGCCTTCCAGGCTGGCCAGGGCGTCCGGGTCCAGCATGCCTTCGGCAACCGCCACCGGAAAACCGGCTTTGACGGCATCGGCCATGGCCTGCTCGGCCCCCGGTGCCACCACAACCACTTGGTTGCCCTGGGACAGCGCCACACCAGCCTGCTCGACGGCGGACTCGGCATCCGGCCCCAGGCACAGCACCACACCGCGAGGATGGTTCGACAGGTGGTTCTGCTCACCCGTCGGTCCCGGCAGGGCCTCGTAGCCTTCATCCAACGGCGCCGGCACCTCACCGAAGTAGGGTTTCAGGGCCGCCTGGCGCTCTTCCGGTTCCGTGACCTTCATTTTGCCAGCTTTTTCGATCAGGCCCTGGACCGCATCGGCCGTGACCACCTGGTCGGTGGACTTGGCGGGGCGTTCAATGGTCTCACCCTTGAGGAAGCGGCGAACATATTGCGGGCCGCCCGCCTTGGGACCGGTGCCCGACAGCCCTTCCCCACCGAACGGCTGGGAACCGACAATCGCGCCGATCTGGTTGCGGTTCACGTAGGTGTTGCCCACGTGGATGCGGCTGGCGATGTGCTCAATGCGACGGTCCACACGACTGTGGATACCGAAGGTCAGGCCGTAGCCCTTGGCATTGATGGAATCGATCACCTTGTCGATGTCCTTGGCCTCGAAGGTGGCCACGTGCAGTACCGGGCCGAAGATTTCCTCTTCCATCTCCTCGATGCCGCTCACGCGAATCACCGCCGGCGATACAAACCGGCCGTTCTCGGGCACGTCCAGCTTCTTCAGGAGCTTGCCTTTCTGCTCATGCTCGCGGCAGTAATCCGTGATCTTCTTGTGGGATTCGTCATCAATCACCGGGCCCACGTCGGTGGAGAGGTGCCACGGGTCGCCAATGCCCAGCTCTTCCATGGCGCCATAGAGCATTTCCAGCAGGTTGTCGGCGATGTCCTTTTGCACGTACAGCATGCGCAGGGCCGAACAACGCTGGCCGGCGCTCTGGAACGAGGACGCCAGCACATCGCGCACCACCTGCTCCGGCAGGGCGGTGGAATCGACGATCATGGCGTTCAGGCCCCCGGTTTCCGCCACCAGCGGGGCATCTGGCGCCATGTTCTCGGTCATGGCCTTGTTGATGATGTGGGCGGTGTCGGTGCCGCCAGTGAAGCACACCCCGGTCACCCGGGAATCGGACGTCAGTGCCGCACCCACGGTGCCGCCATCGCCCGGCAGCAGTTGCATGGCTTCTTTCGGAACGCCCGCCTGATGCATCAGCTGCGCGGCCCGGGCCGCCAACAGGGAGGTCTGCTCAGCCGGCTTCGCCACCACGGCATTACCTGCCGCCAGGTTTGCCAGGATCTGGCCGGTGAAGATTGCCAGCGGGAAGTTCCAGGGCGAAATACAGCACATAACGCCACGGGCTTCGCCCGCGTCTTTGTAGCGCAGGCCCTCGTTGGCGTAGAACATGGCGAAGTCCACCGCCTCACGCACTTCCGCCACGGCGTCCAGCAGGGATTTACCGGCTTCGCGGGTGGTCAGGGCGAACAGTTCGTGCACGTTCTCTTCATACAGATCACCCACCTTGCGGATGATGGCCGCACGCTCCTCGGCCGGCACCGCGGACCACTGCTTGAAGCCTTCCTGGGCAGCGTCCAGTGCGGCGTTTACGTCCGCCTCGGAGGCGTGGGTAATCTTGCCCACCATGTCATCCGGGTTGGCAGGGTTGCGCACTTCCACCACGTCGCCACCGTTGGCTGAGCCGGCAAACACCGGTCCCAGTTCCCACTGGTGGGTTTTATACTGGCCACGGCCTTCGTCCAACTCGGCAATGGTGACCGGATCGGTCAGATCCCAGCCCTTGGAGTTGCGGCGCTGGTCGCCAAAGATCTTCGCCGGCGGCACGATGGCCTTGCTGGACAGGTTGTGGCCCAGCGCGTTCACGGCATCCACCGGGTCCCGGGCGATTTCTTCCGGAGTGATGCTGGTGTCCACAATCTGGTTCACGAAGGAACTGTTGGCACCGTTTTCCAGCAGACGACGCACCAGGTAGGCCAGCAGATCCTTGTGGGCACCCACCGGCGCGTAGATGCGGCACGGCACGCCACTGTCTTCAATCACCTGGTCGTGCAGGGACTCGCCCATGCCATGCAGGCGCTGGAACTCGAACTTGGAGTTGTCCAGGTCTTTAGCCAAGTGCAGCACGGCCGACACCGAATGGGCGTTGTGAGTCGCAAACTGCGGGTAGATGCGGTCGGTCATGCCCAGCAACTGACGGGTGCAGGCCAGGTAGGACACATCACTGCATACCTTGCGGGTGAAGACCGGGAAGTCACTCAGGCCCATGACCTGGGCGCGCTTGATTTCGGCATCCCAGTAGGCGCCTTTCACCAGGCGAACCATGATCCGGCGGTCAAGTTTCGTCGCCAACCCATAGAGCCAGTCCAGGGTCTGAGCCGAGCGCTTGCCGAAGGCCTGGACTACCACGCCAAAGCCGTCCCAACCGGCCAACTCGGGGTCCGCGAGGATGGCTTCGATTACGTCCAGGGAAATATCCAGACGGTCCTGTTCCTCGGCGTCAATGTTGAAGCCCATGTTGGCGCGCGCGGCTTTCTTGGCCAGCTCCAGCGCCCGGGGCATCAACTCATTCATTACCCTTTCTTTCTGGCCGTACTCGTAACGGGCCAGCAGGGCGGAGAGCTTCACGGAAATGCCTGGGTTGGTGCGCACATCGCCCTTGCAACGCTTGCTGATGCTGTCGATGGCGTTGGAATAGGCGTTGTAGTAACGCACGGCATCGTCATCGGTACGGGCGGCTTCGCCGAGCATGTCGTAGGAGTAGGTGTAACCCTGGCGCTCCTGCTCTTTACCGTTGTCCTGGGCTTCTTCGATGTCGCGGCCCAGTACGAACTGCCGGCCCATTTCTTTCATGGCCTGGCCGGCCACGGTGCGAACCACCGGCTCACCCATGCGCTTGACCATCTTGCGCAGGGTATCGCCCACGCTCTGGCGCTCGGAATCCTTGAGCAGGTTACTGGTCATCAGCAGCGCCACGGTGGCGGAGTTGATCAGCCCGGATTTCGCCTTGCCCACGTGATCGCCCCAGTTACCGGAGGTGATCTTGTCTTCGATCAGATCGTGGATAGTGAGGTTGTCCGGCACCCGCAACAGGGCCTCGGCCAGACACATCAACGCCACGCCTTCCTTGGTGGTCAGACCGTATTCGGCGAGGAATTTCTCCATAATCGTGGGGCGGGCGTTCTCACGCACACTGCGCACCAGCTCAGCAGCATTGGCAGAAATGGCCGAACGCTCCTCCTCAGTCAGCTGTGCCTCGTCAATCAGCGTGTGAATGACGTCGTACTCATCCGCCAGGTAATTATTGCGGATTGCCTGACGCAGCTCCTGAAGCTCTGGCGCCGAAGTTTGGTGCAGAGTCATGGTCTACCCTCCTGATTATTGGAATACTCCCTACATTCTAGCTAAGGCCCAGTATGTATTTTTCCTGTAAGGGTTTCCCGGAATGATCACCCTTCCTTTATTAATACCCTTTTTTATTCGTAATGATTGGCCAAATCGATAAAATAAGGAATATTCACTAATGCAAAATACAAAACACTCTAAAGAGGATAGCAGCCATGGCCGAGCTGGACAGAATCGACCTTTCAATCATCCGGGAGCTGCAAAGGAACGGGCGAATCACCGTGACCGACCTGGCCTCCCGGGTCGGCCTGTCGAAAACACCGTGCCAGGTGCGCATGCGCCGGCTGGAGGAACAGGGCTACATCACCGGCTACAGCGCCATGGTGAACCAGACCAAGCTGGGCATTGACCACGTGGCTTTTGCCCAGGTCACCTTGAACGACACCAGCAGCAAGGCGCTGACCGCCTTCAACGAAGCGGTGCGCCAGATCTCGGCGGTGGAGCAGTGCCACATGATGGCGGCGAACTTTGACTACCTGTTGAAGATACGCACCCGGAATATGGCGGAATACCGACAGGTGCTGGGAGAACAGGTGTCCAGCCTGCCCCATGTGCTACAGACCAGCACCTTCGTGGTGATGGAAAGCGTGAAAGATCGCGGGATTTAGGGAGGGCGGTCAGGCAATGGAGGGTTTTGCCAGCAGGCCGGTCAGCTCGATTCGCCCACGGGACAGGCGCACCAGATCCTTTCGCTCCAGCTCCTTGAGCAGGCGGCTGATCACTTCCCGGGCCGTGCCAAGCTCGACGCCCAGTTCCTGGTGGGTGATGGTCAGCACGCTCTGCCCCTGCCGCGCACGGGCCAACAGCCATTCTTCCAGGCGCTCGTCCATACGGTGGAAAGCCACCTCTTCCACCAGCAGCATCAGGTCGTCCAGCCGTTTGCCATAGGATTCCATAATCCCCAGGCGAAATTCCGGTGACTGGGCCATCAGCTCGTCAAACAGCGGGCGGGGAATCATGGCCGCTTCGGTTGCTTCCTCGACCACCGCTTCGGCCCGGTAACCCCGGCCGGTCATCAGGCAGCCGATCGACAGGGTGCAGATGTCGTCGGCGGTCATCCGGTACAGCACGATGCTGTGCCCGGACACCCCCGTCATCTGGACCTTGACTCCGCCCCTGATCACCAGAGGCAGCCCCTGGCAGGATTCCCCGGCCCGGAACAGCACCTGGCCGGGCGGGAAGCGCATCACCTGCACTTCGGCCAGGGTGTTGTCGCGCAGCCGGTCACCGAGGGTATTAAAAATGCTGTGAGCGGCCATGGCGGGTTCCTTCAACGAAAAAAATGGTTTGAGTGTGACTTTATCACTGAACGCCACAGGCCTGCAGGCTAGAGTTAAACCATAAGGGACAAAAGGAAGGAGGTTCAGAGATGACTATCAATATGGGTTCTGCAGACAGAATCGTCCGCGCCATTGTGGGCGTTGTACTCATTGCGTTGGTGTTTGTGGGCCCGCAAACACCCTGGGGCTGGATTGGCATTATTCCCCTGGCGACCGCCGCGTTTGGCATGTGCCCTGCCTACAGCCTGCTGGGCATCAAGACCTGCAAGAAGAAATAGTCAGGTTCGCGAATGGGGTAAAGAAAAGGCCGGTGAGGAGTTTCCTTCCGGCCTTTTTCGTAATCGTTAGGTACTGAGCGCTTGGGCTATCGAACCGGCGTGTTCAACACGTCCAGCACTTCTTCCAACTCGGTGATCATCTGGCGGATCAGCTGTTTGTACTGGGAGGTATCGTCTTTCACCTCGGTACTGCTGAGTTTCTGCTTGGCACCGCCAATGGTGAAGCCCTGATCGTACAGCAGGCTGCGGATCTGACGGATGGTGATCACATCGGCGCGCTGATAGTACCGGCGGTTGCCGCGACGTTTGACCGGTGACAGCTGGGGAAACTCCTGCTCCCAGTACCGCAGAACGTGCGCCTTCACTGCGCAAAGTTCCGCCACCTCTCCAATGGTAAAATAACGTTTGCCGGGAATGGCCGGCAATTCGTTGTTATGACTGGGTTCCAGCATACGCTTCCACTTTTTGCTTCAGTTTCTGGCCTGGTCGGAAGGTCACAACGCGCCGGGCGCTGATGGGAATCTCTTCCCCGGTTTTCGGGTTCCGGCCCGGCCGCTGGCTTTTGTCACGAAGGTCAAAATTGCCAAACCCGGACAACTTTACCTGTTCGTTATGGCTGAGTGCGCCTCTGATTTCATCAAAGAAAGCTTCCACCATTTCCTTGGCTTCCCGCTTGTTCAGGCCCAATTCCTCGTACAAGCGCTCCGCCATGTCCGCCTTCGTCAACGCCGCCATCGTTTAGCTCCTCAGTGTTGCCCCCAGCTCTTCTTTCAGGGCGTCAATCACGCCGTTGAAGAGCGAATGCACTTCGTCCTCGTTCAGCGTGCGCTCGGGATGCTGCCAGAAAAGACTCAGCGCCAGGCTGCGGTTCCCCTCACCCAGGCTTTCGCCTTCGTACACATCAAACACACGCAAGGCTGTGAGGTGTTCGCCAGCAAAACGGCGAGCCACATGCTCCACCTGCGCGAACGCCACATCGTTGCCGATAATGATAGCCAAATCTCGCCGAACTTCCGGGAATTTTGAAATGGCTTTGAAATTAGGCACATATCCGGTAACGATCGAGTTCAAGAATAGCTCAAACATAAGGATCGTGCCATTAAGTTCCAGATTTTTCTGCACTTGCGGGTGCAATGTGCCCAGCCAGCCGACATGTTCGCCATCACGCATCAACTCGGCGGTCTGGCCCGGGTGCAGGGCGGCGTGCTGGCTGGCGATGAAATCCACTTCAATACCCAGCAGGCTGAACAGGCTTTCCAGCTCGCCTTTTACGTCGTAAAAATCGGTGGCCCGGCGGCCGTTGATCCAGTTCTCGGGGGTCTGATTACCCACCACGACGCCGGCCAGCATGGGCTGCTGATCGATACCGTCTTGGGTCTGCTCAAACCGCAGGCCGGTTTCGAACAGGCGGATGCGCGGTTGCTGGCGATTCTGGTTGTGGGCGACGGTTTTCAGCAGGCCGCTCCAGAGCGTGGTGCGCATAACCGACAGGTCCGCTGAAATCGGGTTGGCCAGGGCGATGCCGTCGTGGTCCGGGTCCACCAGTTCCTGGACTTTCGGGTCCACGAAACTGTAGGTAATGGCTTCCTGATAACCCTGGGCCACGAAGTAGTTACGAATCGCCGACACCGGGCGCGTGGCCTCTTCGCGCACACTCAGGCCCAGCGAACCCACCGGCTCGGTAACCGGCAGGTTGTTGTAACCGTAAATGCGGCCAACTTCTTCGATCAGGTCTTCTTCAATGGCGATGTCCGGACGGAAGCTGGGTGCTTTTACGCGCCAGGCGTCACCGCTGGACTCTTCGATGCTCAGTCCCAGACGGGTCAGGATGTTTTCAACCGTATCCGCGTCGATGGCCAGGCCCAATACATCGTTCAGGCGCTTCTGGCGCAGGGTGATGCGGGGTGCTTTCGGCAAGTGCTCGTCGGAGGCAACCTCGACAATCTCACCCGGCTCACCGCCGACAATGTCCATCAGCAGACGGGTGGCACGTTCCATGGCGTCGCGGGCCAGCTGGTAGTCCACGCCACGCTCAAAACGGTGGGAGGCGTCGGTATGCAGGCCGTATTCCCGGGCCTTGCCGGCCAGGGTGATGGGGTCAAAATAGGCGGATTCGAGCACCAGGTCCCGGGTTTTCTCACTCACGCCGGAATGCTCGCCACCCATCACGCCGGCGATGGCAATGGGCTTGTCGTGATCGGCAATCACCAGGGTGTCTTCGGTCAGTTCGACTTCCTGGCCGTCCAGCAGCACCAGCTTCTCGGCCGGCTTGGCCATGCGCACCACGATGCCACCGCTGATTTCTTCGCGGTCAAAGGCGTGCATGGGCTGGCCCTGCTCCAGCAACACGAAGTTGGTCACGTCCACGGCCGGATCTATGGAGCGGATGCCGGAGCGGCGCAGTTTTTCCTGCATCCACAGCGGGGTTTCGGCGGTCAGGTTCACGTTGCGCAGAATCCGGCCCAGGTAACGGGGGCAACCGGCTGGCGCTTCAATACGGATGTCGGGCACTTCCGAATGCACGGCGTCCACCGACTCAATAGCCGGGGCGTTGGTCGCCAGGCTGTTCAGTACGCCTACTTCCCGGGCCAGACCCTTGATGGACAGGCAGTCGGCGCGGTTGGGGGTCAGGTCCACATCAATGGTGATGTCGTTCAAACCCATGAATTCACGGAAATCCTGGCCGGTGGGGGCGCTTTCGGGCAGCTCCATCAAACCGTCGCTGGCCTCGGACAGGCCAAGTTCAGCCTCGGCGCACAGCATGCCCTGGGAGGGCTGGCCACGCAGCTTGGCCTTCTTGATCTTGAAGTTACCCGGCAATACCGCACCCACTTCGGCAAACGGCACTTTCAGGCCTTCGCGTACGTTGGGGGCGCCACACACCACCTGCACGGTTTCTTCACCGTTGCTCACCTGACAGACCCGCAGCTTGTCGGCGTCCGGGTGTGGCTCAACCGACTGAACTTCGCCGACCACCACGCCGGAGAATTCGCCGGCGACGGGCTCGAAGCCGTCCACTTCCAGCCCGGCCATGGTGATCTGGTCCATCAATTCCTGGGAGCCAATGTTCGGGTTAACCCACTCGCGCAGCCACTGTTCACTGAATTTCATGGTTTATGCCTTGTCCTGATGCGGTTTGCCTGATGTTTGGTTGCCGTATGCGTAATGGTCGTTGTTATCGGAACTGACGCAAGAAGCGCAGATCGTTCTCGAAGAACATGCGCAGGTCGTTCACGCCGTAGCGAAGCATGGCCAGGCGCTCCACGCCCAGGCCAAAGGCAAAGCCACGGTACTTCTCGGCATCGATACCGCAATGTTCGAATACTTTCGGGTGCACCATGCCGCAACCCATGACTTCCAGCCACTTGATGCTGCCATCGGCCTCGCGGCCCCACTCAATATCCACTTCCGCGGAGGGCTCGGTGAACGGGAAATAGGACGGGCGGAAACGCACTTTCAGGTCGCGCTCGAAGAACACCCGCAGGAACTCTTCCACGGTGCTTTTGAGGTCGGCGAAGCTGACGTTCTCTTCCACCAGCAACCCTTCCACCTGGTGGAACATGGGGGTGTGGGTCATGTCGGAATCGCAGCGGTACACGCGGCCCGGGCAGATCATCCGGAACGGCGGCTTGTCGGCCTCCATGGTGCGGATCTGGACCGGGGAGGTGTGGGTGCGCAGGACCGTGCCCAGGTTGAAGTAGAAGGTGTCGTGCATGGCACGGGCCGGGTGATGGTCCGGAATGTTCAGGGCCTCGAAGTTGTGATAATCGTCTTCGATCTCGGGCCCTTGCTCCACGCTGTAACCGGCGCGGGCAAAAATGTCTTCAATACGCTGCAGGGTGCGGGTTACCGGGTGCAGACCACCCAGATCCTGGCCACGGCCCGGCAGGGTCACGTCGATGGTCTCGGCTGCGAGCTTGGCCTCGATGGCGGCCTTCTCCAGCTCCGAGCGGCGGGCGTTGATCGCCTGCTCCACCTGCCCCTTGGCTTCGTTAATTTTCTGGCCGGCCGCTGGACGTTCCTCGGGAGACAGTTTGCCCAGTGTTTTCGCCTGCTGGGTGATGATGCCTTTCTTGCCGAGGTATTCCACACGAATTTGATCAAGTGCTTGCAGACCGTCTGCCTTTTCGACGGCACTGAGCCCGTCCTGAACCAGTTGCTCCAGGTTTTCCATTGACCCTGCTCCAAACCAGAAATGGGGTATTTAAAACAAAAATAGGGGAAGAGCGCGCCCTTCCCCTATTCAGAAAGCGCCGGGGTATGAATCCGGCGCCGGATCGATCAGTAATCGATTGAGATCTTAAGCGATCACAGGGACGCTTTGGCCTTCTCAACAACAGCGGCAAACGCCTGCTGCTCGTTCATGGCCAGATCGGCCAGAACCTTACGATCGATTTCAACGTTTGCCTTCTTCAGACCAGCGATCAGACGGCTGTAAGACAGGCCGTTGGCGCGGGCGCCAGCGTTGATACGGGCGATCCACAGGGCGCGGAAAGCGCGCTTGCGGTTACGACGGTCACGGTAGGCATACTGATGCGCCTTGATGACCGCCTGTTTGGCAACCCGGAAAACACGGCTACGGGCACCGTAGTAACCCTTGGCCTGCTTCATGATCTTCTTGTGACGACGACGTGCTACCACGCCACGCTTTACACGAGCCATACTTTAATCCTTCTTAACCAGTAAATGCTTAGGCGATCATACGCTTGATGGAAGCCACGTCAGACTTGGCAACCAGCTTGGTGCCACGCAGCTGACGCTTACGCTTGGGGCTCTTCTTGGTCAAGATATGACTGGTGAAGGACTGCTTGTGCTTGAAGCCGTTGGCGGTTTTCTTGAACCGCTTCGTGGCTCCGCTTTTGGTTTTCATCTTGGACATTTTTTAAAACTCCGCATTCTATTTTTTAAAAACAAATGTGCCCCTGAACGACAAATCCCCCGCCGATGCGGGGGACCGGTCATCGATTCAGGTTCACTTCTTCTTGCGGGGAGCCACAACCATGGTCATCTGGCGGCCTTCCATTTTCGGCCGCTGTTCTACCTGGGCAAGCTCGGCGACGTCTTCCTCAACCCGGTTCATGAGCTTCATACCAATTTCCTGGTGTGCCATCTCACGTCCCCGGAAGCGGATCGTTACCTTGCCGCGGTCCCCATTTTCAAGGAAACGTACCAGGTTGCGTAGTTTGACCTGATAATCCCCTTCTTCAGTTCCTGGACGGAACTTGACCTCTTTGACCTGCGTTTGCTTCTGCTTTTTCTTGGCAGCCGCCTTGGCCTTTTTCTCTTCGAAGATCTTCTTGCCGTAGTCCATTATCTTACAGACGACCGGATCGGAATCCGTAACCTGAACCAGGTCAAGAGACGCTTCTTCTGCTTTTGCAAGCGCTTCCGCAATGGGAACAATTCCCACCTGCTCGCCTTCGGCGTCGATCAGGCGGACTTCAGTTGCGTCAATATTGTTATTGATGGGCGCTTTAGGTGTACGCCCACCCCGATTGGCTCGCTGTTTGATAGTCAGATCTCCGTTTAGTTTCTACCTTTGCGTTCGACGTCTTGCTTCAACAGTTGCTCAAAGTCGTCGATCGACATGGTTCCCAGGTCTTCGCCTTTGCGCGTCCTTACGGCAACGGCATTGTTTTCGACTTCTTTATCGCCAACAACGACCAGATAGGGAACCTTGTTAAGAGTATGCTCGCGAATTTTAAAGCCGATCTTCTCGTTTCTCAAGTCAGCATTAACCCGATATCCGACTGATTCGAGTTTTTCTGCCAGATTCTGGCAATAATCAGCCTGATTATCCGTAATATTCAGTACCGCTACCTGGGTGGGAGCCAGCCAGGTCGGGAACGCGCCTTCGTATTCCTCAATCAGGATACCAATGAAACGCTCAAAGGAACCCAGTACTGCACGGTGCAACATCACCGGCGTTTTGCGCTCGGAGTGGTCATCAACATATTGAGCGCCCAGGCGGCCCGGCATGGAGAAGTCCACCTGCACGGTACCACACTGCCATACACGGCCGATACAGTCCTTCAGGGAGAACTCGATCTTGGGTCCGTAGAAGGCGCCCTCACCCGGCAGCAGTTCCCAATCCACGCCTTCGCGGTTCAGGGCCTGCTCCAGCGCGGCTTCCGCCTTGTCCCAGACTTCATCAGAACCCACGCGCTTTTCCGGACGGGTGGACAGCTTGTACAGAATCTCGCTGAAGCCGAAATCGGCGTAGATTTCATGCAGCATATTGATAAACGCCGACACTTCCTCCTGGATGGAGTCCTCTTCACAGAAAATGTGGGCGTCGTCCTGGGTAAAACCACGCACCCGCATCAGGCCGTGCAAAGCACCGGAAGCCTCATTACGGTGGCAGGAACCGAATTCCGCCAGACGCAGGGGCAGGTCCTTGTAGCTTTTCAGGCCCTGGTTGAACACCTGCACGTGGCAGGGACAGTTCATGGGCTTGATGGCGTAATCGTGCTTCTCGGACTCAGTGGTGAACATGTCGTCCTTGAATTTGTCCCAGTGCCCGGACTTTTCCCAGAGCGTGCGGGACACCACCTGCGGCGTCTTGATTTCCTGGTAGCCGTGCTTGCGCTGCTGGGCGCGCATATACTGCTCGACTTCCTGGTACAGGGACCAGCCATCCGGGTGCCAGAACACCATGCCCGGCGCTTCTTCCTGCATGTGGAACAGACCCAGCTTCTTGCCCACCTTGCGGTGGTCACGCTTTTCGGCTTCTTCCAGGCGGTGCAGATATGCCTTCAGGTCTTTTTTGTTGCCCCAGGCGGTGCCGTAGATACGCTGCAGCTGCTCGTTGTTGTGATCGCCGCGCCAGAACGCGCCGGCCACTTTGGTCAGCTTGAAGGCCTTGAGCTTGCCGGTGCTGGGCACGTGGGGGCCACGGCACAGGTCGATGAACTCGCCCTGCTTGTAGAAGGAAAGGTCTTCCTCGCCCGGAATGTCCTGGATAATCTGGACCTTGTATTCCTCGCCCATATCCTCGAACAGCTTGATGGCCTCGTCGCGGGACATGATGGAGCGGGAAACCGGCAAATCCTGCTTGGCCAGCTCGTTCATACGCTTCTCAATACGGGCCAGGTCCTCGTTGGTGAACGGGCGCTCGTATTTGAAGTCGTAGTAGAAGCCGTTTTCAATCACCGGCCCGATGGTTACCTGGGCTCCCGGGAACAGCTCCTGGACCGCCATGGCCATCAGGTGGGCGGTCGAGTGGCGGATGACATCCACGCCCTCTTCATCGCGATCGGTCACAATCGCCAGTTCAGCATCGTTCTCGATCAGGTAACTGGTGTCCACCAGCTTGCCATTCACCTTGCCAGCCAGGGAGGCCTTGGCCAGGCCGGCACCAATATCGGCGGCCACATCGTGAACGGTAACAGGCTCGGAAAAACTGCGATGACTGCCGTCCGGCAGGGTAACTACAGGCATGGATATCTCCTCGATGATTCTCAGCGGTGATCTATACCAGAGATCACTTGGTTGCCGGCCCAGCGACACAAACCGCGGGGCAGAGTTGGAGGCGAGTCTAACAGAAAAAAGCCCGGCAGCAACGCCGGGCTTTTACGGAGGGCACGATTTGCAGGATCAGGCCGCTTGCGCCTTGGCATCCTCGCGCTTCTTGCGCCTCAGTTGACCCCAGGCAAGGAACGCCAGGAGAATCAAGGCGGGAATGACCATCAGTTCTTTCGGCGGCCGGTCTTTTTCAACCTGCACCTTGTCGATGGTCCAGCCAAAGCCGATACCCACCTGCTCCGCCATGCTGCCAAAGTTCACAAAGTCGACCACCATCCGGTCGCCACTGGCAGAAAGCTCCAGGCCAGCTTCCGCCAGCCGCTGCTCCGGGGTTTCACCGGCTGGCAGGGGCAAACGCAGGTACTTGGAGGTCTCATCGCCATCGATCGACATGCCGGAGGCCTGAATGATAATGGGCTGGTCGGCCGGCACATCCTCAACATGCTGGTAAATTTCCGTGGCCGGACGATCCTCGGTCGGCGGGTAGACCATATCCCACCAGAAACCCGGCCGGAACAGGGTAAAGGTGATCAGCAGCAGCAGAACGGTTTCCCACCACCGGGTCTTGGTGAACCAGAACCCCTGGGTGGCGGCAGAAAACACCAGCATGGCCGTGACCGCGCTGAAGATGGTCACCAGCAGATCCACCCATCCCGTCAAGCCAATCAACAATAACTGGGTATTGAAGATAAACATGAACGGCAGAATCGCGGTCCGGATGTCATAGGTGAAGCCCTGCACACCCGTCCTGATGGGATCACCGCCGGAGATGGCCGCCGCAGCATAGGCGGCCAGACCCACGGGCGGCGTGTCATCGGCCAGGATACCGAAGTAGAACACAAACAGGTGTACGGCAATCAACGGCACCAGCAGGCCGTTTTCGGCACCCAGGGTAACAATCACCGGCGCCATAAGAGTGGAAACCACAATGTAGTTGGCCGTGGTGGGCAACCCCATGCCCAGGATCAAACTGATAATGGCGGTGAAGATCAGCATCAACAGGATATTCCCGCCGGAGATGACCTCCACGAACTGGGTCATGACCAGACCAATGCCCGTCAGGGTGACCGTGCCAACCACAATACCGGCAGTGGCCGTTGCCACACCGATACCGATCATGTTTCGCGCCCCGGTGGCCAGGGAGTGGAACAGATCAACAATCCCGCCGGTGAATTCACTGGATAGGTGGCCGTGCTTTCGGAAGAATGATTTCAGCGGGCGCTGGGTTATCACGATAAAGATCATGAAGGCCGTCGCCCAGAAGGCAGACAACTGGGGAGAAAAGCGCTCAACAGTGAGGCACCACACCAGAACCACAACTGGCAAGAGGAAATACAATCCCGATTTTACGGTCGGCCCCACTTCCGGCAACTCTCCCATCTCCTTCGATGGGTCATCTTCTTCCAGTGGCGGGAACCGGGTGGCGTACCACACCAGACCCACGTACACGGCAACCAGTAGCGGCCCCAGAACCCACATAGCCGCCTCACCGAAGATATCTTTAACCCAACCAACCCCGTAATAAACGGCAAACGTGAGGACACTCAGGCCAATGAGCAGGACCACCCAGGTGAGCATCCGCTGAGCCAGTGTTGGCTTGTTCAGGCGCTCAATGCCCTTCATGTTCAGCTTGCAGGCTTCCAGGTGGACGATGTAGATCAACGCCACGTAGGAGATCAGCGCCGGCAGGATGGCATGCTTGATGACTTCCAAATAGGAAATGCCCACATATTCGACCATGAGAAACGCTGCGGCACCCATGATCGGCGGAGTCAGTTGGCCATTGGTGGAAGCAGCCACTTCAACAGCGCCGGCCTTGGTGGCCGGAAAGCCCACCCGCTTCATCAGTGGAATGGTAAAGGTACCCGTGGTGACCACGTTCGCGATGGAGGAACCGGAGATGACGCCACTCAGACCACTGGAGACAACCGCAGCCTTGGCCGGCCCGCCACGCATGTGGCCAAGCATGGAATACGCCATCTTGATGAAGTAGTTACCTGCCCCGGCGCGTTCCAGCAAGGCGCCGAACAACACGAACAGGAAAACGAAGCTGGTGGAAACCCCCAGGGCCACACCGAAGACACCCTCGGTGCCAAGCCATTGATGCGATGCCAGCTTACTTAAACTTACGCCTTTGTGAGAGATCACATCCGGCATGTATGGACCGGCCAGCGAATAGGTAATAAAGACCGCCGCCACAATGGTCAGCGGCAAGCCCAATGCCCGGCGAGTTGCTTCCAGCAGCAACACCAGGCCAGCCAGCGCCACCCATAGATCCTGGGTAATCGGGGCACCCGGTCGTGTCGCCAGCTCGTCATAGAAAACAAAAAGGTAAGACGCCGCAAATGCAGCCGCCAACGCCAGCACCCAGTCATAGATGGGCACTTTGGTGTCGTGTTTCCCCTTGATCATCGGGAACGCTGCGTAGGCGAGAAAAACGGCAAACGCGAGGTGAATGGAACGCGCTTCCGTGGAATTGAAAATACCGAAATCCAGAATAAACGGCAGGGGTGATGCAATCCAGAGCTGGAACAGGGACCAGCACACCGGAACAATGAAAAGCAAAACTGCTGAAGGCCCGGTTAACGCTCTGCCACCGGTTTCTGTCTGCAACACCTGCTGTACATCAGCAGTACTGACACCCGCACCAGTATCCGGCTCATTCTTTGCCATGAAAGTTTCCTGTGGTGGGAAATAACTGAACGTAAGCAGCGAAGCGGGCTTTCGCCCGCTCCGCCACTAACCAGCTGTTCAGTCGATCAGGCCGACTTCACGATAGTACTTCTCTGCACCTGGATGCAGCGGCGCACTCAGGGCGTCGGAGACCATCTCTTCCTTCTTCAGGTTGTTGAACGCCGGATGCAGGCGCTTGAAGCTGTCGAAGTTCTCAAACACAGCCTTCACTACCTGGTAAACCACCTCATCCGGCACGTCGGTCGAGGATACGAACGTTGCTGCCACACCGAAGGTGGTCACGTCTTCATCGGAGCCACGGTACATACCGCCCGGAATCACCGCTTCACGATAGTACGGGTTCTCCTCGATCAGCCGCTTGGTGGCGTCGTTCTTCACCTCTACGATAACGCTGTCACAGGAAGTGGTAGCTTCCTTGATCGCGCCGGAGGGGTGGCTAACAGTGTAGAAGAAGGCGTCGATGTTACCGTCACACAGTGCCTGGGACTGCTCGGCAGCCTTGATTTCGGCAGCCAGAGAGAACTTGTCCATAGTCCAGCCCATCTCGTCCATCAGCACCTCAGCAGTGGCACGCTGACCCGAACCCGGGTTACCAACGGATACGCGCTTGCCTTCCAGGTCTTCAAAAGTCTTGATTCCGGACTCTTTGCTGGCTACCACGGTGAACGGTTCCGGGTGCAGTGAGAAAACCGCACGCAGATCCTTGTTGGGGCCGTCATCCTTGAACTGGCTGGTACCGTTGTACGCATGGTACTGCCAGTCTGACTGAGCCACAGCCAGATCCAACTCGCCCTGGCGAATGGCGTTCAGGTTGTAGACAGACCCACCCGTGCTTTCGACAGAGCAACGGATACCGTGCTCTTCACGATCCATATTCACCAGACGACAAATTGCACCACCGGCTGGATAGTACACACCGGTTACACCACCGGTACCAATGGTCACGAAGCGTTGCTCCTGGGCAGAGACCGACGTGGAGGCAGCCCCCAGGCTGACAGCCGCGGCCATGGCAAGTGCAGAAGCTTTGAGTTTGAATGTCATGTGTGCTCTTCCTTATTTTTTCTGGTCTTTGTTATTGATTGTCCGGGCAAATAGCCGAACAAGCATCCAGTTCACTTTAGAACATAGAACACTTCCCAGCATAAATAAAGGCCGGATTTATGCTCCTAAGCGGCTGACCAATCAACAAAAAAGCCCGCCAATGCGGGCTCTCCGGAAACGTGGAACCGTCTCGGCGAGACGGGCCGGGCCTCAATCCGCCAGGCTTTTGTGCACCACTTCGTAAACGTCCTTGGACAGGGCTTCCTTGTCGCGAATGCTTTCCAGTGCTTTTTTCATTTGCTCGCTGTAAGTCGGTGCGAATTTCTTCCACCGGCTTAGCGGAGTCACCAGACGTGCTGCAATCTGCGGATTGCTGTCGTCAAGCCGGCAAATCACCTCTGCCAGAAACTCATAGCCGCTGCCATCCGGATTGTGGAAAGCCGGGAGGTTCTGGCCGGCAAATGCCCCAACCACGGAACGGACCTTGTTAGGGTTCTTCCAGTCGAAAGCCTCATGGCCCAGCAAGTGCCGGATATGGGGCAACTGACCGGTCTTGTGACTGGCGGACTGCACTGAGAACCACATCTCGACCACTTGCGGATCGTGCTGGAATTGCTCGTAGAACGCATCCAGCGCTTCGGTACGCTCCTGATCGAAACCGGAGTTCACCAGCGCCCGCAAGGCACCCAGCCGATCGGTCATGTTATCGGCGTTCTGGAACTGTTCGGTAGCCAGTGCCAGGGCCTCTTCGTCTCCGATATGCAGCAGCCAGCCAAGCGCAATGTTCTTCAGGCTGCGGCGGGCAATGGCGTCGGAAGTCAGCTCGTACTCACCCGCCTGGTTGTTTCTCTGGTAACAGGCCAGCAGGTCATCCCGCAGAGCATTGGCCAGGTGCAGCAAGACCCGCTCGCGGGCATGGTGAATGGACGGCACATCGGCCTGCTCAGACAACTCCACCAGGTAGTTTTCCGAGGGCAACTGCAGCATCTTGGCCACCAGAGCCTGGTCCAGGGAATCGTTATTCAACAGCCCACGGTAGGACTCAACCAACCTGGGCTCGATTTCGGTTTCGTCATCGTGGCCGATCAGGGACTGAATCACATCGATGGCCAGCCGCTGACCGGCGTCCCAGCGATTGAAGCCGTCCGGATCATGGCTCATCAGGAATAACAACTGCTCCCGGGCCCAGGGATAGTGGACACGGACCGGGGCGGAGAAGTCCCGCAGCAGGGACGGTACCGGCTTCTCATCCAGACCGTAGAACTCGAACCGATGTTCGGCGCCGGTGATCTCCAGGACCCTCTCGGTGGGCGCATCGGTTTCTGCAGCGTCCATGTTGAGGGGCAAAGCATCACCATTGCTGTCCAAAAGACCCAGCGCAAACGGGATATGCTGGGGCTTCTTGTTGGTCTGGCCCGGGGTGTCCGGCACGGTCTGGCGGATGGTCAGGCGGTAAACGCCCTGCTCGGCATCAAAGTCGTCCTCGACGTTGAGTACGGGCGTGCCGGCCTGCTCATACCACAGGCGGAACTGGGTCAGGTCACGACCGGAGGCGTCTTCCATGGCCTTGACGAAGTCGTCGGTGGTCACGGCCTGGCCGTCGTGGCGCTCAAAGTACAGATCACTGCCCTTGCGGAACATCTCCGATCCGAGCAGGTTGTGAATCATGCGCACCACTTCTTCCCCTTTCTCATAGATGGTCAGGGTGTAGAAGTTGCCAATTTCTATATACGAAGCTGGCCGAACCGGATGCGCCATGGGGCCGGCATCCTCGGCAAACTGGGCGGTGCGCAGCAAGGTTGCGTCTTCAATGCGCTTGACCGTGGGCGAACCTTCATCGGCTGAGAACTGGGCATCCCGGAACACGGTAAAGCCTTCTTTCAGGCTCAGTTGAAACCAGTCACGGCAGGTGACCCGGTTACCGGACCAGTTATGGAAATACTCATGGGCAACGATGGCTTCAATACGCTGGAAGATGGCGTCGGTGGCCGTCTCCTGGCTGGCCAGCACGCAGGAGGAGTTGAAAATGTTCAGCCCCTTGTTCTCCATCGCGCCCATGTTGAAGTCGTCAACGGCCACGATCATGAAGATATCCAGGTCGTATTCCCGGCCATAGACTTCTTCATCCCAACGCATGGCCCGTTTGAGCGAATCCATGGCGAAGTCGCACTTCTCCGAGTTGCGGGGCTCAACGTACATGCGCAGATCAATGTCACGACCAGAGCAGGTGGTAAAGCTGTCGCGCTTCTCAACCAGATCCCCCGCCACCAGGGCGAACAGATAGGAGGGTTTGGGGAAAGGGTCTTCCCAGGTCACGAAGTGGCGGCCGTTATCCAGATCGCCCTGCTCTACCGGGTTACCGTTGGACAGCAGCACCGGGTAGGCCGACTTGTCGGCCTCAATACGGGTGCGGAACCGGGCCATGACGTCCGGGCGGTCCGGGTAATACGTGATGCAACGGAAGCCTTCGGCTTCACACTGGGTGCAGAACATGCCGGAGGATTTGTAGAGGCCTTCCAGGCGGGTGTTGTTCTGGGGCTCGATCCAGGTCACCACCGCCAGCTGGAACTGCTCGGGCACGTCCGGTACCACCAGCTTGTCACCCCGGTCTTCGTAGGCGGTGCTCTCGAGCGTCTCGCCATTCAGGGCCACCGACTCGAGCTTCAGGCTGTCGCCATCCAGCTCCAGGGGTTTGCCGGTCTCTTGCGATTCGGGGTTGCGGCGCACGGTCAGCGTGCTGTGCACCCGGGCACCATCCTCGAACAGTTCAAACCTGAGCTCGATCTGCTCGACCAGGTAGGCCGGCACTTTGTATTCGCTCAGGTAAATAGTTTGTGGCTGATCGGTTCGCATTCACACTCTCCAGATAAAAACAGGGACTCAGTCGAGCACCCGGAACCGGACTTCGTAGCCGGTAAACTTGCGTATGTTGATCACTCCGGTGTCGAGAATCAGGTACTGGCCCTTGATGCCCTCCAGTAAACCTTCAACGTCCGGTGTCTTGTCCAGGTTGTGGGTTTTCACTTTTGACGGCCACACTTCTACAGGATAGCTGAGGGCCTGTGGGGATTCCTCAACCACACGAAGGCTATCTTCGCCATGCTCCTGCCTAAGCTGCGCCAGGTCGTCGCCAATCAGACCCAGAATCCGCTCGCGCTCGGCCTCCAGATCCAACTCCGGCACTTCACCCTTGAGCATGGCCCGCCAGTTGGTGCGATCCGCCACATGCTGTTTGCAGGCCACTTCCGCCAGGCCGGCCAAGTACCGGGTCGAGACGCGCAGCATGGGAATGGCATCCACCGCACCCTGGTCAATCCAGCGTGTGGGCACCTGGGTGCCGCGAGTGATGCCCACCTTGAGGCCGCTGGAATTAGCCAGATACACCACATGCTCGACCATGCAGTTGCGCTCGCCCCATTCCGGTTCCCGACAGGTTCCCAGATGGAAATGGCATTTTTCCGGGCTCATGATACAGCTGTCACAGGCCGCCAACTTCCGGAAACAGGGATAGCAGTAACCCTGGTTGAAGCTTTTCTTCGTGGTGCGGTCGCAGTGAATGCAGCGGATCACACCATCGAAATCCAGCCGCACCCGGCGCCCCACCAGTTCGTTTACGTTGATACGGGCATCGCCCACCGCCAACTGGTAACTGACGGGCGCCTCGGCGCTGGCCGGCATCTTGCGGAGCCGGCCGGTGACATCGATGAGCTCGCTCAAACCTTGACCTCGGTGAACTGGCTGGAGTCGGCCTCCGGCTTTTTCTTGCCCATATTGGCCATGGGGTCACAGGCGGTACCGGTTTTCTCACCGCGATCGATATAGCCTACGCGCTCTTCCTGAGCGATGTTGTGCCGGTCTTCATAGACAATCAGCGCTTCGAGAGTGGTTGCCCGCTGTTCAGGCGTCATCTTGCGGCCATCCGGCCACTTGCCAAGCTCAAGGGAACGCTTGAGGTTCTGATAAACCGTCGGATCCAGCCGCTCAATCAAATCTTCGTAGGTCATGCCTGCCTCCTGGAAAAATATTCATAAAAAACGGCAAATCCGTTTGACACACCTAAATGATAACAATTATCATTATCCCACCAAATGACAACGGTCGTAATCATTTGGTCTCTCTCATCAGAGCTCGAAAAAGCTCCTTTACAGCCTCACCGTTTGGTGGGGCTTTTTTTATCCCGCCGCTCAGCGCCACATGCGCCCGCGCAACGGCAACACGAGGGCACAAGCCAGCCCGGCGACAAAACCGCCCAGATGGGCTTCATTGGCCATGCGCCCGACGCCCATCACTTGCGGCAATGGGGTATAGCCAATCACCAGCCACAGCAAGGCAATGGTTACCAACGCGGGAGGGAACTGGAATCGTGGGCGACGTTGCTGGCTTAGCCAACAGAATGCCAACAGGCCGTAAACCACACCCGACAACCCGCCAAAAAGCGGGCCTGAGACCAAGTATTGCAGCACATTGGAGACCAGACTGGTCACCACAAACAGGATCACCAGCCGGCCACGACCGTCCATCCACTCCACCTGACTGCCAAGAAACCACATCATCACGGCGTTGAAGATCAGATGGGCCCAACTGAAATGCAGAAAATCCGGGGTCAACAGACGCCAGACCTGGCCACTGCCAAGGGTCGCCAGCAGCGCCTCAAGGCGACCACCAAACGTTTCAAAGGTACTCCAGGCAAAAGCCCGGGGGTCGACCATCAGCATGGACGCCGCCACCGAATTCTGGCCCATGCCGGTCAGCCAGACCGCAACCAGGGCGACAACAAGAATCGCAACCACCGCCGGTGCGTGTTGCGGCGATGGCTGCCAGCGACCGGACGGAGTGATCGGGGATGATTTACGTGTTTCCAAGCTCACCTCGTGCGAATCAGCGTGCCACGCTGTCTTCCGTGGCCGGGTAATCAGGCCGCTCCGGCTTGTCCACGTCAATCCAGACAAACTTGTCGGGCGACAGCACTTTCTCGCCGTCCATCCGGTAGGCCACCATTTTGTCGTTTTTCACGGCGCTGTAATCAATGCAGGCCACATTGTGTTTCAGTGGCGCCGGCTGCCCTTCCATCCAGTAATGGCCAACGAAAACCGGCGGCGCCTCGGGCGGATAGAACAACAGCTGCTCGCGCTCTTCCTCACTCAGGTGGCGGCTTGCAACTTCCGGAGGCAGTGGGTCCGGCTGGAACACCACATCGGCGTAGGTCTGCGGGTTCTCGGACCAGAACTTGGTGCGGAAAAACTCCCGCACATAGCCATCGGCACCGGTAATCGACATGCCTTCGGGCAGTTTGAGGTCGGTGCCACGCAGGAGTGTATCCATCACCTGGCCGGCGAAGGATTCGATGGCTGCCGATGCGTGCAAGAACTCTTCATCGATACAGCCATCCGGATGCAGCCGACGGAATTTGTCGATCAACTGCTGATCCCAGCAGGCGTGTACCACCCGGAAATGCTCTTCTTCGATAAACAGCGGAATGGTGTAAAACCAGTCCAGGAACTCGTTCCACTCATGGGGATACGGATCAAACTGCTCCAGGGTTTCCCGGATCAGACGGTTGTGCCGGTCATTGTGCTCGCGCAGGAAAGTCTTGCCGCTGCCTGGCCGTGCGCGAGTGCAGTAACCCATGGCGTTGTATTCGTGGTTACCCATGACAATGCGGGCGGCGCCGTGTTCCACCATATCGCGAACCAGATGCAGCGCCTCACGAATGTGCGGGCCACGGTCGATGATGTCGCCGATGAAGATGGCCTGACGGCGCGGGTGACGGTATACGCCGTTCGTTTTCTGATACCCCATCTGCTGCAACAACAGTTCCAGCGTGTGGGCACAACCATGGATGTCGCCAATGATGTCGTAACCACGGGGTTTCTGTGAAACATTTGCGACCATAATCAACTCGCTGCGATTTCGCTTGCCCAGCCCAGCTTGTCGCGACAAGTGGCATAGAAATTGTGATCCGTGGGATGGATCAAGCGAACCTTAAAGGGTTTCTTGCTGATACGGATAATATCGCCAGGCGCGCAGGCAATGTTCATCTGCCCGTCAAAACTGACCTGCGGGTAGGTTTCGTTGGTATCGGCCACCACCAGCTTGATTTCACTCTTGCCGTCCACCACGATCGGCCGGCTACTGAGCGTGTGCGGGAACATGGGCACCAGGGCAATGGCGTCCAGTTTCGGGTGCATGATGGGACCGCCCGCCGACAGGGAGTAGGCGGTCGAGCCGGTGGGCGTGGACACAATCAGGCCATCCGAACGCTGGCTGTAGACAAAGTGCCCATCGATATACAGATCAAAACCGATCATCCGGGTGGATTTACCCGGGTGCAGGACCACATCGTTCAGTGCGGAACCGTACCCCAGGGGCTGACCATTACGCTCCACATGGCCATCCAACAGGAAGCGGGACTCTTCCATGTAGTTGCCGGCCAGCACTTCTGCGAGACGGTCTTCAAGGTCTGAAGGAGAGATGTCGGTCAGGAAGCCAAGCCGACCGCGATTCACCCCGAGGATGGGGATCTTGGATTTGGCCAGTTCGCGGGCCGCGCCCAGCAGGCTGCCGTCGCCGCCCACCACAATCACCAGATCGCAGATTTCACCCAGTAATTTCTTGCTGGCCACCTGCAAGCCATGGCCGGGAACCATGGTTGCCGTGTCTTCCTCAAGGATGACGTGATAATCGTGCGCGGTGAGATACTGCTTAAGCTGCCGTAGCGACTCAACCACCTTGACGCTGCCCATGCGTCCGACAATACCGATGTTTCTGAACTGGTCCATGCGTTATCCCGTGATATCTGTATAGAGGGCTTGGCAGCCCGTTCCCGAACAATGGCAACAGGATAACAGTTTTACGAAACGCCGGCAGGCCTGGACTTACTGCAGTTGGTGCTGTTCACAGCGGTCATCGACACCGGGCCGGAATTCGGAAGGCTGGGTCACACGCATGATCGGCTCACCACAGGCTTTACCACTGGCATCCTGGTGTTTGCACTCGGGCTTTTCATAGTGCGCGAGCCATTCCCGGTAAGCGGGCTCATTCATGCCACAGCGTTCTGCGGCGTAGGCAACCGGGTTCCGGAAATAGGTGTCGATATCGTCATAAGGCAGCGTGATGTGACCAACGCCGGGATGATACGCCACCAGGAATACCGCCTGCCGCTGCAGGTGTGACATGATGGAATCTTCAACGGGTTCCTGATCCTGCAGCTCCTGATTCTTGCTCTCCAGGGCCGCAATGGTTTCGTCCCTCAGCTCCAGCTCCCGCTGTTTCCGGTCCAATTGTTCACGTAACAAAACCATCTCGGCGTTAGCAGCTGCCTGGTCTTCCTCACTACCCTCATCAGTAGCCAGCTGTTCCTGCATCTGCAGGTATTGTTCATTGCGTTTGGCCAGTCGATGCTTGAGCTGCTCATTGGCAATCCGCAACCGCTCGGCCTGCTGCTTGAGGTCGGAAACCTCATTACGCAACGTCTGCAGCTCCAGGCGGTGTTCGCGCTGAAGCTCCGCCATGGATTCACGATGGGCGCTTTGCAGGGTTTTGATTCGCAGGCGTTGTTCCCGAAGCATCTGGGCCGCCTTGGCGCGCTCTTCCCCGCTTTCCTGCTGGGCCGGCTGCCCACCAGCCTGCAGCGTGGGAATCTCTTCAGGCTCTTTCGGCTTTGGCGGCTCCGCTTTCTGGAAACGCAATTTGTTAGCCTCGACGGCCTTGCGGATGGCCTGGAAATGATTGCTGCCCGGTGTCATATCCGGGTCCCAGAGTTCGTTGGCGAATGCCGGGTCCGGGCACTGACTGCGACACACCAGTCGAATCGGACCACCACCCAGATCCGGGCCACTGGCTCCACGTTCGGCCATGGACTCCACCGGCACGTTCCAGCTGCTGTCGGCCCGGCCTTCCTCATCAAACCAGATGCGGAAAAACACCAGCGAGCGGATGGTCAGATCGGGATTGAGGTTAACCAGAACCGCCCTCACATCGGTTTCAGCCAGGTCTGTCAGCCCAACATAGCCATCCAGGAAAGCGCCAAACTCCGACCAGCGCATCTGCCGGTCAACCTGACTGCCGTCCATGAAGAACACTGCATCGTGGCCTTCGCCCCCCTGGCCATTAACCATTCGTTGTCTCCAGAATCAGGAAATGTCTTGGCACTAGTCTAGCCCGAGACCTCCCGTAACACAGCGACAAAGCGCAAAGTTTTGCGATCAGATCTCGGCAGCCAGGCGACACCCCTGGTTGATCGCCCGCTTGGCATCCAGCTCGGCGGCCACATCGGCGCCCCCGATGAGGTGCACGGGCATGCCTGCCGACTCCAGGCCCGCCTGCAGTTCCCGCAACGGCTCCTGCCCCGCACAGATAATAATGGTATCGACCGGCAGCACCTGATCTTCACCCTGATCGGCCCCCTTGGGCGTAATGGTGACGTGCAGGCCTTCATCATCGATTTTCCGATAGCTCACGCCCGGAATCATCTGCACATTGCGATGACGAAGCGAGGTGCGGTGTACCCAGCCAGTGGTCTTGCCCAGGTTCTTGCCCACCTTGGAGCTTTTGCGCTGCAGCAGATAAACCTGGCGCGCCGGCTCCGGGATCTCCGGCTTCACACCCTTGACGCCGCCGCGATGCTCCACGGAGAGATCCACGCCCCACTCCTTCATGAAGTGGTCGGTATTGAGGGCCGGGGAATCCCCCTTGTGTACGATGAATTCGGAAACATCAAAACCGATGCCTCCAGCCCCGATCACTGCAACGGTCTGCCCTACCGGCTTGCGCTCAAGCAACGCATCCAGGTAGCCGATCACCTTGGGATGATCGATCCCTTCTATCTCCGGAATGCGAGGCTCAACGCCGGTGGCCAGGATGACTTCGTCAAAGCCACCGGCTTGCAGGTCCTCGACAGATACACGGGTATTGAGCTGCACGTCCACACCATGCTTGTCCAGCATCACTTGGTAGTAACGCAGGGTTTCGTGGAATTCTTCCTTTCCGGGAATCCGTTTGGCGACATTGAACTGACCACCGATTCTGTCCGCCGCCTCAAAGAGCGTTACCCGGTGGCCCCGCTCGGCCGCGACCGAGGCGAACGCCATGCCCGCAGGACCTGCCCCCACCACTGCAATAGACTTCGGCTGTGAGGTTTTCACATAGCTCAGTTCCGTCTCGTGGCAGGCCCTGGGATTTACCAGACAGGAGGTCAGTTTGCCGGCGAAGGTGTGGTCCAGACAGGCCTGGTTACAGGCTATGCAGGTATTGATCTCCTGGGCGCGATCCTCCGCTGCCTTAAGCACCAGCTCCGAGTCTGCCAGGAAGGGCCGGGCCATGGACACCATGTCCGCCTGCCCTTCAGCCAGCACCCTTTCGGCCACATCGGGCATATTGATGCGGTTGGTGGTCACCAGGGGAATGCTCACAGCGCCTTTAAGGTGGGCCGTCACCTTGGTGAAAGCGGCTCGAGGCACTGAGGTCACGATGGTGGGCACCCGGGCTTCGTGCCAACCGATGCCGGTATTGATGATGGTGGCACCCGCCTTTTCGATTTCCTGCGCCAGCTGCACCACTTCCTGCCAGGTGCTGCCCTCTTCGATCAGATCCAGCATGGAAAGCCGGTAAATCAGGATGAACTTCTCGCCAACCCGCTCTCGCACCCGGCGCACGATTTCCAGCGGCAGGCGAATCCGGTTCTCGTAACTGCCGCCCCACTGGTCGGTGCGGTGGTTGGTGTGAGGCACGATGAACTGGTTGATGAAGTACCCTTCCGACCCCATGATCTCCACGCCATCGTAGCCCGCCCGCTGGGCCAGGGCCGCGCAGTTCACGTAATCGTCAATCTGCTTCTGGATGCCGACTTCATCAAGCTCTTTGGGGGTAAACGGGTTGATCGGGGCCTTGATGGCAGAGGGCGCGACCAATTCTGGCGAATAAGCGTAACGACCGGCGTGCAGAATCTGCATACAGATCTTGCCATCGGCCTGGTGCACCGCCTCGGTGATCACCCGATGCCGGTCTGACTCTTCCTCGGTGCTCATCTTGGCGGCGTGCTGGAATACCGACCCTTCGCTGTTGGGGCCTATACCCCCGGTCACAATCAGGCCAACGCCGCCGCGGGCACGCTCGGCGTAGAACTCGGCCAAGCGCTCGAATCCATTCGGAACTTCTTCCAGCCCGGTATGCATCGACCCCATCAACGTCCGGTTGCGCAGAGTGGTGAATCCAAGATCAAGCGGCTGGAACAGGTTTGGATAGCGTTCGTTGCCGGAGGCTGTGGACATCGGTGCATTCCTCTTTGTTGTTTTCGATCTCCTCACCTTAGCGGGTGCCTTTACCGTCAACAATATCCAAACCTAACATTTCATTATCTCTGACCAACATTGATAATAGGAGCATGCAAACAACGACCACCGCCACACAAAATGCCCTGGGCGACATCAGCTTGCTGCACGTTGCCGTCCTGCTGAAGGCCGCTCAAGCCGAAGGGGCAGACACTGAAGCGTTGAAACGGCAGTTCCGCCTCGACAGCCCCGAGCTGACATCAGCGGACGCCCGAATCAGCATTCCACGTTTCATGCGCCTGGGCCACGCCGCCATTGCTGCCACCGGAAATCCGGCACTGGGCCTGCGAATCGGCGCTTTCACCCGGCCCGTGGATGCCGGCCTTGCCGGCCTGGCTGCCGAAACCGCCAACACCATTCACCAGGGTATGGCCACGCTGGTCCGCTATAGCTTGCTGACCAGCCAGAACTCCCGGGGCGAGCCAAGCGTGGACACCGGCCAGCACACCCTCAGGTTCTACTCAATCCGCCCCTACAATGCCTACAACTATTTCGTGGTGGATTCTGTGCTGGCTGGCTGGGCCCAACTGGCCCGCCACATGGCCGGCCAGTTCCAGGTACTGGAAAAAGTATGCATTGAATACCCATCCCGGGGCCTGGACGACGTCTTTGAGCGCTGGTTTGGTTGCCCGGTTGAGTTTGGGGCGAAGGAAAACTCAATTCGTTTCAGAACTGCCTGCTGGCACGGTACTCCGGTACAGGCTCACGCCAGCATGCATGACAAACTTCGGGCGATGTGCGAACGGGAACTTGAACAGATTCGCCGGGGATGGCGGGTCAGCGACCGGGTACGGCATCTGATGACCCCGCTATTGCAGGGCAAAACACCGACACTGGCGGCACTGGCAACCAAATTGGGAACCACGCCCTGGACTCTCCAACGGCAGCTGGCGGCGGAAGGCACCGGGTTCCAGCAATTGCTGGACAAGACACGTCAGCATCTGGCGCGGGATTACCTGAAGGAGACGGACAGTTCGCTGGCGGAAATCGCGTGGCTTCTGGGGTTTGCCAACCCACCCGCGTTTCACAAGGCCTACAGACGGTGGTACGGGACCAGTCCGGGCGATGATCGCGAAAAGCTGAAATCGAACAAAAGGGAAAATTAAAACAAGAGGGGGAATAAATGGCGGAGCGGACGGGACTCGAACCCGCGACCCCCGGCGTGACAGGCCGGTATTCTAACCAACTGAACTACCGCTCCGCGTAGTCGGCCCAAGCTGTGCTGATGACTGCTTGGTGACAACGAGGGCGCATTATATAGATGCCCCCGATTATGTCAACGCTTTCAAATGTTTTTTCCTGAATATTTTTTCAGGGCCAGCCCGCGTTTGCGCTCAGGCTTCGTCCGGCGTGCAGGGCTCACCCTCAACACCCGCCACCGGCAGGGTGAAATAGAAACAGGCGCCGCCATCTTCCGGACGCTCAAACGCAATGTCCCCACCCTGAGCCTGAATCAGCGACCGACAGGTAGCCAGGCCGATGCCCATGCCGTCGTCCTTGGTGGTGTGGAACGGGTGAAACAGCATTTCCTCTGCCTGTTCCGACACGCCAACGCCGTGATCACGCACCTGAATGCGCACGCAATGCTGGCCACAACGCCGGGCACTGACTTCCACCGGCGCATCGGATTCAGCAGCCCGGGTTGACTCAAGGGCGTTGCGAATCAGATTCAGCGCTACTTGCTGCACCTGAATCGGATCGGCCAGAACATCAGGCAGGCCCTCTTCCAATTGAACCTCAATGCCGCCGGCGTTGTTACGCATATCCACTTCAGCAAATTGACGGGTATCTTCCAGCAGCGTCGGTACCGACACCACTTCCTTGCCTGTCGCCGGCTTTTTCATGAACTTGCGAATACGGCGGATGATCTCGCTCGCGCGGTGGGACTGGGCTTCGATTTTATCCAGGGTCTGGCGCAGCAGGTCAAGGTCTGGCTGCTCCTTGGCCATCATCCGCTTGGAAACGCGGGCATAGTTGGTAATCGCGGTCAGCGGTTGATTCACCTCATGGGCAAAGCCGGCGGCCATTTCCCCCATGGTGGTGAGGCGAGAGGTGTGGGCGAGTTGATCCCGCTGTTCCTGAACCAGAGTCCGGGCATCTTCCAGAGCCTGCTCACTTTCCAGCTCGGCGCTGATGTCGCGAAAAACAACGACGGCACCATGCAGCTCTTCATCATCGAGGAGCTTCGGGGTTGCCCGATATTCGGCCGGGAAGGTGGTTCCGTCCACACGGAGCATCTGGATATCACGTTGGCTTTCCACCACACCCTGCTGACAAGTAGCCATAACCGGCAATGTCTCGGGCGCCTCGTCTCCACTGGCAAAGTGCAGCTCGAAGAAACTCTTGCCAATCAACTCTTCGGCGGGACAACCAACAATCGTCGCTGCCGCCGGATTGGCGAATTCAATAATGCCATTCTCATCCAGGCCATAAATGCCTTCACTGATGGAGTTGAGAATGCGGGTCTGGTCGCCCTGCAGCTCGCGATTGCGGCTCTGCATCTCCCGTTCCAGACGAATCACCCGGGCATGGGTTTTCACCCGGGCAATGACTTCCTGGGACTCAAAAGGCTTGGCGATGTAATCGGCGCCGCCCAGGGAAAAGCCTTTTACCTTGGCCTGAAGGTCATCCAGGGCCGAAAGGAAAACCACGGCGGAGTCGGCGGTATCGGGGTCGGCCTTCAGGCGTTCACACACCTCATAGCCATCCATTTCCGGCATCATGATGTCCAGCAGGATGACTTCGGGGTGGTGCCTGTGGGCCAGGTCCAGCGCCTTCTCGCCCTCGTTGGCGATCAGCAGCCGGTAACCTTTGTCTTTCAGGGTCTCATAGAGGACTTTCAGGTTCTGCGGGTTATCGTCCACCAGCAGGACCGTCACCTCCGGGTTTTCGGTGACAACATCAGTCATAGACACAGAGCCGGTTAAAAAAGTGACAGCATAATGACGACACTCAGCCGGCTAGTCGATAAGGTCCTTTACTGACAACACCATACGGACCAGGTGCGCCAGGGAATGGGTGCCCATCTTGTGCATAACGCGGGAGCGGTGAATCTCCACGGTGCGCTGGCTGATCTCCAGCTCAATGGCAATCACCTTGTTGGCCTGGCCAGCAATCATCCGGTCCATGATTTCACGCTCGCGCGGCGTCAGGCTTTTAACCCGACGAATGATTTCCTGTTTTTCATCCAGGGATTTGCGCTGTTCGCGGTCCTGCTCCAGGGCGGCTTCGATCTTTTCCAGCAACGCTTCCTCGCGGTACGGCTTCTGGATGAAATCCACCGCGCCTTCTTTCATGGCATCCACCGCCATGGGCACATCACCATGACCCGTCACAAAAATGATCGGCAGGATGGAGTGCTTTTCGTTCAGTTTCTTCTGCAGCTCCATACCATCCATGCCAGGCATACGAATATCCAGCACAATACAGCCGGCCATCTGGTCGGAGTAGTCCTTGAGGAAGGCACTGGCGCTCTCGTAGGTTTGCACCGGCTTGTCGTCGGATTTCAACAACAACTCCAGTGAATCACGGACGGCCTCGTCGTCCTCTACTACATACACAGTCTGCTGGATATCAGTCATGGATCGGTTTTCTCCTGTCCGTTTGTTATTGGCCTGTCCGTTTTATTATTTGACCGGTCAGTGGATGGACGGATCTTTGTGCTCGTCCCGGGCGTGTTCCTGGCGTTCATGTTCGCGCATTTTTTCCAAGCGTTGCTGAATAATGCCAAAAACGCTTTGTTTGGGATAGCGGCCCTTGGCGTCGGCCTTGCCGGCAGGCTTACCCAATAACAGTGTAATCGCCTCCTCCACCGTAGCAACCGGATACACCGAAAACTCGCCAGCGCGACAGGCTTTGACCACCTCCATATCCAGCATCAGGTTCTGGACATTGGTGTGAGGAATGATCACGCCCTGGGTACCCGTCAGACCATCTTTTAGTTCGCAGGTGGCAAAGAACCCTTCGACCTTTTCGTTCACGCCGCCGATAGGCTGGACCTGGCCGAACTGGTTGAACGAGCCGGTAATGGCCATATCCTGGCGTACCGGCACGCCCGAGAGGGACGATAAAAGGGCAACCAGCTCCGCCAATGAAGCGCTGTCGCCGTCCACTTCGCCGTAGTTCTGCTCAAACGTGAGACTGGCCGACAAGTGCATGGGGTCGTCCACGGAAAAGTGGGACGCCAACCAGGAGCTGATGATCATCACGCCCTTGGAATGCAGATTGCCACCGAGCTTCACATCCCGCTCGATGTCCATTACGCCGCCGTCCCCATAATAACAGGTGGCGGTAACCCGGTTGGACAGCCCGAACTCAAACCCGCCGGTGGAAAGAACCGACAACGCATTCACCTGCCCCACGCAGGTGCCGGTGGTGGATACCAGCGTAGAGCCATCCCGGATAGAATCGTAAAACTGGTCCCGGATCCGGCTACTACGGTATTTGGCACTCTCCAGCGCCCGCTCCACATGCACTTCTGAAATCAGCTTGGCGCCGGCCTGGCGGGCCCAGAAGTCAGATTCGCGCAGCAGGTTGGCGATATCGGCAGCGTGCAGGGACAACCGGTCCTGATGCTCGGCCATGCGGGCACTGTGTTCGATGATCCGGGCCACGCCCTTGTTGGTGCAATGCAGCAACTCTTTTTCCACCACCAGGCTGGCGATGAATTTCGCGTACAGCATCTGGCTGTCGTCACTGCGATACATTTCGTTTTCGAAGTCGGCAGTCACCCGGAACAGCTCGGCAAATTCGGGATCGTGCTCCTGAAGAAGCATCCAGGTTTCCCGGTCGCCGAACAGGACGATTTTTACATCCAGGGGGACGGCTTCGGGCTCAATGGAGATGGTGCCGGAAAGCGTGAGTTCCCGCTCCAGGGAATTGATCTGGATCGAACGTGAACGCAGTGCACGCTTCAGCCCGTCCCAGACAAAGGACTGCTCCAGTACCTTGATGGCGTCCATCAACAGGTAGCCGCCATTGGCCTTGTGCAGGCTGCCGGGACGAATCAGGGAGAAGTCGGTGAAGACGGTGCCTTTGTAGGTCACATTCTCCACGTAGCCGAACAGGTTGTGGTAGGTGGGATTGTCCTCCACCACCACCGGCACCTCGTTGTTTTTCTGGTGCACAACCACGTTGACGAGATAACGCCGGGGCATTTTCTTTTCCAGCGAGGCATAGGCAATGGCGGCCTGCTCGTCGTCATCGTCGAGAAAAATATCCAGGTTTTCGGCCAGATCGCCGCGAATCGCCTCCAGATGCGCCACCACATCCGGCAAATCCTTGTATTTTTCCGTCAGCTCATCAATCTGGTGGCCGGAAATGGCTTCCAGCGTTTCCTGGTTCAGGGCCTGCTGCTTTTCGGCGTACTCCTGCTCCCAGTCCGCCAGCTTGCGAACCGCCTGGCGAAGTTTTTTCTCAAGCTTGGTGATGACCTCCTCGAACTTCTGCCGCTGTTCCTCGGAAAGCTCCTGAAAAGTCTCCGCCGTGTGTGGCTCCTCGCCGTTCATGGCCACCAGGCGATAGCCACCCGGGGTGGTCACCGTCAGGCGCACCTTTTTGCGTTTGGCCTGCTCGGCCACTTTCTCAAGCTCGTCTTCCTGCTTCTTGCCGTACTCGTCTTTGAGGCTTTCGGCCCGCTCCAGGAAGTTATCCCCCTCGAAGGTCTGGGGGATCATCTTCACCAGACGTGACATCAGCTTTTCCATGTCCTGCTTGAGCTCGGTGCCCATACCTGAGGGCAGCTTCAACAGCTTCGGATTTCTGGGCTCCTCGAAGTTGGCGACATAGCACCAGTCATGGGTCTGCTGGTCCGTATCCACATGGTGCTCAAGGTACCGGAGCATCATGGTGCGCTTGCCCAACCCGTTGCGACCCACGGCGTATACGTTATAGCCACCATGGGGCATCGCCAGGGCGAACCGGACCGCTTCCTGGGCTCGATTCTGGCCGACAATTTCAGACAGGGGCTCGAGCTGCCGAGTGGTTTTAAAAGGCAGATCTTTGAGAACGCAGGATTTATACAACTGATGCAATGGCAATGACTTCAAGATGGAATCCCGTCAGTGTCGTTTTGAAATAACAATAAGTTGGCCATTGTAGTGGCTGAGGGGCGGGCTGTCGCGGTTTTGGTGGCGGGAGAAATGGTAGTTTAAAAGCGACCGGACCTCCCCGGCTTAGGCACTGCCTCTGCTTTAGTACCCGGCAAAGCTGGGGCCGCCTTCCCGGGAACCGCTACAAGCACATATATGTAGACCTCTTGTTGTGCAAGCCCCGAAGCGCTCGGTGGAGTAAAAAGTTAATCAGGTAAAACTGCGCACGTAT
>NZ_PTIV01000036.1 GCF_002934325.1 Marinobacter persicus
ATTCCTCGTCTCCCCGTTTGAACGTCCAGAGGTCAAATGGGATGTCCTGCAACTGATAGAACAGTCCGTTGTGGTTCTCAAGGTCATCAGGATGAGATGGGGGTGCCGGTTCATCACATCAAAAACGAGATCCGCCGGTACGGCATTCAGGTCTTTTCTTCCAACTATACCTTGTACGGCGACATGAGTCGGCGAGTCATGACCACGCTGGAAACCCTCGCTCCGAGAGTGGATGTTTATTCCATCGACGAGGCGTTTCTGGATCTGACCGGCATGGGACGAATCGTTGAGTGGGAAGTGTATGGGCGACAGGTGCGGGAGACAGTGCATCACAACATCGGTCTGCCCGTTTGTGTAGGCATCGCGCCAACCCGCACATTGGCCAAACTGGCCAATTACGCGGCCAAGAAATACCCGGCCACCGGTGGCGTGGTGGATTTAACCGACCCGGCCCGGCAGCGCCGGCTGATGGCCCGGGTGCCCGTAGATGAAGTGTGGGGCGTCGGCCGCAAGCTGTCATCGAAGTTGCAGGCCATGGGTATCGACACCGCTCTCAAATTGGCGGACACCGATTTGGCCACATTGAGGGAACGGTTCTCGCTGGTACTGGAGCGCACGGCGCGGGAGTTGAACGGCATCGCCTGCCTCCCCTGGGAGGAAGTGCCGGCACCGAAGAAGCAGATCATGTGTTCACGCTCTTTTGGTCAGCCCATCCGGGCGCTGTCGGATCTGGAAGAGGCTGTGGCGCATTATGCATCCAGAGTAGCCGAAAAACTCAGGGCAGGGGAGCAGTACGTGGGCGAGCTGATGGTCTTTATCCGAACCAATCCCTTCAAAGCCGATGCGCCCCAGTATTCGCGCAGTGCCAGTATTCGCTTTATACAGGCCACCCAGGATTCCCGAACCATTGCCAAAGAGGCGCTCACGCTGCTCCGAACGCTCTATCGGGAAGGTTTTGATTACGCCAAAGCCGGTGTCATGCTCGGGGATCTGGTCGACAAGTCAGGGCTTCAGTCCGATTTGTTCGAACCCTCTGAATCCGTAAATCCCAAGGATGAACGCTCAGAGCGTTTGATGGCAGTGATGGATTCGATTAACCGGAAATCCCGGGCAACTCTGTGTATGGCACGGGAAGCCGGGCGGGGTGTTTATGCGATGCGACGTGAGTATTTGTCACCGGCGTACACAACAGACTGGTCCCAGCTCCCAAGCGTCGACTGACTATTTGTCTCTGGTATCCCATCTAAACGTTATAAATCAGGACCTGAGAGGCCTGTTGAAGTGGAAACGGCATGCCCGGCGTAGAACCAATGTAAAAAATGTCCGCTGCAGACCAATCAAGGCGGCCGAACCCTGTTAGGCGCCGGGATTTACAGGGTTTAAGCGGCCTGTACAAAGCCCAGGGATAGAAAAATGGTTCTTACGAGGAAGGTGCATTGGTAAAAGTGGTTCTTACATGGGGGGGACAAGAAATAATTTTGATATTCCTCTACCAGAGGCAACAGATTCAGGGTCTGTTGCCTCTAGTTGGTGACCTGGGGGCAACACAAACCGGGTCTGTTGTCTAAAACCTGGCATTAGGGGCGCTCTCGGAGGTGTTTTCGAGCAAATATTGGTCAAAATCCACCCTATATCAGCTTCAATCCACTGGCTTACCCGGTTTTTGTTGCCACTGACCCTGAATCTGTTGCCTTTCACCCCAAAAGTGTTTCCGTTGCTCCAGCACTAATAACCTAGAGCTCAAACGAAGAAACCCCCGGATCGCCAAATCCGAGGGTTTCTAAATTCTGAAGCGCCGTTGCCGACAAACCTGTGCGCTTCAATACAGATCAGACAGGATTGGGACCGTACAGCGTTGAACACAAATCCCGTCATGGCAATTGCTGACGTCGATATAAAGTGGCTTGAAACTGACATCACAAGTTGTCCGGTAAGGTCGCAAAGCGAACATTCGGGTAAAGCAGTCAATGCCAATGCAAGCGTCTGGCCATCACCTCTTGAATGGAGAATCACAAGCTCCACCCAAAAGGATATGCGGACTGATGCCAGGCCAACGCTTGGCCTGCCCACCTTAACGCTGCCCAGTAAATACAGAGCCGCGCTCACATCATTTATCCGGCACAGCAGGACAACTGCTTTACATCCTTGGTGAACGTTTGTGCACAGAGTTTGAGTCCTTCAACCATGGTCAGATAAGGGAACAAGTCATCGCCGATTTCCTGAACGGTCAAACCTGCTCGTAACGCCATCACTGCCGTTTGGATAATTTCACCGCCTTCCGCTGCGACAATCTGCACCCCAAGCAAACGGCCTGAGTTGTGCTCTGCCACCATTTTAATAAAGCCTTGGGTGTCAAAGTTTACTAGCGCACGCGGCACGTTTTCCAAGTCGAGCAACCTGGTGTCCACGCTATAACCCCGAGCAACTGCTTCGGCTTCAGAGAGGCCAACGGTGGCGACTTGAGGATCGGTAAACATGACCCCAGGCATGGCAGTGAGGTCGAGTTTGGCCTCGCCTCCCGTCATGTTGACGGCGGCCCGGCTGCCCCCGGCAGCGGCGACATAGACAAACTGCGGTTGGTTGGTGCAGTCTCCGGCAGCGTATATTCCGGTGACCGTGGTTTGCAGATGCTCATCCACCTGAATTGCGCCGCGTGAAGTTTCCACGCCAATGCTCGCCAGGTTCAAGGCCTCAGTATTGGGCGTCCGACCGGTCGCCACCAGCAGCTGATCGGCTCGCAAGGTGCCGGCAGGCGTCTCGACGATAAACTCGTTGTCGCTATAGTCCACGTTGCTGGGCGTGGTCTGGCGAAGCACCTCAATCCCTTCCCGTTTAAAAGCCGCCTCTATGGCCTCTCCGATCGTAGGATCTTCGCTGGACAACACACGGCTCCGGGCTAAAACAGTAACCTTGCTGCCGAGTCTGGCGAATGCCTGAGCCAATTCCAAGGCAACGAAACCGGCACCAATTACGATCAGCCGTTTGGGAACGGTATCCAGCGCCAAGGCACTGGTTGATGTCAGGTAAGGAGTGTCTGCCAGCCCCGTTATTGGCGGCTCTGCCGGTCTGGCTCCGGTTCCAATAAAGGCGCGATCAAAATGAACCGGTTTTTTACCACCCTCAGCCAGCGTGACTACCAGGCTATTGGTATCGACAAACCGGGCCTCACCGTTCAGGACTGTGATGTCCTTGTGTTCTCGAAGTATCTTTTCGTACTTGGTGTCACGCAGCTCCTCCACTCGTGCCTGCTGTTGCTGAAGCAGTTTTGCTCGGTCTACCTGAGGAGCCTCAGCACTGATGCCCGCGTCAAACGGGCTTTCTTTTCGAAGATGCGCGACATGTGCTGCACGAATCATAATCTTCGAGGGCACGCAGCCAACATTTACGCAGGTGCCACCGACAGTCCCACGTTCAATCAGGGTGACGCGGGCACCGCGTTCAGTCGCCTTCAGGGCAGCCGCCATGGCGGCACCACCACTGCCGATTACCGCAATATGCAGGTTGTTGTCATTTTTCACTGGGGAAACTCCTTGGAGCTTTGGAATTGCTCTCGTAGCTGGCGTCATAGTGCTTTTTCCGCCAGAACGCATAAACCGTCAGGCCGATGAATACCGCCAGTGCCGGAAGAAGCACATAGTCGAGATAGCCCGTCAGGGCGGCCAGTCCCACGGTGGCCATCAAAATGACCAGAATCGGTGTGAAGCAGCATAGTGCAACCAGAATAGTCCCTACTATGCCGACCCTGAGCAGGTTCTTCGGATTCTTCATTGCCCCTCCGGAGTCGCCTCGGAGGCCGTGGGAGTGGAGGGGTAACCAGCGTCGCTCGTGGCCTCGGTGAGCGCCTCTATGGAAGTGAGCGCATCGTTAAAGGTGACGACGGCTTCTCGATCAGGGTAGCTCACGGAAACTTGCGACACCCCTTCCACCTTACTTAAGGCCAACTTGACGGTGATCGGACACGCGGCACAGGTCATATCAGGCACCGAGAGAGTTACTGTTTGAGACGCAGCCCAGGAGGACATGCTGAGCAAAGTGAGGAACATGGCAAGTACAAACTGTTTACGCATGAGCAAGATCTCCTTTTAGTAGAATAGATGCAAAACGTAGGGGAAAACTAAAGCCACCAGTATCAGTGCCGTAACTACCCAAAAGATCACCTTATAGGTCTTTCGGACTTGAAGGATCGCACACGTTTCACCGGGTGAGCATTGCTCTACAGGGCGGTAAATTCGTCGCCAGGCAAAGAACATGGCGACGATGGCCGCGCCAATGAACAGCGGTCGATAGGGCTCCAAAGCTGTCAGGTTGCCGATCCAGGCACCGGAAACGCCCAGAGTGATAAGTACTAATGGCCCGAGACAGCAGGCCGAGGCGAGAATTCCAGCCATCCCCCCGACAGCGAGAGAAGCACCTCCGGATTTAGATTTGAATGTCGACATGACGTTTAACCTGTTGCCCATGAATTAGATAAGATAAGGTTACTTCCGTAGTTAAGTACGGAGTCAAGCATCATGTTGGATAAAGCCAATTCACTGACTATTGGCGGCTTGGCCAAGGCGGCCAATGTAAATGTCGAGACGATCCGCTATTACCAGCGGAGAGGTCTCATAACGGAACCCAAACGGCCTCCAGGTGGTATTCGACGCTACGGCTCCGCCGATATTGATCGGCTGACATTTGTTAAAACGGCGCAGCAGCTGGGTTTCAGTCTCGACGAGATAAGCGACCTCCTGCGGCTGGAAGATGGCACCCACTGTGAAGAAGCCAGTGCGCTCGCCGAGCACAAGCTGAAGGATGTGCGCGAAAAGATCGAAAGGCTGGTCAAAATTGAGAAGGCTCTGAGCGAAATGGTCAGTCAATGCCACGCACAGCCGGACAACATCGCGTGCCCGCTCATTGCTTCGTTACATGAGGGAGGTATTGGGACAAGAGGCCAAAAGGGTTAGCTTCTGAACCAATCGACCTCTTGGGGTTCTACCCCGTCACTGCGGACACTACGAAAAGATAGGCAGATTTATTGAACCGAGGTGCGCGAATGTTCGCTTTTGTTTAGAAGCTGGCTTGGGCTGCCGTCGTTTTGGGATCTTTTGCCTGTTTCGGGCCTCCCGCATCCCGATCTCAGGTCACATCCTTTTTCTGGCTATGCGTGTATCAGAAAACGGTCGTTTGTTGAACGCTCACGTTCATCCCTCAAAAATACCCAATTTCATCTGATCTCGTGTCCAACAACCCGGTTCAGCAATCTGTGAACTGAAAAGGTACCTTTTATGATCAGAGGTTTCGCACTGGTCAGCACAAACGATCAAGATCCCGAAATTGAGGTTGATGCTCTGAAGAAAGCGCGAGCTGAACAGGCCTTCCGGTAAAATTTGACGGAGCACTGAAAGAGCGGCCAGCGCTGCAGCAATGCTTCGTAATGTAGAGATTCTGGTCGTTTGGAAGTTGGGCCGCCTGGCGCGATCTCTTAAAGACCTGGTTGAGATTATTTCAGCGCCAGTCTGATAAGGTTGGCGGGAGATCGGGTTAACGGGGACAGACTATGTGTGGCCGGTACAATGTTGGGGACTCACCGGAGTTAAGGCAGCTGATGAACCAGCTCGGCTTGCCCGATCAGCTGCCAAAGCCACAACACAACGTGCCGCCGGGCGGCATCGGTGAATTCGTGATTGAAGCGGCCGGGGATAGGTATCTGCTGCCAGGAATCTGGTCATTGTTAATCGAGCCCAGACTGGATGGCCATGGCTACCGGCCGAATCCGAAATTTAACACGTTCAATGCCCGCAGTGACCGACTCACTAGCAGCCCGCTTTGGAAGAAAGCCTATCCATCTAAGCGTTGTATCCTGCCAGTCAGCGCATTCCATGAATGGCGGGGCAAGCAGGTGTACAACATTCATCCTGAAAATGAAGCGACGGCGCTCGCAGGCCTATGGCAGACCTGGCACTTTGGGGATGAGTCCGTTAATTCGTTTACGGTCATCACGCTGCCGCCACACCCCAGGTTCAGCCACATTCATCCCAAAAGCATTCCGCTGATGTTACGACCGGAGGAATTTGATTTGTGGCTGGATCCGGATTTTCATCAGGTGGGTGCGTTCCAGGGCATGATGAGGACACATATTCCGGCCCCGTTGGTCTGCGAGCCTGTACACAGCCTGCAGCGTTTACAGGTGGCGGGAGAGCCACAAATCATTCCGGCAGACGGCTAAGGGGTAGGCTAGCCTGGTACTTTGATATACAGGCCGCCCTTTTCACGTTTTGAGACGTCAAACAGTTCACTCGCACGCACCAGATCACTGAGTTTCTTGTAGCCGTAATTGACGGGAGAAAATGAGCTGTTGTTTGATATGTATTGTCCGACTCGGCCAAGGTGTGCCCAACCTTCGTCATCGGCTGTCTGGTCAACGGCGGTCCTCAGTGTTCTGACCAAGCCTGACTCTCCCAGCAGCTCATTACGTCCCCACTTTTTCTTGTGCGCCGCCGCTTGCATGGAAAGCTCCGATGCATCCTCGTCGAACTCTTCCTCACAACGGAGATTCTCTGTATAGATAAACTGGGAACAGGCATTTACAAAGGGTTGTGGTGTTTTGCGCTCACCAAAACCAAAGACTGGCAGGCCCGCCTCCAGAATGCGCATGACCAGTGGGGTAAAGTCGCTGTCACTGGTCATCAAGGCGAAAGCCCCGATATTACCGGAATACAAAAGGTCCATGGCGTCAATGATCATGGCCGAATCGGTTGCGTTTTTACCGGGGGTGTATGCGAATTGCTGGATAGGTCGGATGGCATTGGCGTGGAGCTTGTCGATCCAGCCTTTCAGTTGGGTGCCATTCCAATTGCCGTGCGCGTGACGGACATTCACCGATCCGTACTTGGCCAACTCCTGGAGCACTCCTTCAATGGAGTGATAGCTGACGTTGTCACAATCAATGAGGAGGGCAATCTTGTGGTTGTCGGGCATTGGCTTGGAGCTTCCTTGCGTCGGTAGGTGATCGACCGAACTTTATCACAGGCCTTTGCGAATGGAAGATTGGGGATAAGCCTTGGCCTAATACGCGAGGTCGCGAAAAACTGAGTTTTCCAGGAAAAGCGACATCATTTGTCGTATCGCCACTGCATAGTGGCAATGCAGTAGTATCAAATCCTTTCTGGAGACAACGGACATGTCGAACCTCACGCACCTTCTGAAGTACCTACTGTCCCCGACGTATCGCCAGCACGCCAGAGTGGAGGAGTGTCATCGGCGTATCAGTCAAGCCATCGAGGATTATGTGGATGCGCTTCCCCAGTGCCACGGATGGATTCTGCTTGCTTCTCGGGCTGACAAGGAGGATGGCTTTTACTGTGATGTCACGATACGCACCCGGGACTTATTGTCCTGGGCACGGCAAAATGCCGACGAGCACGTTGTTCAGAACTTTCAGGCCGAGGTTGTGAGAAAAGCGCTACCCATTTGGCTGTCGCGGGCCTCTTTTGACGAGCGAACCGTCAGCCTGTTGCCGCCAGGTGCTTTCCGGGAGATCGCCGAAGACATTGACGACTGGGTCACACAGGGGAGGGCGAGAGTCTTTTGCTCTCAGTGTCAGGCAGTGTCCACAGAGGTTGGTGTCACTAAAGATAATTACCACGGCGCTGGTAACGCCTTCTCATGGTGGACGGATGTGTGGACTTGCGAGAATGGGCATGTGTTGCGCAAGAAGGATCAGCACATGCGGTTGATATTGAGGCGGAACCGGTTGTGAGGAATTCGTAGTTGGGGTAGCCCGGTAAGCTCCTCTCGACGGCATCAAGCCGAAGATTCAGGCATCCGATCAACTACACCACAGGAGCGTTAGAAAAAGGAGTTCGTTATGCCAGTAAACTACCAAGCCCTTTTGGAAGAATACGGAGTGGAAAGCATTCCGGAAGCGGAAGACACCACGAATGCTTTTACTCACGAGATTTACGGGTGTCTTTTCGACCCCGACTCGCCGTTTGATCTTGAGCGGTCCTCCATTGATGATTTCCCGGACATGCTGGAGCACATGCTCTATTGCTCGCTAGCACTGAAAACCGGGAAGTCTGTCCATGACGGGGTGAGTCACCTGATCAAGACCTGGTATCGCTGGTTGTGCTACGAGAATCCCAAATACGAATGTATACAGCGGACAGCCTCATCCCTCGGTACGGATGTTTCAATCTTTACCATTTCCAGGGAGAACCTTGTCTGCTCGTTCGTTTTCAACATTGCCGACGAGGCTACAGACAAAGCCGTGCAGGATTACATGGATTTTTACAGCCCGGTGGATGACCCGAATGCCCTGATGAAAGGACGTAAACGCCCGGAATCCGATTGATGATTGGAAGAATGAGCTTGCCACGAAAGCGGCAAGCGCGAGCTTCAATGCAGTCTAAAAGGAGCTGTTCAGCATGATCTATCTGTTGGGATTTTTTGCTCTCGTTGCTTGGTTGAGCCTGGGGCTGCTGTCCTATAAGGCGACCAATGATTTACTGGAGATTCCTCTGGAAAGCCTGCCTTTGCCTTTCCGCTTGGTGGCGATACTATTTGCGCCGATTGGTTTGCTCTTGTATGAACGCCATTTGTTCTGGAGCCGGTCAAAACCCGAAGTGATTGTAAAAGAAGGCACTGATTGCGATTAGAGGTTGACCCAGCGCCTTACCCGTTCCAATGTGTCAGGTGAGGGGTTGGCGTTGCATGAAGCACGCACCTCACCAACCACCCAGGCGTTGTTGCGGTGTTCCAGTGAAATGGTCAGCCGTTCCGGCGAGATCATCCGGTATATAAAAACCTCACCCCCGGCCACGGCCACGTCATAGCTGCCCACGCAATGGCGCATGGTGGCTCCTTCCTCCAGCAGCTCCAGCCAAGAGGTGAGGGGCTCTATGCCTTCCACCGGTGCGATGGGCGGCTGAGGATATTCACCGTGTTCCTCCTCAAGCTCTTGTGCCAGTTCAAGTCGCTTCTCTTCTGAGTTACGGTGGTTCTGGCGGTTGAAGCGTTCGATAAAGCGGTCGTGCTGATCTTGCAGGTCTTCCCGGGAGTTTACCTGAGCCAACACCCGCTCGTTGCCGCCTGCAAGATTCAGAGTGTCTCGGATCATCCGGTAGGTCCAGGTTAAATCCGCCGCCTGTGTGTATTCGTTTACCAAACAAAGCATGCCCGGCCACAAGGGGCGTCGAACCCGCAACAGCAAACGAAGATGGTTCAGGTGAACCTCCGGATGATGGCGCAGCAGGGCAAGAAAGTCGGGTTGCTGTAATGCCCGGCGAACATCATCCAGCTCCCAGGGCATCATCGGCGAGAGTTTAAGTCGGCCAACCAGGCGTGCCAAGGATTTGCTGCCGCGCAGGCCTGCAGCGTTGAGGATATCCGCGCGCCTGAACGTTAAAAGTTGCTCGAATGCATCCACGGATAACGGTTGCTGACGGGCGTAATCGACTGCGAGCAGAAACAGTAACGGCGCGTCACTCGCTAACTGCCTTGCGGCAGCCGAAACGGCGCAAGCCTGCGCGAGCTGGAAGTCCATTGCAGGCATCAAACCGCAAATGGCGTTAATGTCAGCAGGAATGGCATCGCACAGGCGCTGGCCTTTGTCATCGCCCAGCGTAAATAGCGGCAGCCCGGGTGCCTCCAGGAAAACCCCTTCGGCTACCAGGCCGTCATCATTAAAACTGGTCCATTGCAGCGGCTGATCCGAATGCCAGCCCTTGATCCGCACAGTGATCGGGTAATTGAGCACCTGGCTCAGGTCAAACTCTACTGTGTCGGTGTGCATGGGCGGTGCGCCTTCAACTTTTGTCCATCCTTTCAAAGCCTTCCATTCTATCGCCAATATCGTACAGTAGGCATGCGACACCCGCAGTCGCTCTCAATTCGAATTTGCAAAGGAAGGCGCCATGTCGAACACCGCCATTCGTTATCTCACCATGCTTAGGATGGTGCCCCGTTACCCTCGCACGATCACGACGGGTGAGTTATCCCAGCGCCTGGAAGAGCAGGGCTATTCCGTCACCATGCGATCCATTCAGCGGGATCTGGAAAAGCTGAGTGTCGAGTTCCCGTTAATGGTGGATGAAAGCTCCCGGCCGCACCAATGGTCCTTCGACCGGGAAACCACCATGGACATCATCCCTGCGCTGGATTTGCCGGCGGCGCTGACCTTTGAGTTGGCACAGGCTTACCTCAAGCCACTGTTGCCGCCCAGAGCATTGTCTCACCTGAAACCGCATTTCGATGAAGCGCATCGCACGCTGCTGCGCGAGCGAAACCCGCTGGGCCAATGGCCCAACCATGTGCGCGTTATTAACCGAGGCCTCGGTGGCCAACGCCCGGCCATTGATGCGGATGTGCTGGAAACGGTCACCGAAGCGCTGCTTCGGGAATACAAATGCCAACTGACCTACCAGGCCCGTAAATGGCCCGAGCCGGAAGCCATTACCGTGCACCCGTTAGGCCTCATTTTCCGGGACCCGAATGTCTATCTGATTGGCACCATCGATGGCCGGGAGGGCATTCGCCAGCTGGTACTGCACCGGGCCACGACAGGGGAACTTCTCGAAGAACCGGTAGACCGGCCTGAAGACTTTGATCTGGACTTCTACATTCACTCCGGTGCCATGGGCATTCTGAAATCCGATAAGCCGGTGTATCTGAAGCTGCGTTGTGACAAACCGGCGCTTAATCACTTGATTGAATCTCCGCTGGGTTTTGACCAGATCACGACGGAAATTGATGAGGACACGTTTGAGATTGCTGTCACCGTCGGTGATACCCAGGACTTGCGCTGGTGGCTAACGGCACAGGCCCTGCATTGCGATATTCTGGAACCGGTTTGGTTGAAAGAAGAGATAGCCAATACGCTCCAACAAGGGTTGGCCAGAACTCGGCAGACGTTGGTGGAGTAAGAGCCGTGAGGTGGACCAAAAGCCTTAAAGGGGGAAGAAATTAGCCTGCTAGACAGGTAGCATGTCGCCGGAAGCTAACCATTCATTGATAGAAAGGACGATAAGGATGTTCAAGACATTGAAGTTTATGCCTTTTGCACTTGCCTCTTGTGTACTTGCCGGCGGCGCGAGTGCTGCTTCAGCCGATCAGCAATATGCTGCCTTTAGCCTTGGCCAGGCTGACGTCAAAGACTTTTGTGACGATCTCTCCGGTGCGGGGGTTAGTTGTGATGATGAGGCGGTTACCGGCCGGATAACCGCCGGTGGCTTTTTCGACAAGTACCTCGCGTTTGAAGGCGGGTATCGCTACATCGATGACACGTCGTTTGCCGCGAGCGGAGTTGTTAATGGTAATAACGTGTCAGCGGCCATGGATGTGAGCTACCACATGTTCGACGGCTCACTGCTGGTTTTTACTCCGGATATGGGGCCTGTGCGGCTCTTTGCGAAAGCCGGTGCGCAATTCTGGTATCAGAAGTTTGATGGCTCTATCACCGTCAATGGCAGCAAAGCGTCAGGCTCTGAGAGTGAGACTGGTGTGGGTTTCCGTACCGGTCTCGGTGCTGTCGTTGAGTTCACAGATCATTTCGCTGTCCGGGCTGAATGGGATTACCTCAGCAACGTCGGTGATGACCTGGATTCCGGTCTATCCAATCTGGAATCCGATATGCACATCTTCTCTATCGGTCCAGAGCTTCGGTTTTAACGGAGCGAATTTAGCCAAGAATGGAGCCTAAGCGACGTTAAATGTCGCAGGCGGGTCTCATAATGTCACCAGACATTCAGGAGGCCCGCCTATGCTGTTATGGAAAGAACTCGTCAGTGAAGCCGAGGAGACGGAGCAAACTGCTTCTCCCTCAAAGGACGATCTGAAACTTCTGCAAATCTACGTTTGTCGCCTGTTCCTATCGCCGGTCAATCATAACCAACCGGTTATGTTTCGGGATGACGCACCGCTGTCGTTTATGGGCATCACGCCCAAAACCGACGATGAGTCCGAGCCCGGCAGTCCTGCCTATCTGCGCGCCATTCGCCGGCGTGAAAAATCGCTGACCCGAAGTCTGAATGGCACCCCGAAGCTGTCGTTTGAGCCGCTGCTGAAGAACCTGATCAAGCTGCTAAGGCCGGGCAAGGTGGAAATCAAGGTGTTGATCTACGCCATCCTGCTGCTGAAATACCCCAAAGCCAGAGAAACGTTGCGGGAGCTTGAAATCAATGATTACAGCAACTCGGTGAGTGCGCTGGCCCGGGCCATGCGCGAATCCACTCGTGCCTTGAACGAAGCGCTGGATGAGAACGCCATCCTGAGCCAGATCCGCCTGATTGAAGGCCCGAATCCCAATACCGATATTTGGGATCTGGTGGAAGCCGGTCCTTTGCTTGGTCAACTGGTGATTGCAACCTCGGATGTCTGTGACGGCAACAGAGGTGGCGAAAGTGACGATATTGAAGAACTGCTGTTCCGGTATATCTGCCCACCGGGACCGCCGGCGTTGCACGAGATCCGAGACTTTCGGGGTGTTCCGGAGCTTCAGCTCATGCTGGATTACCTGCAGGATGCGCTTCAAAGCAAAGCCCACGGCAAAAACATTCTGCTTTATGGCAAACCGGGCACCGGTAAAACCCAGCTGGCTCGGGCGATGGCTGCCAATGTGTCGGCCCCGCTTTATGAAGTGCCCACCCGGGACGATCGTTCCCGGGCTCTGACCGGGCGCATCCGCCTGGATGCCGCCAAAATGGCGCAAATGTTTCTGGAAGACCGCCTGGGCGCCATTCTGTTGTTCGACGAGATGGAGGATGCTTTCCGCAAATCCGATCAGCTTGCCAAAGGTTGGTTCAACCAACTTCTGGAAGACAATCAGGCGCCGGTGATCTGGATCAGCAACGATATTCGCCAAGTGGATCCCGCCTTTCTCCGTCGGTTTGATTTCATTGTTGAAATTCAGGGTACCAGTGGGGATCGGGAGGCTTCGCGAATTGAGCAGACCTTGTCGGAACTCCCTGTGGCGTCCGCCTGGATAACCGAAGCCGCCCGCAAATCCTGGATGACGCCGGCGCTGGCACAAAATCTGGCCGAGATAGGGCAGCACCTGCCGGCAAAACAAATCACCCGAAACCAGCAGCGCCTGGAAGCCCTGATTCGCCAACGGCTGTCGGTGATGGGGGAGGGCAAGCCAGGGCAGATTCTTAAGAAAACCAAAAAATCCGATTTCCCGGCTTTCCGCACCGAGTGGATCAACACTCGGCCTTCGCTGCGAAACGTCGAGCGCCTGATTCGCCGGGAAGGTACCGCTCGGCTTTGCCTGTATGGCCCGCCCGGCGCCGGCAAAACCGCCTATGCGCAGGAACTGGCCAGGCGGCTGAAAAAGCCCTTCATGCTGCAGTCTGGTAGCGATTTGCTGGGCATGTTCGTGGGGCAGACCGAGAAGAATATCGCCGACATGTTCGACAGGGCTGAGCGCACCGGTGCTGTGTTGCTGCTCGATGAGGCGGACACGTTTCTCTACAACCGCAGCATGGCTCGCCAAAGTTGGGAAGTGGGCGCAAGCAATGAATTCATGGTGCGCCTGGAGCGCTTTGAAGGCGTATTCCTGGCCACCACTAACCGGTTTGAGAGCTTTGATAAAGCCATCCTGCGCCGGTTTCAGCTGAAGGTCGGTTTTGATTACCTGACCACTCAACAGGTGCGAGACATTATCTCCGCTTGCGTGGCCGACAAGGAGCAGGCCGAGGCGCTTACCCAGGAAAACTTGCAGCATCTGAGTTACCTGACGCCAGGGGTGATTCGTGCGGCGGTTCAAAACCTTCGTCTACGGGGCTTCAAGCCGAGGACCGGTCGGTTGCTGACAGCGTTGGAAGACGAACAGCGTCAGCAAACCGATGGCGTCATCAACCAGCCCATTGGCTTTATTCAGTGAACAGGGAGAGCGAGATGGAAAAACGGACACCGGCCTGGAAAACGGGCTGCCTACATCAAGTAACACCATCGGAGGAAACTCCCTCACGGGAACTGCATTTAAGCCGGGAGCGTTTGTCCCTCTTATGCCCGCAACTAAAGGCGTTGATGTCAGGCGATCTGGTGATCACTGTCTCTCCGGATTGGCAGGCGTTGAATCTGTATGCCGAACCCCGTTGGGACATCTTGCGCCGTGATCTGCAAGCCTTGCCGACTGATAACTCCGAGGCAAGACGGATCCAGCGAAGGATGTTAGGCAATGCGATCATCCTGAGTGCCGAGAAAACCGTGGTGATTCCGGACACCCTGGTGAACTACGCCGGCTTGGTGGATGCCTTTGATAGCCCGCTATGGATGATCGTTTTTGATGACAGCAATGCCGAACTTTGGCCAGAGCACGAACTAAAAAGACTTTTTTCCGAGGCACAGTGGGGCAAAAGCCCGCTTATACGCTTTATGCGCGGTGAGCAGGTGGATCACCGAGGTCGTTCATTGAACGATATTCTGGCACTGGACGATTTCTGGCTGGAGCACACCCACGACTATGTTCAATGGCTGTTTCCGATCGACACGCCCAGCCGAGCGAACCTTCAGGCACCGGTGCTAAACGAGGCCGACCAGCAATGGTTCCGTCGAGATCCATTTCTGAGGTTCCAGCATCGCCGTGCACTGGATCGGATGTTGAGATTCTGTGGGCTAAAGCGGGCAGAGCATATCATTGAGCCCCGGGAGGACTTACATCCTTACCGGCACATCTGGCTAAAACGCGGTGGCCACAACCACCTGCGCATCACACGCATGATTCGCAGCCTGCACCTGTGCCACCAGCCCGAACTGGCCCGGGTGGTTCAGCAGGCGTTTATTGAAATCGGACAAGCGCGCGGTTACGTGCAGCCACAGACTATTGCGTTTTGGAGGCAGGCAACCGAGTAGGGCCTCAATCCCAAGGCTCAATAGCCCGAAAAATCCCGGTCTTGGTCATATCGCGCCGCAGCTCAAAAGCGGCCAGTGCGTCAACCGGGTCGACAACGTCCAGGTTGTCGAACTGGATGCGTTGCCAGGCCTCTCGATTGACCTTCACGCTGTACAGGTATTTATCGGTTTGTCCGCCCGTGGCGGTATCCGGCACTTGGGTGAATCCGGAAAGGATCACCGTGTGAACCGTCGGTGCGCACGCAAAGCCTTCGCCAATCAGCCGAAAGCCCATACCGTGCACATGGGCCATATAGAGCTTGCGGACGGCCGTATCAGACAATGTGTTCACTGAGACGCCAACACCTCGCTGGTACATTCGCAGTTCAGTGGTGTGGAAGTCTTCAATCTCGGGTAAATCCACATCCAGCATCAGAGTCCGGCCATCCTCGGAGAGCTCAAACGATAGCTGAGTTTCTCTGGGCCAGTCGATATCCAGCAAGTGATCATCCAACACCGCTTCCATCGCCTCTGGATCGCCTTTCTCAGCTTGGTCGTAGAGTGCAGCGCGGACCTGTTCACGGTGGTCATGTTGGGTGCTGTTGTTTTGCCAGCGAAGATACTGTTGTTGGTAACGATGCTTTTTGCGCTCGTTGGATTCGACAATGGCGCGTTTTCTGGCGGGGCAAAGTCGGGCTCTTAGATCCAGCCTTCTTAGCTCAGGTTGTGTTGGAGGCGGGGCTTCAAATGGCTCCGGTTCCAGGGCTGGAAACTGATCCGGTGGAGGTGTCTGCAAGTGGATATCGCCAATACGAGCCATCATCCGATTATGCTCGTCCACCTGTTCGGATAAAGTCGCCTCTAACGCGTCCCGGGCATACTCTTTGGCAACCTCAAAGCCTTCATCGCCCAGGTCCTGGCCATCTGCATCCAGAATCGCGATGTCGCCGGTGGTGGTGTTCAGATCAACATTAGCAATTTGCTCGGCCATAGCAGGGACTTTCGGAGATTGCTTGGCCGACCGTTGGAGCCCCTTGGTATTACCCTTGTTGAGCTTTTCCCGATACGACAAACCGGTGCCCGGCATGCCGGCATTGCCATACAGCCCATTGCGTCCCAAGGTAAGGTTGGCACCGCGAACGCCGGCCGACACACTAACGCCGCGCTTGCCAAGATTGAGTCGAACACCAGGGAATATGGATACCGTTCGGCGAAAACGAAGGGCCATGCGATCTCCTTGCTGTATTGTCCTTCTGCTGAGGATCCTACCATTAATGGGGTGATGGTAACCTGCAGGGGCGACCAGTTGTGTCGTTCAGGGTTGTTAGCCTACAAGAAAAAGTCGTGTTCAATGGAGACTGGGAGACAAGGCATTGATTGAAACGATCGAAAAATGGATTCGACAGGTTAGTCGGCAGCATGAGTCTGTCCGGCAGTCGTGTAGTCAATTTGCTGATGACTTTGAGGGTTACTTCGCGCCGGAGTTTCTGGCGCAGTGCCGCTTCGTGGTTACACCGAATATACCCACGCCAGACAACCGGCTTTTGAATCAGCTTGGGCTAGGCGGATTCTTCGGTGAAAACATGGTCGGCCTCACGCTGAACGATACCTACTACCTCCTGCCTTCGGTGGCCGAGAATCGGCGCATTTATTTCCATGAGTTGGTTCATGTGGTCCAGTGGCAACAATTGGGTGTTGGTGGTTGTGTGTCCCGGTATCTCCAGGAATACCGCCGCTATGGTTACGAGCATATGCCGCTTGAGCGGATGGCGTATGGGCTGGATGGGCAGTTTTCGTCCGGAGGGCCCGCCGTTGACGTCTGGAATCAGGTTAGAACGATTATCTGACCAGGCTTACCTTATATTCGCCACTCCAAACGGAATATGCACCATCGGGATGTTTCCGGCATCGGATTGCAGATGACTGCGCTGATCGTCAAAGAACATATGCGGTTTCAGGATGTTCAGAATCCGATCTTTCTTCATACCACCCAAAAAGAACACTTCGTTAGCATCCACTCCCCAGTGTTCCAAAGTGGTGATCACCCGCTCATGCGCCGGCGCGCTGCGGGCAGTGACGATGGCGGTTCGCAGGATGCGCTGGTATGACGGATCTTCTTTTTGGGCCTCATCTTCTAATTGCTGCAACAGAGACAGTTTGCGGAATAGGTCCGCCAATGGCCCGGGACTGTGGGGGATGCTGGCTTTGGAGGTTTCGTGCTCATGAAAGGCCTCCAGTTCACTGCCTTTGAATACACGCTCCGAGGCGTCGTCAGCAATCACACCGTCAAAATCAAAAGCGATGCGTAGCTCCCAGTCATCCTCGTCATCAACGACCTGGCTAGGCAAGACCGTGCCAGCCGGGTATTCGTAGTCGATGGCATCCAGCACGTCCCTTTCGTTGGATGACAGAAACAGCGAGGCGTTGAAGGCGGGAATGTAGGGGTAGGGCGATTTACCTTCCAGGAAGGCCGCCCGGGAAATGCCCAACCCATGATGCTCAATAGAGCGAAATACTCGTTTGCCAGTGATGGACGAATTGCGAGAGATCAGCACCACTTCAACTGGGGTCGTGTCCGGAAAGCGTCTATTAATGTTCAGAAACCGGCGCACAAACGGGAACGCCACGCCTTTATCGAGTGGAACGTCCAGGTGCTTTTCCTGGTAATCCCGATAGGCAATCGCCCCTTGGTCCTGAAATACCCGGTCCGACTCCGACAAATCAAACAGAGCACTGGAAGCTACGGCGATAACGAGTTTCTCTTCAATGGGGTAGGGCATAACGTGTCACGGGCCTCCTGAAGTTACGAACAATGCTTGCTTCTGACCATAGCGCGATTATCTGCTGCTAAGTAGAGCTGTAATGATTCCACAAGGCAGCGACGCTGGATGTCGCAGCCGAGTGGTAATTTACGGGTAAATGATTTGATAAGCCCAAGGAGGCCTTATGCTGAACATCTTCTACTGTCACGGCTTCGCCAGTAGTTTTGATCCCGGCAATTCCAAAGTCCAGACCTTGGCAAGGCTCGGCTCGGTCAGTGGCTGTAATATCGATTACACCCGCCGCGCCGATGAAGTGATCAGCCATGTGATCGAGCGCGGCAATTTCGCCAATGTGGATGTCATCGTCGGAACTTCTATGGGCGGTTGGTTGGCTACGGAACTCGGCTCGTCTCTGGGTATTCCGTTTGTCGCGATCAATCCCGCAGCGGATCCGTCCCAAACGCTGCGCAACTACATTGGCGCAGGCGAAGACTATCAGGGCAAGCCCTACACGCTCTCGGAATCTACTGTCGCCAGTTATTACCCCATCGCCAAAAATGGTTGCGGGCTGATTCTGCTGGACGAAGCCGATGAGGTGATTGAGGCACGGCACACTCAGCAAATGCTTTCGGAATACTATCAGGTAGAAGTGTTCGAAGGGGGTAACCACCGCTTTGCGCACATGGAAGAGGCGCTGCCGTTGATTGAATCGTTCCAGAGCGACGCAGAGGTTGTATATGGCCTGGGCGAGACCTGACTGTTCCGATTTATGATGTCACGGTGGTGCGACCTTAGTTGTCGTATTCCTTCGGTATCATAAACGCATCAAGCAATGGAGGGGGTATGAGCGAACAATCTTCTGCAGCGGCCTTGTCCCGGGCGTTATTTTATACCGACCCCATGAACACCTGTTGCCAGGAGAACGACTGCTTCGATGAATACGATGCCATTGCAGCGGATATCGCCGAGCGGCTAGAGAACGGTGTGTTCATCAATACCGCGCTGTTTGAAGCGATTCAGGATTGGTTTTATGACGGCCAAGAAGGCACCGTATCTGAGCGCAAGGTCCAGCCGGTCATTGAATGGCTGAACAAGGAGGGGAGCGATGGAAGCTGAGCTGAGAAAAGATATTAAAGCCGGCCTGAAGGGCAAAACGCCCCACGAAATCCTGAAAGCCATGGGGTATCCGCACCCGAGTGAGAAAAACATGCACCGCCTTGAAAACGTCCTGACCAGTAAAACGCTCGGTCTGAAGGATGGCGGCTTTGACTTGAAATACAGTACCCCCGAATTCCTGGTGGCGCTGAGCAAAGTGGCCAGGCTGGATGAGCAGGAAGTTCGTCAACGCATCGGGAACATTAATCAGGATGTGTCTGATGACTGGCAAGCTTTCAAGCCTTATATCTGGGTAGACACGCACTTTAAACGCACGACTCAGCCACTCTTTGCCCTGGCCGCGTGCGAATCCTTTCGGTACGTCTCGTTTCCAAAAGGCTTCTGGCAGCTGTCATTAGAGCAACAGTTAGCGAAAGCTCAAACCTTGGTGCGGGAGCATATGGCTGAAACCGATGGGACGTTAAAAATGTGGGGCGATATTCAGGAATATTGGTTCTTCTACGAGCCCCGCAAGGCGTACCGGCTGGCCCCCGATGGAGCGGTTCTAGGCAAGCACAACGGGCCAGTCTCTAATTCTGCTTCGGTTACTATCTGATGAGGAGTGAGTACACGTTACCGAAAAGCTCAATAACGCACTCACACCATCAAACTGTATGGTCCTTTTTTTAACCCAACGTGCCCCAAGCCATTCCGCCCTTTGACCGGTTATTTGGTCCGGCGGGAGCTCATTACCAATCTGTCGTCAGAACTGGCAGACTTAGGCAGCTAACGACTCGGAAAACAAGGAAGACAACCGATGTACGACCTGATCGGCGATATTCATGGCCACGCCGCCGAACTCAAAGCCCTCCTCACTAAAATGGGTTATCGAGAAATCGACGGCGTTTGGCAGCATGCCGAGCGCAAGGTCATCTTTCTGGGGGACTTTGTCGACCGCGGCCCGGAGCAAGTAGAAACGGTCTCCATCGCCCGGAATATGGTCGAAAACGGCCAGGCCTTGGCCGTCATGGGTAACCACGAATTCAATGCCGTCGCCTGGGCCCTGGAAGACCCGGACAATCCGGGTGAGTATCTGCGCCCACACACCGACAAAAACCGGGGCCAGCACCAGGCTTTTTTGGAACAGGTGGGTGAGGGCAGTGAACTGCACCAAAGCTTCATCGAATGGTTCAAAATGCTGCCGGTATACCTGGATTTACCGGAACTGCGCGTGGTGCATGCCTGCTGGGATCCGGCCTTCGTCAAACGCATTGAGCCCTACCTCGATTCCGAAAATCGACTACTCCCCACAGCCTGGAAAGCAACTGCCCGCAAGGGCACCGACGCCTACGAAGCGATTGAAACCTTGCTTAAAGGCCTGGAAATCCCGTTGCCGGGTGACCACCACTTTTTCGACAAAGATAACAACAAGCGGACCAATATCCGCGCCGAATGGTGGCAGCAGGGTGAATTGACATATCGTGACTTGGCTATGGTGCCCGGTGACCAAATCCACAGGATCCCTCACCAACCGGTGGCATCTCATATTTTGCCGGGATATGACGGTGAAAAGCCGCTATTCGTTGGCCACTACTGGATGCAAGGCGAACCTGCACCTCTGAACAAGCATATTGCTTGTCTGGATTACAGCGTGGCTGGGGATCGTGATGGAGGAAAGCTTTGCGGTTATCGCTATGCCCACGAGCGCGAATTGCGCGCCGAACATTTTGCATGGGTCACTACTGGCTGTTCTTGAATTGGCGAAAGGAAGGGGGGGGTGCGTCGATAGCTTTGGCGCATGTACCGACCTAATAATATTGAAAAAGTGAGAGAAGGTTTCATGGACTTAGATAATCAAACCTTTAGTGGGCGGAAACGTCACGTAGCAATCGGTGTGATCGTTCTGATTATCTTGGCCTCCTGGCTGAGCATCATCGACCACAAAGCAGAGGAATACGTCGATGAATCCACGGTCCAAGCGTTGGGGATTTTTGGCACGCTTCGCGTGACCAATGCGGCGATCTCTGTGATCAAGTCTGTGGAGGTTGATGCATTCGTGGCATCGGTACAGTTCGGCCAGATCCTGGATCCTGTTGACGATTTGATAGAAGACGCTTCTTCTATCTTAAAAATGGCCATAGGCTCCCTGATTACTCAAAAAATTCTGACCGAGATAGTCTCGACTACTTTTTTTAAGCTACTCATAACGGCTGCCGGTTTGTTATTGATTGCTTCACTTTATATACAGCAAGGCCGATATTCGGGGTTTCTGCTTAAAGCCTTTGCGTTGGTCGGAATGGCTCGATTCCTGTTTGTCTTAGTCATCTTTTTGAACGGTCTTGTTGACCAAGCGTTTATGGATGACAAAACAAAGACCCAGCATGAAAGTCTGAAAGAAGCTTCCAACAGTGTTGCGGCCATCGGGCAGCAGGCCAGTCAAGTCGATGAGCAGGATCCTGAAACTATCGAAATCAGACAGCAAATGAGGGATCTTGAGGAAGAAAGGGAAGCTCTACTCCAGACAATCTCGCAAACGCAGGAGCAAGTGGCCGATGCGCAGAGCGAGCTTGAGTCGTCTGAGTCGAAACTTACAGCACTCAAAGACGAACTCGGGCTCAGGGACCGGTACTTCTCTGAAAATCCCGAATATGAAGGCCAGAAAGCACAGGTCGAGCGTCGTGAAAGTGCACTGTCAGACTCACTTGATCAACTGGATGCCTACACCGAAAAGTTTGAGAACGTTGATGAAAAATTGGAAGATCTCAACGACGAGCTTCAGGGTGGGGGCAAAGGGTTCTTCGCCTCTGCCAAGGAGATGATGAATTTCGGGCAGATCAAGAATAAAACCGAGAAACTCATCGACTCCATGCTCAACCTGATGGCCCTGTTAACCCTGAAAGGGGTAATTATTCCAGTTATTTTCCTGGTATTGCTTCTTAAGGGCTTTCGGTACATCTGGGGTATCGACGCAAGAACCTTCGCTGGCCAACAGTGGCAGAGTGTGAAGTCGGAACTGGATTACCAGCCCAATACGGATTCATAAAGTTGATAAAGTCCGAGTGGATGATTTTGGTGGCTTCCTGAATCCGGTTTAGTCCGGTGGAGCCTTTAGATGCGTTGAAACGGCTTTTAGGGCCATAGCAAAAGGAAACGAAATGGACTTTCTGCTAGTCCCCGATGCACTTACCGCAAGCGAAATTCGTTACGCGCTTGCTACTCGCAACACCATGGGCGCCAAGGTTGGCAGCTTTTCCGTGCTGCTAGAAACCTTAGCGGAGCTGTGGCTGATTGAACCCAGCGAGCGGGACTGGAGTGTTGCCCTGCAGGAAGAGGCGCTTGCCATGGTTGATGCGTTCTGGGCAAAAAGCATACGGGTGGATGAACCTGCGACGGTCGGCGAGTTGACATCGAGCCTGCAGTTTTTTCTGAACCATATGCCGTTAGGGTCTCAGCTTAAAAAAATATCGGCCCCAGCCAACCGAAATCAGCATTACTACAACGACCTGGCTGAACTTGCCCGGCGAATTAGCGAACGCCCAGCTCCAGACCAACTCGCGGAACAGTGGTTTGCAGAACACAATGAGCTGTGCATCGAACCAGTCTATGTTTACCCGTTATGTGCCCAAGAAAACTTGTACCCTTGGCAGCGGCAAATTCTGGACTTACTAAAGTCGAAAGGCTGGTTGGCGCCTGAACCGGATAAATACACTTTTATCCCGACACCCGTACCAGCATCCGAGAACAGCCCAATCCAGCAGTTCGCCAGCACCCTGTTCCATCCGAAAAAAAGCATCATTGAACTCGAAAACCTTTACTGGCTGACCTGCCGCGATCACCTTCAAGAGGTAGAAGCCGTAACATCCATGGTGCAGGCCGCGGTCGAACAGGGCACGAAGCCGGAGAAGATTGCTGTCGTCGTACCAAAGGGTGGCGATTACGAACTCTGGCTGGAAAAACACTTTGAATACGCCGGATTGATCGCCAGCAATCTCCGGCCGGAATCAGGTGTGTTCGACTGGCAGTCATCGCTGATTCACGACTTGCTCACAAGCCTGGTTCAGCCAGACATCCCTATGGCGATGATGAGTGCCATCATCAATCCTCTAATGCCATGGGGATCCGGCCTCGGCCATAAATTGGCCGAGCGGTTCGGTAATGGCGATAAGCTTACGCTCGGAAATGAGCCAAGCCAGGAAGAAGAGGCCATGCTCCGGCTCCTTCAAAACCAGCCAGAGGAAAATTCAGCTGCGGTGCTGGATTGGCTCAAGAAGATCACTGACAACACCCAAAGTCCAAGAATGAAAGGCCTTGGCAAGAAGCGCATGAGGACCCTGTTAAGCAATACACGGCGCTTGATGGGCCTGTATGACGGGCAATCCTTCACTGATCAAATCAGCAACGTGATCCGGCAAACGCCAGTCACCACCCTGGAGTCCCAGGAAGACCGCATCCGTTACCTGCATGCTATCAATATCATCCGGGAAGGCGAGCCGCTTCCGTTCCAGGTAGAAGAACTCTTTGTGTTGGGTTTTAACCAAGGGCATTACAGTTATCAAGCGGAACACACCGGTCCCATCAACCGGGATGGCTGGGACCAGCTGGCGGTGGACGCACAGTTGGCCATTCCGACCGTTGAAGAAAGCCAAAAACTTTGGGAGGAACAATTTGCCGAGTTGATGAGAAGGGCCGATCGTCGCATTACCTTCCTGCGATCGCTGAACGACCATCAAGGTGCCAGCCTGGAACCCAGCGAAACCCTGCTGGATATGGCGTTGTGTTTCCAGCCCCTCGAAAAGCTCGACCCCGAACAGCTGGAGCAACCAGTTTTTCAGGCTGAACATTCTTTACTTCGTAAGACATCAGTGACGCTTGAACAACCCGTTCCCTCGGAATTGAAAGATCTGGAACTGGCACCGGAGTTGATTCAGCAAGCCCGGCTGAATCAAGACGGCACCCCGAAACCGGAATCACCAAGCAGCCTGGAAAAACTCATGCAGTCGCCGCTGGCGTGGCTGCTGTACCGGCTAGGCATCAAATCCCGACAGTGGGAGCCTCAAACTCCGGACATTTCCGTGCAGGGCACCATTGCCCATAAGGTGTTTGAGCTGTTCTATACCTATCAGAGCGAGGCCTGGAGTGAGGCATTGTTCGACAGCCTTTTCAATCAGGCGGTTCAGGAGGAAGCTGCGTTTCTGGATTCACCCCAGTGGCGGCTCAAACGTAACCGGTTACGCAACAGCGTGTACCGCGCCCTGAACGACTTTGCCACTTGGTGCCAGCGAGAAAACTGGACCATTTCTAACGTGGAACTGGAACTGCAGGGCCAGCTTTGGAATACGCGTTTGAAAGGTTTTGTGGATGCGGTGCTAACCAACGACAACCAAACCCTGATTGTCGATTACAAAACATCCAAGCATGGCAGCCGCTTGAAGCGGCTCGAAAAAGGCTATGAGCTACAAACCCTGATCTATCGGGAGCTGTACCTGCAGCAAAATAAAGGGAGTGAGGTCATGAGCGGCTACTACACCCTCAACGACACCACGTTGCTGACGGACCAGCACCTGAAACCCAGCGACCAGCTGAACGTGCTGCAGCCTGAGCCAGACCTTGTAGCCCAATCGGCAGAAGCCGTCACGCTGGTACGCGAACGCCTAAAAAACCTGCAGAGCGGCACCATCAAGCTCAACGAACGCACCGATGAAAAAGCCTGGAAAGACCGGGGAATTACCCCCTACGCACTAGCAGACAATCCCGTTATCAGCCGGTTCACCCGGAACGGGGAGGGCAACGCATGAGCCAATCCGCCATTCTGCCTGCCCAGCCTCTTACCCTTATAAAAGCGGGTGCCGGAGCCGGTAAAACCTATACCATCCAGAGCACTCTTGCCGACTGGATCAAGCAGGGCATCGTAAGAGCCGACCGGGTACTGGCCGTTACCTTTACCAACGATGCCGCCAACGAAATGCGCACCCGTATTCGTCTGGCGCTGCTGAAAGAGGGCATGATGGCCGAGGCTCGGCTGCTGCAGAAATCCAATATCTCCACCATTCATGCGTTCGGCCTCGAAATACTGAAATCTTTCGCCTACGAAGCCGGTAAATCCCCTGCGCCCAGGCAACTAACGGAGCAGGAGCAAGACTTTCTCCTGCGCAAGGCGATGGACCAGGTACAAGCCATCCAGCCTGTGTTGGACGATCTGGAACACTACGGATACAAAGGTGGCTACAAAGGTGAGGACTTCCAGGAAGCGGACGAACAGCTTACCGATACCATCCTCGCACTGATCAATAAACTCCGGTCACTGGGCAAAGGCTTCAACACAACGCCGGGTGAAGCCGACGCGCTGCTACGGCAAGCAAAAGACATCATTACCACCACCTACGGTCACGTGCAGAAAGACGGAACCCCGTATGCGGATGGGCTTTGGCAAGCCATTGAAGCCGTAAAGGCTGAATACCCTGACGGGAAAACCCTCCGCCACAAAGCTGAGTGGGGAAACAACGGCGATACCCGCGCCTTCGTTGACACCATTTATTCCGCCACACGGGAAAAACTGGATCGGGACTGGAAGCTTTGGGCTAGCCTGCAATATACCGATAAGCTGAAAAAAATTCGGGACAAACACCCACGCGCAGATTTGGCCGAACCGATCTGGAATGCTGCCGAAAAACTCAGTGCTCACCCTGGGCCCCTGAACGATGCACTGAAGCACATTGAGTGTTTGATCAACGGCGTATTGGAAACCCTGGCAGCATACCAGCACACCAAAGAGCAAGCCGGCCTGGTGGATTACGGCGACATGGTGCATCTGGCGAATGACATGCTGGAAGCTAACCCGGAATGGCTGGATGAAATTGCCGGTGATTACGATTGCCTTATCATCGACGAATTCCAGGACACAAACCCCCTGCAGTACGCTTTACTGCGCCGCTTCCAGGCCAGCAGTAAATACACGCTGATTGTGGGCGATCTCAAGCAATCCATCATGGGCTTTCAGGGTTCCGACAGCCGACTGTTTGCCGAATTGCTGAACGATGGGGAAAGGACCCCCGGAGTCGTCAAAGAGCTGGATAGCAACTGGCGCAGCACCCCCAAATTGATGGAGTTCATCAATGGTGTGGGTACCGCGCTATTCGGCAGCAAATACCAAGAGCTGGAGCCTAAAGCCGGCTATAAGTCTGATCTGCCGGCTGTACAGGTACTGCGATTCAGCAAAGACGACTGGAACTTGAACGCAAACGGGAAAAGCTCCAAACCCGGATTCACTGCTGAAGGCAACATTGCGCTGGCCAATCACATCAAGGAATTGCTCGGCAGTGGTAGCCAGATTACCGATCGCCATACTGGTGAAAAACGCCCGATCCGAGGCTCTGACATCGCTGTGCTGGCCCGGGGCCATTCCCGATTAGGGAAATTTGCAGAGGCGCTTCGCAACGTTGGGATAGAAGTGCAAATCCAGCAATCCGGTTTCTTGGCGTGCGAATCGGTGCAATGGGTATTAAATGCCCTACAAGCGCTGAACAATCGACGGGACCACTATGCCTGGTTGGATCTGCTCACCTCGCCGTTGATGGGTGGGCAAAGCACCGAAAGGCTCAGCGAACTGTTGGCCAGCTACGACCCGAAAACAGCTTTAAAGCACAGTCTACAGGATCTATTAGAGCCGCTTGGTGACTCATTGCGAAAGCAGCCGGTGAAAAACCAGTTGCTCAGAATCATTGAAGAAGCCCGTTTGTTTGAATCCCTGAATAACAACCCCCAAGGGCCTCAGTACCGAGCTAACCTGATCAAACTCATTGGGCTCGCTGAGGAGTTTGAAGTGCTACAACCTGAAACTCTCAACGCCATGGGGATTGCCGGCAAAAATGCATCAACCTTTCCGGTGTGGCTCAACGAAAACAAAGACAGCGTCGACGAGCAACCCACCGCAGATCCCCAAGCTGAAGAGGCTGTAGTGTTGAAAACCTGGCATTCCTCCAAAGGCCTGGAGTGGCCAGTGGTGATGGTGCTGGATGCGGAAAAAGCTAGCGAGCCGCGCTTTCCCAATATCAGTATGGCTTATCAAGACGGCGGCATCGATACCATGTTGAGGGATAGTTTTGTCAAGATATTGCCAAAGTTTGGTGACAAGTCGATCGAGGAGCAATTTGCCAAGCTAGTTGCTGAACAGCAGGACGATACAGACAGAAACCTTTATTACGTGGCCCTATCGAGGGCCCGAGAGCAGCTCATATTGCCTCGTTGGGAAGTCATTAATAAAGGCTGCATGCTAAGCTACATTGAGCCGCTGATAGCATCTAGAAATGAGAAGCAAAAAACCGCCATTTTCGAGGAATTAAAGGTTGCGCCATCTTCTGTTGAGCGGACATGTGATTTTTGTCAACCGTGTCAAAAAATCGTGTTACTCACCGAAGCTGATCGGCAAGCCAAAAGGCTAAAACACACCATTAGTCCATCTTTGGATAATCAAACTCAGCCAGTGGAAGTGCCGAAGATCAAAAAAATTAGGTATCGACCCGCCTTGGATCTTGATGGTTTTGCCCACATTCCAGCAAACGATTTGGGTGTGTGGGTACATCGTCTCTACCAAGTATTTTTTATGAGGCCGGAGATGCTTGAGAAGGCTTTGGCAATGCGTGCAGGGGGGCTCGAAGGGAGGGTGGCCCTGCAAGATGTGAAAGATCACTTAGACGCATTTATGAAGCAGATAGAAAAATTAATCGGTAAGGGCAAAAGTTGGAAGTGTGAGCTTCCTGCATTGGGCCAGAATGAATTAGGTCAAGTAGTCAGCGGTATGATCGATCTTATTGCTGAGGGGGAGATGCGAACATTGGTTATTGATCATAAAAGTAATCAATTTGTTTCCGAAAATAACTATTGGAGTCAATTGGCCGCATACCATTTTTTTTGGGAGGGGGCTGACCTTAATTTAAACTGGGTTAGACACGGCTTGCTAGAGCATGGAGTTACTAATGGGTGCAAAAGTAAGCGAACATCATTTATAATGTAGGTATTATTCGTCAACTTTATCGGATACCTACACTCATGCGCCATGATGAC
>NZ_PTIV01000037.1 GCF_002934325.1 Marinobacter persicus
TCGGCTTCAGCGCCAACCATGAACCGCCGTGGTACGGAACCGTATGCCCGGTGGTGTGAGAGGACGGGGGAGGTGACTCCCCCTCCTACTCGATGAGGCCGGATCAATTACTTGATCTTGGCTTCCTTGTACTCAACGTGCTTGCGAACCACCGGATCGTACTTTTTCATAGCGATCTTTTCCGGGGTGTTACGCTTGTTCTTTTTGGTCGTGTAGAAGTGACCAGTGCCTGCTGAAGATACCAGCTTGATTTTCTCGCGCATGATGCGGCTCCTTATACTTTCTCGCCGCGGGCACGAAGATCGGCCAGCACAGCGTCAATGCCTTTTTTGTCGATGATGCGCATGCCCTTGGTGGAAACGCGCAGCTTCACGAAACGCTTTTCGGACTCAACCCAAAAGCGGTGGTTCTGCAGATTCGGCAGAAAACGACGACGAGTGTGGTTCATCGCGTGGGAAACGTTGTTACCGGTAACCGGACGCTTACCGGTAACCTGACAAACTCTGGACATACTTGCCTCCGACCTGAGCAGTGGTCTTAATAATCAATACGAATTCGTTTTAATGCGTCTCTGGTTGCCCGGGAGCCGGTTCTGCTCCCTGTTCGCGCCTTTAAACGGAACGCTGCCTGCCAGACGCCGCCAGAAAGGGACGCTTTTATACCAGAACTGGCTGCCCAACGCAAAAAATTGTTGGGAATTTGGCCAGATATTGGTGGCGTCTTAGCTCCATTAACTACATCAATCCCCGTTCTGCCAGCGATATTACCTCACCGTGACCAATAACCATATGGTCAAGAACCCTGATATCCACCAGTCCCAGGGCTTCTTTGAGCCGCCGGGTCAGGGAAATGTCTGCCTGGCTGGGCTCCGCCACGCCGGAGGGATGGTTGTGGGCGAAGATGACGGCTGCCGCGTTATCCTCCAGCGCCTGGCGCACCACTTCTCGCGGGTACACCGCCGCACCATCAATGGTGCCCCGGAATAACTCCCGGTACTGAATGACCCGGTGGCGATTGTCCAGAAACAACCCGGCAAACACTTCGTGCGGATAGGTGCCCAGGCGGCTGGTCAGAAAACGCCGGGTGTCCGCCGGCGAACGCAGTGGATCACCCTGGCGTAGAGGCTCGTCCATGACCCGTCGCGCCATTTCCATGGCCGCCTGTACCTGAGCGTACTTAGCGGTGCCCAGCCCTTTGACTTCGCAGAATTGTCTGCGTGAGGCGGTCATCAGACCCCGCAGGCCTGCAAATTCCTCTACCAATTGACGGGCCAGGGCCATTACCGGCGTACCCTGGGTACCCGTGCGCAGAAAAATGGCCAGCAATTCGGCATCCGACAAGGCTTCCGGGCCATGAGCCAGCAGTCGTTCCCGGGGGCGTTCGTCGGTGGGCCAGGTGAGATCCTTCATGGTATGGCTTCCTTGCAACGAGGGAGGACGCGTCCTGCATCCTTTGGGCTGATTGCAAAGGTTACTGCAAAAGGTAACATTTGAAAAACTGCCGGCCTGCCCGGTGACGCCGGCCATGTTATTGTATGGCCCTTTCATGTCAGGCAATTACGGAGCCCATCATGGCTGCCCAACGCATACTGCTGGGAATTACCGGCGGCATTGCCGCCTATAAAAGTGCTGAGCTGGTTCGGTTGTTGAAAAAAGCCGGGGCCGAGGTCCGTGTGGTGATGACTGGCGGGGCGGAGGCGTTCGTTAGGCCGCTTACCTTCCAGGCTCTTAGTGGAGAGCCCGTGCGCACCTCGCTGCTGGATCCGGAGGCCGAGGCCGGTATGGGCCATATTGAGCTGGCGAAATGGGCAGACCGGGTCGTCGTCGCACCGGCGTCGGCCGACTTCCTGGCCCGGCTGGCCCATGGCCTGGCGGATGACCTGCTAACGACCGTGTGCTGCGCCACCGAAGCGCCCATCGCGGTAGCGCCAGCCATGAACCAGGCCATGTGGAAGAACCATCGTAACCAGCGGAACATGGCACTGCTGGCCGACGACCCGCAAATCTCGGTGTGGGGTCCAGGCCAGGGTGATCAGGCCTGTGGCGACACCGGCCTGGGCCGGATGCTGGAGCCCGAGGATCTGGCTGATCGGCTGTTGAATGCGGTGGGCGCAATCCCTGCTGGCGTGTTGGCTGGCAAGCGCCTGGTGATCACCGCCGGGCCCACCCGGGAACCCATCGATCCGGTGCGTTACATCTCCAATCACAGCTCCGGAAAAATGGGCTACGCCATTGCCGAGGCCGCCGCTCAAGCCGGGGCTTCAGTCACGCTGGTCAGTGGCCCGGTGTCGATTCCCGTGCCCGAGGGCGTACAGGTAGTGCCGGTGGAAACCGCTGAGGAGATGCTGGCGGCGTCCCAGAAAGCAGTGGATGAGGGTTGCGATGTGTTCGTCGCGACTGCCGCCGTTGCTGACTATCGCCCGGAAAGTCAGGCGGCTAACAAGATCAAGAAATCCAGCGAGTCGATGAACCTCTCGCTGGTGCGCAACCCCGACACCCTGGCTTCGGTGGCAGCGCGCCCGGATGCGCCTTTCACGGTCGGGTTCGCCGCGGAAACCAGTGATGTCGAGCACTACGCCACCGACAAGATGCGGCGCAAGAAACTGGACATGATCGTGGCCAACGACGTGTCCTCGCCAGGCCTGGGCTTTAACAGCGATCGCAATGCGGTCACGGTGTTCTGGCCGCAAGGCCAGACATCGATTGGCCCGGATACCAAGCTGGCGATTGCCGAGCGCCTGGTGGCGCTGATTGCCCAACACAGCGACAAGGTCACACACCCATGAGCAAACAGACATTACAGTTAAGAATTCTGGATGACCGTATCGGCGGCGAGATTCCGTTCCCCACATACGCAACGGACGGGTCGGCGGGCATTGATCTGCGTGCCTGCCTCAAGGAACCGGTCACCCTGGAGCCGGGCGATACTTACCTGATACCGACCGGGCTTTCGATCCACATTGCCGATCCTTCCCTGGCGGCCATGATCCTGCCCCGCAGTGGTCTGGGGCACAAGCATGGGATCGTGCTGGGTAACCTGGTGGGTCTGATCGATTCGGACTACCAGGGTGAGTTGATGGTGTCCTGCTGGAACCGTGGGCAGTCCACGTTCACCATCAATGTTGGCGAGCGAATCGCGCAGCTGGTCCTGGTGCCGGTGGTGCAGGCGGACTTTGAGGTGGTGTCGGAGTTTGATGCCAGTACTCGAGGCGAGGGCGGTTTTGGTTCCACTGGCCGCCACTGACCTGATCTGAGTCGGCGCAGGTTGCCGCGCTGGCGTCTATAATTGCCGGACAACGATTGGTTCGGGGCGTAACAACAAGCGGGATGCTCTATGAAATTTGGCAGGAAGAAAGCTCAGGAATCGCCAGCTGACGCTGACGACGTGAAACCCAAGAAAAAATTCAAAAAGAAGAACAATAACGGCAATGGCGGCAACAAGCTCAAGAAACTGAGCTCCGTGGCCCTGAGTCAGGCACTTGTCATCCTGCTGGCGGGCGTGGCAATTACCGCCTTGCTGCATTTTGTGGTGTTGACCCCCTCCGCCACCAGTTCGTTTGATCAGGCGCGGGCTCAACAGGCCGACAGTGCGCAACAGAGCCTGAACCGCCATTTTTCCGAGCAGCAGGCCCAGGTGCAGGCGATCGCAAGCCAGCCTTATGTTATTGAATCCATGAGGAATGGTGCCGATCCAGCCGCTTTGGCTAATGAGCTGGAGGCTGCATTGCCCGGGGTGAGCGACGTTTTCATCTTCCCTCGCCGCGAGATTCCCCGCACTGGCCAGAACGACACCCTGCTCGGTTTCGCCGGGCTGGAGCTGGCACGCCGGGCGGAGCAGGGCCGTTCACTGTTGCCGGATGCTTTCCCCAGGAACAGTCGCTGGTATCTCCAGTTTGCCGCTCCCATCCAGCAATCGGAAGGTGGGGCCGTCCTTGGTAGCCTGCTGGCGGTGTACCCGGCTAACCAGCTTCGCCCCCTGCTTACCCTTGGTCACACCGACATGAATGGCCGGCTAGCCCTGGTGCAGACCATTTCCGGCAATGCCCAGACAGTGGTTTCTGCCGGCAACGGCTCGGGCACCACCGAAACCCGTCGACTGATCAATCCGGACTGGTCCGTGGCCTACCAACCGGCCGGATCCCCCGAGCCGGCAGTGAGCCTGGTAATGGTGGCTGCAGTGGTCGCCATTCCCATTGTGCTGGCCGTGATTGTGGTCTGGGTTCTGGTGGGCGGTGCCCAGCGTGGGTTGCGCCAGGATTTGGCCGGGCTGATCCAGTGGGCTCACAAGGTGTTCGGGGGTGAAAAGGTCAAGCAGCCGGACTTCCGTTGGGACATGGTGGCCTCCACCGGCGAAGTGTTCCACCGCCTGTCCCAGGTGGTTGAAAAGCGGGTGGCCAAAGCGAGTGAACAGGCCCGGCCCAAGCCGGCCCCAACGAAAAAGGCCCAAGCCTCGGAAGAGGAAGATCCGCTGTTCCAGGACAGTGACGTACCTGACATCGACATGCTGGATGGCGACGAGGACGTCCTTGGCTTCGGTAGTGGAGGCTCAAAATCCTCCAGTGATCCGTTGTTTGATGAAGATATTCCGGATGTGCTGGAAAACGCGCTACCGGAAGTCTCCATCGCCCAGGAAATGTTCCGGGCCTACGACATTCGGGGCATTGTTGGTGAGAACCTGTCGGCCGAGGTGGTGGAAGTCATTGGCCGGGCCATCGGGTCCGAAGCGGGTGATCGTGGTGTGACAGCGCTGTGCATCGGTTACGACGGTCGCCACTCCAGCCCGGAACTGGCCGATGCCCTGGCCCGTGGCGTCATGGCTACCGGCTGTAACGTGATTCACGTGGGTGCGGTGCCCACGCCAGTCTTGTACTTCGCTACCCATCACCTGCAGACCGGCTCTGGCGTGATGGTCACTGGTAGTCATAATCCGGCCAATTACAACGGCCTGAAGATCATGCTGGGCGGCGAGACCCTGTCCGGGGAAGCCATCCAGAAACTGTACCAACGGACCCAGAACGCGGACTTCAATGCCGGCCAGGGCGCCCAGTCCCGGGAGGATGTTCGTCGGGCGTACCTGGATCGTATTGTCGGCGATATCGCCGTGGCCGCGCCGCTCAAGGTGGTGGTGGATGCCGGTAACGGCATCGCCGGTGAGCTGGCCCCGATGCTGGTGGAAGAATTGGGTTGTGAAGTGACACCCCTGTACTGCGAGGTGGATGGCAACTTCCCGAACCACCACCCCGACCCCGGCCAACCGGCCAACCTCAAAGACCTGATTGCCAAGGTCAAGGAAACCGGTGCCGACATCGGCCTGGCCTTCGACGGCGATGGTGACCGCCTGGGCGTGGTAACCAACACCGGCAAGATCATCTGGCCGGACCGCCTGCTGATGCTCCTGGCCCGTGACGTGGTATCCCGAAACCCCGGCGCCGATGTGCTGTATGACGTAAAATGCAGCCGTCGACTGGCCGGGGTGATCTCCGAAGCTGGCGGCCGCCCGGTCATGTGGAAAACCGGCCACTCGCTGATGAAGGCGAAAATGAAGGAAACCGGTGCGCTGCTGGCCGGTGAAATGAGCGGCCACATTTTCTTTGGCGAGCGCTGGTACGGCTTTGACGATGCCCTGTACACCGCCGCCCGTCTGTTGGAAATCCTGGGCATTGAAGACCGTCACAGCGACGAGATCTTCGCCGACTTCCCGGAGGACATCAGCACGCCCGAGCTCAACGTGGAAGTCACCGAAAGTGAGAAGTTCGCCATTATCAAGCGATTGGGCGAGCAGGGCGACTTCGGTGATGGCAACATCAGCACCATTGATGGTATCCGCGTGGATTATGCCGATGGCTGGGGCCTGTGCCGCGCCTCGAACACCACGCCGGTACTGGTGCTGCGCTTTGAGGCGGAAACCGAGGAAGCGTTGGAACGGATCAAAGGCGTATTCCGTGACCAGCTGCAGAAGGCCGCTCCGGACGTGGTTCCGGATTTCTGAACTGAATTGACTGACAACCCATTTTGAACCGCAAGGACATTGACCAAACCATGGCGCTGGATCGTGAAACCGCAATGCAAGTGGCCTCGGTATTAAGCCGGGGCCTGCCCTATATACAACGCTTTACCGGCAAGACCGTTGTCATCAAGTACGGCGGCAACGCCATGGAAAACGAGGAGCTGAAGAGCAGCTTCGCCCGAGATGTGGTCCTGATGAAGCTGGTGGGCATCAACCCGATTGTGGTGCACGGTGGCGGTCCCCAGATCGGTGAATTGCTGGAGCGCCTGAATATCCAGTCCCGCTTCGTAAACGGTATGCGGGTAACCGATTCCGAAACCATGGATGTGGTCGAGATGGTGCTCGGTGGCCAGGTGAACAAGGAGATCGTCTCCCTGATTAACTCCCACGGTGGCACAGCCGTTGGCCTGACCGGTAAGGATGCCAACCTGATTCGCGCCAGCAAGTTGGAAGTGGTGAACCGATCCGAAGAACTGGAGCGTACGGAAATCATTGATATCGGACACGTGGGCGAAGTGGCCAGCGTGAATGTGGATGTGATCGACATGCTCACCCGCAGCAACGTGATTCCGGTAATCGCCCCGATCGGTGTGGGGCCGGATGGTGCCTCCTATAACATTAACGCGGACCTGGTGGCCGGCAAGGTGGCCGAAGCCATGAAAGCGGAGAAACTGATCCTGCTGACCAACGTGTCCGGCCTGAAGGACAAGAACGACAAGGTGCTGACCGGCCTGACGGCCCAGCAGGTCAATGACCTGATTGAAGATGGCACCATTCATGGCGGCATGTTGCCCAAGATTCGCTGTGCACTGAATGCGGTCGAAAACGACGTGAAAACGGCCCACATCATCGATGGCCGTGTCGCCCATGCATGCCTGCTGGAAATCTTTACCGATGAAGGTGTCGGTACCCTGATTTCCCGCAACTGAGTCACCAGAGCGGGAGCCAACGGATGAAACGCCTGCTGTCTTTGCTTGTGATTACAGGGATTGTGGTGGTCGCCGGCTACAAGGCCGGCGTCTGGTACCTGGCGGACCAGCGCCTGGCACAAGCCCGTACCGCGCTCTCCGACTACGGCGTTCTCAAGCGTGGTCAGATTGGCTCAACGTTCGGTGGTGCCCTGGTACTGAAGCAGGCTGGCTGGGAGGACTTCCGCCTGACCCGACCCCTTGAGGCCGGGCAGGTAACGTTCGATGCGGGCTCTCCGGTCACACTGCTGAGCTTTTTGCTGGACCCCAGGCCCCTGCCCGCCAATTGGACCCTCACCGCTGACAACGTGACCCTGCAACTGGAGCCGGCCATGTTTCGCACCTGGGTGACCCAGGGCGCGTCTCCTCAGACCACCGCTCAGCCTTTGGTCGCCCTTTCCTGTGGCCCCGATGCGAGGCAGCAGCCAGGCAGTGGTGACCTGTTGCGCATGGGCATCCGGGAACTGGCGGGCGATATCCTGCTACGGCAAACCGTTGATGCCCTGGTGATGGAGATTAATACCGGTAAAACCGGCAGCCTCGAGCTGCGCTGGCCAGAGGCCCGTCTCAACCTGCAACGACCGGAGGCCATTGCCGATTCCAGTGCACAAGCCATTGAGGTGACCCTGCGGGACGCCGGCCTTATGCGCAAACTGTCGGCCTATTGCGTTCGCGAAACCGGCCTGGAGCTTGAACAATGGCTCACGGAGGCCTCGGACGCACTAACCGAAGGGTTGGCGGCTCGGGGTTACCAGCCCAGCAAGCAGCTGCTGGCCCTGTACCGCCGGTGGCTGGCCGAGGGTGGCGAACTGAGTTTTCCGGTGACGCCGCAATCCCCAACCCTGGGTATACCCGTTCATGGCTCCGAGGCCGAAGAGCCGGGCAACTGGCCGGTACGCTGGAATGGCAACCGGGTACCCGAGGTTTATCTCACCCGCATTGAAACACCGGAACCGGAATCCGCCAAGGAGCCGGCAGAATCGCAGCCGACCCAGGGCGAGGCACGCGGGCCGGCATGGTCGGTTGAAACCCTGATCTCCGCCGAAAACTGGCTGGGGCGCCAGGTACGGGTCACACTGAATAGTGGCAAACAGGTGGAAGGTCGCCTGGAACTCGTGGGTGACCGGGAACTGGAAATTGCCCGTATGCTCGACACTGGTGAAGTGGTCTATCCGATCCTGAAACGCGCAATCAGCACATTTGAGGTCTGGCGCAGGGCCCAGCCAGACTGACACCCAAAGCCAGGAGGCAGTCATGGTGCAAGGCACAGACACATCCCGTCAGGTACCGGGCATCCAGGAGATGCTGACCCGGCTGATTTCCCTGCCCTCGATCTCCAGCGCGTCGGCCGACTGGGATCACAGCAACGAGGCGGTGGTCCGCACCCTGGCCGAATGGCTGGAGCCGATGGGGTTCACCGTGGAGATCCTGGAAGTGCCCGGCATGCCGGGCAAGTACAACCTGATTGCCACCCTGGGCAGTGGCCCCGGTGGCTTGGTGCTGTCCGGCCACACCGATACCGTGCCGTTTGACGACAAGCGCTGGCAGAGCGACCCCTTCACCCTGACCGAGAAGGATAACCGCTGGTACGGCCTGGGCACCTGTGACATGAAAGGCTTCTTCCCGCTGGCCATCGAAGCGGCGAAAGCGTTTGTGGATCAGCCACTGCAGCAGCCATTGATCATCCTGGCCACGGCCGACGAAGAAAGCTCCATGAACGGTGCCCGGGCGCTGGCCGAGGCCGGCAAACCCAAGGCCCGTTACGCGGTCATTGGCGAGCCTACGAGCCTGCAGCCGGTGCGCATGCACAAGGGCATCATGATGGAGCGCCTGAAATTCGAAGGGCAATCCGGGCACTCGTCAGACCCCGGCCTGGGTCGTAATGCCCTGGAAGGCATGCACGAGGCGATGGGGGAACTGCTGAGCCTGCGCCAGCAGTGGCAGTCGCAATACCAGAACCCCAATTTCCGCGTGCAGGTGCCCACCATGAACCTGGGCTGCATCCACGGGGGCGACAACCCCAACCGGATCTGTGCCCAGTGCGAGCTGCATTTTGACCTCCGCCCGCTGCCAGGCATGGACATGGCGGGCCTGCGCCAGGCAATCCTGGACCGGCTGCAGCCGGTGGCCGAACGCCGGGAACTGGGCCTGACCTTCGAGCCCCTGTTCGACGGCGTTCCGCCCTTCGAGACCCCGGCCGATGCTGCCCTGGTGAAAGCCTGTGAAAAGCTGACCGGCCACACCGCCCACGCCGTGGCGTTTGCCACCGAGGCGCCCTGGCTGCAGAAGCTGGGCATGGAAACCCTGGTGATGGGACCGGGCTCCATTGACCAGGCGCACCAGCCCGACGAATACCTGGAACTCTCGCAACTTGAGCCGACGCTGGATATCCTGCGCGGCCTGATTAAACAGTTCTGTCTTGAGGGGAAAGAGGCTTGAAATCAAACGACTGGCTGCACGGGTTCCGCCATTCCTCCCCGTACATCAATGCGCACCGGGGCCGGACGGTGGTACTGACCATGCCCGGCGATGCCATAGAGCACCGCAACTTCATCAACATCATCCACGACATCGCCCTGCTCAGTAGCCTGGGCGTGAAACTGGTGGTGGCCTTTGGCGCGCGCCCCCAGATCCAGTCCCGCCTGGATGAAGCCGGCCTGGAATCCTCCTTCGCCGGCAACCTGCGCATCACCCCGGACAACCAGTTGCCCCTGGTGATGGAGGCCATTGGCGGCTTGCGGGCCTATATCGAAAGCCAGTTGTCCATGGGACTGGTGAATTCGCCCATGCACAACGCCCGTATTCTGGTCAGCAGTGGCAACTATGTGACCGCCAAGCCCGTTGGTGTGCTGGATGGCATCGACTTCGGCTATACCGGCAAAGTGCGCCGTATTGAGACGCGTGGCATCGAGCAACTCCTGGAAAGGGGCCATATCGTGCTACTGCCTCCCATGGGCTACTCGCCTACCGGTGATGCCTTCAATCTGTCCTACGAAGACGTGGGCAGTCAGGTGGCCGCCGCTCTGGCAGCGGAAAAGCTGATCGTCTTTATCGACGATGAGGGGCTGCTGGAGGAGGACGGTGCCCTGATCCGCGAACTCTCCGCACAACAGGCCTCTGAACGCCTGAAAGCCAATAGTGTGACCGGACACGACGCTGCCTTGCTGAAAGCCGCGTGCGATGCCTGCGTCAAAGGCGTTCGCCGGGCTCACATCATCAGCTATGCTGAAGATGGGGCCTTGCTGGAGGAACTGTTCACCCGCGATGGCTCCGGCACCCTGGTCAGCGGTGACAACTACGAGCAGATCCGCGAGGCCCGGGTGGAAGACATCGGCGGCATTCTGGAACTGATCCAGCCGCTGGAAGAGCAGGGCATTCTGGTGCGGCGGTCCCGGGAAATGCTGGAAACCGAAATCGACAGCTTTGTAGTGGCGGAAAGGGATGGCACCGTGGTCGGGTGTGCCGCGCTTTATGATTATCCCGAGGAAGCCGCCGGGGAGTTGTCTTGCTTCGCCGTGGACCCGAATTACCGCCGCTCGGGGCGTGGCGATGAGCTGCTGGCGATGATTGAAAAACTCGCCCGGGGGAAGGGCATCCGCAACCTCTTCATCCTGACCACCCAGACCGAGCACTGGTTCCGGGAGCGGGGCTTTTTGCCGGCAGCGGTGCAGGATCTACCGGGGCCCAAGCTGGCCACCTATAATACCCAGCGCAATTCTAAGGTGTTCGTTAAACCCTTGTGATCACGGCAGGACAGGATGGAGTCAAGAGAGCGTCGTAGTAGCACGCGTCAACCAATCAAACTGGCCGCCCGCATAGAAGCGGGTGACGGGCTCAGTTTGCCCTGTCAGATTGCCGACTTCTGCCCGGAAGGTCTGTTCATTCGCTATTCCGGAGAGACTTCCAGCCGGCTTGACCGGGCCTTTGTGGGAGGGATGCCGGAAGAACTGGTGGTGCGCTTCCGGGGACCGGACGGCAAGCGCAGCCATGAGCTGCACGCGAAACCGGCCCGACGAATTGAAGGCGCCATGGGTGTGCAGCTAACGCGGCCCAATCCCCAGGCCCTGGACGCCATGTTGCAGTTGTGCGGTAGCACCGGCGAGCAGCAACCGGCCAGCCTGAAAGCGCCCAGCGAACAGGTGCAGTTCGTTTTGCGCCAATCTGCGAGGGCCATTATCCAGTTCATTGAACCCCTGATGACCAACTGCTTTGGCCGTACCTATGATGCCTTGCAGCAGGCTGCCCGGAAAGCCGCCAGTGACCAGTTGGCGAATGAGCTGATGGACGCGTCGGGTCTGCTCCAGAGCCGTCAGCGCCTGATTTGGCAGCAGATGGCCCGACACCTGGAATCGCCACTCAAGCCCGAGAAAAAGGGCACACCCGCCAGCCTGTCCGTGGTCGACAAGAACGAGTTTGAAGACTGGCTGGCCATCCGGGTGATGGTTACCCGGGCGGATACCCTGTTCCGGGGCGATCTGTTACCCCTGAAGCTTCGTCTGGACGCCCTGGGCATTGCCAACCGTACCGGTCATCACAATCCGCTTGGCCCCGCTCTGGTCTGTGAAGCGTTCCATGAAGGGCTGGCCCAGCTTCAGTTTGTCCGGGAGGTTGAGAAGGTCTGTCTGAAAACCTTTGAAGACACCGTGTTGCGGCAACTGGGCCCGCTCTACGAAGAACTGAACAATATTCTGGTTCGTCAGGGTGTACTGCCTGACCTAGATTTGTCCCGCTATCTCAGCGAACAGACACAGACCGCCCCCCGGCCCAAGAAAGCGGAGCCAGTGGAGGCGGAGAGCAAGCCAGCGTCGGAAAACGTATCCGCTAAACCTGCGGGCAACCCCACTGGGCGTGTGATGGAAGCCGCAGCGGTGGCGCGTTCCGGCAATGAATTCCAGGGCTACCTGAGTGCTGCACAGACGGCCTTTGCCACTGTCCGCAACCTGTTAGGCTCGTTGCAGGCCAGCCGCCTGGCGCAGGGCCAGGCCGAGGTTGACCCGTTTCCAGTCAACGCGCGCCCGGTGTCACCTCGGGAACTGCAGGAGCAGTTACAGGAACTGCAGGTCAACGTGCCTGAGCCGGCCGAGTCGCCCACCTCACTGCGGGAGCGGGTGGTTGAGAAAATCCGCCTGAACGAAGACCTGCGCCTGAACGAAGAGCAGCAGGACACCCTGGATGTGGTCGACCGCTTCTTCAAAAGTGTGATCGAGAGCCCGCGGATTGGGAATTTTGCCCAGACCCGGTTACGGCAACTGGAAGTCCCGGTGCTGAAAGTGGTGATGCGTGATCCCGCCTTTTTCGAGGATCAGGACAGCCCGGTGCGCGGCGTAATGAACCGCCTGGCGCAGTTGGGTGTGAAAGGCGGTCGGCTTAACCCCGTGGTGCAGCGCCGCGTGGATGAGCTGGTACAAAAAATCGCCACCGAGTTCGAGCAGGACACCGGTATCTTCGAGCAGACCGTGACTGAACTGGACAGCCTGATTGACCGCCAGAACCTGGTCTACCGTCGCAACGTGGAACGGGTGACTGCCGCCGCGGAAGGCGCCCAGAAGGTGTCGGAATCCAAAGAAGCCGTGATTGAGGCCGTGGATAAGCGGCTCGCCGGTAAAACCGTTCCCAGGGCCGTGGTCAGTCTTTTGGATGGCGGCTGGCGGGATTTGCTCTCACTGACCTGGATTCGCCAGGGGCCGGACAGCCAGCTGTGGCAGGATTACCTGGCGGTGATTGATTCCCTGGTGGCCTTTGGTGAAGACCCGGATAGCGGCATCAACCTGCCGGAACTCCTCCGGCTGATTCAGGATGGCCTGGCATCCATTTCCAGTAACCACATGCCGTCCTCGCACATCCGTGATGAGCTCAAGCGGTTTCTGGTCCGCAAGCCGGACCGGCCACCGGAGATGGTGCAAATGCCTGCCGCTTCCGAGGTGGGGCAGGGCCAGCCTTCACTGGACGAGCGCGAACAGCGCAGCCTCCAGCGCTGGATCAATCGTGCCCGTCAGCTGCGCACCGGCGACTGGTTGCGTGATCAGGCCAAGCCGGACGAACCCCAGTACATCCGCCTGGTCTGGGTGGCCCGGAACTTCGGTCGTTTCGTGTTTGTGAATCACCAGGGCATGCGGGTGGTGGAATTGGAGCTTTCGGAACTGGCCCGCCAGATGCGCAAGGGTATTGTCGTGCCCGACACCCAGTATGATAGGCCCCTGGTGGATGAGAGCATTGACCGGATGGTGCGCAACGTTTATGACCAATTGTCCTGGGCCTCAACCCACGATGAAGTGACGCACCTGCTGAACCGCCGCGAATTTGAACGCATGGTGGAACAGCAACTGGTCCGTCACGAGGATAACCGGTCCCTGCTGCACCTGGATCTGCGGGGCTTCCGGCTGCTCAGCGATACTGCCGGTTACCAGGCCGCCGACGCGGCGTTGAAACAGGTGGCCGACGTACTGCGCCACCACGCCACCGATGGCATGCCCGTGGGCCGGATGGCTGACACGGAATTTGCCATGCTGGTGCCTGCTGAGCAGGCGGAGACCATCGCCCCTCAGTTGGTCGAAGCCCTTGAAGCCGAGGCGTTCTCATTTGACGGACGCAGCTACCAGCTTTCCGCGAACATAGGTCTGGTGCCGGAATTGCCCGAGCTGATCAGTGCCGAGCGCTGGCTCCGGGCTTCAGACCGGGCCCTTTCTGCTGCCCGCAAACTCGGCCCCGGCAAGGTCGCCCACTACGCTCCGGATAACGACGAACAGGCCCGCCAGGAGCAGATTGCTGCCCGCGTTGCTGGCCTGAGTAATCCCAGTGACGAGAGCATGCTGCTGCGCTGCCAGAAGATCATCCCGTTGCACCAGAAGACGAAGATGCCGGCGCAGTACGAAGTGCTGATCAGCATGTATGACGACAATGGCCAGATGATTACCGGCCAGGATTTCGTCAACATGGCTGAGCGCTATGACCGCATGCAGCTGGTGGATCGCTGGGTGGTAGGGCACATGCTGGACTGGCTGCGGGACAAGGCCCCCGATCCCGGACAGATTGCCGGCGTGTGCATTAACCTGTCCGGGCACTCGCTCAATGACCAGTCTTTGCTGGAATTCATCTACGAAAAGCTCAGTGAGAAGGATGCGCCCATTGAGCGCTTGTGGTTTGAACTCACCGAGGCCTCCGCCATCCAGGACCTTCAGGCGGTGTCGGAGTTCATGGCCGAAATGCAGGAGTTGGGTTGTCGTTTCTGTCTGGCCAACTTTGGCAGTGGCCCCGGCTCCTTCGAGTTCATGCGCTCCCTGCCGGTGGACCTGATCAAGATCGACAGCGCCTTTACCGGCCAGGTGGACAGCAGCCAGACCGACCAGGCGATGGTGAAGTCCATGGTCGATATGGCGCACTACATGAAGCGGGAAGTGATTGCCTCGAAAGTCGAATCCCGTCCAGCGCTTGATGTCCTCAAGCATCTGGGAGTGGATTACGCCCAAGGCTTCCTGATCGAGAAGCCCCGGTTGCTGAACAGTGTGATCCAGTAATCCGTCAGGCTGTCAGCCGACCATCCCGGAAATCCTGCAGGGTCTGTTCGATCTCTTCCCGGGTGTTCATGACGAATGGCCCATACTGGGCAATGGGTTCACCAATGGGTTTGCCGCCAATCAGCAGCACGCGGGCACCGCCGTCACCGGCTGTCAGGCAAATACTGTCTCCGTCGGTCAGGATGCTCGCCGCTGACTCCTGCAGCGGGCTGCGTCCGGTGTCGGTGACCAGCGCCGCTTCCCCGTCGTACAGGTACACCAGGGCGTTAAGGGCCTCAGGCACTGTTACGGTCAGTTGGGCACCGGCTTCCAGTTGCAGATCGGCATAAAGGGGCTGGGTCGTGCCGCCGCTGACAGCGCCCGTTGTGGTATTGGCATCGATCTCCAGCTCACCGGCGATGACCTTGATGGTGGCTTCGAGGGAAGTCACCGTGGGTATGTCTTCGGGCTGTATGTCCCGGTACCCCGCTGGTTTCATCTTTTCGGCGGCGGGCAGGTTCAGCCAGAGCTGGAAGCCGCGCATCAGCCCTTGCTCCTGCTGTGGCATCTCCGAATGCACGATGCCGCGCCCGGCCGTCATCCATTGCACGCCGCCGTTACGCAGGTTGCCCCGGTTCCCCAGGTGATCCTCATGCAGCATGTGGCCTTCAATCATGTAGGTGACGGTTTCAAAGCCTCGGTGCGGGTGGGCGGGGAAGCCGGCCAGGTAATCTTTGGGCTCGTCGGAGCCAAATTCATCCAGCATCAGGAATGGGTCCATCCGGATGCTTTGGCGTTGGCCCAGGGAGCGTTTGATGCGCACACCGGCACCGTCTGAGGTTTCCAGTGCGGGAATGGTTTGAGCAATGGCGCGAAGAGTCATACCGGCCTCCTGTTAAGGGATCATGCCCCTATTAAAACCGGCTGCCGGGTGGGATGAAAACGCAGAATTCTGGCAGGTGTGATCAAAAAAACTGAACAAATAAAAACGGCAGCCCGGAGGCTGCCGCGATACGGCTTATTCCACGTTGCGGGAATAGAAGATTTCCAGCATCTCCCGGCGCAGTCGGCTTTCAATGGACTGGGCCTCGCTCGGGTTGAGGTCGTCGGCATTCACGCCAAACACGTAGTTATCAAGATTGAAGTTCTTCAGCATCATCTTGGTGTGGAACAGGTTTTCCTGGTACACGTTCACATCGATCATCTGGTACGCCGCCTGGGTGTCCTCTGACAGGTAGTTCTGGATCGAGTTGATATCGTGGTCGATGTAGTGCTTAGTGCCGTCCACATCGCGGGTGAAGCCGCGTACCCGGTAATCCACGGTGACCACATCCGAATCAAAACTGTGAATCAGGTAGTTCAGGACCTTTAGCGGCGAGATCAGACCGCAGGTGGACACGTCGATGTCGGCCCGGAAGGTACTTACGCCGTCATGAGGATGGCTCTCCGGGTAGGTGTGAACAGTGACGTGGCTCTTGTCCAGGTGGGCAACAATGGTGTCCGGCAGCGGGCCCGGAGATTCCTCGTTGTTGGCGTCCGGGCCGGTCAGCTCGTGTTCGGCGATCAGCATCGTGACCGATGCGCCATGGGGCTCATAATCCTGGCGTGCAATGTTCAGGATATTGGCGCCGATGATTTTTACCACATCGCTTAGGATCTGGGTCAGACGTTCGGCGTTGTACATCTCATCGATGTAATCAATGTAAGCCGCCCGCTGCTCTTCGGTCTGCGCGTAACAGATATCGTAGATGTTGAAGCTCAGGGACTTGGTCAGGTTGTTGAACCCGTGCAGCTGCAGTTTGCTTTCCGTCGTCATTGTTCACCTTTTGCGCAGACCGGTAAAAAAGAGGCGTATTATGCACAGCACTTATGCCACTGAATAGTCTTTGCAAACACTTTTCGATGTCCGCAATTTCCGGGGGCGGAACGCTTAGTCCGCTTCCCGTATTTCGTGGCTGTGAGTGATCTCCACGCCAGCGTTTTCCAGCATGATGGAAGCGGAGCAATACTTTTCTGCCGACAGGCTGACCGCCCGCTGAACCTGCTTCTCTTTCAGGTTGTGGCCGGTGACCACAAAGTGCAGGTGAATTTTGGTGAAGACCGAAGGCACCGCATCGGCCCGTTCGGCTTCCAGCTCGGTGTGACACGCGGTCACATCCTGGCGGCCTTTCTTCAGGATGTTCATCACATCAAACGAGGAGCAGCCGCCCAGCCCCATCAACAGCATTTCCATCGGGCGCGGCCCCAGGTTCTCGCCACCGTGGTCGGGCGGGCCATCCATCTGGATGCTGTGGCCGCTCCCGCTGGTGGCCTTGAAGCTGGCATTGCCGGTCCAGTCGATGGTTGCTTTCATGGTGTTTTTTCTCCTGAATCATAGGGTAGCAGTTAATCGCGGATGCTAGCACAGACCGCCGGTATCGACAGCCGCCAAATGGCGCTCCAGGCCCTGTCGCAGCAGGCGACACTAGAATTCATGCGAGTTGCCGAAAGATACCCTTGTTGGTATAAGAAGTGGCTATATTGTTAACCCGCATCATCTGTAGGGATAAAAACAATAACAACAATGAGAAACCAGCAGATCCCCAGGAGGCTCGTCCCGAACCATGGCTACCATTCTTAAGCCTGTTGAGCAGAAAAACCAACATCTTGATTACTTTCTTTCCCAGTGTCATCGCCGGCACTATCCCGCCAAAAGCACCATCATTTACGCGGGTGATAAAAGCGATTCGCTGTTTTACATCGTCAAAGGATCGGTGACGGTGATCATCGAAGACGATGAAGGTCGCGAGATGATCATGGCCTACCTCAATGCCGGCGCGTTTTTCGGTGAAATGGGGCTGTTCGACAACATGGATTCGCGTAGTGCCTGGGTTCGTGCCAAGACAGAATGCGAAGTGGCGGAAATCAGCTATACCAAGTTCCGCGAAATCGCCAAGGAAGACCCCCGCGTGCTCTACTTTATTGGCGAGCAGATGGCCTCGCGCCTGCGCCAGACCACCCGCAAGGTGGGCGACCTGGCATTCCTGGACGTGACCGGTCGCGTGGCCCGCACCCTGCTGGACCTGAGCAAGGAGCCGGACGCAATGACCCATCCCGATGGCATGCAGATCAAGATCACTCGCCAGGAGATTGGCCGCATTGTGGGCTGCTCCCGCGAGATGGTGGGGCGGGTGCTGAAGACACTCGAAGATCAGGGATTGGTGCGGGTAAAAGGCAAAACCATGGTCGTCCACGGCACCCGCTGAGCCTGAGAATATCGATAGCTGCGTTGCGCTGACTCGATTGGGCGCCACCCAACCTTCGCCAGCGCGCCTTGCTCTCAACATTCCCAGGGCGCAGCGGGTTATCGGTTTTCGCGGTATATTCTGGCCACCGGCTCCACGGTGTCCTGCCAGTCCTGCAGCCACGCCTGAACCGGACGGGGCACTTTGTGAGGCTTGGGCCAGGGCACCGGATACTGAGGCGGCATGAACAGGGGCGCCAGCAGTGAGCCTGCCGTCAGGTCGGCCCGGGTGAACTGGTTGCCGACCAGAAACGGTTGCTGGCCATACACCTCCGCCAGTTCCGTGAGCAGGCTTTCCAGCGTTTGTTGGGCGGCATCCGCCGTTTTCTGATTGATCTTCATCCACTCGCGCATCACCTCATCCACGCGGCTGAAGGCCAGGCTCAGCAGGATGCGATTGTAGAAGGGTGTGCCGGCGGTGAGCATGGGCACCACCACTTTCGGGCGCTGCAGGAAGTAGTGGTAGATCCAGGTTCGTATGGCCGGGCCGGCCTCTTCATCCAATCGTTTTTCCCAGGTCAGGGCCTGTTCCTTTAGTTGCGGATCTTGTGGGGTCAGTGGGTTTTCCGGAAATGCCTGGTCCAGGTAGTCCAGAATCTGCGACGAGCCCTGAACAACCTCTCCGTCATGGTCCAGCACCGGCACCGATGATTCGCTCCCGGTTAGTCCGAGGATGGTCTTGCGATGCTGGCCGGGTAGCAGGTTCACCGGTTCGTAGTTGATGCCCTTGTAGTCCAGCGCCCAGCGTACTTTCTCGGAATAGTGGGAAATGCAGAACTGGTACAGTTTGATGCTCATCGGTGGTCTCCGGGAATCTGAATGGCCCAAGGTTAACCTGTCTGTCCTTCTGCCGCGAGTGCCAACCGCCAGCTTGACGACCCGGGCATTTGCCGTCAGTCTCCAAACCTGTGACTGTGATTCTGGAGCCAACAACAACATGAAAATCTACGAAACCAGTACCGCGCCCAACCCCCGCCGGGTTCGCATGTTCATGGCCGAAAAAGGTCTGTTGGAAAAGGCAGAGTTTGTTCAGGTGGACATCGTCAAAGGTGAGAATCTTACCCCGGAATTTGCGGCTCGCAATCCGATGAAGAAAGTCCCGGTATTGGAGCTGGACGACGGCACCTGTATTTCCGAAACCCTCGCGATTTGCCGCTACTTTGAAGAAGCCTACCCCGACACCCCCAGGCTCTTTGGCGAAACAGCCCTGGAAAAGGCCCAGGTTGAGCAGTGGTTGCGCTGGCTGGAATTCTACCTGTTGCAACCAACCACCATGTGCTTCCAGCACGGCACCGGTTACTTCAACGATCGCATGAACCCGATCAAGGAGTGGGGTGACGAGTGCGGCAATCAGGTGCAGGACTTCATGGTTTTTCTGAACGATCACCTAGCCGATAAAGAGTACCTTTGCTGCAATCGCTTTACCGCCGCCGACATTACCGCGTTTGCCACGATTGCTTTTGCCCGGGTGGTTAAAATTCGCATTGCGCCGGAGCAGGAGCACCTGCAGGCCTGGTACGACCGTATCAAGGCCCGCCCATCCGCTTCGGTTTGAACTCAGGGACAGGAACCATGACTGACAGCGACATGTTGAAACGCACCATTGAGGCCATCGACCAGGCCAACCTCCAGGACCCCAACGAGGAAATGGTGGGGCACCAGTCTCTGCCCAAGGAATACGCCTACAGCCAGCACATGACTCGCTGGCTGTTCGAGCTGGAGCCCGAGCCCAGTGACCGTATGCAGATTGCCTGCCGGGCACAGCACATAGAGCGCTGGACCATGCCCCGCAGTGACTACGGTGAAGGCCGGAAGAATTACCTGCTATGGCGCCAGATGTGTGGGCGCATGCACGGCCGTCGCGCAGCGGAGATCATGGCGGAGTGTGGCTACCCCAAGGAAGAATGCGAACGGGTAGAGACCATCCTTACCAAGCGCAAGCTGCGCCAGGACGAAGATACCCAGTTGCTGGAAGACGTCGCCTGCATGGTGTTCCTGGAGAAGTATTTCGCCAAACTGTATGACGACAAACCGGACTACGACCGGGAGAAGTGGTTGCACATTGTGCGCCGCACCTGGGACAAAATGAGCCCCCGTGGACACGAGGCCGCGCTGAAGCTGGCCGAGGGCCTGCCGCCGCACCTGTTGGCGGTGCTGCAGGAAGCCCTGGCCGAACCCGAGGCCTGATCAGGCCCCGGAGAAGAACAGCTCCCTCAGTTTTTCGCCGGGCTCCGGCGCGCGCATGAAGGATTCACCCACCAGGAAGCCGTAAATGCCCCGGCTGGTCATGGCCTGCACGTCCTCGCGGGTCATGATGCCGCTCTCGGTGATGGCCAGGCGCTCGGTGCCGATGCGCTGGTGTAGCTCGAAGGTGGTGTCCAGCGACACCTCGAAGCTGTGTAGGTCGCGGTTGTTGATGCCCACCAGCGGCGTGCTCAGGGTGAGGGCGTCGTCCATTTCCTCGCCGTTGTGCACTTCCACCAGCACATCCAGCCCGATTTCATGGGCGATGCCCTCCAGTTCCTGCATCTGGTGCTTGCTCAGGCAGGCCGCGATCAGCAGGATGCAGTCCGCGCCCATGGCCCGGCTTTCGTACACCTGGTAGGGCGCCACCATAAAGTCCTTGCGGATGACCGGCAGGCTGCAGGCCGCGCGGGCTGCTTTCAGGTAATCCTCGTGGCCCTGGAAGAAATCATGATCGGTCAGTACCGACAGGCACGCCGCACCGCCGCGCTCGTAGCTTTCAGCGATCTGCTCCGGAATAAACGGGTCCCGGATGATGCCCTTGCTGGGAGAAGCCTTCTTGATTTCGGCAATGACTGCCGGGGTCTGCTGCTCGATGCGCGCGCGCAGGGCGTTGGCAAAACCCCGGGCCGGGGCCTGGTCGCCGGCCATGGCTTTCAGGTCCGCCTCGGAAACCTTGGGCTTACGTTCGTCGATCTCTTCCCACTTCCGCTCAACGATTTTGCGAAGAATGGTGGGTGTCTTGTCCAGATGTCGTTCAGTCATATCAGACCCGTAAAAAGTTCGTGAGAGCCGGTGGGGAGGCCCTTTCCAAAACTGTCTGCAGCCATGGATGGCTGCAGTCAAGCCCTACAGGGACGTACTTGCGGGCGTGTTTTGGAAAGGGCCTCCCCACCGGGTCGTCCGGCTAATAATTCAGCAGGCCGGCATCAAAAACATTGCGAAAAATCAGCCAGCTCGGACATCTTGCCCATCGCCAGTCCGGAACCCATGGCATCCAGCGCCAGGGCCACGCCTTCTTTGGCGGTATCGGCCAGGCCCGCCACGTAAATGGCCGCGCCGGCGTTCAGGGCGATGATGTCCCGCGCCTTCTCGGTGATCTCGTCGTGGTTACGGCCGAAGGCAGCCTTGATCAGCGCCAGGGATTCTTCGGACGAATCCACCGTCAGACCCACCAGCGACTGGCTCTTGATGCCCAGATCTTCCGGGGTGGTGTCGTATTCGGTGATTTCGCCGTCCTTCAGTTCGGCCACATGGGTCGGGGAGGCCAGGCTGATTTCATCCAGGCCGTCCTTTGAATGCACCACCATGATGTGCTCAGCACCCAGGCGATACATAACTTCCGCCATGGGGCGGCACAATTCCCTGGTGAACACGCCAATCAGCTGGCGTTTCACGCCGGCCGGGTTGGTCATGGGGCCGAGGATGTTGAAAATGGTCCGACAGCCCAGCTCCTTGCGCGGGCCGATGGCGTGCTTCATGGCGCCGTGGTGGGCCGGGGCGAACATGAAGCCCACGCCGATTTCCTGAACACAGCGCGCCACTTCTTCCGGCTTCATGTCCAGGTTGATGCCGGCTTTTTCGATCAAATCCGCACTGCCGCTCTTGGAGGACACGCCCCGGTTGCCGTGTTTGGCGACAAAACCGCCGGCAGCCGCCACCACAAACGCCGAAGCCGAAGACACGTTGAACAGGTTGGCACCGTCACCGCCGGTACCAACAATATCCACCAGCGGGTCTGCGTTGACGGTGACGCCGGTCACTAGTTCGCGCATCACCTCGGTGGCACCGGTAATCTCATCAATGGTTTCACTCTTCAGGCGCAAACCCATCAAGAACGCGCCAATCTGGGCGTCGGTGGCCTCACCGTTCATTACGATGCGCATCACATCTTTCATTTCCTCCCGCGAGAGGTCCAGGTTGGAGGCGATGCGGTTCAGTGCTTGTTTCATGTCCATGTATTGGCCTCTCAGGTTGTCAGAAAGTTGCGCAGCAAGTCGTGTCCCTGCTCGGTCATGATCGATTCCGGGTGGAATTGTACCCCTTCAATGGGCAGCGTTTTGTGGCGTACACCCATGATCTCATCCACCGAGCCATCGGCGCATTGGGTCCAGGCCGTAATCTCCAGGCAATCCGGAAGGCTGGCCTTATCGATCACCAGGCTGTTGTAACGGGTGGCGTTCAGCGGATTGCTCAGCCCCTGGAACACCCCGGCATTGGTGTGCACCATTGGCGACACCTTGCCGTGCATCACCGCTCCGGCTCGCACCACCTGCCCGCCAAACACTTGCCCGATGGCCTGGTGCCCCAGGCAAATGCCCAGGATCGGCAGCTTGTCGGAAAAATACCGGATCGCTTCCAGGGTAATGCCGGATTCATCCGGCGTACACGGCCCCGGCGAAATCACCAGCCGCTCCGGGCGCAACGCCTCAATCGCTTCCACGGTGATTTCATCGTTGCGGACCACCCGCACCTCGGCACCCAACTCGGTCAGGTACTGCACCACGTTGTAGGTGAAGGAATCGAAGTTGTCGATCATCAAAATCATGGCGGCGTTACTGATTCATTGTGTTGCTGAAGGTGCTCGCCATGGGGCTCATCGTGTTTCCTGTCCCATCGTTGCCGGGTGTGGAGCGAATAAGAGAAGGATTATTGCAGCCAGCCGGCCCCGGTACAATATCGGGTTGCCGGGGTGAAAAGTGATCAAGGTATGTATCTTTATCACTTATCCGCCTGGGCAACGCCCGCCTCCTCTTCAATCACCGGCTCGGGAACCGTCCGCGGCTCCAGCTCGAATACTTCCGGCGTTGAGGACGGCAGGTTGGTGTAGGCGCCTTTATCAACGATGGCGACTTGGGCGTGACGGCGGATATCCACCAGCACGTAGACGCCCGTCAGCGCCAGAGCCGCTGTTGCCACCATAAAGCCCGAGGTTGGTCCGATGGCAAGGGCGACGCCGCCGGCAACGGCGGGCCCGGCCGCTGCCCCTATGCCATAGCTCAACAGGAGGCCGGCACCGATATCAGCGGTATCGGTGGGGGTTCCGACTCGGTCGTTGGCATGGGCGAGGGCAAGAGGGTAAAGCGCGTACAGAATGCCATGAAGCCCCGCCAGCAGACAGTAGACCGCAGCCAGACCCAGGCTCTGGCCCCAGATGAGCGCGAGGGCGCAACTGGCGCTGACCAGTGTCGCACTGGACATGACCCGACGGCGCTCGTAACGGTCGGAGAGTGTTCCCACCGGCCATTGCAGCACCAGGCCAAGGATAATGGGTACGCTCATGATCAATGCGACACCAGCCATGTCCAGCCCCAGTGAGACGGCGTAGATCGGTCCCAGCGCGGTGAGGGCACCCCCTGAAAAACCGGCCGTGGCAGAGGTTGCCAGACTGACTCGCGAGACGCTTGTGATGCGTCGCCAGCTGGCGGGGCTGTGCGTGGGTATCGGGGGTGCGTCGGTGCGCCAGAACAGGACTGGCACCGCTGCCAGGCACAGGATGATGGCGGCAACGCTGAAAGGTTGCCAGAGTGTGTCTGCCCCCTCTGGCAGGATGGTCAGAAACAGTGGGCCGATGCCTATGCCGCCATAAACCGCGAGGGTGTAGACTGCCAGCACCCGTCCCCGGGCCTCTGGGCCGGAGGCGCTGACCAGCCAGGCCTCAACCACAATAGCTGCGGCGGCGATACTGGCGCCATGCAGCAGCCGGATCAGCCCCCAGAACCAGAGTGCGTCGACCAGCGCCAGGGACAGCACGGCAAGGATGACAATCCCCAGAAGGCCGCCAAAGGCGCGGATATGGCCGACTCGTCGGATAAGTTGTGGGCCGAGAAACGCGCCCAGACTGAACCCCACAAAATAACAGGCCGTTACAAGGCCCGAGGCAGAGCCACTGGCGAGCCTGAGTGGGACCAGGGTATGCGTTAACCCCTGGCTTATGTACATCACGACGGTGGCCAGCAATAACACCGCCAGCGAGGCGAGTTTGGGGACCACCCGGTGGTGTTTGCTGTCGTCCTGATCCATGGGCTCGTCACTGTTTTTCAGTTGTTCCCGGTGAACTTCGGGGTTGGTTCATGCGGGAGATTGTGTTGATGGCATCACAACAGATTAGTATGGCCTATTGAGACTGGCTGGCTAATGCTGGCGGGCTGAACCTGCGCTGGATCATTGTTCTGACAGCAATTCTGATGGTTGAATGAGGTTGACCAGGGTGCCAGTCCGGCTCCAAGGGCAACCTGACAAGAACGACTCATGGCTCATAGGGAGAAAACGATGAAAGCACGTTTTATTGCATTGCTGGCGGTGTTCTGTTTCTGGTTGCCGGCGTCGGCCTATTCCGCCGAGGAGATAAAGGGCAAGTATTCCGATGCGGAGATCATGGAGATCCTGAGAGCCGATGGTTTCAGCGCTGTTACCAAGCTCGACGAAGGCGCCATTCAGGTCAACGTAAACGGTCGCACCCATATTCTTTTCAATAATGACGATGGCGACCTTCAGGGCTATTTCGTAACCAGTGGCGTGACACTTTCCTACGAAGATATGAATGAGTGGAATCGTACCAAGCGCCTTTCCCGTGCTTACCTGGATGCCGACAACGACCCGGTACTGGAAGCCGACCTGTTGTCCAATGGCGGGTTAACCAAGAAGAATGTGGGCGAGTTCTTTAGGATATTCGTGAATGTCTCAGTTCCGGGCTATATAGAATTCCTTTTGGAAAATGACCAAAGCTGACTGAATGGGGCGGCCCCTCAGGTGGCCGGGTTCCGGAAAGCATTCCCGATGGTTTTTGCTAGATTGGGGCTAGGGCCTGCAAACGCGGCCTGATTTTTGTCGCTAAAACGCACCGTCACTTGGGATAGCTTGATGTCCGATACCCGTTCCCAGAGCACCGTTCTGTTCGTTCAGCGTTTGCTTCGGTTTGCTCGGCGGGTGGTGGGGCGTTTCTGGGCCAATCACGGTATTCTGCTGGCAGGTGGAGTGGGCTATAACGTTCTGCTCTCGGCCATTCCCCTGGCGGCCCTGCTGGGGGTTGTGCTTTCCCACATCGTGCCAGAATCCAAGCTGCTCGAGGTGATCAGCTTTCAAGCCCGGCTGCTGGGCACGGGCCAGAGCGCGTTGCTGGTGGAGGCCGTAAAAACCTTCCTGAACTCGCGGGAGGTGGTCGGTTTTATCAGTGTTCCGGTGATGCTGTTCTTCAGTTCCTTTGCCTTCCGGATGATGGAAGACGCCATCGCCATTATTTTTCATCGCCCGGATGCTCCGTCTCGCAGCTTTTGGGTGTCAGCTGTGCTCCCTTTTGCTTTCATCCTTGTGCTGGGCATTGGTCTGCTGAGCCTGACCCTGGTAGTTATCTTCGCCGATCTGTTTTACGACCGCCCGGGCACTGTGCTCTACCCCCTGAGTTTCCTCTGCATGTTTGTGTTGTTCAGCGCGATTTATAAAGTGCTGCCTATCGTGCGCATTAAACCGAGTCGGGCCATCATTGGCGGCTTTGTGGCAGCGATGCTCTGGGAAGGGACACGACTGGTGCTGATGTACTATCTGCAGAATGTGTCGTTTGTGAATGTTATCTATGGTTCCCTGACGACTACCATTATTATCCTGATCACTCTGGAAGTGGGGGCGATCATTCTGCTGCTGGGCGCCCAGGTGATTGCCGAGCTGGAGGACAGCGCCTATGCAGGGCTGCCCTGGTATCACGGCGCACGCTTGCGGGAGCAGAAGAACGTGCCGGGGGCCCGGCGTCGCCGTGCAGAAGATAGGGTTCAATAGAAACCAACGGTAAGGGGGAGGTTCTCGTGAAGACAATTGGGCTGATTGGCGGCATGAGCTGGGAATCCACCCAGATCTACTACCGGCTGATAAACCAGAAAGTGAGAGAGCAGCTTGGCGGCCTGCATTCAGCAAAGCTCGTGCTCTACAGCGTGGATTTCGCCGAGATTGAGGCGTTGCAGCACCGGGGAGACTGGCAGGCCACTGCTGACATTCTGGCCCAGGCGGGCCAGGCGTTGGGGTCGGCCGGTGCGGACTTTCTGGTACTCTGCACGAACACCATGCACAAGGTGGCTCCGGCAATCGAGCATGAGGCGGGTATTCCGCTTCTCCACATCGCGGACGCCACCGCCGGCGTGCTTAAGCGAGACGGGATTACCTGCGTGGGGCTGTTGGGAACGCGGTTTACCATGGAGCAAGCATTCTATGTGGACCGGCTCCGGGACCATGGCATTGACGTGCTGGTGCCGGATGAGACCCAGCGGGAGCGTATTCATTCAGTGATCTATTCCGAGCTTTGCCAGGGTGTGGTCAATCCTGAATCCAAAGCCGATTATCAGGATATTGTGTCTTCTCTGGCTGAGCGCGGTGCCCAGGGGGTAATTCTTGGTTGCACGGAAATCGGGCTGCTGATCCAGGCTTCGGATACCGACGTGCAGCTTTACGATACCACTGAGATCCATGCAGACCAGGCCGTTCGGCATGCTTTGGCTTCTGGATAGCATTGCCCACCTGTATGGGATAGGATTGATTTTGTAGTTGCGCCCTGCATAACCATTAGTTGTTATTGATAACGACTTTGGGTCTTCGATATGCAAGGACGTATACTGTTGAGAGTCACAGGGACGAGTGGCGGTAGTAGAGCAGGAACGGCTTTCAATGTCTTTTATCCTCCACACCCCTTCCTCCCTTCGGATTCACGTAAGCCATACTGGTATGAGCGGCCTGGTGTAGCGCTGTTCTGATCTCACCCGAGGTTCCGAAAGTGGCCCCTTGAAGCGTTAGTTTCATATTGGACAAAGGAAATCAATCATGGATGAAAAAAAGCTTTTATCACCCGCTCAAATCGCCGGCGGAGCTTTCTGGGGCGGGCCGTTAGCAACGGTTTACTATTTGCGGAGAAATTATCTGGCCCTTGGCAGGGATGATTATGCTCAGAAAACGCTGGTGTACGGCGTGCTTTTTGTCATTGCGCTTTTGGTCCTTCTTCCCTTCATACCGGAGAGCTTTCCAAACCTTGTGATTCCATTGGCCTACTGCTTTGCAGCCCGACAAATTGCGAGCTCAACGCAAATGGGAAAAGTCCAAATTGAGGAGGCGGAAGGTTACACGTTCGAATCCAACTGGAAAATATTTGGGGTTGGAATACTGACTTTGTTAGCTTTTTTCGCGATGGCGCTGTCGGTAATCATGATGTTTGAAGAGGCTGGTTTTCTGAAATTGACCTGATGCCTCAAAGCCCGGAGTGCCCACTGATGAGTGATCACGAACCTACTTATAGTCGTTGCGCCGTTCAGTTGAACCTTTACTCGCTAATCAAGGTTACGGGACTAATTGGCCTGGCAGGCGGTCTTTCCTGGGCGTTGATTATCTGTGTGTTGGATATGCTAGCCCGGATTTCTCATAGCCACCCAGCAAGTCTCGCAGACTGGGCGGGTGGCCGCCATGGCCGCCCAGTTGCGGCCCTGATTGCTTAATAAGT
>NZ_PTIV01000038.1 GCF_002934325.1 Marinobacter persicus
ACACCTCTTGTTGTTTGCTATTGCACCTAATCCAATAGTGGCGCCTTGACGCCGATCTCAACAAGAGGTGTTCATCCCATCATCCATGTGCGCTTATCTCAGGCCATCCATGGCCTTCGAAATTCCCGGAAAGGCCACGGCTGCCCGGCCCTCTAGATTACCAATACGCCGTCCCGGACAAGAAAGGTTAAAGCAGTTCTCCGTTGGCATCAGCCGGCTCAGCTTCCTGCTTTTCCTTCGGTACCGGCTTGGGCATCAGCTTCTCGCGGATATTGGTTTCGATTTCGTTGGCAATTTCCGGGTTCTCTTCCAGGAACTTGGCGGCATTCGCCTTACCCTGACCGATCTTGTCGCCCTTGTAGGCGTACCAGGCGCCAGCCTTATCAACAAAGCCTTCCTTCACGCCCATGTCCAGCACTTCGGCCATATGGTAAATGCCCTTGCCGTACATGATCTGGAACTCGGCCTGCTTGAACGGTGGTGACACCTTGTTCTTCACAACCTTCACGCGGGTTTCGTTACCGGTCACCTCGTCGCCGTCTTTCACCGCGCCAATGCGGCGGATGTCCAGGCGAACGGAGGAATAGAACTTCAGCGCGTTACCACCGGTAGTGGTTTCCGGCGAGCCAAACATTACACCGATCTTCATACGGATCTGGTTGATGAACACCATCAGGCAGTTGGCGTGCTTGACGTTACTGGTCAGCTTACGCAGCGCCTGGGACATCAGGCGGGCCTGCAAGCCCACGTGGCTGTCGCCCATTTCACCTTCGATTTCCGCTTTCGGGGTCAAAGCGGCCACGGAGTCGACGATAATCACGTCAACCGCGTTGGAGCGAACCAGCATGTCAGCGATTTCCAGCGCCTGCTCACCGGTGTCCGGCTGGGAAACCAGCAGCTCGTCCACATTAACGCCCAGCTTTTCCGCGTAAACCGGATCCAGTGCGTGCTCGGCATCGACAAACGCGCAGGTTTTTCCGGCTTTTTGAGCTTCAGCGATGACTTGCAGGGTCAGCGTGGTTTTACCGGAACTCTCAGGCCCGTAAATCTCACAGATACGGCCGTACGGAAGACCACCAATCCCCAGCGCCACGTCCAGGCCCAGCGAGCCGGTGGAAACCGCTGGAATGGCTTCACGGGGCTGGTCGCCCATTTTCATGACGGCGCCTTTGCCAAACTGGCGCTCAATCTGCCCGAGTGCTGCGCTTAGTGCTTTCTTGCGATTGTCTTCCATCATCCAAACCCTCGTTAACTGGCTACTGGTACATCCCGGTTGCCAGCAGCTGAAACCTCAAAGCGCTGAACCTGTACAGCACTTTTCCTGTATATTTGAACAGTATTAAAACACAAGCGCTCACAGAGACCAACCCCCTGCAGGCGTGAAAAAATCAAAGGGGTTCGAGAAAGCGGGTAACTCCCTGCAAGGCATACAAAACCGCCTGCCGGCGCACGGCCTCCCGGTCACCCTCGAAATGCTGGAGGCTGGTTTTCATATGCCCCGGCCCGCTGCCCCAGGCAAACCAGACCGTGCCAACCGGCTTTTCTTCGCTGCCCCCACCTGGCCCGGCAACGCCACTGATAGCCACCGCGACATCCGCTCCGGTTGCGCGGATTGCACCCGCGACCATCTGCCGAACCACTGGTTCGCTCACGGCACCGTGCTCGCCGAGCACTTGGGGATCCACACCGAGGATCATCTGTTTGGCTTCGTTGCTGTAGGTTACCAGGCCCGCCATCATGTAGGCGGAGGAACCGGCCCGGTCAGTCAGCACCTTGGCCACCCAGCCGCCGGTGCAGCTTTCGGCGGTGGCGAGGGTAAGACCTTGTTGCTCTATAAGTTCCGCCAAGTGGTTGCCTGCCAACTGCAGCTGTTCATCCGTTGCCTTCATCCTTTCCCCTTAACCAAGCTTCGTTCCGTTCCATTGGGCTTTCTGTTCTCCTACAATCACACCTTTTGTCCGAAACTCCCCGAATCCGTTCGTTTAATGTCGGGAAGTTTCCGTTCCGTTTCGAATTGCCACTATACGTAAAGTACCAGCTTTCCGGCCAACGCCGGTAGGGCATGAGGTACAGGGAGAAACAGATAGTGAATCAGCCACCAAACAGCCAAAGCCGCTTTCCCACAACTGCCATCATCGCCATTTTACTTTCTACCTTGATGCTGGCAGGCACGGTGGCGTGCGAAGAGAAAAATCATCGCTATTCATTAAATCAGGGTTGGGAGTTTTATTGGCGGGCGTTCGTACCCACTGGGCAGAAGCCTATTTCACATGAACCTCTGACCACTCAGCTGGCGCTGCCGGGCAGCTGGACTCAGCTCATCGCTGAAGGTAAACCACTACCACCAACAGGCTTTGCCACGTACCGGAAGGTGTTGGCTTTACCGGAAACCTCCGAGCGCTTGGTGTTGCGCATTCCCATGGTGTATTCGGCCTACCGGTTGTTTGTGAATGGCGAACTGGCCGCCCAGGTGGGCACGCCGGGCAAATCAGAGACCGCCACCCGGGAGGATTACGGCGAGCGGCAGGTGATTCTGGATACCGCCGATGAGCGGGTGGAGCTGGTGTTCCATGTGAGCAACTACCACTCCCGAAATGCCGGCTTTCCGAAAGTGCCCATGCTAGGCGCGCCTAATGAGATCAAACAGAGCCTCGCCACTGAGTTGATCACCAACAGCGTCCTGACGGGAGGCTTTCTGTTGATTGCCCTGTCACAGCTTGCGCTGTTTTTTATTCGCCGGGAGTACACTTATCTGCTCTTTTCGCTGTCTGTCGGGGCCTGGGCGCTGCAAACCCTGCTCTCCGGGCAGTTGCTGAGTTATTACGGGTGGCATGTACCGCTTTCTGTTGCCCGGCCCCTGGATGGCTTTACCGCGCTGGCTTCCGGCGTTACCTACCTGCTGTTTCTGTCCACGCTGTTCCCCCGTTATATTCCCATGCGCTGGACCCGTTGGGTGGTGCTCACGCTGGTGATTTATGGTGTGGTGGCGGTGTTTTTCCCCGGCATGCCGCGCAGCCTTACCATTGGCTGGTTGCTATATTTTGTGGTGGCCACGCTGGTTCTGGCCCTGGCGGGAGTGGTTCGGGCCTGGTTGAACAAGCACCCGGAATCGTCATTGATCTTGCTGGCCAGCGCAGTGATTGCGGCCACGGCCACCATTCAGATTTACTGGATGAACGAATCCGGTATTCGCGACATTATTGTCGGTTTTGGTTTACTGGCGGCCATTGGCCTGCACGCCATTACCCTGGCCCGCCGTTACGCCCGTGCCTTTGAGCGCACCCAGTCGCTGGAAGCGGACTTGCGCAGGGCCGACCGGCTGAAGGACGAATTCCTCGCCAACACCTCCCATGAGCTGAAAACACCGCTGCACGCCATTGTCGGGCTGGCCGACACCCTGCCCCGGGATAACCCGGCACAGCGTAAAACCATTGACCTGATCATGCACAGCGGCCACCGGCTCGCGCGTTTGGTGGAGGACATTCTGGCGTTCACGAAAATTCGCAATGATGCGCTGGACATCCGGCCCGAGCCCGTGGCGGTTGCCCCGGTTATGGAAGAGGTGGTCACCACCTGCCATCCACTGATTGGCCAGCGCCCGGTGCGCCTAGTTACCCAACTGCCCAACGGTTTACCACCGGTGATGGCGGACAGCGACCGGCTGTACCAGGTGCTTTTCAACCTGATTAGCAATGCCATCAAGTTTACGGATGAAGGCACAATTACCCTGGCGGTGGAGCAAACCGGTGAGGCATTGTGCTTTCGCGTGGAAGACGACGGCATTGGTATTCCGCAAGACGAGCTCAGCCGCATGATGAAGCCCTACGAGCAGGGGCAGGATTCCTCTCTGGACGGCCACGGGGGCGTGGGCCTGGGCCTGGCGATCAGTCGGCAGATTCTGCTGGCCCATGGTTCCGACCTGACCCTGCGTCCGGCACAAACCGGCGGGCTGTTGGCGTCTTTTTCCCTGCCCGTGAGCCACGAGCCTGTGGCTGGCCAGGATCGCCTGCGCCGGACATCACGGGAGAACGTCATTCAAGGCTCGGAAATCGGCGCTGACTGCCTTGTGTCCTCGCCTTCGTCCACGAAGCCTACTGTCTCAGCGGATTCAACCGCCCGCGTTCTGGTGGTGGATGACGACGACACTTCCGCCATGGTGCTGCAGCAACAACTGACCCAGGCGGGCTATGCCGTTGACCGGGCTGCCAATGGCCCGGAGGCGCTGGCCGCAGTTGCCAAGGCACCGCCACAACTGGTTTTACTGGATGTGATGATGCCCGGCATGAGCGGCCTGGAAGTGTGCCAGCATCTGCGTGAAGACCACGACCCCAGCACCCTGCCGGTGATTATGGTGACCGCCAGGACCAGGCCGGAGGATGTGCTGGAGGGCTTCAACGCCGGTGCGAACGATTACCTGGCCAAGCCATTCTACCGCCAGGAAATGCTGGCCCGGGTGCGGGCCCAACTGACCATTAACGAAAACGAGCAGATGCGCTGGGAGTTGCAGGAGTCCCGCCGGAAACAGGCGCAAGCCCCGGCACAGGCAAACGAAAGCCCCCGCTCGCTGCTGGTCCGGCTGCTGGAGAAGTGCGTGCAAACCTGGGAACTTGAAACCGGCCAGCCCCGGGCCGATCTTGCGGAGCAAAGCGGCCTCTGGACCGTTACGCTGGATGGCTCTGTGCGCAAAACCCGAACGCTGGATCGTTATCTTTCGGAGGATTCCCTGCCAAAGCGGCCGCGCTGGGGCGTGGTGAGCAAGACGGCGGATTTTGTGAGGGAGCAGTTTCCAAAGTCGGCCCACGCACGGGAGGTGGAGCAGTTGCAGAAGCGGTTACAGGCTCTCCTGAGCGCCCACTAGGAGGCGCTCAGGGATGTTGGGGAAATCCTGGAGCAATCAGTGCAGTTCGGGCTCTGGTTCGGGGTGCTTTTGGGTTTCAGCCTGTAGTTTGATGTGTCGGTCAAACAGGCTGTTGGAGCTGCCCAGAGAAATCAGATGCGCGTAGATCGCCCCCAGGAAGCCTTCCTTGTGCAGGGCCAGTATGTCTGCGTCGTCCAACTCAAGGAATGCCTTTTCGTCGATACCATAGAAATCATTGATGCTGAACTGCTCACCACTGGGGTGACGCAAATCCAGCCGTTTTTTCTCCATCAACTTCAGTTCTTTCATGCGATCGACAAAAGCCTGGGTGCGACGCATTTCGACCGTGAAACTTTGCAGGAACTGGATAACCTCCTGCAGGTAGTCCGTGTTCTTGCCCTCTTCATCGAACAGGGGCTCGCCCTCTTCTTCGCTCCAGCCGTCGTAATCGGCATCAAAACACACCGAGAAATTGTCGTTTTCGGTATCCGCCAGCACGAAGGGGTAGCGGCGCACAAAGGCCGGTACGTAGGTGCCGGTTACCCAGTCGCCCTGTTCATCCACAAAACTGTTGGTTTCAGGCTTCAGCCCCAGCAGGGCTACCGGAGTTTGCGCCTCGCCTTCACCAACAAACAATATCGGGTAGTCTCGGGCGGCCTGGTGAAATTCCTGCAGGGCGAGCGGCACCAGGTGGGTTTTTCGGGCAAAGGCGAAATCGCTTCTGCGTTGCAGTTTCAGGTTCTTGTGCGCGTCGCGATTCAACAGGGTGATGTTGTTGTAGAAAATCTGGGCGCTCATGCGCTGGTCTCCTTCGTCTTGTTTGTTCGAGCTTTAGAATTTCCAGGTTGTCTGAAACAGAAGCTGGCCGCTGTCCTGGTCGGGCACCACGTCCGTCATTGCCGCGGAGTACACTGTGTTTACCGTCAGCCTTTTATTCCACCGGTATTGGAGGCCCAGACCGACACTGGCCAGTGTGTCTTCCAGGAGGTTTTCGTCGTCTGCATAACCTGCATCAATCAGCAGAGAGGTTTCCCAGCCCGGCGTGAATTGCCAATGGGTTTCCAGGCTGGCGTCTATGCCATGGGGTGCTGACACAACACCCGAGACGTAGCCGCGTACGCTGCTTGGCCCCCCGAGCTGAAAGAGCAACGTGGATGGCAGGGTCTGGTCTTCCAGCGCGTACTGCCAGCGGCTTTTGATGACAAGCCGCACGGTTTCGCCCACGCTGCGTTGTGAATAGAGATTACCCTTGAAGGTTTGGTAATCGCCTTCATCGCCGGTGATCAGGTTGGTGGTGTCGGCGAACACAACGTTTTGAACGTACCTGACATACCAGGGCGCCTGCCGGAACTGAACGGCCAGGGAGGCCTGCATGCGGTCAACTTCGGTTTCCGACAGCGGTATGTCACCTTCGAAGGTGGTTTCTGATTGCGAGCTGTTATATTCAAATCCGCCTTCCAGCATCCATGCGGCATCCAGCCACCAGGGCTGGTTGAACCCCAGGCGCCACACCTGCGACTCCCCTTCAATGCCGAGGTCGGTATAGGGGCCGTTGATGACTTCCAGGTTATTTCGGCTGTAACCTGCATAGATACCCCCGTTGTAGCGGTTGACCGGTACCCGGTATTCAAGATCGCCGTATACGGTGCCCTCGGTGGCGATCGCGGCCCAGCTCAGGGAATCGCCCCACCCCAGTGGGGAATTCCATTCGCCCACACTGCCGTACTGCCACTCACCGGAGCTTTCGCTGCCGTAGTTATTAGCCAGCAATTGTGCGTTTATTCGCCCGGGTTCAACAGGGTCCAGCAGTACGCGGGTTGTTCCGAACTCGTCACCCGCTTTCAGGTCCGCTGACAGCATGGGGCCTGGGGTGGTGGCATTCAGCCGCTGAAGGGCGTCCAGCAGGCGGTTGGTTTGTAGCACGGAGCCGGTTTGCAATTCGGGCAGGCGCGAGCGATAGAACCGCTCACTGACCCGTTCCGGCTTATTGACCCATTCCACTCCGTCGATTTTTGCTTCTACCAGTACCACGCGCAATTCACCATTGCGGATCTGCTGGGGCGGGATAATGGCACGGGCCGTCAGTAGCTTGCGTTCACGATATTCCCGGTTGATCTCCAGCAGCAGCTCATTCAGATCCTCAAAGCCAATTTCCCTGCCTACATACTGGCCGGCAACGGATTGCAGCCACTCGTCCGACAGGAAACTGGAGGCGTTAAAACGGATGCTCTTGAGTGTGAAGCGCTGGTCGCCCTCCGGTAACAGCTCCGGGTCTGGCTGGTCAGCATTGAGTGCCGGCACTTCAATGCGGTTTGCCCGGGAGCGCTCTTCGTCTTCTTCCTGAAGTTGTCTGGAGCGTTCGCGGTCCAGGTTCGGGTCAAACACCTGGGGGCGCTGCTGTAATTCCGGAGGCAGTGTCTGGGCCTGGGCCGGCGCGAAGAAGGCCACGGGCACTAGAAGACAACCCATGCAAACCGTGCGGATATCAAATTTCATTGTCCGCTCCATCCACGCCGGTTGAGCCGACCATTACGCCGTTCTCCATCATCGTTTCCCAGTCACGCAGATTCACACTCAGGCCAAATTCCAGAAAGGCGGCCAGGTCATATCCGGGCATCGGCATACGGCTCCGGGCGGCCAGAGGCAGATCAACCGGGGCGTTCATCCACTGCTGGGTTCGGTCGGCATAGCGGGCCGCGGAACTGCCGCCGTACATAACGCCGCCTTCACTCTCGTGATCTTCCATGTAGTTCGGAACCATGACCTGGTGGGTGTGATCACGGTGCAGTACAAACGCATTGGTTTGCGTAACGGTGTTGGTTTGGTCGAACCAGAAGGCTTTGTCCTGCTCGCGCAGTTGCACGTTGACGCCGGCGTATACCGGGTTCACGTTGTCTGCCAGCAAATGGGCAGAGGGTGTTTGCATGTCAAAGCGATCTATGTACTCGGCCTGATCAAACCGAACCTGTTCGCCAGAGACCGCCAGCCGGGTGTCTCTGACTCGGTACAGCTCACTTTCTACAGCATCTGCGTTGATGATGGCGGTCAGCTGTTCCGCTGGCTCTGCCACCCGGCCTTTTGCATTGAAGTCCAGGGAACCGGTGCCGGTGTGATCAAGCTGGCCGATGTTGATGTAGGCGGATGCGATTTCCAGCGCGGACCGGCTTCTGGCCTGGTCTATTGAGACGCTGTTGCCGCTGTCGAGCTGGATCCAGTCGCCGGCCAGCTCATTGATGGCCAGTGAACCATCAGAGGCGTAGTTCCTGCCGTCGGCGGTACCAACCCGGATATTCACCTCTTCGTTGGCAAGCGCCCGGTCAAGCGCCAGTTCGCTACCTCCAGTGGTTACATCCATCCAGGCGCCGGCCAGCAGTTCGGGTGTGACCAGGCTGGCACCGGTATCCAACCAGACCGAGCTGGCTCGGGATTGTATGCCGCCCGCGACTTTCAGATTCTCGCCGGTAGCGGCATTGATACGGTCAAGAGCAGTCATTTCTCCGGCCACCCGTAGGTCGCCGTCAACCTGGATGTCCATGGTGCCATTGGCCAGAACGTCTTCCCCCACGACGACATTGCCGGTGGACAGCAGGGTCAGGTTGCCGGTGTCGTAGATGTCGTACTCACTGTCAACATCGGCACCGGCGGACAGGAATTTTTCAATGTTGATATCACCGTCGGCCTCGAGATAAACGTCCCGCCCGGCGCGGAGTGATTCCATGTTGATGGCTTCACCAGAGGTGACGGTAATATCCCGCCCGGCCTCGATGGCACCGGTTAACACGATGTCTTCGCCGGTGCCGATGGTGAGATCCCGCCCCGCCCTGAGCGACAGGGAGCCGCCGTATTGGGTGTCGTCCACCTTCAGGCGGCCTCCGGCGACAATACCCAGATCCCGGGCTGCAATGGCGCGTGCGCCAGTGATATCGGTGCCGGCTTCCAGAAGCAGGTCCAGCCCCAGTGATTCGAGCTGGCCAAAGATGAGTTCCTGGCCGGCGACCAGTTCCATGGTGTCACCAGAGGTGGCGTTGCCGCCCCGGATATCTTCTTCCGCCCTGACGTTCAGCGCGGTTCCGATCTCAAGGTCGGCGGGCGTTAACGGCACATCGTCCTGCTCCGGGTGACCGAAAGAGACAGTTGCCGCAGATTCCAGATCCGCTTTGCCCGAGGCTCGCAAGCCGCGAATGGCCAAGTCACCTTCAGAGGATTCGAGGTAGGCATCGCCATAGGCCGTTGCCTGGCCAATGTCTATTTCATCAACGCGGACATCAAAGTGCCCGGTGTTGACGTTTTCCGCCTCAAGGCGGCCGTCACCGGCAATGCGAGTGTCGCCATTGGTTGCCATCAACCGGCCAACGGACCAGCCATCCAGCTGATGCAGCCAGATTGAGCCGTGATCGGATTCCACCGCGTCCATTTGCCCCAGCGATACCCGCAATGGCACGTCGGACTCACCGATATCGGACGCCGCCCGGATGCGGGAGCCCGAGACCGAAGCTGCCGCCATGATGTGGGCTTCGCTTGAGTCGTAACCCTGAATGGCGCCACCGCTGAGCAGTTGGAAGATGCCGGAGCCGGTTTCTATCCGGTTCAAGGCAATGTCGCCTGCCGCCTCAATATGAAGGCCTTCACCGGCGGTCACATGGTTTTTAATATCCAGCGACGGGTTATCCGTGCCGGTTAGTTGTAACCTGAAATCACCGCCGGTAGTGAAGCTATTCAACTGTGTGGTTGAGGCGGATTGCAACCAGGCACCGCCTGCCTTGGCGGAGCCTGTCAGCTCACCGGCACCTTCGTTAAAGGTATAGCGCAGCAGGGATGCTGCCGAGGCAATTGAGCCGCCCGCGTTGATGGTGAGATTGTCGGCGGTAATACCGGCGCCTGTGATATCGCCGGATGCTTGCAGGCTGGCATTATCACCGGCGGCCAACTCGGTGAACGCCAGAGACCCGTCAGCAACAAGTTGCACATGATCGCCAACCGTGCTGTCGCCCAGACTGATGCTGCCGGAACTTTCCACATCGGCGTAACCGGCAATATCGGCGGCACCCATGGTCAGCCCGGCGACCAGGGCTTCAAAGTAGCCTGACTGCCCCGCTGCTTGCGTGGTGCCGAGAGAGTGGATACCGACAGAGAGGGTGCCGACAGACAGGTTCTGGTTGCCAGTTATCATCACCGGACCGGCGTAGGCGCTGAGTGTGTCTGTCGACAAAGCGGAAGCCAGATCGAGATGCACGCCACCGCCCAGCGAAACCAATTCACTCAATGCGCCGAGGTTTGCTTTAAGCGCAGCATCTGCGTCGCCCATGGAGCCGCCGGCTTCGATGAAGGAGTCTTTGGTTGTGTTCGGAGCGTCGATGTGGACTCCCGCGCCTGTATCAGCACCGATAAGGCCCGCCACCTGTAAGCGAAGCTCTCCGTTCGGTGTTGTAAGCTCGCCAAGATCCAGTCGGCCTCCCACGGCCAGTTCCAGGCCTTGAAGGGCATAAACCGAGTCGACGGCAACGTCGCTCTCTGTCGACAACCAGGCACGGCCGTTATCACTGCGGGCGTTCAGCGTTCCATCATTGCCTTGCACTTCGAAGTTCAGTGCCTGCCCGCTCAGGCCAAGATTGCCGTGCGCGCGAAGGGTAATGTTATCGCCGGTAACATGGGTGCCATCCGCAAGGTTGCTATACAGTGCGCCACTGGAGGCTTGCAGGTAGACATCGTTTTCGGCGAACACCCGGCCAATTTCAAAGTCGCCGGACATCCAGTTCAGAGCAATGCCACCGCCGGCGGAACTGCCCAGCAGGGAGCCGCCCACGTCCAGATTCAGCGGTATTTGATCGGCCGGCCGACCCAGATCACCATCACCGGCCACCAGGCTCAAATCACCGTTTGTCTGTATACCGTGGTCCGCACCGGCCTGCTGCAGGATACTGTCTTGGGCCGCAAGGCGTGCGCTGCCTCCGGCGTGAATGGTGCTGTACTCCAGCGTGTCGTTCGCTTGTACAAACAGATCATCGCCCGCGTTTATGCGGACAATCCCTGTACTCTGGGTGAACAGCGGGGCGGTCTGCAGCACATTCAACGCCTCGGGGTTGCCCTGTTCATCCCTCAATATGGATACATCGCCCGGTGCAAAAGCGAGCGCCAGGGCGCCGGCCTGATTATCTGTAATGTTGCCATTCAACAGGCTCTGGTAATCAATCGTTACCGGTTCGTCCAGATGACCGACCTCCCGGGCAATGTCCAGATCCAGATGGTTGCCCTGGATAGTGGGGTCGGTTCGCCCTACCGGCGCACTGCCCGCAGGCTCCAGTGCGGCCTCGGATACGGCATGGCGTAGTTCGGCTTCGGTCCACACCGCCTCACGCATCAACCGGTCTATCTGCGACTGGCTCGCGCTGTACTGAAAACCCGGATTGTATTGATTAAACGCCTGGTCACTGGCCCAACCACCGCCGAGGGTGTCTTCCAGCTGACCGGTAATCACCTGATAGCGCTCGGCAGCGGCACTGGCCAGTACCTCATCGGTTAAATCTGTTTCTCCCCGAGCCTTCGCCATCATGCGATAACGCTCCAGGCTGTCCGCTTTCAGCTGGAACTGGCCATTGCTGACGTTCCCCATGGAGAGCAACTGCCAGTACTGGTGGTAGTTCTGCTCCACGCCATGTTCAAAGGCGGGTATGGTGTTGTTGCGAACAAAGTTTTCGGCGCCATAGCCGTCGGTGAGTTTCAGGCGGCTCCATACCGCCTGAATCTGCTCCTCACTGAGGGTGGACTGTGCGGTTCGCTGGTTTGCATCCTGTAACCCGCCATTGGTGACTGTGACCGAGACATCCCCCAGGCCTGCGTCAATCTTCTCAACCCAGAGATCCCCGGCTCTTTCGGTGATGCTGATGCCATCCGTTGCTTGCAGGTTCACGCGGCCACCCAGCACCCGGCCATCAGCAAGCACGTCTTCATGCGCTTCAATGCCCAGGTGGCCTATCCGGCCAGAGTCTACTCGCAGGTCAATGTTCCGCCCCCGCACATCGGTCGAGCGGTGACCACCTTCAAGGGAGCCAGCTGCCCGAACGAGCACGTCTCCCTCCGGGCTGGCGTCCAGGAGGTTCAGCCGGGCACCGCCATCAAGTGACAGGTTGACGGTGTCTGTTGCCTCAACATGCAGTGCACCATTGCGCCCAAGGCCCAGCTGTACGGCTTTATCACTGGCCCCGATGCCGCCGTTTTTGGCGATCATTTTCAAAGAATCGGCCCGGATGACACCGTCACGTGGATTATCAATAGCTTCTCCGGATTCGAGGGTTACCGCTCCGGTTTGGTTCAGTACGTCACCCTGCAACTGGAGGTTGCCGCCGCTTTTCACGGTTATGTCGCCTTCCAGCGCGCCCCGGAAATTAATGCCAACCGGATAATCCGCCTTTACCGAACTCCTGTACTGGATAGAGCCGGTGACTGGGAATTTATAGCGCCACAACGCCTCCCACTCGGATTCGCCGTTGTCGTAATAGGATGCATTAAAATCAAAGTTACAGTCAGAGCCTCGGCTGTCTCCACAACCGTTATAATGAATGGTGGAATAATCAAAGTCCCGGAAATCGCCGACGATTTCCTGCACGAATGCGGTGTCGCCCTTGCTCTTGTCCACTTCAATGGTTTTGCTGAAGCTGTAATCGGGTTTGTCACCACCAACCCAGCGCCAGTCGGTCACATATTCACTGGAATTGGCGGGTTCGAATTCTCGCTGGAAATGGGCGGTTTCTGTCCAGCTGTATCGCAAACCTTCCAGGGGCTGGTAGTCGGTGGACCGACCGCTCAGGCTGACAGCATTTCCGGCGTCGACAATGTCTGTATTCACTCCGTCAGCCACCAGACGTGTCAGGCCTTCATCGGTATTGTAGCGGAACCAGGTTGTGCGGTCTCGCAGGGTGTCCGCAATTTTGACAACGCCTTCGCTGCCCCGGCCGGTGTCAATCCGGTCCACGACCAGATCCAGTGAGCTTTTGTTGTTGATATCCACCTGACCGAAGCCGGTATTGACGTTGATCTTTGAGGCAGACTTGTAAGTATTCAGAATGTCGCCGCGCAGGTATACATAACCGCCGCCGGTCGCGTTAATTTCTTCCAGGTGAATCGTACCGGTCGCCAGATCAACACGCGGGGTATTATCCTGAGTGTAACCGGACCAGAGATTGGCCCTCCGGTGTTCCGTTTCCGTCCAGGTATGGGTGTAGGTGTCGGGCAAACCGGTCAGCCCCGTGCCTGTACCTGAAGCGGATTCTTCCCATTCCAGGAATTTGTTCCAATCCAGCAAACTCTCCCAGGGTTCCTGGGCACGCTCGACAAAATACTCATCCTCATACCGGCTCACATACAGAGTGTGATCGTGCGCTGAATACTCAAGCTTCAGGTCACTCTGCATGCCGGTGCTGTCAAATATGTGGCGAGGAACATCAACCATTCCACCGCCATAATAGGACGTAATGAAATCCGCGAGGCCGTTTTCATCAATATTTAAATCATCAAGCCCGATTTCCGGAGCGACTTTCAACAACAGACCGTCCTGGTCCACGAACGATGAGAGAGATGAAATCCCGCGAATGTATGCGGCCTTAAAGGCTTCCGGCTGCTCTTGCCAATAGCTGCGCTCTTCTTCACGCACTACCTCGGCAGTCCAGGTTGCGATTTGGGGAATCTCCACAACGCCTTGACCACCTTCCTCGGCCCGTTTACGCTCCAGCCAGCTTTCCAGAGCCCCGTCGCCGTTAAATTCCATCCAGTGATAAAGCTCTCGACCGGATTCAATAATGCCATTCAGGTCGATTTCCTTGGCCACGATCCCCACGGCTTCGCCAGCATTGATACCGGAGACTCTTGGATGCTCTATGTCGCCAAAATCTTCTATGCTGGTGCTTAGTGAAAGGTAGGGAATCAGGGGAATGCTGCCTATTTCGACACCTTTGAACCCACTGGTATACCAACCGGTGCCAAACTCACCAGCTTTGTCCTCTGTGCAAAGAGCATCTCCATTTGGGGAAGCGGGCCGACAACCTCCGAAAACGACCATGGTTTGGCCGTCCAAATCCCCATCATCGGGATCCTGAAACAACAGTGGCAGGTTGTTCTGCACTATCCGGTCACCATTGTTATAATCAGGATTAAAGTCGTACTCGGCGTTGACGACATACATCACCGCCTCGCCGACATCCTCGGTCAGTTCGTAGGCCGATGCCCAGATCTCGCGAGGGCCCTGGCCTGGCGACCAGTATCTGTCCGGAGAGTAGGAGATGAATGGCCCGTTGGGCACCTCAATCAGCACCTGTTGGCCACGGATGCTGCCCACCTGGATGTAGGCACCATTGGCCACTGTCATGTTGACCAGACCACCCGGATTGATCACATCCCCGACCTGGAAGAGAGAAGGGCCCGTTTTATCGTCGCCCAGACGCTGGTTATAGGTGTTCTGGATTCGTATTTCCGAGCTGTTATCGGCACCGGCTGTCTGTACATTGACGCCGCCATGAGCACTGGTAGCCCCGGTGTAATGCACTTCGCCGCCAAGATCGGCCGGAATCAGAGACGTCCCGAGCACCAGGTATTGGTCGCTGTCGTTGGTTACATGAATTTTCGGATTACCGCGAGCCTCAATTTTACCGTCGCCCTGAATACTGTCGGCATTGATTGTGACATTGCCGCCCGCAGCAAACAGGCCATCCAGTTTGATGGCGGCAACCTCTCGATCGGCGACGTACTGAACCAGAAGATCCAGCAACTCCTGGTCGTCAATATCATTCTCCACTTTCTCCCGGGGATTGATTCTTAATTGCTGGATCAAAGGGATAGCCACATCCCTTGACGTCACCTCATTGAGGGCCATGCCGTTAATAGTGATATCGCCAGATTCCGCAATCCGCAGATCCAGCGTGTTGAAGCGACCTGCTACTACGTCGCCATTGACCGTAATGTCTGCACTGGCGGTGTTGGTGCGGGTATCGTTACCCCCTTTGATGGGGATAAATCCCAACTGCTTGGCTTCGGAAAAGCCGTTACTGATCAGGCCATCGAAGCCTGCATAGCCACCCATTCGCACATCCCGGGCGGCGTTGATACTGGCGGAGTCCTGTACGGTAACCGCCTGATTGACCGTGCGAGTGACATCCGCATCCGCATCCCCAAGGGTCAGGACGCCACTGGTGTAGCTGTTGGCCGTTGATTTCAGATAAGCACTGTTGTATTCCACACCCTGCCGGTTGCTGCCCGCCGTGAGCCTGATATGACGATTGCCAAAGATGGAAGCGCCAGACTGGATGTCGATGCTCTGGTCGTCGGTCAGAGATACGCTGGTGTATGCATCGGAGGAACCGACACCCCCTGACAGGCGACCAGAGGCGTCTGCTTCGACAGCCGCACTCAGGTAGGTACTTGCGGAAAAGTCCCCGTTGGATTCCAGGCTGGCATCCGACTTGACGGTTACGTCATTGCGGAACATGGCATCGAACTTATTGGCAACACGGCTGACGGCAATGGCACCGCCGGTTGCCAGCGTCAGATTGTCCAGTATGTCGGTGACCGTGTAGGCATCCAGCGCCAGATAGGCACTGGCGGGATTGCTGGAAGCAATACCGGTTCTCAGGGTGGCGTTGCCACCAACCCGCACGTCATTATCCAGCGTGATGGACGTTGAATGCTGGGCTGCGTTCCCCGATGCCACGCCACCGGCGCCCGCGAGAACCGATGTTCCCTGGTGATTGTCGTCACCATGGTCACTGGTGATATCGACCGCTGCCGTGTAATGCTGATGCTCAAGGGTCAGTATTTCCGCATTGGCACCGATTACCGCTTCGTTTTGCCCCCGAACCTGGTCTTCGCTGATCGCGCCGCTGGCCTGAAGCGCCCCGGCTCCGACACTTTCGGCAAAGCTTCCATAACCAGGATTGTACTCACTCGACACGTTCACTTTTTGCGCGAGTATACGGCTTCCCTCGCCAATGGCCGCTTTGACCGTGTTATTGGTCAGGGTGTTGGTGTTGACGACATGGCCTGCAACAACACCACCACTGCCGGCCATGGCATGGGCGCGGTTGAGAGGGCTGGATGTTGCGGCAATATCCACGGCCCCGACGCCAAGGCTCGCCGTGCCGGATTCCCAGTGCCCAAGCGTTGCATTTGCCCCCAGCAAGGCTTTCGTTGTTGTGGTGTCATCAATATGGGAGATGGCTGTACCGGCAGCCGCAATCCCGCCAATCGTGATGCTGCTGGCATCGGACAGACCAGAGGCAGAGTTGGCCGCCAGCATATTCAGGTTGCTGCCACCCTTCATCGACAGGCCCGTGCCGGTTTCGGCTGTTACCGTGCTTGCCTGCTTAACCTCTGCCACCGAAGCATCCACACCCAATAGCAGGCCACCGGTCCCGCCCCAGGCCCTGGCCCGCACATCGCCTTCGTCGGTAAGGCTCCGGCGTTCAGCGGTGACAGACAAATCATTGCCGGAATCCAGCTGTACGTTATCGCCGGTTGATGCCGAAACATCCTGCTGGCTAATGGCGCGGGCAACCGATGCGCCCAGGCTGGCCCCGAGGCTGGCCGATGCCCCCATGGCCCGGGCCTCGTTAAGGCCATGGGTAAACGCATTGATATCGGCATCCGCTGCAATCAACTCGACGTTGTCGCCGATGCTGGCATGAACGCTAGCCTGATCCCGGGACTCCGCCACGGCGGCATTACCGGTTGCAACAATGCCAGCTGTGGCGCCCCAGGCTTCCGAGCTCACGTCGCCTGTCGTTGAAGCGTTAAGCTGCAGATTACCCGGGTTTTTGTCTTCTCCAACCACCGAGTTGTCAGCAACTTCGGTGGTAACTGTGCTGTCTCTTTCGGCAAACGCCGTGACAACGCCTGCAGCACCGACACCGGCATTGGCACCGTACCCCAGTGCCCGGATGTCAGAATCGTCCCGGGTGCTCATGGACAATGTACGATCAACAACGATGTCTCCGCTGACCGAGGATGTCAGGGTGTTTGCTGACTGGCTATCGGCAACCGCTGCCCCCAGGGCTACCGGGCCGGCAGAACCGGCAAAAGCTTCTGCTTCACGCACACCGGTCGAGCGGGTATCCATGAAAAGGCTTCGGGCCTCAAAGCTGTCCTGGTCTATCTGCGCCTTTACTTCTGCGGCCGAGCGGGTGTAGGCAAGCCCGCCGCCAGCACCCAGATAGGTGGTGCCAATGCCAACGCCGCCGGACAGATTCGTCACGTCGGTGCTTTCACGCGCATCGATATCGACAACCGCATTATTGGTCGCCCGGGTTATGCCGCCTTTGATGGTTGCTCCAACCGTGTCGGCTCTGGTTTCGGTAGCGGTGGTTTCCGTTCCCCGGTCGGCTTTTTCACGGGATTCGTCCGCCAGCTCAATGGCGCTGTTGCGCAAAGAACTGGTGCTGTCCCAGGCGGTTTTCATGCCGCTTTGCGAGCTGCCGGTATCGACGCCCCCAATCAGGGCCATGCCGACGCTACCGGCGATGGCACCGCCTCCCGAGCTGCCGGCCAGGCCAAGTGTCATCAGATCCATCGACCGGACTACGTCAGCATTCAAACGCAACCCGTTGGTCTTGACCTCGCTGTCGAGAATTTCTGCCTGCGTGGTGGTTCTCAGTATATTGGTGTTGACGGACATGCCACCTGCCGCCGCCACACCCAGGCCGGCGGAGCCGACATAACTGCCTATGTTGATACGGCTGATGGCATCGATTTCCACATCGGACCACCAGCTCATATTGGTGTTCAGCATGCGCGCACGAGTAACATCTTCCAATACCCGAACGGATACGGCACCGGCACCGCCCACGGACCCGCTTGCGGCCATGCCCGCAACGATGTCGGATTGCTGAACAACGCTGACGGCGTCCAGGCTGATTGTGTCATTTACTTCGGTTGTGGTATTGGCTCCAGCAGCGCCCAGCAACGCTTCTGTTGTTCCGGATGAAACGGTGGTTGCCACCGGCACGGCGGCAGCGGCCAGTGCGCCGCCGGAAAGCACGCCGACAGAGCTTCCGACATTGGCTTCATGCCGGGCCAGAACCGCAAGGTTTTCCGAGTGAAGCGTGGCACCGTAAGTTTCTGCGATTACTTTCGAGTCCAGCACATTCACAACAGCGCTACCGCCAAGGCCCAGCCCCAACAAAGCGCCACCAAAACCGGCGGCCATGCTGCCCACGGCTTCGCTGGCGCGGGCGTCGACATTGATATCACCCTCAACTTCAACATCGGTATTGGCCAGGCTCGCACGGGTTTCGCGGTCTGCCACGGTGACCGATGTGGCTCCGGCCGTTCCAGCAGCCGAGCCCAGGCTTCCCGCGAATGCCAGTGAGCCGACGGTCTGGTGGCTGGCCGCATTCAGGTTGAGTGACTGGCCATCTCCCGCCGTCAATGACTCGCCCTGTTCATTAATCAGGGACGTTTCGTTAACGCCGACATTGTCGATACTGGCCAGTGTTTGTCCGCCCAGCACGTTTACCGCCGCGTTGATGGCCACACCAGACCCACTACCCAGGAACGTTGCCACCAGGCTGGCACCGCCGGTTGGGGCGGAACCGAGCACGCCACCAATCAATTTCAGGATGGCGGTCGGGTCCAGCGAGGCACTGACGGTACCGCCGGCAGTATGTGCTTGCTGAACCGACATGGCGTTTACCGCCAGGCCGTTCACAGTCTTCATGCTTTTTTCAGGGCGGAAGTTGCTGAGTTGGTCGGCCAAGGCTTCCTGCTGGGCTTCGAAGCTGCGGTCTTCCTCTCCGGCGGATTCGTCCCTTGCCACGTTTTCAAGCGCACTGTCAGCGGCGAAGTTCTGTTCAAGTGCACCCGATGCCACTTGCTGGCCGTCATCGTTGTCACGGCCCAGGGCAAGCACTCGTGTGTTGTCGCCGCGAACCTGTGCTTTAACTTCATCCAGCAGCACATTCACGGCCCCGGCGATACCGGCTGCGCCGAATCCCAGCGAGAAGGCACCCGCACCAGCGAAAGCCCGGACCTGCTGGCTGCCCAGCGCGGTGATCAGCAGGTCATCCAACATGCGTACGTCCGCGCCATTGCGAATATCCGCGATGGTGGAGCCATCCAGAGCATTCACCACCAGAGAACCGGCTGCGGCAAAGGTGCCGGCGGCGGCGCCTGACACCACCAGGCTATTGATATCGGTATCGGACTCGGCATTGACCTTGAGATCATGCCCCTTGAGTACAGAGGCCGACGCGGTGCCATCGCCCTCAACGTAGGCGAGTACGTCAGTACCGATGCCATTGCCCGAGGCCACGATGCCGCCACTCGCGGTGGAAGCAACACTGCCACCGACACCGACCGACCAGATGGCCGAGGTATCTCGTGCATCAACATCAATCACCGTGGCCAGGTTCTCCTGGGATGTGCGGGATATGCCTGCTTCCACATGGTTGTTAATGGCGTTGGCAGACAGGACCCCACCAAGCGCCAGCCCGGAACCACCGGCGGCAGCGACACCCAGGGAACTGACAAGGCCACTGCTTTGGGCGGAAACGTCCAGGCGATCGTTAATATCCAACTGGCTGTCGATGACCCGGGAGCGCACGCTTGCATCGGACCAGCCCAGGGTCACGGCACCGCCAGCTCCAATACTCCCCGAACTAACACCGGCGGCACCCCCGAGCGACCAGGCATCGGCTGAGTCTTGCGCACGCACTTCGAGGGAATTCACCACCGCAGCACTGTTAGAACCGCCACTAATGCCGGAAACCCAGGCTTCTACATCAGAGCCAATCACGTTGACCGCAGCGGATATACCGCCGGCCACACCGCTGGTTCCCGCACCAGCCGCAGCAGCACTAACCGCAAAGCCCTGGCGCAGGGCTTCGACACTGACATCAGAGCCTGTAGTTTGCATATCAGAGTCAAGAAGTTCGGCTGCCGTGTCATGCCTGGTAACGTTAACGGATGCGGCGAGGCCCAGCGAGCCACCTTCTTTGCCAAACGCCGCCGCGCCGGCTGCACCCCAAAGTGACGACCGGTCGGTTGCCAGCAGGTTCAGTTCGCCGTCTTCAACGATAAGGCGGCTTCCGACAATGCGACTGTACGTGCTGCCCAGATCAAGGTTAAGGTTGAGGCTACCCGCCGAGGCAGCCAGTGACGCCACACCTGTTGCGGAATCCGAGGTGACATTCAGGCTTCTGGTATTGATATCGGAGGACAAAACTTCTGCCGCCACGGATGATTCAATCACATTAATGCCGGCACCAGCCGCGAGGGTGGTTTTGCTTGAGCTTACAACCAGATTACCCGCGCCACTGAAGATTTCGCGGCCATCTTCAGCGTTCACGTTCAGGGCGTTGGTTGCACCCTGCGCGCCGTCTGACACGACCGCTTCATCCACCGTTGCCCGGGTCTGGTTGGCTATCACGTTAACCGCAGTCGACGCCATGCCGCTGAAGCTGCCTGACCCACCCTGAACCCCGAGACCGGCGCTCAAGGCCATAATACGCGCACCATTATCGGCCCTGACGGTGACGTCTCCGGGCGTGGAGACCTCAACGTTCTCCAACTCGGCTGCCTGTTTTGAATAAATACCGTTATAAACGACCGTGGCGCCGGCGCTCATTTTCGCCGAATTCTGCTGCAGCAAGCCGGCTGCGCCAATAATTGAGCCGCCCAGACTTTTACCCGTGGTGGGTGAAAGGAAGTTGGGTTCTCGGGCCAGGCCATCCAGGTATTCTTCATTCTGCAGATCGGCGTCGCCTACGCTGACAGTGCTGAAATCGGGTAGCTGGGCACCAGTAATATCGAACCCTTCAGTCAGATTCCACAAGGTGTCGCCATCGGCACTGCCCAGATCGCCCAATCTGGTTGCCAGGGCCTGATTCTCGGCATCGCCGGAGGTGACAGACAGATCCCCGGCCAGGGATACGTCAAGGGGAGCGTCAACTGTGCTCTGGACACGTGCGCTGGTTGTGTTGGCGATGTTATTGATAACGAAAGCGCCAGCAAAGTTTGCTTGCTGGTCCTGCGAGCCAAGCCCTGCCACTCCGGCACCACCAAGCACCCGGGCGGGGCTGGCCGCGCTCACGTTCAGATTATTGAGGCCTTCATAAGAGCCATCAATAACCTCTGCGTGAGTCTGGTTGGCCAGCAAATTGAAGCTGACGGCCCCACCAATACCGGCGCGGCTACCGCCCTTGTAGAGAGAGCCGCCGCCTGTGGCGATGTTGTTGTGATCATACGCATTGACATTTAAGTCCGCCCCGGCACTGGTCAATTCAGTGTTGTCGATCAGTGCCCGGGTTTCGTTAAGCCCGATGGTCATGGACACCGAGGGGGTAACGGTTACGTCTGCCCCCTGAGCAATAGTGGTGCCAGTGCCAACGGCTCCCGACAATCCACCTCGTGCCGCTTCAATATTCACATCGGCGGCATTGGTTTGGGTAACTACGGAATCTGTGAGCCTTGCATCTACACGGTCAGCCAGGACGTTGAGGCCCAAGGCACCAGCGGCGCCCGCTTCGAACTCGGCATCCTCTGCGGTTTCACGACGCCAGGCCGCAGCGCCACCACCAGCGAACGTAATGGTTCTGCGGGTACCGCTGATATCAAGGCCTCCAATGAGTTCAACAGAGCTGTCGTCGACATAGGCACTGGTTTCTCCCAGTGAGACGTTTCCTGCTGCGCTGCCCGAGAGGTTGAAACCAAATTTTGCCTGTTGAGTCTGGGATGCCGTTCCTTCACCTTTGACATCACCCGCCAGGTTGTCGCTGTCTTTGAAATCTCCTTCAACCTGATCCCGGACTTTGTATGCCGCATCGTCGGTACCGGAATCACCCGTTGGCATGCTGCCGAGATTGCCAACCAGCGAGCTGAGCTTTTCGGTGGCGGAAAACGATGACAGTAATTTCCCTGAACTGCTGAGCGTCGAGCCGTCACTGGCCTGGCCCTGGTTCTTCAGTGTCTGTAGCCGGTTTTGCAGGGTGTCTGTTGCCTTGGTGACACTGCTTTTCAGTTTGTCTTTTATTCCGCCACCATCGTCAGTACCGCTTTTTTTGCCTCCACTTGTGGTACCTGCCACTCCCAGGCTCATCAGGCGGCCATCCGTTTTCGCGGAAACGTCTGCCGAGGCCGCCACAATCCGGCATTCGGGCTGGCCATCAGCGCCACAGGCACTTGTGCCAGTGCCGTTATCGTCCAGTTGGCCGGTATTGTCTCCGATGTAGGCCTGGGTGTTTGTATCTATCCAGTTAAGTGCCAGGCCAACACCGACTCCACCAGCCGTACTGTTACTGACCGCTCCGGCGGTGCTCCATACAATCAGGTCCTGGTCTGCGTTCAGATTCAAACCACCGTCAAGTGTGAGTGCCGCCCGATTGCTGATGCTAGCGTGAGTGCGGTTGTCCAGCCGGGTCAGTGCGAATGTGCCGTTCACGGCAAATGGTCCGCCGCTGGAGCCCATCTTGCCGGCCCCTGAGCTGGGGGTCAGGTTGATGATTAAGTCATTATTGTAGGACTTAATAGCCGCGCCACTTGCGCTGGTTACAGCAGCACCCGGAGCGATCCACGCCTCGGTGTGGGTGGAAAAGTCGGTAAAACTGAAGCCCAGGCCGACAGAGGCGTTATTACTTGTGGTGCCCGTAAGAAGAGCATTGATGTTTCCGGCGCCATTCAGTGAGTGCACATGACCTTGGGCCTGGACATCCAGGGAATCCGCCAGTTCCAATTGTCGAGACCCGGTAATTTCGCGGGTCAGTTCGCTGGCCCTTGCGATTGACAGGGAACCGTCCGGATCGGAATTTTCGGTGGCGATCTTTGCGCCTTCATCAATCCAGGCTTGCGCGTCATTTCGCTGGGCGAAATAGTTAACTGCCCCCGCAATATTCAGATTTTCCGCGGAGCCAGTCGCACTGGCGTAGCTTGTAAATAATTGCGGCCCCAGCAGTCCAACATTCATGTTGGCTTTTTGAGACAGGTTGAGGAGGTTGTCGGTGACAGCGGAAAACTCATCCCACTTACCCAGGTTCCACCAGGTCATCGCCATGGGTACATGCACATTGGCATCCACTTTCAGGGTGCCGGTGTTTATCTCGGCTTCTTTGCCGACCCAAGCCCTTGCGGAATTCTCATACCAGCCGGCGGCAATGGCCGCGCTCAGGCTATACGTTGCTGTGGGGTTCTCTTGCGTGGCTTCACCTTTTGCGGTGGATTCAACGCCGGAGGCAGCCGTGTTGTGCAAGCCAATGCCAGCAACTTTTTCCGAGGCATCGGGTGTGGACTGATAGTGAGTGCGGGCAGTAACGCTGGTGTTGCCGGTGGCGGTGATGCTTGCGCCATCGCTTACCCCTGCTTCGGTTTCAACCTTGCTGAGGGTGAAAGCCACCGCCGAGGCCAGTTTTGGCGTTGAGGTGCTGCCGCCTGATGGCGCAGTGGTGTTTTTGTCGGCAATGCCATTGGTGCCATAAAACCCAGATTTTGCGTAGGTGTTGATCGAACCAATAGCCTTGGTGAACATGTCGTATCGATTACCCGTCACCTTGTGCAGTGTTTTTAGCACCACACCACTGCCGGTTGTGCTGGTTGCTCTGGCAGCCATGGTGTCCAGGAAGCTGTCTGCGTTCACAACAACGTTTTCAGCACCGGTAACCGATCCCCCCAACAAAGCCCGGGTGGAGATGTCTGGAAACAGCAAACCGGCGGCAATACCCGCCTTGCCCGCCTGCCCGGCCATGGTTGTGGCTTTAACCGAGAGGCTGTTGCGAGCCAGGGCATTCACGGCCAGGTTGCCACTTTGAAGGTTCAGGGTTGTTCCACTCGCCACTTCTGCCCGGTTTTCGATATCGGCCAGACCTATGGATGCGGCGATACGGGCCGATTCGTTCGTACTGTGAATCATTGAATTCACCGACAGCTCGGACTGCTGCCGCGCATCCACGTTTATGTTCTCAGCGGTAAGCCGGGCACCATCGCCAATTTCGGCAACACTGCCACCGCTGACTTTACCGGCGATGAGATCCAGAGAAGCCCATTTACTGGCTCCCAGATTGTAGGACTGGTTTTTTGTGGTCTGGCTGGACCAGCTGTCCAGTGTAACGTCGCCCGTTGCGTTGATTTGTGCCGTGCCACCCACCTGAATGCTGGCATTTGCCCTGGCTTCCATGTAAGCCAATTCAAGTGGCAATTCAGACAATGGGGTGTTCACCTCACCGATGGTCAAATCAAAGTTTCCATCGGCAAGCTGCTCAAGGTAATCTGTGGTCAGGCCCACAGACGATTCCGCCGCTGCCATGACGTTCACGTTCGCCGCGTTTATCTGGCCATTCAGGTTGACTTCGGCATTGGTGGTGACGGGATCCCAGGCTAAATTGTCTGTTGCCGCTTTCTTATCATTTACTGCAATTTCAACGTCACCCGCGCCAGCTTCGACATTGTCGTCAACACGGGTATCAATATGGCCGCCTTCGTGCAGTGTGACCGATGAATTTGAGCGTACATGCGCATCGCCGCCCTTCGTTTCTATTGTGCCTGCTATATTCGTTGCGCCCTGACTGTCGACACTGACAGAAACGCCGGAGTCATCCTCCATCAGCGCAACCAGCTCGCCGCTGACTTCCGTAGTCTCGCTTGAGACGATGGAAATCACGCCATCCCGGGCTTGAATGTCATCGCCGGTAGCCATTCCTTCGACGTTCACGGAGGCCTTGAAAACGTCCAGAGCTGCATCATCAGCGCCCCCCTCAAGCCTGGCACCGTTTGCCACAACAACGGATGCACCGATGAGGCTTATCGCCCCTTTTGCGTTGATCTGCCCCTGGATCAGGATTTCTGCGTCTGCCGCCTGATCAAGCTCTCCCCGCATCAGCAGGCCGATGTGTTCATCCATTTCGATGCCACTGACGCCGGCATCGTCCAGGTTATCCAGGATTCGGCTCATTTCGTCGGGGGTTGGCGTGGTAACAACCAGACTGCCAACATTCACTATGCCGGCTGCGCCGACCACGAAGCCATGGGGATCGGCGAAGATAATATTACCGCCAATCCGGCCGCCCTTCATGCCATTCAGGGTGCCGTTGATTTGTGCCTGGGCATTATGGACAAGGTTAACCAGGTTGTCTGTTCCGGATGGCAGGTGCAGGTTTACCGTGTTCCCGGAAGCCACCTCGAATCGACCAAAAGAGTTGAACCCGGAGTTGCCCTTGACGGTACTCGTGGTGATATCGGTGACATTGCCATCGACCTGAACCGAAGTATCCGTCGACCCTTCCTTGGTGATGGTATTGCCAAGGACGATAGCTGGGGATGAAAGAAAAGACACGACCGCCACCGATAGCGGGTGACGACGAAATACCTTGGCTGGTTGGGCTGCTTGCTTCAGGCAACTTTGTTCAGAAACGGAATTGGAAGGGCGCGAAGTGGCCAGCGGCATTGGGCAGAACCTCCGAGATTGTTCTTATGGTGTAGACATCCATAACGGATGTTGGCCATAAAGCACTCCGGGCTTCTGGCCAAACCTGCTTACACACTGTTACTGACCACTTACCCTAATAGGTGTGCAGGCAAAACCAAGGAACAATTCGGAACAATATTTTTTTATTAAAAAACAACAACTTAAATCATCAATAATAATTCCATATCAGCGTTCCCTACCCGCTTGATGAAAAGCCTTGCGGACAGGCGACAAAAGATATTCAAGAACAGTGCGTTCTCCAAGCTTTATTTCCGCCATAACCTGCATTCCGGGAAAGAGATCATACGACTTCATTTCCGTAAACAGTTTCTGGTCATCCAAGCTAATCAACGTTCGATAGGTCAAAGGATTTGCATTGTTCGCTGCTTGTTCAGCGGAAGGCTGTTGACCGGCGTCCCGCGCATCTGCTGCAACATGCTCAACGTTACCATTAACCATGCCATATTTTTGGAACTGAAAAGCTGTAAGTTTCAGCTTTACATCCTGACCGGGACGAACGAAACCAACATCCTGATTCTGGAGCCATACTTCTGCTCGCAATGTGTCGGTCAGAGGAACCAGAGTCATCAGAATCGTACCTGGCTGGGTTACGGTACCGACAGTGTGCGTTGCCATATCTTTGACAACCCCATCCTGTGGCGCTTTGAGCTCCAACAATGAACGGCGGTGCTCTTGCTTTATCAGCTCTGCCTCGAGACGATTAATTTTCTCAGCCAGTTGCGCTCGCTGCTCCCTGAGCTGGCTCTCATTCTTGCTGAGCAACTGGCGTATCTTCCGTTGTGTTTGCTCCATTGCCGCCTTCTCACGGGCAATAATCAGGTCCTGAGCTTGGTATTCTTCCTCTTTTTCAATGCGCTTCCGTGTTTTATCAATGGCATCAAGCATGCCCACGTGAGCACTTTCCGATAATTTCAGGTACGCCTCTTCTTCCTGCTTGTACAGAGGTAAGACTTTTTCCAGCTTGTCTTTCGTTTCAACAGCAAGTGCAAGCTCTTTCTCTGCACGTTCCAATGCCGCCTGCTGTTCTGAAACAGCACTTGCTAGGGACTCCTTGTTCGATTCGTACTGGAGCCTAACCTCAGCAAATAGTGCACTGGGATCCCCTGGCTCCTTTACGAAATGAGCTCCTGTCAGTTCGGCTTCTATTCTTCGCAGGTTTAACTTTGATCTTTCTAGCTCCTCTAAAATCGAGTTGTAATCCGCATCTACCGTAGTTGTATCCATTCGCATTAAGGTTTGACCAGCTTTTACTCTCTCTCCTTCTCTTACGAGAATTTCGCGAATAAGCCCAGCCTCCGGAGGCTGAACAATTTTTACGTAGGTCGATGGAATAAGTTTTCCTTGTGCAACAGCAACAATATCCAAACGCCCAAATGCTGCCCACAGCAATCCGCATACAAAGAGCAATACAAGGATACCCAAGACAACTCGGGGGATCGGATGAGGCGGGGCGGTCTCCAACTCCAAGTGCAACAGCCGGGTTAATGAACACCTGGCGGTGCATCCTGTGTTCGCTTGATGAGATCCATAAAGACCTCCAGCG
>NZ_PTIV01000039.1 GCF_002934325.1 Marinobacter persicus
GTGGCAGCTTTGCCGTGGAATCAGTGGCAGCTTTCGCGTGGAATGGGTGGCAGGCTTCGTCTGGAATCAGTGGCAACCTTGGTCTGGAATACGCACAGAAACGGCGAAGAGCACGAACAATGAACAGGCGAGGTCGTCCCGATTGTTCGACCGCCAATCTTATGAGTTCATTCCGCGTTTTCTTCTCGAATAAAGCTTCATGCTTCTCGAGTAGGGGCTTCAGTGCAGATACTGCTTCATCACGCTTTTGCGCAGCTAATGTGCCTTCCTGGACTGAAGGGATCGGGAAAGGGTCTGTGGTTTCCTGGAAGTCTTCCAGCTCTTCTGACGTTAATGTAAACGGCCAAGCATTCTGATCATCAACATCAATCACCTGATAATTTTCAAGGTTGGTGAACAGAACTCGGATTCTCTGCTCTGAAACAGGAGCTTGTAGAACTGTATTAATTTGCATGACTTAACCTCCATTGTGTAGAGGCCACGCCATCAAAAACGAGTTCTGAGCATTTCCAGTCGTGATATGCTTTTTGAAGTGGTGCTTTTATTTGTCGTGTTGCTACCCCATACCGCAGCATTTGCACATGTGAACCAGGCTCAAGCCCATATTCATCATCCAAGCGAGCACAACACCTCGTAGCTTTTTGCTCAGAATAGGTAGCAAGCCTAGTAATCAATTCTGTAGAGCTGGAATCCTCTACCTCACTACTGAACTGCTCCCAGCGAATGTCGGCAAGAGCAGGCCTGATCCACTGAAGGTTCTCTTTGAGAGAAGGAGATACTTCTCGGTCAGTGAATAGCTTCCATCCAACGCCAGCTTGCTCCCAATAGGCCTTTTCAATTTGTAACTTTTCTATCGTCCGGGCTTTGCCCAATTCTGAGACAGGCTTTACTGCGATGGCCAAGGGAGGGCCCTCACGGAAATCCACCAGCAAATCCGTAGTTACAATCTTGAGCTTTCCTCTGATTTGCGGATGCTTGATGCCCATTTCGGCGCACAAGCGAATTGTCTCCTCCAGCGGAAGTGGAAATTGCTCTCTGATATCCGCTGTATCGTGATACCAGTCGAAGATGCTAAAGGCAGCAAACTCAATACCGGAAAGAAGATGGTGAATACGCCCGGTCACGCGACCAGGGGCCCGGACACTTTCACCGGAACTGCTAAGGTCCTGGATCTGGATGAAAGGCTTATAAGATGCACCGAAGCCATGACCTCGGGCTTTCAGCTTTTTCTGATCCGATGCATCTAGCGGTTTGTTAGCGTCCGACACAACTCCCTCCTGTCAGGGAAAGCAGGAGAGAGTTTTGTATCAGACTTTACAACAAATGATCAAACTTTATTTATTTTAATCAAACTTTATTTTTCACCGATAGGATTGTAGTAGCATAAAAAAGTTGGTAACAAAACGACTCTCCAAGCCTCAATTCATCGCACCTTTCTCAACTAAAAAATAAATAAAGTTGGTAACTTTTGAAGGGGTCAGGCCAAAACCCGCCAAAATCCATGATAAAAAAGTTGGTAACTTTCTGGAAGTCTGCGGGAAGCTTCCAAAGCATGCTCCTTTATGGGAGCATGCACCATCAATGGAAACAGCCTCTTAGCCAAGTATGGCAACCGGCAACTCCTCGCCATCTTGCCATGTAAACCACATTCAGTTCACGCCTGACCAATGATTGATCTTACTGCCGGCACATCGATAACTGTACTTCTTCTTGTCACAGGCCTGCTGGCAACGGCGGCAGTTCGCGCTTGGGCCAACCATCGTAATTTGCTAGTAATTCCCAGTGATCGCTGCTCACACGAAATCCCCACCCCACATGGCGGTGGCATCGCCATTGCCATACTGATCATCACGCTTGGAATCCTGGCTCTTGCTTTTAGTTGGCTGCCTGATCAAGCCTCCGCGTGGGCGTTTATTGGTTTGGGGGCAGCCATTCTATCCCGAAAACTTGGCGGTCATTTGCCCGTCACGCTCGGATACGGCGCTATCATCATCGTGTGCCTGATGCCCCTGTCATGGCTGGCAAGCATTAACCCAGACTTGGGGGTTGGCCTATTCATCACCACTTTCACAATCGCATGTGTAATTGCCTATAAGCTCGGATGCGGTAGGCCAGAGGTCGCATGAAAGAAGCATCAATCGCTATAACCGGAGCCTCCGGCTTCATTGGCAATCATCTTTTAAGGGAACTGAAAGCTGCCGGGTTGCCAGTATTTGGCATCACTCGCTCCGGCTCGAATGAAACCCGTGCCGTTGGTGATTTAGGCGACAAGCCTCAATGGGAAAAATGTTTACAGGGCGTTGATACCGTCGTCCATTGTGCCGCAGTAGCGCATAGGCCCCTGACCGACGACGCGAAAGAAATTGAGTATCTCTACCGGGTAAACGTAACAGCCGTTCAAACCCTTGCGGACGCCTGTTTGAAAATGGGCGTACGCAGGCTGATATTTCTGAGTTCAGTAAAGGTCTATGGCGAATCGACGTCAGAGCGTTCACCTTTCAAGGAAACTGATCCTCTGGCACCTGAAGATCACTATGGACTCACCAAGCAACAGGCTGAAGCCATTGTCGATGGATATGCTGATCAAGGCCTCCAGGTCTGCTCACTCCGACTACCATTGGTATACGGGGCGGACGCCAAAGCTAATTTTCTCAAACTGAAAAAGCTGGCGCTATCTGGCCTACCATTACCACTCGCAAGCATAACCAATCGTCGCAGTCTGTTGAGCCTGCAAAACCTCACTGTGGTGCTCAATGAGCTACTCGCCGAGCAAAACTGGCCCTACAGATATATAAATGTCGCCGATCCGGAGCCAATTTCAGTTCCCGATCTTGTGCGCTTGATCGCCCAGACCGAAGGCAGAAAAAGCCGACTGTTTCCGATGCCCGTCCCTCTTCTCTATCTGGCCGCAAAACTGGCATCTCGCCAAAGCATTGTCGAACGTCTGGCTGGCGACCTTGAGATGGACACATCCCTGATACGTCAAGCGCTACCCTCTGCGAAGCTGGAAAGCACAAGCTCTTGTCTGATTACTGAGCAAACCGGGAAACATAAACAAACACTTACCAACTTGCGTCGCCAGACCAGTCACGTAGAATCAAGCCGCTTTTGATTACTAAGCTCGCTAATCGGACAGGGATGCCGTTAGAGACTGCCTCCTACTGCCCCTTCCTCACCGAGCTATAAAATCCATATTTCTTGAGCCTCAAAACGCTGAACTCTGGTTGGCGGGGCGGTAGCGTGTTTAATCATTGGCGCTATCCGCGGCACTTCGCGCTTCCCCGCCCATAACATACACAGACACCATAATCTCATGCCTTCAACAGACAATAAGAACAGGGTTTCCGTTGTTTTATGCACATACTGGCCCTCTGATTTTCTGCCAGCTCAATTACAATCTATTGCCAGGCAGACACTTCAGCCAACTGATGTATTGGTATCTGATGATAGTGGTGACAGAGCCGTCGAGGAGAGCATACAGCGTCAGTTGACGGAGGCCGGCCTTAAAAACACTCGCGTAATCGCTGGTCCGAGACGCGGTTTCGCGGCCAACTTTTTATCCGCCCTAATGCGCAGTGATTTGAAGGGTGATTTTTTTGCTTTTTGCGACCAAGACGACATCTGGCTGGAAGATAAGCTAGAAGCAGCTATTACGCGTCTAGCTCAGATTCCACCCGATACCCCAGGACTCTATTGCTCCAGGACATTGCTTGTTGACGAGGAAAATAACGACATTGGCCCCTCCGCCCCCTGCAGGAGTGCTCCCAGCTTTTCAAATGCTCTCGTCCAAAGCCTGGCAGGCGGAAACACCATGGTTTTAAATCGAGAGGCCCGCAATCTAGTAGTGGCGGCCGGGCAACTAGAGGTAGTCAGCCACGATTGGTGGGTATATATGCTGGTTTCTGGAGTAGGAGGGCAGGTAATTTTTGATGACACGCCAAGGCTCAGATATCGCCAACATCAAAGCAATGTCATTGGCTCTAACAACTCCATTGCCGGCCAAATGGTTCGCGTCAAGATGCTATTTAGGAACCGATTCAAAGACTGGAATCAGCGCAATATTTCTGCCCTTGAGAACGCCCGCCATTTGTTACTGCCAGAGAACCAAAAACAACTGGATAAGTTCATTGCCGCGAGGTCAGGGCTCTGGTTTCTTCGAGTGTTGAAATTGCGAAAGTCCGGGGTTTACAGGCAAACCAAAATCGGAACAATCGCGCTCTTCGTTGCAACAATAGTTGGGAAAATATGAGCTTATGAGTATCTTAGTCACCGGCGGGGCCGGATTCATTGGAAGTAATTTCGTCCTGGAGTGGCTAGCTCATTCCGACGAGACAATCATTAATCTGGACAAACTGACTTACGCAGGAAACTTGCAGAACCTGTCCTCTCTTGAGGGCGATGATCGACATATTTTTGTGCGCGGAGACATTGGCGATCAAAACCTAGTCAAGGACCTACTTGAAAAGCATCAGCCTAGAGCAATCATCAACTTTGCCGCAGAAAGTCATGTTGATCGCTCCATTCTGGGACCGGATGAGTTTGTTCAGACAAATATCGTGGGAACCTTTCGTTTGCTCGAAACTGTCCGCAGTTATTGGGGAAACCTAACTGGAGAAGCAAAAGAGGACTTTCGATTCCTTCATGTTTCCACCGATGAAGTGTATGGAACGCTTACGGAGACAGAGCCGGGCTTTACAGAAAATCACCCGTACCAGCCAAATAGCCCTTACTCGGCAAGTAAAGCTGCAAGTGACCACTTGGTTCGCTCCTATTTTCATACTTATGGTTTACCGGTGCTCACCACTAATTGTTCCAACAATTACGGGCCGTACCATTTCCCTGAGAAACTAATTCCTTTGATCATCCATAATGCCCTGGCAGGGAAACAGCTGCCGATTTACGGCGATGGCCAGCAAGTAAGGGACTGGCTTTACGTGACTGATCACTGTTCGGCGATACGAACGGTTCTGTCGAAGGGCGAACCTGGCGAAACCTACAATGTAGGCGGCTGGAACGAAAAGCCAAACCTGGAGGTGGTGCAAACTCTTTGTTCAATACTTGACGAGCTCCAGCCCTCAGAAAGCGGCAAGCCTTACTCTGATCAGATCACTTATGTGAAAGATCGTCCCGGCCATGACCGCCGTTACGCTATAGACGCCCGAAAGCTTCAACGAGAGCTGGGCTGGACACCTGGGGAGACGTTTGAAACAGGCATTCGCAAAACAGTTGAATGGTATCTCAATAATCAGGACTGGGTAGAGAACGTCACCAGCGGCAACTACAGGGATTGGATGGAGGCACAATACTCATGACAATCTTATTGTTTGGCGGGAACGGGCAGGTAGGAACTGAGCTTCAGAGAACTCTTCTACCGCATGGTGATCTTGTCGTTCTGAGGCGCTCCGATGTAGACCTGACTAACAATGCAGCTATTAAAAGCGCCATAAAGGAACTCAACCCCGCCGTTATAGTTAACGCGGCAGCTTATACAGCCGTTGATAAAGCCGAGTCGGAGCCTGACCTCGCAGCTTCAGTAAACAGCGATGCCGTGGCGACCATGGCCGAGAGCGCCGGAGATAGTGGGGCTTTACTGATTCACTATTCCACAGACTACGTGTTTTCCGGTGAAGGAAGTGGGCCTTACAAACCTGAGGATGCAGCTAACCCTAAGAGCGTATACGGTCTCACCAAACTCAAGGGTGAACAAGCTATCCAAGCCAGCGGCTGCAATTATCTTATTTTTCGCACCAGCTGGGTTTATTCCTCGCACGGTAATAATTTCGTCAAAACGATGCTGCGTCTTGGCAAGGAAAAAGATCAACTTCGAGTTGTCGCAGATCAAACTGGTGCCCCCACATCGGCGGAACAAATTGCTGATGTAACGTCGCTTGCGTTATGCGGCTACCGAACTGGTAGTTTGAAAGATGGTATTTATCACCTTACAGCGGGTGGTGAAACTACATGGCATGGTTTTGCTTTCCATGTGCTAGGCACAGCACGGAAGCTTGGTCTGTGTTTACAGATCTCCCCCGAGAATATTGTTCCCATCCCTACTTCGGAGTTTCCAACTCCAGCAAGCAGACCTGCAAACTCCCGCATGAGTAATACAGCTTTAGAATCTGCGCTTCAGATCCGCATGCCCGACTGGAGGCTTCACGCCGACCGGGTAGTTCAGCAGTTAATCGAGAAGCAAATCGATAAAAGGTAGTAAAATGGCACGAAAAGGAATAATTCTGGCTGGGGGATCAGGCACTCGCCTGCATCCATCAACATTGGCAATCAGTAAACAGCTTTTGCCTGTTTATGATAAACCTATGATCTATTACCCGCTGAGCACTCTGATGCTGGCCGGAATCCGAGACATTTTGATCATCTCCACTCCACAAGACACACCCCGCTTCAGACAGCTTCTTGGTGACGGTTCACATTGGGGGCTGAATATCTCGTATGCGGTGCAGTCCTCACCAGACGGGCTAGCCCAAGCCTTCGTGATTGGCGAAAAATTCATTGGCAATGACCTCTGCGCACTGGTACTGGGCGACAACATCTTTTACGGGCACCACTTCAACTCGCTTCTAGAGAGCGCCATGACGCGTGAACAAGGGGCAACCGTGTTCGCATACCACGTGCAAGATCCGGAGCGTTATGGTGTCGCAGAATTTGATGAGGACAATAAGGTACTCTCGCTAGAAGAGAAGCCAACACGGCCAAAATCTAATTACGCCGTCACCGGACTCTACTTTTACGACTCCCAGGTCGTTGAAATGGCGAAAAGCCTGAAACCATCGCATCGTGGTGAGCTGGAAATCACCGATCTTAATCGCTTGTACTTGCAGCAAGACCAACTAAATGTGGAAATCATGAGCCGTGGCTATGCATGGCTGGACACTGGTACACACGACTCGCTGCTGGACGCCAGCCAATTCATCGCGACCCTTGAGCACCGCCAAGGGCTGAAAGTAGCCTGCCCGGAAGAAATCGCCTATCGGCGGGGCTGGATCAGCGCCAATCAATTAGAGGAACTCGCACAACCCCTCCAAAAAAATGGCTATGGCCAATACCTAATGCGCACACTTCATGACAAGGTATTTTGATGAAAGCAACCCCTCTAGAAATTCCAGAAGTCATCCTGTTCGAGCCCAGAGTATTTGAAGACGACCGAGGCTTCTTTTTCGAAAGCTTCAACCAACGGCAGTTTGAAGATGCGGTGGGCCGGCAAGTGACCTTCGTGCAGGACAACCACTCAAAGTCTGCCCAGGGCGTCCTTCGAGGGCTGCATTATCAGCTCAACCCCCATGCCCAAGGCAAACTAGTCCGCGTGGTCCAGGGCGAAGTGTTCGACGTGGCCGTCGATATCCGTCGCAGCTCCTCAACATTCGGACGATGGGTGGGCGCAACATTGACCGCAGGCAACAAACGCCAGCTATGGGTGCCGGAGGGCTTTGCTCACGGTTTTATTACTCTGTCGGATACAGCAGAGTTCCTCTACAAAACCACCAATTTCTATGCACCAAAAAGCGAGCGAGCAATCATCTGGAATGACCCGGATATAAATATCCTGTGGCCAACCTGTTTGGAACCTCAGCTTTCCGGCAAAGACGGCACTGCTCCTCCATTCTTAAACGCTGAGGTCTTCGAATGAACCCACACGCACTACAACCGGTGTCGCCCAAGGCACTAGCACTATCCTGCTGGCAACACCGCAACTTGATCTCCCAAATCACCCGCCGAGAGGTGGTCGGCCGTTACCGGGGATCAATGATGGGTTTAGGGTGGTCTTTCCTTAACCCGGTGCTAATGTTGGCCGTGTTTACTTTTGTGTTTTCTGTAGTGTTCCAGGCCAAATGGGGCGTGGAAATGCAGGGCCAATCGGAGGGAAAGGGGGTATTTGCCGTTGTATTATTCATCGGGTTGATCGTCCATGGTTTGTTCGCTGAGGTACTGACCCGTTCCCCGGGATTAATTGTGGGCAACGTGAATTACGTAAAAAAGGTGGTCTTTCCCCTTGAAATCTTACCAGTATCCGCTGTACTTAGTGCGTTGTTCCATGCAGTCATCAGCATTGTAGTCTGGTTTACTGCCTATTTACTGATAATAGGGATACCTAGCTGGCAGATCATTTTCCTCCCGTTGGTACTGTTGCCCCTAGTGGTGCTATCGCTTGGAGTCAGTTATGTCCTGGCTTCACTAGGCGTATTCTTGCGTGACGTTGCTCAAACTATGGGCATTCTAACCACGGTTCTACTATTCATGTCGCCCGTGTTCTTCCCGATTGAACGCCTTCCTGCCCCTTACCGGCCGTTTTTTTTGATGAATCCGCTCACATTTATTATCGAGCAGGCCAGAGATGTGCTGGTTTGGCACAAGATGCCGGACTTCACAGGTTTAACTATTTATTTAGTTTGCGCACTCACTCTACTTTTTATCGGTTATGCTTGGTTTCAAAAAACCAGGAAGGGGTTTGCTGATGTGCTCTGACATCGCCATCCGGGTTGACAGTCTCAGTAAACGGTTCGAAATATTTGATCAGCCACGTGATCGACTCAAACAAATGCTTATTCCAAGAATTCAGAGGGGGCTGGGAAAACCTCCTTCTCAATTCTTTAAAGAATTTTGGGCCCTAAATGATGTCTCTTTAGAAGTGAGGCGAGGCGATACAGTGGGCATCATAGGCCGTAACGGCAGTGGGAAGTCAACCTTGCTTCAGATCATTTGCGGTACGCTCACGCCCACACTTGGAAGCGTTGAAGTCAAAGGCAAAGTAGCAGCGCTGTTGGAGCTTGGCTCTGGGTTTAACCCTGAGTTCACAGGCCGCGAAAATGTCTACCTTAATGCTTCCCTCTACGGTCTTACAGACGAACAAGTGCATGAGCGTTTCTCAAGTATCGAAAATTTCGCCGAAATTGGAGAGTTCATCGATCAACCAGTTAAAGCATACTCTAGCGGTATGATGGTAAGGCTGGCCTTTTCAGTTATCGCACACGTGGATGCCGACATCCTCGTAGTAGACGAGGCTTTATCAGTGGGGGATGCGATCTTCACGCAGAAATGCATGCGTTTTATTCGGTCCTTTCAGAAAAGGGGCACCCTTCTGTTTGTAAGTCACGATGCCTCCGCTATCCAGAACCTGTGCAAGAGTGCGATCTGGTTAAGCAACGGCAAAGTGCGTAAGACCGGCTCAGCGACAGCAGTTTCTGACGCTTATTTCAAGTATAGCTTACAGGAAATCTATGGCAACGAAGCTAAACTGATCGACTTGGATAACGAACGATCACATGATAATTCCTTTGCAACGGAGCAAGAGGAATTAAGAGATAACATTCAGATATACGATAGCGAATACACTATAAAAAACAATTTGTGCGATGCAAACGGATGGACTACAGGAAAAGCGAAAATCACTTCCGTTGAAGTACTGGACGTATCCGGCAAGGCCCTTACCTTGTGCCAAGGTGGAGAGTATGTTCGAGTCAGGATATGTGCAGAAGCTTACTGCAATTTCCAACAACCGATATTGGGATTTTTGGTCAAGGACCGGTTAGGCCAAGATCTATTCGGAGAAAATACGTTGCCATTTACAGCAATAGAGCAGAAGCCTGTACAGGCAGGCCAAAAAATTACAGCCGAGTTCGGCTTCGAGCTTCCAATGTTACCTGATGGCCAATATGCGTTAATGAGTTCCTTCGCTGATGGGGATTTGCGGTCTAATGTACAACACCATTGGTTGCACGATGCTGCCATCATTCATGTCTCCTCAAGCAAGGTTCGCTGGGGCTTAGTGGGTCTACAATTTCGACAAATTGAACTGAAAATATCCTAATGAATAAGTTAAAATATTTATATGAACATCACAATGGAAAGGTGTCTGACAAATGGGAATTATACCTTGAAAAGTACGATAGAATACTGTGCGAGTATAGGTCCCATCCCATAAACTTACTAGAAATAGGTGTGCAAAATGGTGGCTCACTGGAGATATGGAGCAAATATTTTGAAGCTTCAAGCCAAGTAATTGGCTGTGACATAAATAGAGATTGCTACGATCTAGAATATGATTCGGACAATATATTCGTAATCGTCGAAGATTCAAACTCCGATCAGGCCGAGGATAAGGTAAAAAGCTTGGCCAATGGCTTTGATATAATTATTGATGACGGGTCTCACCATTCCGATGATATAATTAGATCGTTTGCGCGATACTTTCCTCTCTTAAAAGATGACGGTGTTTACATCATCGAAGACCTGCACTGTAGTTATTGGAAGAGTTATGAAGGCGGAATCTATAATTTATATTCATCTATGTCATTTTTGAAAAATTTATCCGACTACGTAAATCGCGAGCATTGGCAGCCGGAAGACGAAAATTTTATAAACCCCATATTAGACCAACTATGTAAAGTTGATGCGAGTATAGATGATGATCAGCTGAAAAAATTACACTCGATAGAGTTTGTTAACTCCATGTGTATTATTAAAAAACGTCCAGTTAAAAACAATACGCTGGGTCGTCGGTTTATTGTTGGACAAGATAATAGCGTTAAAAATTTGGACGCTCACCAATTTAAAGGTCTGAAGGTATCAAAAGAGGAGTTGGACGTTCAGGAGCAAAGCCCGATTTCTACAATTCGAGCTTATCAAAATGAACGTTCATTAATGGCCGAAAAGTTGGAAAATCTTGAATCAGAACTCCATGGTATCTATCAATCAAATAGTTGGAAATATACTTCACTTTTCCGTTTGGCATCGCGAATAATCAAAAAAATGGTACCCAACCAATTGCGATAGTCCACCACTTTGATGATACGAATGAATCCATAATCTCCAGAATGGCCGATAATACGACCGCCATTAACCGAATATGGATTTTGCCAAGATGTGTAAGGTTACCTTCGCAGTAAGCGGGTATCGGATCAATGAACGAAATGCCCAGTGCGAGATCGTTATGAAACGGATGGACCAGCTGACTCACTGAGAAGCGGTCGTCCTATTATTGATTAATCGCAAAGTGCCTTAATTCAAGGAAAATGCCGAGTACTGATAATCTCAAAAACAAAAGACAAGCCGGCAATCACTCAAAAGCAGGAGAACCATTTAGGTATATCAACAGGGGTTCGGCGTCAGTAAGCTCCGCCAAAGCGGACTGGAAAAGTTCACGGTTAGTCAAACGCTACCCTTGACCAATCAGCTAGGTATTGAATTTCCCTCCACCTTTGTGTATGCCGGTATTTTCGTTAATTGGCTATACAGCCGCATCAAAGTTTTCTTAGGAGTCCGGATGAACAATTCAAAATCGAAAGTTCTAGTGTTTCCTGCCGGTTCGGAAATAGGTTTAGAGATTGAAAGATCATTAAGAAACAATAACCACTTTGAGGTTTTTGGCGCAACGACTGTCTCCAATTACAGCCAGGTGGCATACAACAATTTGTTTCACCTTCCGCATATAACCGACCCCAATTTCCCAAATGAGATAACAAAGCTTATTCGGGAGCAGGAGATCGATTTCGTTTTCCCAGCACATGATGACGTTGTGGAAGCACTTCCGAAGTTAAAAGAGAAGGGGTTAATTCCTGATAAGGTCATAATTTCAGGTAGCTCGCCCTTTGTTTGTTCTTTAGCAAGATCAAAGATAAAAACTTATGATCATCTGCAAGGGGTTGTGAAGGTACCGAAGACCTTTAATAAAGAGTATGTAGACGAAGCAGATTTCCCATTGTTCAGTAAACCTGATCGAGGCCAAGGTTCAAAAGGCGTCTTTAAAATAAACAATTTTAAAGATCTAGAAAGGGTAAGCCCCACCGATTTGGTGTGTGAATATTTGCCAGGTGATGAATACACTGTAGACTGTTTTACTGACCGACACGGCATTTTACGTTTTTGCCAGCCAAGAGTAAGGCAACGGACGTCGAATGGTATTTCTGTTTCATCGAAAGAAGTCAGAAGTGAAGATCTCGCCGAGTTTCTTGATTTCGCTGACAAGCTGAATTCAAAGGTACGTTTTCGAGGAATTTGGTTTTTCCAAGTTAAACGTAACATCAAAGGCGAACTGACGTTGTTAGAAATGGCACCAAGAGTAGCCGGGGGAATGGGCTATAGTAGAATAAAAGGCGCTAATCTACCATTGCTTTCACTGTATGACCATCAAGAAAAACAAATAGAAGTATTTACGAACAGCTGTCAGTTGGTCAAAGAATCATCACTCCAGCACCGCTATCTCATCAACGGCACAGTTGAAGCTATATATCTTGATCTTGACGACACATTAATTCTTGGCACAAAGGTAAATTCAGAACTCATAGCGAAAGTTTATTCGTGGAAAAACGCCGGAGTAAAAGTTTTTTTATTAACACGCCACTTGCATGTGTTTTCGGAGACAGTTATGAAATGCTTAGCCCGGCACAATATATGCCCAACGTTGTTTGATGATATTATTGATGTACCAGCAGGCAATAAGAAATCTAACTATATTAAAGAGAAGTCAGCAATCTTTGTTGACGACTCACATTCCGAACGAAGTGAAGTCAACTCCCGCCTTGGTATTTTGGTATTCGATTGTCAGCAGGTATGTGAGGTAGTTTTTGAGGACAATCTAAATGGATAATTCACACCCGATATACGTGGCCTCGCCAATGTTGCCAGAGCTTTCAGACCTTACGTCCGTTCTTGAGGGCATTTGGCAAAGTGGGTATGTGACTAATCACGGGCCTTTACATAATCAGCTAGAGCAGGAGCTGTCAAATCTCCTCAACGTTCCAACTGTTAGGCTTTTTAATAATGGCACTATAGCACTCCTCACTGCCCTAAAAATGTTTGACTTTCCAAAAGGGTCTGAAGTCATTACTACGCCCTTTACGTTTGCAGCTACCGCTCACGCTATATCCTGGAATGAACTGGTTCCGGTTTTCGTGGATGTTGATCCAGTTTCGATGACACTTGACCCAAAGTCCGTTGAGCGCGCGGTTACCGATAAGACAGTAGCCGTTTTGCCAGTTCATGTTTATGGAAACGTGTGTGATATTGAAGGTATCGATAAAGTCGCGAAGAAGTATGGACTGAAAGTGATCTATGATGCTGCCCACGCCTTTGCAGTTGAGATTGATGGTGTACCGATCTCCAAGTTTGGAGATGCTACAATATTTTCCTTCCACGCAACTAAGTTATTTACAACAATTGAAGGTGGCGCTATTGCTACCAACTTTGAAGGCGATGCTCAAACGATTTACATGTTGAGAAACTTCGGAATAAAAAACGAAAATGAAGTAGTTTCGATTGGGATAAACGGAAAGCTGAATGAAATTCAGTCTGCTATAGGATTACTTAATCTTAAGCAGTTTCCTGCAGAGAAAAAATCTAGGGCTCTGCTTAGAGCAGAGTACGATAAGATTTTTTCGCAAATTGATGGCGTAACTGTCCAGTCGTTTTCTTCCAATGTGAAGAAATCAGAGCAGTACTATCCCCTATTAATAGATGAAACTATATCCCCATTCTCCCGAGATGATTTATATGAGGCACTTAAGAGAAAGGCTATCTTTTGTCGTAAATATTTTTCACCTATCTGTACTGAGTTTGAACCCTACCGCCATTTTCCCGTGATTAGTGAAGCTTCCGTCCCGACTGTTTATACTATAAAGGATCAAGTTCTATGCCTACCTTTTCACAGCAAGGTAGAACCTGGTCATTTGCATATGATCAAAAGTGTAGTTGACGACTTCTTACGATAGGTGTTTCTTGTGACAGATGTGACCATAATATTGCCCATTCACAATGCAGAAAGTTTTATTCGTCGGACAGTCATGAGCCTGTTGAAAGCCGAGCCCGCCGGCATCGAGGTCATATGCGTTCTAGACTCTTGCACTGACTCAACTGAGAGTATATTGATCGATTGTTTTCAGAGCTGTGAGTTTGAATCCTATAAAATTATATCGGTTTCTTACGGTTCTACCGCGTTGTCAAGAAATAGAGGTATTGTTGAATCTTCTGGAGAGTTTGTCGCCTTTCTTGATCACGACGACATTGTTGATAACGCACTTTATAGTCGTGCCTATAAAGCGGCGACAACGTCTTTTTGTTGTGATGTTGTAAGGTCGGGCTACTCAATTAACTGGCAGGACGGTTCCGTAGAAGTTATTGACAAGCTTCCGTCTATATACGCATATCCTTTTCGCGGTATCTTTATATGGAATGGCATCTTCAGAAGAAGCTTTCTGTTAAAAAACGGTATAAAATTTATACCTGGATATGGTGAAGATTATGAGTTTAATCTGGCGCTGCTATATCATAGAGCCCATCAAATCTCTCTGACCTCAAAAAATGTTTATTACCAGTGGAATCATCATGGGTCTAATTTACACAAAAAACGTACAGCTTATGATTATTTGACTCGCTTATCATCAATGATAAAAAATTACGGCCCTTTTCTTAATGATTCACAAAAAATAAATAAAGAGTTCATGTCTTGGGCTTCTGACTATTTTGTTCATTTAATTAAAACGGGCCACGCCGAAGGGCTTGCTGAAGCATACTTTGCAAATGATTTGGTTAGATATTTTTTGAAGGATATCAGTGTTAACGATGTCAAATCATTATCTCATTACCGTTTATTGAAATCTCCAGATAAATCTTCATTCATCGTTGAATCGAAAAAATTTACTACGCCTATCGTGATAGCAAAAAAAGCAAAAGCTAGATTTGCTTTAAGATCGTTAAAATCTTATTTTCATAAACTGAGCCGCGCGTTAAGTTATGTTCGTCAAAACGGTACATATAAGTTCCTAGATTTGGTCTACAAAAGGTATTCGAGGTTTAATCTTTCTAACAGCTTTGCTTTTTTAGGACATAGGGACAAGGCAGATGTAAGAGTAGAAGAATTTAGGGAATCGAAAAAACAGTCGGTAATTTTTTACGTCTTCGCGCGTGAATTCATTTCGGGCGGCCTGATCTCGATATTCGATATTGGAGAAAAATTGAGGAACATGGGATATGAGGTTCTCTTCGTTGCCCAGCCTTCTTTGTTTACCGCTCAACAGAATAACCTTTTCCCGAATTCCGAAGTTATTGTTCCATGGCGTAGATTAACAAAGTCTGATTGGAATAAATGTAATATTTTGATGGTTCCTGAGGTAAAAGTAGAGGAACTAGTATCCAAGCTATCCAGAAACAGGATTTCTTGTGAAAAGATCAAAATGAATATTTTGAACCAGAACAACGATCTGATGCCTAAAAAATCAGTGATTCGCTCTTTGATCGACAGATTCAAGTCGGTATCTATTACCACTGCTCACGAAGCTTACTCATCTCAAACCTTTTCTGATTTCTGGGAAGTGCCATTATCGCATATATCAACTTATATGTCATATGACGACTATTTCCCAGTTCCATTTTTAGAAAAGCAAGATGTTATAATTCTCTCTCATGACGCCAACCATTTTAAATCTTCGATTTGTGAAAATTTGATCAGCAAGTGTTCTAGGTATCAATTTGTGGAAATACTTGGATTTAGATATGAAGATTATAAAACCATAGCTGAGCGGGCGAAATATTCTGTTACGTTCGGTGAAGGCTTAGACAATTACTTTATTGAGTCGATATTTTTTGGTGGTTTAGGGTTTGCCGTTTTTGATCCGGTTTTTATGACCGACCATTTTCTAGAATTGGACAACATTTTCACTTCTTTTTCGGATATGGAGCGGCGCTTACCTACTCTAATTAATAGGTTAGAAAAGGATAATGAATACAGGAAAACCTTGTGGGAAAAAAACTACTATTTACTTAAAGGAATGTACGATTCGAATTACTACCGCAGTAAACTTTCATCGTTCATGTGTGGCGAATTCGATTATTATCCGAAGAACTGATTGTTTAATCCGTATGAGTGATTGACCGCTTATTGAAAAAACGGATTAACGAGCCCATGGCGGACTCACAGCCAGCGATATGGACTCTGGAAACTAAATGCATAAATTATACGCTACAAACCGCCAACTAGAACTGCAAGCGCAGAATCTAAGACGGCAAACTCTTAGTGAACTGCTATGCGGTGCAGATAAAAGCGTCAGAGCTGAACGTCTGCAATTTTATTTTGATTCTATACATCTCGATGCCAGTAAGCAGCGCCTGACTGAAGAAACATTAGAATTGCTTCTGGAGTGGGCCCTACAATGTGGCGTTGAGAAACAGCGGGACGATCTCTTCGGAGGCAAAGCGTTAAACACCTCGGAAAATAGAGCCGCTTTGCATTTTTCTGCTCGCTGGCCAATTAATGCATCCGCACCTCAGTCTATTTTCGGGACGGTAAAGTTTTGTGCAGAACAGCGCCAGAAAATGGCTCACTTGGTTCAACAGATACATTCAGGCAAGTGGCGAGGCGTTACAGGAGAACCGATAACTGATATTGTACATATTGGTGTAGGTGGCTCAGATCTTGGCCCCAAATTGGTCAGTGAAACTTTGGGTGACGCTGGTGAAAGGCGTATAACTTCTGCTCATTATGTTTCAACTATGGATGGGTCGCAGCTTCTACCGTTGATGCAAACCTTAAACCCCGCCACAACTCTGCTAGTCCTCGCCTCCAAGTCATTTTCCACAGTCGACACCCAATTTAATGTCCGCACTGCCCTTGCATGGTTATCTGAGCAATTAAGTATTAGCACTGAGGAGCTGCGCAAACATCAGGTATTGGGTGTATCTGCTCGACCGGAAAGAATGGACGCATTCGGAATACCAGAGTCTCACCAGCTCCAATTTCCTGAAACCATAGGTGGGCGCTTTTCAGTCTGGTCTGCTATCGGTGTAAGTGTGGCATTAGAGCTAGGCATGGAAACATTTGAGACCTTGCTGTCTGGTGCTCACGCTATGGATCAGCATTTCCAGAAAGCTCCTTCCGCCCAAAATCTGCCTATTTTGCTCGGCATAATAGGAGCTTGGAACACTCAATTCCTGAAGATACCAACCCATTTGGTTCTTCCATACGATGGTCGGCTCAACAAGTTACCGCCATACCTTCAACAGCTAGAGATGGAATCCAATGGTAAAACTGTCCGGGCAGGCAGCAGTCAGGCATCTCAAGTTACATGCCCGATTATATGGGGAGACATTGGGCCAAATGCTCAACATGCATTTTATCAGTTAGTGCATCAAGGTAGTCACGAGGTTAGTGCTGACTTCATTGCCGTCGCGAAACGGACTACCAACGCTTCCTGCTCAGTCTCAGAACATCTAGTGGCCCAAACAAAGTTGACGCTCGCCAATTGTATCGCACAATCTCAATTATTTGCTTTAGGTGACGATGCCATAACTGGGAATTTAGCTGCTACAACAGATAAGGGATATAGAGGTAATCAGCCAAATACTGTAATTATTTTGGAAACCTTGGACGCCTGGAGTTTAGGAGCACTACTGGCATTATATGAACACAAAGTATTTGTACAATCCATTCTATGGGGCATAAACCCCTTTGATCAACCAGGGGTTGAGCTCGGCAAGAAGCTATCGACGAGCTTATATCAAGTGTTTTCTGGAAATAGAACGGCTTCCGAAGTCTTCTCTGGCGATTTGGTTGATGATTCAAGCACTCGCCTATTAGTTGAGAGAGTGCTTCTTATGGCAAGAAATTAAAACCCTTAAAGGAGCGAATTGATGGCCTGGCACGCCGTGCAGTATAAGTCTGGACAAGGAAGCCGAGCTCTTGCCAACCTGGAAAACCAGAATATTCGATGCTTTCATCCGGAAGTTCCAATCGAACGGATCGTTAATCGCAAACAAGTCATTCGGTCCGAGCCTTTATTTTCCGGCTATATCTTTATCCAGATGGATAAGGATGACCCTTCCTGGAAGAAACTTCATTCAACCCGGGGCGTGCTTCGGGTATTGAGTTTTGGCGGAAAGCCCGGGGTGATACCCGATGAAGTGATCGACTATATTGCTGATACTCTGGAAACCGTCCAGTCAGCAGGTGGCTTGAGAAAAGGAGAGGCTGTGTGTGTCCGAGAGGGGCCATTCAGTGGGCTGGAGGCTATTTTCCAGTCTTACGACGGTGAGGAGCGCGCTATTGTTCTGATCTCCTTCATGCAAAGCCAAGGGTCAGGTTAAAGCCCGGATTTACGGCAACCGAGTATTATGTAGTTCAGCAAGTGAATCATAGACCCTGCCCATCCAACGATTCAATGCAGTAGTGCCTGTTGGGCTCAGGCTTGATGTGATGTTTTGTTGATGCGAAATTCGTCGAAACCCAGCAGGAAAGTCCTGTTTCAGCTTCTTATCGGTAGGCCAGCGTAAGGAAGCCTTCACCAGCGACCTGCCCAATATCGAAAGCTTTGGGTACCAATCGTATTTTCCAGGTGGTTGTTTCAGGAGCAGTGTGGAGAGTCTTGCTTCAGACTCTACGGTATCAACCTCCACCAAAGCATAATTCTGGTTTTGATATCTCAACACACGGTAGAACAAGTATCTTGGGTTGCCATCTGGCAGTCGATATTTCGAGTGCCCTTTCACCACCGGTAGTGGGATCATTTCTTCAGCGACGATTCTGCAACCTTTGATCTCCAATAGGTCGCTCATGGCCATAAATGCTTCAAATTTGTGGGTGAATAGATGTGAATCCTCACTCTGGTCATCAATGCCATCAGCAACACCGGCTGGTACCTCTCCCCGAACGGTTGGCTCGTCGGTACTGACATCGGTTTGGCCATTGGCCGGATCATCAACGCCTTCCTCTGATATTCCCTTCCTGGCACCGGACCGGCGTCGACCATCCGAAGGCTTGCGGGTGGTATAAGCAGGTTCGGAGAACTCCAATTCTACTTCCGGAACCTCCAGAACGTACTCATCTGCATCGGTAGTTGGCAGCTCGTCATCATCAATCTCCGGCGGGCCACCCGTTCCCCCTCTTTCTGTAGAACTCCCTTTTTTCCCTGCTTTTTGCTCCGTGAATTTCGGATCGAAGAACTCAATCTCTTTCGGGATCTGGCTGCTCAGATTTTTAAGACTATGGATTTCGTACACGAAGAAAAGCTCGGACTCTCTCACGTACTGGCCCCGCACCTTCATTTTCACATTTTCCAAGGGCGGGGGATCGAAACGGAACGGCCAGTACCGGCGACCATTTCTAACTTCGCCCTCCGTCAGCTGGTATTGGGCGATGCTTTGAAACGAGTTCCGAACCTTTTTATCCAGTAGAAGCCACGCCAGCATTCTTCGTTGGCTGGGGTTACCTCGCACTACCATGGGCAGAGAGCTACTTGGCAAGATATGAATCTCTGCTCTATTCGCGTCCTCACCCACCTGAACGTCGAACTCCTCGTCTAGTCCATTTGGGTTCATTGCCAGGCGGGTCAGATAGGCCGAATGGAAAAAAAGAGCCCGGGCCAGTTCAATTTGTGGAAGGAAAAACTGTGTATCGCCGGCTTTAAAGCTAAAACACCATTGCTGCAGGTCTCCCTGCCTGCGAATGTTTACTATTGGACAGTCGGCTATCCGGCAAGGTGACCAGGTGCCGGTAGTGTTTATTTTTAAGTCCTTTTCATAGCCGGCCACCTTGGAGCCTCCGGCCTTTGTCGCATTTAACACACGCCGTCTCGGTATCAGGCCCAGCTGCGATACGCCAAACTTTTCCTTTTCTTGGGCAGGATCCAGCTTTACCTCGATGTACCAGTTTGGATTTCGCAGGTCACGAACCATGGAGCCGATTTCTTTAACCTGGCTGTTGTCCTTGATTCCTTTGATCGTTGGTGTCTTCTTGGTTCTCTTCGAGGCCATGCAAGTAATCCCGTGCTTGGTCGGTAAGCCGTGTTTCACTGAGCCCGGCGATACGGATTAAACGCCAACGTGGTGGGTGCTGGAACTCATTCTTTAATTCCCACCAAGCGTTTCTCAGCCGCCGTACCTGGTATTCGGGAACGCTTTCGGTATAGCGTGCGAGCAATCGCCGGGTTCGTGGCAACCGGTCGAGTTTCTTTTCCAGCGTGGAGAGCTTACCCAGTTGTTTCAGCAAATACGTTTGTGAATGCCGGGGGCCGCGTGGGTCCGCACGCAAAAACCTGAGAATTTCCCGAAGCTTGGTTAAATAATGCCGGTCTCGCTGCCGCCAATCAACTCTCGGTTTTCTTTTAAGAACCTGTGTTCGTGGTTGAGCTTGATTGACCTGCTTCAGCCACAATCGATCATACCGATACAACCGGGCGTAAAGCGCCGGGGCCGCCACACGGGCCTTTTTCGGTGGCTGGTCTACCAGCATTTTTATCCAGTCGTGCTGATCTGACGTTAAACCGTGTTTAGCCTCCCCGGTTGGCTCTGATGGCTCTGGAGGCAAGTGCAAGGGCAATTCTCTGACACTCTCAATAACATCGGTAATGGACCAGCACTCTGGCATCAACGCATGGTGAACAATAATGTGCTGAAGGTAGCTGAAGGATTTCCGATGCTTCCGGAAAATTGCTCGTAGCCAGCAGTAATTTGAGTTCTGATCTATCCCCAAACCGTATCGCCGCAAAAAGCTTGTAGCCCAGCGGGCTGAAACAGACTCGGCAATAGCAGCATGGTCAATGTGAGTCCGGCCGCGAATAAAGCCCGACTGCTGAGCCAGCCGATAGTAGTGGGAAGACCACTGTTCATAAGTCGGTGAGGTAGCCGGTCGTTGTTCCAATAGCTGCCGAACCTGAGTTAGAACCATCTCTGATTCGTTACGAGGAGGTTTTTGAGGGAATAGCGGACAAGTGTCTGGCGAAGCGTCATGGTAGCGGTGCTGATCCACTAAGGGGCGGGTAATGGCCGTGTGTATGAGTTCGCCGTGCTTCTCACAACAGTCCACTCCGGCTATCTGCCACTCCCGCTTCCAGAAATACTCTCCAAAGATACGTTGTTGCTCTTTGAGACACCCGGGACAATATCGAACATGGCCAGGCACTTTCACAATCGATGCGGGGACACCCATCGCCAGGTGGACCGCACCCCGGGATTCTCCAGCCATCCATGCCAGGCACCGTTTGCGGCGTTCTTCCGGTATAAATGGGGCATACAAGGGGAACAGGGTGTGGCAGTAGGCAATCACTTCAACACTATAACCAGAGGGCAACCACCGAGTAATCCTCGATAGTTGATTGGGCAAATCCAGCGTTGCGATGACGTTGCGGTTACCATACACGTCATCCAGCAATTCCTTAGGACTAATAATCCCCTCCCGAATGCCGGCCCTGGCCACTGTGCTGTATATCAGTTCTCCAGGGTACGGAACCGGGAAGTTCAGCATGGCAGCTATGCCTGGTTACCAGAACCCAGCCACTGGTCGCTGTTAAAAACGAGACCCGATTGACGTGCGGCATCCAGCATTTCGTCCTCGTTTGCCGCTTGGGAGTGCATAAAGCGCAAATCATCTGAGTCAAGGGTGTGCCATTCTTTCACTTTGATCGATTTGATTTTTTGCTTTTCCGTCACCGGTAGTGTCTGCTCGGAAGACTGGTACCATTTAAGAATGATCGGCATCAGGTCTTTTAGCTCTAGGTCAGGATGCTCCTCGAACGCTCGTTGAATTAACGGTTCCAAAAGATCTGATTCATAGCCCATATCAACCAGCAGGTTGTGCAGTCGAATTGCCTGATCGTTGCCGTTGTACTGAACGGACTTCCGGATCTGGTCTTTGCTTGATTCCAGGAGGGTACTGAGCTCCAGAATCTTCTTATCCACATCAGGGATCGTGAGGTCTGAGTATTGGGCTATTTTGCTCGGGTCTCCGGAACGCAGAGCTTCCATCATCGGGTGTATCGGCTTCAGTTCATCGTGATAAACCTTTTTCATGATATTAGGCGTGATTCGTTCCGTGCCTGTTACAACCGCCCGGATCTGGGACAACACGAACAACTTGATGACAACATCCATGATGCCCTGAGACAGATCAAACCAAAGATCCCTTAAATCATCGGGCATAGTGTCACTGGCTTTGGTCAGCCACTGGTACTTCCAAAGCTTTTTCGTGAACGCGCCCCATTCGGTTCGATCTACATTTTCTTCAGCTGTGGGCTGGCGCAAGGGTTCCCATAATATGGAGCCAAACCCTGCCCCGCGCCGAGCAGACCGCAGGTCTGTTTCAAAAACAGGTCGAGCCTTTGGTGTTCCGACCATTACCACCGGCACGGAGATCTCGTTTACCAACGTTACGAAGAAGTTCAGCATTTTCTCCGCACCGCCGGAGGCGCGAACATTCAGGTGCTGTATTTCATCGATGACCAGTAAGCCAATCGCATAGGTGTTTGCCAGCTGCGACATCAATGCAATCATTGTTTCTACGCCGTGGCGCTTTTCGCCGTAACGCCGGACATAATCTGTTCCGAGAATGGAATCAATTTCTCGGAAGAAGTTATGGCATAGGCTCTTGAGCGCACCATCGTGGGGGCAGTCGATTTTCAGGAAAACAATCTGCGTGAAATTGTGTGCCGGGTGGTGAATCATCTGGGGATACGTTGCCAGAATACGGTTCAGAGAGCTGGTTTTCCCGGAACCTGAGCACCCAATAAATGCCAGGCTTTTCGCAGTCGACTCAACATGATCGAACCGGAATGCCTTCAAGTCTCCACTCTTGATGCGCTCATAGCCGTTCTGTAAATAGGCCGAAAGGTCGCCAGTAGCAATGTTTCGACCCACATATCCCTGGCGCAGCATGATCGAGACTTTTGACTCAAGCTCGATATGGCGTGCCAGCGGCTGAAAGAAGCCGTCCAGTAGCTGGGAAATGATATGAACCCGTGTCTGACCGTCCAGGTATATTTCCGTTGGTCGGAGCTCCATAGTCTCACTGAGACCGGCTATAAGCTGTTTACGGTCTGGAATTGGTGGTAAAGCCTCAATCAGTGGATTTCCATGATATGACGGTATCCCGGTGTCCTGGTAAACGGCAGTCACCATGCCTGAAGGTAAAGTCATTCATCGTCTCCAAACAGCTCATCCAGGAAATCCGGGAAGGCCCCATCGTCGGGTTTACCATGTAGGTAGGTTACATCAGATTTCGGTTTGCTATTGTCGGGCTGCCGGGCTTTTGTCTGTTCGGCCCTTTGAGCATCCCGCTCTTGCTTGCGATTATCTCGTATGCCCCTGACCGTTTCGGCTTTGGATTGCTGTTTGTTGATGGCGGGGCGGGAACGCTCGGCGTTTTTGATGGTGTTGATGACCAGATTTTCGAGATCCCGTTTACTGGTTGTCTCTGCCACTTTGGCGGCGCTCGTGGCTTTTCGCTGTTCTTCCTGGCTGGCCCATAACTCCCACATGGACTTACCACGAAACTGGCGTGAGCGATCGGTCAGAGAACACACCCAGTATTCCGAGCTGTCTTTTTCCGGGAACAGATAAATATGATCAGCCACTGCAGGATCGTAGGCGGCCTGAAGGCCGGTGACTTTGCGGTCTCCGTTACGGTGGAGCCAGCCGGAAGCCAACAACTCCTTCGATGTGTAGTAAGCACCAAAACAGCTGACCCCCAGATCAGAAAGATAGACTTTTTGACGCGGCAACAAAGCAATTCGCAGGGCTTGTTCCGATACGTTCTTCAACCGACCGGTTCGATTTTCTATGCCCCAATTCCAGATATTGAGCGGGGTTAACGCCATATCGTTTGGCATATCCGGATCACGGTCGTACTTCGACAACACGGCATATTGATTTCGGTGAAGAATCGAGGCGACCATGATTTGGGTGAAATCATCCAGAGTTAGCGTTGCATCCAGCCTGTAGTCCTTTCCGCCCTGCTTTCTGACTTTTGTGCCTGTTACCACACCGGGCGTAAACGGCTTGAATTCTGCTTGGAGGGTTCGGAAATAACGCTCGACAATGCCTTTTGCATCTCCCCGGTATGGCGGGGTGGTCTCAATGCGCACACCAAATGCTTTTTCCAGAGATTCAATCTGGTGCCCCAGTAATTCCCCACGGTCCGCGAGAATCGCATCTGGCACGCCAACGGTTGGCCACTGCTCCGGAGTAATCTCCGCGCCATAACGGGCACAGAGTTCACACTTGTCTGACATCGACGTAGCCAGAGCACTCATCGCCGTCACATAGGATGGGTTTTCCAAACCGATGTAGAAGCCGGCCACCATGCGGCTAAAAACATCTACGACCACATACAGAGTAGGACGACCGATGACTCGTTGCCGGTCGGCCGAGAGCAGGTAAACATCGGCAATCGTTGCATCAATTTCATACCTTGAGCCTGGCCCCGCCACTCCTGCTGTGGCAGTCCCTATTAAGGGCCGAATATCTTTTTGGTAGGAGATTTTGTTTGCCCTTAGGCGAATGCGGTCGGCGTTCTCATACTCTCGGTGATAGAAATATCTTAATTGAGTAATTGTTGGATAATCTTCGGGCTGCACATTCGGGTTGGCGGCCTCGAACATGTCGATGAATCGTCTATGGGCGTATGGCAGAGAATGGCCCTTGTCGTTCACATAGTAGCGATCAAGTACCAGACGGAACATCTTTTCGATGGAGGCATCAACGGTAATCCCTGTACCCGGTGAGGTTTTCCGGGGTCGACCCAGTTTCTTCTTGGAAACTTTTTTCTGCCCTTTTCCCCCGGATTTTCGGTAATCCGGCAACAGAGC
>NZ_PTIV01000040.1 GCF_002934325.1 Marinobacter persicus
ATTCTTCGGAGTATCGCTTTGCGCTCATCATCAACACCTGTAGATTTGCGTTTAGTGTAACGCTATCAGGCGTCTACTGTATCGGGGGCTTGCCAGAAAGTCATTTTTCGTCACCCGAAACTGCGTTATCCAGTGACTCTTGATGAAAGCCGCAAGTCACGCAAACGCAAACCCACAGACGAACATCCGGAGCTTGATTTACCATCAGTGCCAGGTATGGCGGAGGGCATGCACCAGGTTGATGATGGTAATTTGAAATTCAATATACCTTCTGGTCCCATGACGGAAGTTGATGGTGGCCTACCAAGACCCGAAGGGTCAGGGACCCGCGAAGCAGAGGCAGGCATTTCACAGTCAACGGGGGCAGGACCTTCTGAGCTGGATGGCGATGCCCAAGAGTTGAGCCTCCGCTTGAATCAGGAGGCTGATCCGGAAGAAGAACAACAGCCTGATGAACTGATTGCGAGCGAACCCACAGGGCGTTTTTCAAACTTTGAAAAAGCCATCAACATCTTGGTTCATGAATACGACTACGAGCTAACTGGGTCAATCTGCTGCTACGAGTTTCCTTTACCAAAGACACGTAGCAAAAAGATTCTAAGGACAGAGGATGGCAGACCCATACAGTACTACTTGGCAGGCCTTCGATGTAACGATCTTTCCATATGCATCTTGGAGGCTGACGTTGAGAGCTTGCTAGTACATGAAGAAGCTAACCCAGAGTCCGTTAGTACACTTCTGGCTATTGTGCGAGGGGAGCCCACGCAGTCAGTGTCTCGTATAGTGCAGTCATTTTCTGACAGTGGAGTGACTTGGAAAGAGTCTGACTTACGTACACATTGCCTAGTTTTTCATCGTTGCGATCATCCTAAACGATACCGGTCAGTGGATACAGAGGTGGCTGGCAAGATCACCAGGCAACGTGTTCCGCGAGAAAACGATGTATTTCTTCGATCTTGGGTGGACATCCTGCAGAGAGGCATTCAGAAAATCACTCAGAAATACAATGATGCACAGAAAGATTCAGATATCAGGGAGTAGAAGTGCCGGTCTGCAGTCAAGCTTGGCTGCGATCTGATATAGCTTCTCTACAGTGATGTTTACCCCCCGGAGACATTGATGTTTCCGGATTAGATGGTGCTAATGCTCATCAAGGGGCTAAAAGCGGGTTAGCAAAATCAGCAGACATGTTGCATGTGACTTTTGATGGCATGTTTCGGCATCAGCTGCTGGCTTTGTTCTGAGGCTTCTAACGTTAGGGCTCTTTCGGGTGGTGTTTTTAATCAAACTTTATTTTAAACTGAAATGGCCGGTAGTGAGTCGTCCGCCACTAATCGGATCAAACTTTATTTTTTGCTGTTCACGAATTAATCTAAAAAGCTTGCCTTTTTGGTCAAACTTTATTTCTCTCCGATAACACGTTTGCATCATAATGGACTGCCAACGTGCTGCCATCGGCCGCTCTCCATGACAGAGGTTGCTTGCACGATTGCAATCCGCCAGGCGCGGCCTCAGCTGGCGAGTTCCTCCCGCATCATGTTCAGAAGACCACCCTTGAGAATCATTCTGACCTGTCGGTCGCTGAGATCGTAAGTGAGTTCGTAGGTTTCTCCGCTCCGGTTGTTTTTGGCCCGGACGGGGTTGCCAGACTTCAGGGCCTCCACCATATCCTCCAGCAACAACTCGTCGTCCTGATTGATCCTGTCGTAGTCTTCGGGGTTGGCAAATTGCAGCGGCAGGATGCCGAAGTTGCAGAGGTTCTGCCAGTGGATGCGGGCGTAGTTTTTCGCGATGACGACCCGCACTCCCAGATATCGGGGCGTCAAGGCCGCATGCTCACGGCTTGAGCCCTGACCATAGTTCTCGCCCCCCACGACGATGGAACCTGTGTCCTGATGCTGGCTGGCGCGCTGGGGGTAGGAGGGGTCAATCCGTGTGAAGGTAAACTCGCTGATTTTGGGAATATTGCTGCGATACGGCAGGATATTGGAGCCGGCCGGCAGAATTTCATCGGTGGACACGTCATCACCCACTTTCAGCAGTACCGGTGCTTCCAGGGACTCAGGAAGACCCTCAAATTCCGGCAGCGTGCTGATATTAGGGCCTTTTTCCACCATCTTCAGTTCCGGATGGGCAGCCGGCGGACGGATGTTGCGGTCCTCCACATAAAACGAGCGACTCTCATCAAAGCGCGGACACGCCATGTCCAGATCCCTGGGATCGGTAATTACACCGGTAAGCGCCGAGGCCGTGGCAGTTTCCGGGCTGCACAGGCAGACTTTGTCCTCTTCCGTGCCTGAACGGCCGGGGAAATTTCGGGGCACTGTGCGCAAGCTGATCTGATCCGTGGCGGGTGCCTGGCCCATGCCGATACAGCCATTACACCCGGTCTGGTGCAGCCTGGCCCCCGCCTTGAGCAGGTCACTCAAATGGCCAAGATCGGTCAGGTTTTCCAGTACCTGACGCGAGGTGGGATTGATATCAAAAGACACCCCTTCACTGATCTGACGCCCCCGGACCATCATCGCCGGTACCGCGAAATCCCGCAGACCCGGGTTGGCGGACGAGCCGATGTAGGCCTGGTAGATGGGTTCCCCAGCCACTTCCCGGACTGGGACGACTTTGCCCGGACTGCTTGGCAGCGCAATCAGGGGCTGCAGGCTGCCCAGGTCAATTTCATCGTGTTCGTCATAGGTGGCACCGGCGTCCGCCTGTATTTTTACAAAGTCGGCTTCCCGCTGTTGCTGTCTGAGAAATCGGCGCACGGCCTCGTCTGCAGGAAACACGGTCGCGGTATGCCCCAACTCCTGCCCCATATTGGCGATGACGTGACGATCCATGGCAGACAAATGTTTGAGGCCAGGGCCATAGTATTCAAAGATTTTTCCGGCGCCGCCCTTCACACCGTGGCGGCGGAGCATTTCCAGTATGACGTCCTTGGCGCTCACCCAGTCCGGCAGTTTGCCGGTGAGCTTGATACCCATCACCTTGGGCATATTCAAGTAATAGGGCTCGCCACACATGGCCATGGCGACCGCCAGCCCCCCGGCGCCCATAGCCAGCATGCCCAGGGAGCCAGCAGCACAGGTATGGCTGTCGGAACCCAGCAGGCTTTTGCCCGGTTTGCCAAAACGCTCCATATGCACCGGGTGGCTTACCCCCGAACCCGCCGGGCTAAACCATATTCCGTGCCGCTGGCAGGCACTGCGCAGGAAAAGGTGGTCGTCCGGGTTGCGGTTGTCCGCCTGTATCAGGTTGTGATCAACATACTGGGCAGACAGCTCGGTTTTAACCTGATCAAGCCCCATGGCTTCCAGTTCCAGCATGACCAGCGTACCGGTGGCGTCCTGGGTCAGGGTCTGGTCTATCCGCAGGCCGATTTCCTGCCCGGCTTTCATTTTTCCGGACACCCGATGCGCCTCAATCAGCTTCTGGGCTACGTTCTGCGGTTTGGTTGGGTTCGATTTTGCCATGGCATCACCTATCATCGCGGGCCAGATCCCGGACACTCGCGGTGGGGTTGTCACTGAGATTCAGTAACCGGTTACCGTTAACGCTAGTCAAAAACTGCCCGAACTTCGAATTCTGATTCTGGCAGCGGCTCGCTATCACCAGCGGTAACGGACACTGCCCACCACGCTGCGCTCGGCGCCGTAGTAGCAATAGCCGCTGCAGCTTGCCACGTATTCCCGATCTGCCACATTGGTGACGTTCAGTTGCGCCTGCCACTGTGGTGCGAAGGCGAATTGGGCCATCATGTCGAACACGGTGTACGAAGGCACTTTCGTTGAACCATCCCGGGTTTCGCCAACGAAGCGGGCGCCACCACCCAGTTTCAGGCCGGGGGCCAAATCGGTGAAGGTGTAATCCAGCCAGGCCGAGGCCTGGTGGCGCGGAATCAGGGGCGCCTGGCGCTCTTCACTGTTGGCATCGCTTTTCACGGTGGCATCGCTGTAGGTGTACGCGGCGGTCAGTTCCAGCTGATCGGTGAGGTAGCTTACGCTCTCGACCTCGAAGCCGGTGGTTGTGCGTTCCGCGTCCTGGGCACGAATACCGTTGTTCAGAGTGCTGCCCAGTGAATTCTCTTCTTCAATCCGGTAAGCCGCCGCCGTCAGGTAACCATCCATGCCCCGGGGCGCAATTTTGACACCCGCTTCCAGTTGCTCACCTGTGCGCGGGTCATAGAGGTCGCCACTGCCGTCGGTGCTGGCGATGGGCTCGAACGATTCGGTATAGGACAGGTAGGGAGAGATGCCATTGGCTGCCAGGTACATGATGCCGCCAGAGAGTGACACCTGGTCGTTATCGGCGCCTTCCTGTGTGCCGGCCGTCAGGTCGCTGTTCTCAAGCTCGGCCTGATCGTACCGGGCGCCAGCCAGGAACACCCAGCGGTCGTCCAGGCGCAGTTGATGCTGCAGGTAGTAACCGGTCTGTTGCTTGTCGGTTTCCGAGTGCGTCAGGGTGCTCGTGTCGATGGGTGTGAAATTGCCGTACTGGGGATCGAACAGGTCGATGGGGTCGCCAAACCCGGTATAGGTTCCCGCACCCTTGTTGTTCAGGTCCTGATAGTCCACACCGAACAGGAAAGTATTCTCGGTACGGTCGGTATACCAGGTGCCGACAAGGCGGTTGTCCACGGTCCAACTTCTGGTTTCGCCATCGCGATAGATCAGGCCCCGTGAACCTTCCCGTGGGTTGCTCTGGCTCTGCGAGACAATGAAGCTGCTGCGAAGCAGCAGGTCGGATTCGCTGTAGCGGAAATCCTGCTCAAACCGCCACACATCATTGATCGCATGACTCAGGGCATAGCCAACGGAAGTCTGTGTGCGCTCGTTGGTATCGTAACCCGGTTCGCTGTAGTTGGTGGACGGGTCCACCTTGCCATAAGGTGTACCCTCAATCGTGCCATAGGCCAGCTTGAACGGGTTGGTTGGGACGGCGTCGTCTTTCTGGAAGCTTGAAAGCACGGTCAGGCTGGTCTGGTCGGAAATATCCCAGGTCAGGCTGGGGGCCAGGTAATAACGCTCGTTCTCGGTGAAGTCCAGGTCACCTTCCTGATAGCGGTACAGGCTCACCAGGCGGTAACTGAGGTCATCGCGCTCACCCAATGGGCCGGTGGTGTCGATGCCCAACTGGCGATGCTCATCGGTGCCCACCTGGATATCGACCTCGCCCTGGGCCGTGTCGCGTGGGCGCTTGCTGATGGCATTCACCACACCCCCCGGAGGGGCCTCGCCATACAGGATCGACGCGGGACCCTTGAGCAGTTCAACACGTTCAAGCCCAAAGGGTTCCACCATCCACTCGTAGAAACCCGTCCGGTAGATTCTTAGGCCATCCTGATAGGTCGCCTGGTCAAAACCCCGTACTTGCAACCAATCGGTATCGTTATCCTCCCCGTAATGGCCGGAGACAACGCCGGCGCGGTACTGGAAGGTTTCGTCCAGGGATTGAACGTTCCGTTCCCGGAGCTCTTCTTCAGTGACCACCGACGCCGGCCTGGGCGTTTCAACCAGCGGCGTCTCCACCTTGAGCGCGGTTGCCGACACAACCAGCGCGTTCAGGTCGGTGGTGTTGTTTTCCTGGGCCAGCAGCGGGATCGGTGCAGAGGCCAGACCAATGGTTGTCAGGGTCAGCTGTACAGTCCGTGTCAGCGGGTTGGGATACAGAAAGGGAGACATATCGGTGACCTTTACCTGTTGGTGTGTGCGGGCGGAACGCCTTGGCGATGGTGCGGCGTGAATCATATTTCCTACCAAACAGTAATGCAAACTATTACCATTACGGGCGTGACCGGAAGGACCCTTGGTCGTCTTTCGGGTGAAAGCAGGGGAGGTCAGTTATGCAAGCCGAATCAGGGGCTGAAAGATTGCGGGAGTTCAGCGTCCGGGACTTTCTGGATTTTGGTGAACAGTACGGTATCGAGTATCGATTCAGCGCTAATAACAGTGGCGAGGACAATAATCGAACGGCAGCGATTGCCCGAGGTTGCATCAATGAGCTAACGCTGCCGTCAGGTCTGCGATTTACCCACTCCGAACTGGATATTTTCCATGGTTACGAGTCGGTTTCACTGGGCCAGGCTCCCCTGTTGATCGTGATCGTATTGGAGGGGTGTATCAATCTCTCGGTCGGGCCCGTGATGCGTGAGTTACGCACCGGCATGGCCGCCAGTCTGAGGCTTTGCCCGGAGTACGCACTGCAGGTTCGGCAATCGCCCGACCAGCACCTGAAAACACTCACGCTGGCCTGGGACCCGGGGTGTTCAGCCGGGGTCGGAACGGAACACCCTGTCATGCGCCGGTTGCTGCAGGAGGTTCATCGCCCCATGCTGGCGTGGCAGGTGCCCGGGGAACTTTTCCGGAGTCTTGAGCCAAGCCTGAACCTGACGATACCTGAACTGAGAAAACACCTTGTCCTGGAAGGGCTGGCGATGCAACTGCTTGCCCATGGTCTGCCCGAGCATGACCAAAGCCAGCCCCGAAAACCCCTGTCTTATCGTGAGCAGCAACGTCTGGAATCGGTTCGCCAGCTGTTGGAGTTTGCACCAGCGGAACACCACTCCCTTGAGGCCTTGGCCGATCGTGCGGCCATGAGCAGTAGCAGTCTGCGTGCCAAATTCCGTGCAACCTACGGTGTCACCCTGTTCGAGTACTTGCGGCGGTGCCGGCTTGAACTCGGGCGCAACTACCTCGAGCGTGGCTATTCGGTCCAACAGGCAGCTCACTGCACCGGTTATCGGCATGCCACCAATTTTGCGACCGCCTACAGACGCCATTTTGGCGTTTCGCCCCGAAAAGAAGCCTGACGCCGGAGATTGTGTCATCACGCATAGGAAGTCTGACATTTGGCATACCTCACGACCGATCTAAACACGAATAATTCGCATTATCTAATAAAGGTCCGAACGAGGTTTTCCGATGTTTCAACGTTCCAGAATGTCATTGGCCGTGGCGTTTACTCTTACCGGTATCACCGGCCTCCCACTCTCACCGGCACAGGCAGCCGAACAGCCAGCGACGCTTGAGGCCCTGAACGTAACCGCTGTCCGCGGTGCCACCAAAACCGAAACGCCGGTTATGGAAACCCCGCAAACCGTCAATGTCATCAACAACGAGGAATGGCAGGAACGGGGTGCGGAATCGGTACAGCGCGCGGCCAACTACACGCCGGGCGTGGGGGCCAATCAGGTGGGCTCCTCCAATCGTTACGATTACCTGATTCTCCGGGGCTTTTCCGATGGCAGTATCAATAACACCTATCTGGATGGCCTTCGGGTGATGAACGATGGTGGTTCCTTCAGTTCTTTTGCAATTGATCCCTGGTATCTGGAGCGAATTGAGATTGTCAAAGGCCCAACTTCCGTGCTCTACGGGCAGAGTTCGCCGGGCGGCATTGTCGCCCTGACCAGCAAGAAGCCGGAATTTCAGGCCGGAGGTGAGGTTCGGGCAACCTTGGGAAACAACGCTCAACGCGGCTTTGCATTCGATTTTACCGGTCCTGTCGATGACGACCGTCGTGTGGCGTATCGCCTGACCGGAAAGATGTCAGCCGCCGATGCCCAGCAAGATCACGTGGAGGAAGAGCGCCGGGTAATTGCGCCCTCATTGACCTGGGATATGACCGACTATACGTCTCTGACGCTGTTGGCTTACCTGCAACAGGACCCGAAAGGTGGTTATCACGGTGGTCTTCCTTACGAGGGCACCGTGGAATCCCGCAATGGCAAGAAGATCGACAACACCTTCTTCGAAGGCGAGCCGGAGTACGACGAGTTTGATCGGGATATGGCCATGGCCGGCTATGATTTCGAGCATGAGTTCAGCCAGGCCTGGACTGCGCGGCAGAAATTTCGTTATCTGGAGTCTGAGGTGTCTGTGCAGCAGGTTTATCAGGCTGGTTGGGGAAGTGGTGATGAGCTGCTCCGAAGCATTCCCGGCCAAACGTACAACACAACGGGCTACTCTGCCAGCGAAGAAGAGCTGGAGGCTTTCACTGTCGACAATCAACTGGAAGGGACAGTAGTTACCGGTTTATTGGAGCACCGGGTTCTTGTGGGTCTGGATTATCAAAAGCGGGAGAACGAGGTAAAAGCCACCTACGGTGAATTCCCCTCGATCGATGCGTTTGATCCTGTCTACGGTGCCGACCCCCTGATTCTTGTCGGACCCTTCAATGATCTCCGGGAGCTCGAGCAAACCGGTGTTTATTTACAGGACCAGATGGTGATTGGAAACTGGCACATCAGTCTGGGCGGACGCCAGGATTGGGTTAACATCAAGAATACATCGCTTGATTATGGAACCGTTCAGGAACTGGATGAAAACCAGTTTACCGGCCGCGCGGGATTGCTTTATAAGTTCGACAATGGTGTGGCGCCCTACCTGTCCTATTCCACGTCTTTTTCGCCCAGCGCCTATCTGGATGAGAATGGTGAGCTTCTCAATCCAAGTACCGGTGAACAGATTGAAACTGGTTTGAAGTATCAGCCTGTTGGCACGGGGAACCTGTATACCCTGTCGGTGTTCCGGATCAACCAGAAAGATCTCGCAACCAAAGTGCCCAATGAAACCTTCTACCGTGCCATTGGCGAAATTCAGTCTCAGGGTATGGAATTGGAAGCCAAGGCTCAGCTGACTGAGAACCTGGATGTTCAAGCGGGGTATGCTTACACCGACGTCACCTTTGAAAAGGCCGAGGCGTATCGTGAAGGTAATCAAGCCAGTCAGACACCTGAACACCAGTTGACGATGTGGACGGGCTACAGCTTTGACCAGGGTATCCTGGATGGCGCTCGCGCTGGTTTTGGTGTTCGCCACATGCGCGATATTCAGGCCAATGATGCAAACACCAGGAAAGTCCCGAACTATACTCTAGTCGATATGGCGCTTTCCTATAACCTCGCCCGTCAGGGTCTGCCGGGGGTTACGGCGCGGCTCAACGTGAACAATCTGTTGGATAAAGAATATATTGCTTCCTGTTACAACAGCCTGAACTACTGCTACTACGGCGCTGAACGTGACGTAAAAGCATCAGTTTCGTACAAGTTCTGAACCATTCAACAAGCAGACACAAGATCGGGCCCGGTAACTCGGGCCTGATTTTTTGCGTTATCACCGGCCCGCCGGAATGCCCCATTTGCCTATTGGCTGCGTAGGAAAGGGGAAAACTTGCAAACAGAAGGAGCGGATAGCCTGATGACTCGGCGTATGATCGCACTCTTAACCCTGACCCTCGTATTGGCCGGCTGCACCGGCACCCCCAAGGGCATCGAACCGGTCACCGACTTCAACAAAGACCGTTACCTGGGTACCTGGTACGAAATCGCGAGGCTTGACCACTCATTTGAAGAAGGCCTGAGCCAGGTCACCGCCGAATACACCGAGAACGACGATGGCAGCATCAGGGTCATCAACCGGGGCTACAACGCCGAGACCGGCGAATGGGAAGAAGTCGAGGGTAGGGCGGTGTTCGTGGGGGATAGTGACACCGGGCACCTGAAGGTCTCTTTTTTCGGTCCCTTCTACGCCTCCTACGTGATATTCGCGCTGGATAGCGAATACTCCTGGGCTTACATCACCGGTTACAACCGTGACTATCTCTGGCTGATGGCGCGCACGCCCCATGCCAGTGAGGCGCTGCTGAATGACTTCAAAGACACCGCCCGGGCCAAGGGATTTGATCTGGACGAGCTGATCTTGGTGGATCAGTCCAGGCCCTGACCGCCACACATCGGAAATTACCTATGCATTTTTGGATGCGGAAAAATTCACGCGACGTAAGGTAGGCCGGATTTTGTTGTGCAGGGTGAAGATTTAAATGAAAGTGCTCTTGAGTATTGTTGGATTGTTTTTGTCTCTGGTGTCGGGTTACGGCTTTGCCGCGCCCAAACTTGAGGTCACCAACCGCCATGAAACCGTCGTACTGGAATGGGCTGATCTGGAAGCTCTACCGCAGACAACCATCCAGACCACCAGCCCTTACTTTGAAGGCAGTGTCGAGTTCTCCGGCCCTACACTCCAGGCAGTGATTGATCAGGTGGGTCTGTCGGGAGAGAGCGAGATGACTCTCATCGCCCTGAATGACTATCGGGTATCCGGCAGTGTTAACGAACTGCTCTCGCTGGATGCCATAGTTGCCACGCGCCGGAATGGCAAAGCCATGAGCGTTCGACAGCGTGGCCCCTTCTGGCTCATGCTGCCGATGTCTGATAGACCGGAACTGGATCACGAGGACTATCATCGCTTCATGGTGTGGCAACTGCAGCGGATCAAGCTTCAGTAATGATGAACGGCGGCTTTGTCCTCACCAGGTTGTTCTCCAGGACAACCATGCTCTTCCTGTTTTTGGTGGTGGTTGTCCTTTTGGGGACGAGTGTTTACACCTACATCCAGGATCGCAAACTCCAATCGGTGTCTTTGGATGCCCTGAGGATGGCGTCGTGGAATCTGGTGCAATTGGGCAACGAAGCGGGAGACTTGGATCTTCAGATCGGGCTGATGTCGAAGGGTGCCGGTGACCCAGACGAGTTGATGCTACGCTACGATATCCTCTGGAGCCGGTACGACTACCTCTTAAACAGCAAAGAGTCTGCTCCCACCCGTCAGCATGGCGACAACAAGGCTCAATTGGACACGCTGTTTGCAGATCTCAAAGCCCTGGAACCCGCTATTCTGGCCGCAGTCAACTCAGGATTGAGCCAATGGGACGCCGTTATGCGGGGCTGGGAGCCGCAAAAGACTCAGATCCGGAATCTGGTGACCGATAACTTCGTTGGAGATGAAACCAGCCGCCTGATGAGCAACGTTCAGGCCTCCCGAAACCGACTGGCAAACCTTCGGCTTCTTACCCTGATTTCATTGATGGCGGTGTTCGTCTATTTTGTCCTGGCGTTGTTTTTTGTTCGTCGCCAGTCGCGCACAGACCCGGTAACCGGTTTACCCAACAACAATTACCTGCGTACGGTTCGCCAGGTGAGTGGCGAGAAAACCATTATCATCTGCGAAATTCGCCAGTTGCAGCTCGTGCGCAGTGATTTTGGGGATCACGGTGCCAATGAGCTGAGTAGCCTCTATGCCAGCAAGCTCCTTAAAGAGCTTATGCCGGGCGATGAGCTGATACACATCTCCCAAAGCGAATTTCTCATGTTTCTTCAACCCAGGGCAGAACAGACCTTGGAGCAGACGGCAAGCCAGCTGGTGGAGGCCACCACGTTTGATTGGCACCAACCGAACTCCGTTCTCCACATATCGGCTGTATTTGGCATTGACCCGCCGTGCCAAGAGGTAAGTGGCGACTGGTCTACCCGTTATCAGCAGGCCCACCGTGCCTTGGCACAGGCCCATATTGAAGACCAAGCCTTTTATATTAACGGAGAGGATCTGAGACGACGTATTGCCGAAGACGCACAGATCCATGCCGGCCTCATCAAGTTTTTGAATCGTGAGCCGGGTTCGCTATCACTGCATCTTGTCTACCAACCGATCGTCAGTGCTGTTGACCAGAACTTCATCACTGGCGCAGAGGTGCTGCTACGCTGCCGGCATGACGACCTTGGGTTCATTCCCCCCAACCGAGTGGTGAACCTGTGCGAGCGCCTTGGGCTCGGGCTCAGCCTGGGGCGCTGGCTGTTCCGGGAAGTGGCTAGAGAAACCCGTTATATATACCAACACCTGGGTTTTCGCGGCCATATTTCCATCAATCTCAACCCCGCGATGCTAACCCACAAGCTGGCAGATGATGTCAAAGAATTGTTAATTGATGGCGGTATTCCCCCTTCAACCATCTGCATGGAAATTACCGAAGACAACGCCGCGTTGGAGTTTGGCTCCATTAACCAGTTGATTGAACGGTTGAAAGCAATGGGAATTACCTTTGCACTCGACGATTTCGGCACCGGGCACTCGTCCCTGGAATATCTCCGGGAGCTGAAAGTCGACCGCCTGAAAATTGACCGGTGTTTTGTGGACGGTATTGAAACTTCGGACGACAAAGCCCGGTTTCTGGGCTCCATTATCGCTATGGCCGATCAGGCTTACATGAAAAGCGTGATTGAGGGCGTCGAAAACCAGGAGCAATGGCTACTGGTCCGGGAAATGGGTGGTTCCCTGATTCAGGGGTATTTTGCCCACAAGCCCATGCCGATGGACGATTACACCAGTTTATTACTTGATCTTGGGACGGATTATCCCCGGGATATCAGACTGTCTCCGCAGCGCGCTCCTGTGGATTAATATTTCCCCAAGGTGCTTTCATAGCATACTACTTTTATGTTCGCTATACTACGCCCGCACCGGGCGACCGCGCCCTCTCTTTTCTGACTCCAGATCGCTCCCCGCGACCTTCGGCCAACGTCCGATGCACATTTATCAAGGAAGTCTGTGGATTTCCGCCGCATACTTCTGTCGCTGTCATCTTCAGAAAGAGTCGTGCAATGGCCAACACCGTTATATCCGGCTTTGCCAGTAATTTTCTCGGCAAAGCACCGGCCTGGTACAAGCAGGTCGTTCTGCTATTCCTGATCGCCAATCCCATCGTAATGTTTGTCCTCGGCTCCGGGTTTACCGGCTGGTTGCTGATTGCCGAGTTCATTTTCACGCTCGCCATGGCCCTCAAGTGTTACCCCCTGTTGCCGGGCGGGTTGCTGGCGGTGGAGGCCCTGTTGATTGGCCTGACTTCGCCAGATGCCGTTTATGAGGAAGTGCTCACCAACTTCCCAGTGATCCTGCTGTTGATGTTCATGGTGGCAGGCATCTACTTCATGAAAGAACTGCTATTGGTAACGTTTACCCAGATTCTCGTTGGCGTTCGGTCAAAATCGGCATTATCCCTGCTGTTCTGCGGTGCAGCGGCCCTGTTATCCGCGTTTCTGGACGCGCTGACCGTGACCGCTGTGATCATCAGTGTGGCGGTAGGCTTTTTCTCGGTGTACCACAAGGTGGCGTCTGGTAAGGGCTACCAGCACAAAGACCACAACGCCAACAGCGATGACGAGGTGATTGAGTTGCACCGGGAAGACCTGGAAGATTTCCGGGCTTTTTTGCGGAGCCTGCTGATGCACGGTGCTGTCGGTACCGCCCTGGGTGGCGTGGCCACCATGGTGGGCGAGCCACAGAACCTGCTGATTGCCAAGGTGGTGGGTTGGAACTTTGGCGAGTTCTTCATGAATGTAGCACCGGTTAGCCTGCCGGTACTGGTGGCCGGGCTTGCTACCTGCTGGGGGCTCGAAAAGTTGCGCTGGTTTGGTTACGGCGGCCGCCTGCCCCGGCCGGTCCGCCGGGTGCTGGAAGAGTTCGCGGAAAACGAGCGAGCCCAGCGTACCAAAGCCGATCAGGCAGCCCTGTGGGTCCAGGCGGTGGCGGCAGTGATCCTGGTGTGTGGCCTGGCGTTCCACATCGCCGAAGTGGGTCTGATTGGCCTGCTGGTCATCATACTGGTGACCTCCTTCACCGGCATTACCGACGAGGGCCAGATTGGCAAGGCGTTCCAGGAATCCCTGCCGTTTACGTCGTTATTGGTGGTGTTCTTCGCCATTGTGGCCGTGATTCACGAACAGCACCTGTTCACGCCTATCATTGACTACGTACTCAGCCTGCCTGAAAGCGAGCAACCCGGCATGTTCTTCATTGCCAACGGTTTACTCTCGATGATCAGCGACAATGTGTTCGTGGCCACAGTGTACATCAGCGAACTGAAGCAGGCGTTTGAAGCCGGGGCGATCAGCTATGACCACTTTCAGACACTGGCGGTAGCCGTGAACACCGGTACCAACCTGCCCAGCGTCGCCACCCCCAACGGCCAGGCGGCCTTCCTGTTCCTGCTGACTTCGGCTATTGCGCCGCTGGTTCGGTTGTCCTACGGCAAGATGGTGGTGATGGCGCTGCCTTACACCGTGGTGATGGGCGGAGTGGGGCTTTATATGGTGACTCACGCCCTGTGAATACTGTCGAAGCCGGTCCTTGTGTCCGGCTTCGCCTCTCTATATAGTGGAATAGTCCTTGGTTAACTACCATATGTTGTGATCAACTGTTGATCAGCTTGTTCAAACGGTAGTCGGGAATCCGGTGAGAATCCGGAACTGACGCGCAGCGGTATTGGGGAACGAGCGTGGCAAAAAGACACTGACAATCGTCGGGAAGTCGCCACGCAAGGCCGAATCACTAGGTTCACGCCCCTGAGTCCGAAGACCTGCCAAGGACATGGAGCCCGGAAAATCCCCGTGGCTTCTGAACTGCACCTTCGCGTTTCAAGGTGAGCAGGTCGGACCAGAACTTATCCTTTCCCTCTCCCGCCAGTGGTGAGGGAGCGTTTGGCGCTTATGCGGCGCCAGGTCGTCGGCATGCTTTCCTGTAAACGCGAAGTCTGCACCACCACGCGTTTAAAGGAGCACTGCCATGCATTCCCCCACTCTGGCTGAACCCCAGCCCGGCTCGAAAAGTGATACCGAAGCCCTCCAGGTCATCAAGCGCAACGGTTCGCTCGTCGATTTTAAGCCCTCGAAAATCAGTGTCGCTGTCACCAAAGCCTTCCTTGCCGTGGAAGGCGACCAGGCCGCTGGTTCCGCCCGCATCAACAGCGCCGTCCAGGAAGTCACCAGGCAAGTGATCCGGGCCATCAGCCGCCGTTTGAAAGCCGGCGGCAAGGTGCACATCGAAGACATCCAGGACCAGGTCGAACTGGCCCTGATGCGTGCCGGTGAACAGAAAGTGGCCCGTGCTTACGTGCTGTACCGGGAAGAACACGCCCGCCAACGTGCCATCGACGAGCCAATGGAAGCCCACCCCCACCTGACCGTGCAAAAAGCCGACGGCAGCATCGCCCCGCTGGATCTGGGCCTGATGAAGCAACAGGTAGAGCACGCCGCCACCGGGCTTGAAGGTATTGATGGTGAATCGCTGGTGGACCACGCGCTGCGCAACCTGTTCGATGGCATTGAAGAATCCGAAGTGCTGTCGGCACTGATCATGACCGCCCGTGGTCGCATAGAAATGGAGCCGGACTACAGCGCCGTCACCGCCCGCCTGTTGCTGGAACAGCTACGCCTGGAAAACGCCCGCGCGTTAGAGTTATCCACAGAGCTGCCGCTGGCGGAACTGTATCCACAGGCCCTGACCGCCTTCATTCACGCGGGTATTCAGTATGAACTGCTGGACGACGCTCTGGCCGCCTTTGACCTGGAACGTCTGGGTAAAGCCCTGAAACCCGAGCGCGACCACCAGTTCGGCTTCCTGGGTCTGCAGACCCTGTACGACCGCTACTTCCTGCACTGGAACAAGGCCCGGCTGGAACTGCCGCAGGTGTTTTTCATGCGCGTGGCCATGGGCCTGGCGCTGCGCGAAGACGACGCCAACGCCCGTGCCATCGAATTCTATGAGCTGCTGTCCAGCTTCGACTACATGGCCAGCACCCCCACACTGTTCAACAGCGGCACCCGCCATTCCCAGCTCTCTTCCTGCTACCTGACCACCGTGGACGACGACCTGGAAGGCATCTACGGCGCCATCCGCGACAACGCCATGCTCTCCAAATGGGCCGGTGGCCTGGGCAACGACTGGACCCCGGTGCGTGCGCTGGGCTCTCACATCAAAGGCACCAACGGCGAAAGCCAGGGCGTGGTGCCGTTCCTGAAAGTGGTGAACGACACCGCCGTGGCCGTAAACCAGGGCGGCAAGCGCAAGGGCGCTGTGTGCGCCTACCTGGAAAGCTGGCACCTGGACATCGAAGAGTTCCTGGAGCTGCGCAAAAACACCGGCGACGAGCGCCGCCGCACCCACGACATGAACACCGCCAACTGGGTGCCGGACCTGCTCATCGAACGCATGCGCGACGACGCCGAATGGACCCTGTTCTCGCCCAGCGACGTGCCGGATCTGCACGACCTGACCGGCAACGCCTTCCGTGAGCGTTACGAACACTACGAGGCATTGGCCGAGCAGGGCGAAATCACCCTGTTCAAGAAAACCTCCGCCAAACAGCTGTGGCGCAAAATGCTCACCGTGCTGTTTGAAACCGGCCACCCGTGGATCACCTTCAAAGACCCGTGCAACCTGCGCTCCCCGCAGCAGCACCAGGGCGTGGTTCACAGCTCCAACCTGTGTACCGAAATCACCCTCAACACCAGCCGAGATGAAATCGCCGTGTGCAACCTGGGCTCCGTGAACCTGGCCGCCCACATCAAAAATGGCGAGCTGGACGTACAGCGCCTGGAGAAAACCGTCGGCACCGCCGTGCGCATGCTCGATAACGTCATCGACATCAACTATTACGCCGTACCCGAGGCGAAAAACTCCAACCTCAAACACCGCCCCGTGGGTCTGGGCTTGATGGGCTTTCAGGACGCGCTTTACCAGCTGGGCCTGCCGTACACCAGCTCCGAAGCCGTACAGTTCGCCGACCAGTCCATGGAGCAACTGAGCTACTTCGCCATCCGCGCCTCCGCCACCCTGGCCGGTGAACGCGGGGCCTACGACACCTACGAAGGCTCTCTCTGGCAGCACGGCATCTTGCCCATCGACTCCATCAAACTGCTGAAAGAAAACCGCCGGGAAGGGGAGCTGGCCGTGAACACCGACACCACCCTGGACTGGACCCCGGTGCGTGAACTCATCGCCAAAAACGGCATGCGCAACAGCAACGTCATGGCCATCGCGCCGACGGCCACCATCTCCAACATCGTGGGCGTGTCCCAGTCCATCGAACCGGCGTACCAGAACCTGTTTGTGAAATCGAACCTCTCCGGCGAGTTCACCGTGGTGAACCCCTCACTGGTGCGCGACCTCAAAGCCGAAGGCCTGTGGGACAACGTGATGGTCAACGACCTCAAATACTTCGACGGCAGCGTGCAGCAGATCGACCGCATCCCGGACGAACTCAAGGCAAGATACGCCACCGCCTTTGAAATCGACCCCCAATGGCTGGTGGAAGCCGCCGCAAGACGCCAGAAATGGCTGGACCAGGCCCAGAGCCTCAACCTCTACATGGCCGAACCCAACGGCCGCAAACTGGATGCGCTCTACCAGCTGGCCTGGGAACGCGGCCTGAAAACCACCTATTACCTGCGCTCCCTGGGTGCCACCGGCGCCGAAAAAACCGCGCCGGTCGCTGCGCCACAACCGCAGGTATGCAGCATCGACGAACCAGACTGCGAAGCCTGTCAGTAACCACTGACAAACTGGAAAACCGAGAGAACTCCAGAAGCGATAACGTCAAAGCTGAGAGAATCGGGCTGGTCTGGCCTCCCAAAAATGTCTGTAGCCATGGATGGCTACAGCCAAGCTCCCCAGGGACGGGTTCACGAGCGGTTTTTGGGAGGCCAGACCAGACCGGTTCCTGCTCCAACCGAGCAGGCTACCGATCAAGAGGACACGAACATGCTGAACTGGGACGACGAACCAAACACCCAATCCAAAGCCACAAACACCGAAGGCCCCGCTCCGGTCAACGTGGACGACAAACGCGTCATCAACGGCGAAACCGACATCAACCAGCTGGCGCCGTTCAAGTACCCCTGGGCCTGGGAATACTTCATGAACGCCAACAAAAACCACTGGACCCCACTCGACGTCAACATGGCCCAGGACGTCCACGACTACCACCACCGCCTCAACGCGGCCGAAAAACACGTGTACGAAAACGTCCTGGCCTACCTCACCACCTCCGACATCCTCGCCATGCGCAACATCGGCCTGGCCGTCATGGAAAAAATGAGCGCCCCCGAACTGCAGATCTACCAAGCCCGGCAGGTGTACGAAGAATCCATGCACACCTGGGCCTACCAGCACTGCATCGAAACCCTCAACCTCGACCAAAGCGAAATCTACAACCGCTACCGCGTGGTGCCCGAAATCAACGGCAAAATCCAGATGGCCAACCGCCGCCTGGACGCCGCCATGCGCCCGGACATGAACCTGCGCAACCGGGACGACCTGCACGAATTCGTCATGTCCTACCTGTTCTTCGCCGCCGTGTTCGAAGGAGCCTGGTTCTACAACGGCTTCAGCCCCATCTTCGCCCTGCAGCGCCGGGGCCTGATGCGTGGCACCGGCGAACAGCTCCAGTACATCCTGCGCGACGAAGCCATGCACTTCTCCTTTGGCCTGAAAGTCGTCAACCAGATCATGGAAGAGGAAAACATCACCCTCGACCCCAAAGCCGTGCGCGACATGTGGGACGAATCCGAAGCCAAAGAGATGGACTACGCCAACTACATCCTGCGGGACCCCATCCTGGGTTACTCCGCCGAGTACCACAGCGAACAGTTCCGCTTCGTCGCCAACCGCCGGGCCCGCACCGTCGGCCTGGAAGAACCCTTCCCCGGCGCCAAAAACGTCTCGCCCTGGCTGGACGAGCAGGCTACCCTACGCAAGGAAAAGAACTTCTTTGAAACCCGGGTCATCGAGTACCAGACCGGAGCCCAGTTGGAGTGGTAAGCCCATGAAAGTCGCTGTTTTCAGCACCAAACCCTACGACGAACAGTTTCTCAGCCAGGCCAACCAGGAAGCCCACCAGCACGAGCTGACCTTCCTGGAAACCCGCCTGAACGAAACCACGGCGGCGCTGGCCCAGGGCTACGACGCCGTGTGCGTGTTCGTGAATGACCAGGTGGACGCCCCGGTGCTGGAAAAGCTGGCGGAAGGCGGCACCCGCGTGATCGCCCTGCGCTGCGCGGGTTTCAACAACGTTGACCTCAAAGCCGCCGAACGCCTGGGCATGGCCGTGGTGCGCGTGCCCGCCTATTCTCCCTACGCCGTGGCTGAACACACGGTGGCGCTGATCCTCACCCTCAACCGCCAGATTCACCGGGCCTACCACCGTATTCGTGAAAGCAATTTCGCCCTCGATGGCCTGCTGGGCTTTGATCTGCGCGGGCGCACCGTGGGCATCATCGGCACTGGACGGATTGGCGTGGAAGTGGCTCGCATCATGCGCGGGTTTGGCTGCCGCGTGCTGGGCTACGCCCACAAGGTGCACAAGGAAGCCGAGGAAGTGGGAGTGGAATACGTGCCGCTGGATGAGCTCTTCGCTGAATCCGACATCATCACCCTGCATTGCCCGCTCACCCCGGAAACCCACCACCTGATCGATGCCGAAGCCATGGCCAAGATGAAAGACGGCGTGATGCTGATCAACACCAGTCGGGGCGCGATTGTCGACACCGGTGCCGTGATCGAAGGCCTGAAATCCGGCCACATCGGCTATCTGGGGCTGGACGTGTACGAAGAGGAGGGTGACCTGTTCTTCGAAGACCTCTCCAACCTGGTGCTGCAGGACGACGTGTTCGCCCGGCTGCTGACCTTCCCCAATGTGGTGATCACCGGCCACCAGGCCTTCTTCACCAACGATGCGTTGGAAAGCATTGCCCACACCACTCTGGGCAATTTGAGTGAACTGGAACAAAAGGGCCAGTGCGCCAACGAAGTAAAGCCTTAAGACGAGTAGGGCACTGAGACAACCTGGCCCTTAGCCCGTAAAATAGGGCTATGGCCAGACAATTCTATCGCCGGGGCCCGGACCACCGCGCCGGTGCCCCCGTTACCTTCCTGGACGTTCGCCGCCGGTTCGGATTCCGCAGCATCGATATCGGGCGTTGGGTCACCGAACCCGAGAAGCAGCGCAGCGCCGCACTTTTCTACGACGCCCTGTGCGATTTGATGACCATCCTTGGGGGCACCGAAAGTCTGATCTCCCTGCGCGGCACCCTGGGCCTGCAATACGGCACCGGTGGCCGCCCCGGTGTGAGTGCCCACTACACCCCGGCCACCCGCACCTTCTCGCTGGCCAAGAACGCCGGGCCGGGCAGCATCGCCCACGAATGGTTCCACGCCTTCGACCACTACATCGCCGACAAGCTATTCACAGACACCGAACCAGGCGCCTTCGGCTCCAAACTCTGGCTGACCCGGGAAGACATCGTCGCCCACCCGCTGAACGAACGCCTCGAGGCCTGCTACCGCGCCATTCTGCTGGACCCCACCGGCAACCAGCCCAGCGAGCTGTTCCGAACCTCCGCCAAAGCGGATAAAGCCGCCGGCGTGCATTACTTCAGCCAACCGGAGGAACTCTGCGCCCGCGCCTTCGAAGCCTTCGTGCAGGACGCCACGTGCAAAAACGCTTTCCTGGTACGTGGTACCAAGGAAACCGACGAAGCAAAACTGGGGCTGTATTCACAGGGGGAGGAACGCGCCCGGACGAACCGGGCGTTCAGCGCCTATTTTCAGGCGCTGGGAGGGGCATTGCGGCGAAGCGGGGTTTAGTTGGTGGCTTCGTCGTAACCTTCTTCAATGGAATCGCCGGCTTCCTCGGCGCTTTCCGCGACTTCTTCACCGGCTTCTTCGGCGCTCTCACCGATTTCTTCGCCAGCCTCTGCCGCGCCTTCCTCGTAAGTCTCTTCCGCGGCGTCGCCAGCCTCGTCCATTTGCTGTTCCGCATCTTCCGCAGCCTGTTCGAGCGCAGCTTCATCCTCATTCTCAGAGCCGCAAGCAGCCAGGCCCAGAGTCAAAACCATAAGCAGTGCGCTGAGAGTCAATTTGTTCATAATCTGCCTCGTAATTGGTCGATCGTAGGGATTTTAAAGGTAGACCTGTATCCAGCAGCACACAATTACCTGCCGATTACCCTTTGGTTAAGCCGTCTGGGAGCGATCTTCAGGAAACGTTACTGATTCAGTGGATGTCGGTATCAGATTGGGATGGCGACTGGAAATAAATGAGATCGCGGGGTAATCTGAGCAAAATCAGCCAAGGACAAGGTTCTTATAAAAATGATCAGGATGATATTTATTCCCATCGAGCACTGTTGTCAGTTTGGATCGCTGTTCCAGAACGAGTTTAGGAATTACTCGATCCATATTTTTTCCTTGTTTTCGTGATACTTCAAATATTTATAATTGCTTGTGTTTATAAAAGCCAAGCCGGATGATTTTTATGCGGAAGAACTGGATTGTTATTTTTTGTTGTGTATTTGTTCTTGGACTTTCCGGGTGTGGAACTAGTCCAATGAAATATCAGCCTGAAACTGATATTTCTTATAGTCAAGCAGTACATGTTATTGACCGGTTAATAATGGAGCAGCATTCTGACTGGAGGCCGGATTTTGTTGAGGTAACTGATCGGTTCATACTCCTTGGGTATGGAAGTGTGACTCAAGGCGGAGCGAGTGGAGCCTTCATAGGTAATGTTGCAATAGGCGCTCATTCATCTACTACGAGAGTAGCCAGTGACAGAATTTACTTCGAATCCATCGATGATATCATTTTGTATTCTTGGAAGCGTAAGTTCAGGCAATGGTATGTCGTATCTCTACTTGGTAATAATCGTAAGCATATTCTTCGAACTCGTAGCTTGGAAGAAGCCAAGCAAATGGCCAATGCGTTGCAAGTGATTTTAGATAGCTACGAAAATTCAAAAAAATAGTATGTTTTTAGCTACCATGGAGTGTCGTTATTTTAATTAATACATTATATCTTGAGAAATAGGGGGTGCCTTAGGCGTGGATTCTGTGATTGAGAAATGTATCTAAATAAGGTTAAGGAATAATGTATAGGGTTTTATTTGTTTTTATGGTCCTTTTGTCGCAAGTGTCATTCGCGCAATCAAATCCAGTTGGTGATGTCAAGGATAAGGCAGTTGAGGCGAGGTCCTGCGTGAAAGGATTCGCCACTGCGAGCCAAATGTTGGGAAAAGATCAGTATAAAGGGGCTGACAATATGGCCGCCCTGACTTTAGTGGAAACAGCGCGGCCTCAATAACTAAGTGCAACACCCTCTAATCGAGTATGGTGTTGCCATGAACAATCACTACCGCCACCTCAGTACGACAGACCGTGTCAC
>NZ_PTIV01000041.1 GCF_002934325.1 Marinobacter persicus
TCGGCTTCAGCGCCAACCATGAACCGCCGTGGTACGGAACCGTATGCCCGGTGGTGTGAGAGGACGGGGGAGGTGACTCCCCCTCCTACTCGATGATTCGCTTTTATTGAGTGACCCTGTCGATGGTGACACCAAGCAGGTAGCCATCGCCGTCGGGCTCGCACCGGATCACTTCGCACTCCGTTTCAAGTGCGGCGGTTTGGGAGCCGGCAGATTCCATCCGGGTTTTGATCATTTCGCCCGCTTCAAAGGGACGGCTCACGGACAGTTGCATGCCGGTGGCACTGAGGTCCCGGCAGGTGCCAATGACGCTTTCGCCTTTGCTGTCGGTGATCTGGATGTGGGCATCGACCCGCATCCGGTGGAAATCCCGTTTTTCCGCATAGTCTTGCATGACAGTTACGCCCAGTTGTCGGTTTTCCGAGATGGCTTGAGCATGGGAATGATCAAGGCCAGTAAGACACCGCCGAAGACCAGCCCGGCACCCAGCAGCATGAAGTCAGATTCTCTGCTGCTTTCCAGGCGTGCGTTCTCGGCGGTTAGTACTTCCAGTTCATTGGTTAAGCGCTGGTTTTCCTGAACCAACTCCTGATTCCGTCGCTCCAGATTAAGAGAGTCGGCCGCAACGTTCTTGATGCGGGTCAGTTCCGCCTGCAACTGCTCGGTCCTGCTGGATAGGTTGTTCTCGGCACTTTGGAGCTCGTTGCGCTGCTCGGTTACCTTCGCCAGTTCAGAGCTTAGCTCATCGGCCCGTTCACGGGCATTTTGCAGTTGCTGGCGCGCTTCCTTGAGCTGGTCGGCAGCGATGGGTTCGTTACTGAGATATTGGTTGGCCACCCAGCCCTCGTTGCCCTGAGGGGATCTCACCCGGCTGTACTCGCTGCCCGTTTCCAGGACTTCCAGCGGAGTGCCGCTGGGCATGGCATTCTGAACAATTCGGTATTGGGTGCCGGCACCGGAGCGCAGGGGCAGATAGATCTGGTCATCGACCCAGACCGTTCGGGCCTGGGCAACCGAAATCGAACTGACAATGAGTAGCAGAGCAACAATCAAACGGGACGGCGACACGGGTTACTTTCCTGATATAAACGGGTTGTGGTGAATGTCTGGTCTCAATTTTGTCATACGCCCAAAACCATTCAAGCACAGCGGGGTTACAATCCGCTCATGCTCAGCACTGTGTGACACAGCGCTCAAGGCAGGACCGCCTTGAAGGGCTTCACAGTAACCGACTGGTAAACGCCAGCCTCTACATAGGGATCGTCGTTGGCCCATTGCTGCGCCTGCTCCAGGGACTCAAATTCTGCGATTACCAGGCTGCCGCTGAAGCCGGCTTCGCCGGGGTCGGGGGAGTCGATAGCTGGATGGGGGCCCGCCACCAGTAGTCGACCGTCGCTCTTCAACGCTTCCAGGCGCTCAAGGTGGGCTGGCCGGGCTTCTTTGCGCAGGCGCAGGCTTTCAGGCAAGTCTTCGCTAATGATGGCGTAATACATGGAATCCCCCGTGTGGCAGTTTCTGATATGGCGGCATGGCCTGGCGCTGGTACACTGCGGTTTTCACCAGATACCAAGCCGGAATGCCTGTGACTATAACGCAAGACTTCAACCCCTGCATTGATCTTCACTGCCACAGTACCGCTTCGGACGGGTCGCTGTCGCCGGAGGCGCTGGTGGCCCGTGCAGCGGAACGGGGAGTTACCCACCTGGCATTGACCGATCACGACACAATAGGCGGCCTGGAGGCCGCCAGGGAAGCGGCCGCAGACAAGGGGCTTAACCTGATTAATGGCATTGAGCTGTCCTGCGTCTGGCGCAGTCTGACCATTCATGTGGTGGGTCTGGATTTCGACCACCAGGATGAGGCTTTCCTGGCGCTTCTGGATAAGCAGAACGAAAACCGCTGGCGCCGGGCCCGGCTTATCGCCGACAAGCTGTCCAGGCTGAAGGTGGACGATCTGCTTGCCAAAGCCACCGAACAGGCCGGTGGCGATGTGCCGGGGCGTCCGCATTTTGCCCGGGTGCTGGTGGATGAAGGTGTGGTGCCTCGGATGGAGCACGCCTTTAAACGGTATCTGGGCACTGGTAAGCCGGGCGATGTCAAAGCCTGCTGGCCGGAGCTCGAAGAGGTTGTGCATTGGATTGAAGCCGCTGGCGGCATTTCGGTGCTGGCGCATCCCAGGAAATACCGGATGACGGCGACCAAACTTCGGCAGTTGACGGCGGATTTCATGGCCGCTGGCGGGCGGGGCATTGAAGTATCGGTATCCGGGCAGTCCAGCGGCGATCTGGGGTTTGTGGCGGAGCTGGCGCGCCGCAATGGACTATTGGCCTCCCAGGGTAGCGACTTTCATTTTCCGGGCGCGGCGTGGTGTGAGCTGGGCCAGATAATGAAAATGCCAGAGGGGCTGGAGCCCGTCTGGCATCATTTTCAACAACCGGTCTTAAGCTGAGGTGGCTTAGTCCGGCGCGTGGAACAACAGGTACAGGTCGGTCAGTGAGTCGGGGATAGCATCGGCCATCCGTCCGGCCAGCTTTTCGTCCTCCCGGACCTTGGTAAAGTCCTCGTCCTCGAACAGCCCTGAGAGCGTCAGCATTGGCACCATCAGGTCTGCTACTTCTTCCTCGCTGGCCGCTTCCAGCCAGCTCTCTTCGTTTTCAAGGAAGGTATCGACAAAGCCGGCGCACCAGTTTTCCAGTGCGTTCATGGGGTCGCCATCTTCCGGCTCCGGAAGTTCAAGGGGCTGACCCATATCCAGAGCGTGGGCCATGTCCTGACTCAGTTCCCGGGCGCAGCGTGTCAGTATTTCCGGCACACCGGTGTCAGGAACCGTCTCGCTGCCCGTGGCCAGGCGGAAGAGATCTTCCGCCTCAAGGCTGGCCGGCCCGATCACGCTGGCGCAGACCACCCCGTGGAAACCGAAGAAGTCCAGGGCATGGTCGCCCCAGGGTTCGGCGAAGAGGATGTCTTCCAGCGCCTCGATGTCGGAGTTGCTCAGCATGATTACTCGCTCCCGGCCTTCTTGGCGGCTTCGGCGGCACGCTGGCGCTTACGAACTTCCCTGGGGTCGTTGTAGGCGCGACCCGGTGTTACCGGGACATCAACAGCGGCTGCCTGGTTGTCGGTTTCCTGTTTGGCTTCAGGTGCCTGTTGCTCGGCTGGCTGTTCTTCAGCGGCCGGCTTCGGCTTTTCAGCCGGTTTCTCTTCCTGCTTGACGTCCGCCTTGGGCTCCGGCTTGCTTTCGCTCTCAGCCTTCTCAGCCTTCTCAGCCTTCTCAGCCTTTTCGGCCTCTGCCTTGGGCTCGGCTTTGTTCCCGCCGGTTGTGTCGGGCTTGGCCGGTTTGCTGTCTTCCTTGGCCGGCTCAGGCGCCACTTCAGGCTTGCTTTGCGGTGCAGGCTTGGCTTCGGCTTCACTGCTCACGTCAGCGTTGGCAGTGGTTGGTGCCTCGGTGGTGGATGCAGCTTCCGGTTTGGGCTCTGCCTCGGCTTTGGCTTTCTCCTCCGGCTTGGCCGTCTCTGCCGCTTTTTCAGTCTTCGGCTCTTCCGCCGCCTTGTTATCGGCCTTGGTTTCTACCGGCGCCTCTTCCGCTTTGGGTGCGGGGCTATCAGCTTTGGGTTCGGTCTTGGCGTCCGCCTTGTCGGCAGTGTCCGCTTTCTTGCCGTTTTCCTGCTTTTGTTGCGGCTTGCGCTTGCGGCTGCCTGGCTTATTGCCCCGGTTTTCGCCGGTTTCCTTGCCGCTGCCGGATTTGCCATTTCCCGTCTCGTTGGCGGTCGCCTTTTCAGCGGTTGGCGCCTTTTCCTCGGCTGCTACTTCGGCCTCAACCACGCTTTCGGGCTGGGTATCCTTCTGGTGCTTCTCGGACCGTTCCGCCTTGCGAGCTGCCGGTGCGGAGGCTGGTGTTTCGCTCGGAGAACCATCGCGGCCCCTTGGGCGACGTGGTTTTCGGTTTTTGTCGTCACCGCCTGCCTTGTCGCTGGCGCCACCCTTGGTGTTGTCCTGCTGGTCGCGGGTGTCCTTCTGGTCTTTCTTGTCCTTGGCATCCTTCTGGTCGCGCTGAGGACGGTTGCGGCCCTGGCCGCGCTTGCGACCATCACCGCCCTTGTTGTCCGGGCCCTTGTTGTCGCTCTTGTTATCGCCTTTGTTGTCAGCGGGCTTGTCCTGCTGGTTCTGGCGATTCTGGTTGCCCCGGCCACCGCGGCCTCGGCTGCGGTTGTCATCGCTACGGCTTTGCTGTCCGCCTTGTCGACGGTCGCCGCCACTGCGACGGTTATTTTCGCCGGAGCGCTGATCATCGCGAGCCACGCGGGACTTGCGACGGTCCTGGCGCTGGGTTCGACGGTCGCCATTACGGTTGTCCCGGGCGGAGGTGTCGCGCTCTTCGGTGGTTCTTTCCTCTTCACCACCGCCGAAGAACTCGGCGATTTTCTTGCTCAGCTTGCTGAACAGGCCTTCTTCCGGCGCGCTCGCAGCTTGTTCTTTCTTTTCGGCACTCGGGGCTGGCGCCGCTGGGCGAATGGCCTTCACGGCTGCTTGCTCACGGACCGGTTTCTCGGTGCCAGGCACTTCAATGGTGGTGTCTTCTTCCCGGGCGTTGTATTCCTGGGCCACCTGGTGACTGGAAATGTGCTCGGGGCTGGTCTCGTCCTGGCGCAGGCGCAGGATCTCGAAGTGCGGGGTTTCCATGTTGGGCACGGGGGCCACTACCACGGAGACCTTCTGCAGGGACTCGATATCGGCCAGCTGCTTGCGCTTTTCGTTCAGCAGGAAAGTGGCCACGGAAACCGGCACCACGGCACGGACTTCGGCGGTCTTCTCCTTGGACGACTCCTCGTAGATCAGGCGCATGATGGACAGCGCCAGGGATTCGATGCCACGGATAGTGCCCTGGCCTTCGCAACGCGGGCAGACTTCGCTACGGGTCTCGCCCAGGGAGGGGCGCAGGCGCTGGCGGGACATCTCCAGCAGACCGAAGCGGGAAATCTTGCCTACCTGAACGCGCGCCCGGTCGATTTCCAGGGCTTCCCGCATTTTCTGTTCCACTTCGCGCTGGTGCTTGGCCGGGGTCATGTCGATGAAGTCGATGACCACCAGGCCACCCATGTCGCGCAGGCGCAGCTGGCGGGCGATTTCCTCGGCTGCTTCCAGGTTGGTCTGCAGCGCGGTTTCCTCGATGTCCTGGCCCTTGGTGGCGCGGGAGGAGTTGATGTCGATGGACACCAGTGCTTCGGTCGGGTCGATCACGATGGAGCCGCCGGACGGAAGTTTTACTTCGCGCTGGAAGGCGGTCTCGATCTGGCCTTCGATCTGGTAGCGGCTGAACAGGGGAATCTCGTCCTTGTACAGCTTGATCTTGTTCTCGAAGGTGGGCATGACGGCGCGTACGAAGCTGAGCACGTCTTCGTAGACGTTCTCGGCGTCGATCAGTACTTCGCCGATGTCCTGGCGCAGGTAGTCGCGCACGGCGCGGATGATGACGTTGCTTTCCTGGTGGATCAGGAACGGCGCCTTACGCTCTTCGGAGGCCTGGGTGATGGCTTCCCAGAACTGGACCAGGTAGTCCAGGTCCCATTGCAGTTCTTCGGTGCTGCGGCCAATGCCGGCGGTGCGCACGATGATGCCCATGCCCTTGGGGGTCTGGACGTCGTTCATGGCTTCTTTCAGCTGTGCCCGCTCATCGCCTTCGATGCGGCGGGAAATGCCACCGGCGCGGGGATTGTTGGGCATCAACACCAGATAGCGGCCGGCCAGGGAGACGAAGGTGGTGAGGGCGGCGCCCTTGTTGCCACGTTCTTCCTTATCGACCTGGACAATCACTTCCTGGCCTTCGGAGACCACGTCCTTGATGTTGATTTTGCCTTCAATCTGGCCCGGGGATTTCTTGAAGTACTCCTTGGAGATTTCCTTCAGCGGAAGAAAGCCGTGGCGCTCAGCGCCGAAATCGACGAAAGCGGCTTCCAGACTGGGCTCAACACGGGTGATGCGGCCTTTATAGATGTTGGCCTTTTTCTGTTCGCGGGTGCTGGATTCGATATCCAGGTCAAACAGCCGTTGACCATCTACCAGGGCTACGCGCAACTCTTCGGGATGAGTTGCATTGATCAGCATTCTTTTCATGGAAAGAAAGGGTTCCTGTCGTCTGTTAATGACAGAAAACCGGGGGAGCTCGCATCAGCGAAGCGGGATGTGCGTGCCACGGGCCCTGATACAGCAGGGAAGGCCGGTGGCCAGACGGATCAATCCCTTGTGAGGTTTGATCCAGTAAGTCTGCGGCCACCAACGACAGACTGCCCGTGTTCAGGCAGGTCGTGGTCGAACAGGGTAAGTGTCTGTTGACGCATAATATCCGTTTTCAGGTTCACACAAAGGCCTGGGTCTCACGTCGTATTGTTTGATGGACGGCCCGGCTTTGCGTGGCAATGATTCTTCGCGATGTCGCCCGACGGTTTTTCTGTCGGTTATTTCTGCTCCCGGGGCGGTTACAGTCCCTATGGATCTGAACGGGGCCCGAAAGCCTGTTAACGACTGTGCCCGATAATGAGTGGGCCACAGCGTTCAAACTCTTTATCTGTGTCGGTATACTGCTGTCGCTCCGGCTTCTGACCAGAGTTCGTCAGGCCGTAGACAAACGACAGAGCACGCCTGAATATAACAGTTTGGCTTTTGCCATTCAATCCTGCGTTTGACCTCGACACTTTTATCCATCTTGGCACAAGGTTTTTCATGTCGCGCAAGCCTCAATCTCGAAAGAAGCCGTCCCGGTCGGGCAAGGCTCAGCCGCCCCGGGATCGGTCCAGAACTCCGCAATCCGGACAGAGTTCTGGCCCGGCCGTGGCGCCGTCAAAAGTTCAGTGGGTCACAGTGGATGAGGACATGGCCGGCCAGCGACTGGATAATTTCCTCATGGCCCGCTTGCGGGGCGTACCCAAGGGGGTGATTTACCGCATCATCCGTAAGGGCGAGGTGCGAGTGAACAAGGGGCGAGTGAAGCAGAGCTCGCGACTTGGTGCCGGCGATGTCGTCCGGATACCGCCTGTGGTTCAGCAGAGCCGGCCGGAACAGCCAAAGCCCGGCGATCGCGTGCAGGCGGTGATGGAAGCCGCTGTGGTGTTCGAAAACGACGACATGCTGGTGGTGAACAAGCCTTCGGGTATTGCTGTTCATGGTGGCAGTGGGCTGAGCTTTGGTCTGATTGAGGTGCTTCGCGCGTCGAGGCCCGAAGCGAAGTTCCTGGAGTTGGTGCATCGACTGGATAGGGATACGTCCGGGTTGGTGATGATTGCGAAAAAGCGCTCGGCACTGCGTTATCTTCAGGATGAGCTGCGGCAAAAAAGAATTCGTAAGCACTATCACGCGCTGGTGGCCGGGGATTGGCCGGTATCCGTGAAGAAAGTTGCTGAGCCGTTGTTGCGTTATGAAATGCCCAATGGGGAGCGCCGTGTCAAAGTCAGCTCCGAAGGCAAGGAGTCGCTGACCCTGTTTAACCGTCTGGAGCGTTTCCAGGGTTACAGCCTTGTGGCGGCATCTCCGGTGACTGGTCGTACCCATCAGATACGTGTCCATGCCGCCTGGGCGGGGCATCCGATTGCCGGCGATGACAAATACATGGATGATGCCAGCCTCAAGGCATTCCGGGCGGTCGGTGGGCAGCGCCTGATGTTGCATGCCCGGGCGCTGGAATTCTGTTTGCCGGGGTCGGAGCAGTCCATGACCCTGGAAGCGTCTTATGATGAAGCCTTTAGCCATGTCCTCCAGGTTCTGGCCCAGCGTAGTAATCAAGGTAGTAATGAATGAACGTTAAATTGGTGATTTTTGATTGGGACGGCACGCTGATCGATTCGGTGGATCATATTGCCGACAGCCTGCATCAGGCGGCCACGGAGCTTGGTTTTCCAGCGCTGGAGCCAGCCGATTATCGCGACATTATCGGGTTGGGTATTGTCGAAGCCCTGGAGCAGTTGTATCCGGGGATTCAGCCAGACGATATTCAGCGGATGCGTGAGGGCTATGCCCGGTACTTCTTCAGCAAGCAAACCGGGCCGCAGAATGTGTTTGCCGGTATGGCCGAGGTCGTGGCGGACCTGCGCAGTGGCGGGCGTGCCTGTTCGGTGGCTACCGGTAAAAGTCGCCGGGGGCTGGAGGGGGCGCTTACCAGTAGTGGCTTGGGGCATCATTTTGAGATTACCCGTTGTGCGGATGAAACCCGCTCAAAGCCGGACCCGCTGATGTTGCAGGAAATACTGGCGTTCTATGGTCATCGCCCACAGGACGCGGTGATGATTGGCGATACCCGGTATGACCTGGAGATGGCTCAGCGCATTGGTATGCCGTCGATTGGTGTAGAGTGGGGTGTGCATACCCGGGATATCCTGGGGCAATACAATCCTCACGCCGTGGTGGGCTCGGTGGATGAGTTGCGACAGGTATTGAGTCTCTAACTTGCCGTTGTCTGTAAAAGGAATAGCACATGAGTGATTGGGAGTCCGAAAAGCCGCCGGAGTGGGGCGACAAGCCGGTAGAGCCAGGTCAGGAAAAGAACAAGGAAAAGAGCGCAGGCAAGGGCGGTCTTTTCGGTGGTAAGAAGCCTGCCATGCCGCCCGAGTCCGGCAGGGACTGGCGGCTTATTGAAAAGCTGGTGATGTCACTTCAGGCGGAGCAGCGTCGGAGTCGGCGCTGGGGCATCTTTTTTAAGCTTCTGACGTTTGGGTATCTGTTCGCGCTGCTGTTTTTCCTTCGCACGCCTTTTGGTGATGGGGTGGAAACCGCTGTGGCAGAGCACACGGCCGTGGTGGAAGTAAATGGCACCATCTCGAGTGAGGAGCTGGCCAGTGCCGACAATATTATAGGGGCGCTTCGTTCTGCGTTTGAGGCCACGAACTCCAAAGCGGTTGTGCTGCGCATCAACAGTCCGGGTGGCAGTCCGGTGCAGGCTGGCTACATCTATGACGAGATGATGCGGTTGCGGGAGGAGTATCCCGACAAAAAGCTGTATGCCGTGATTTCCGACATCGGGGCGTCAGGCGCTTACTACATCGCCGCTGCGGCGGACGAGATTTATGCTAACCGGGCCAGCCTCGTGGGCTCCATTGGGGTGGTGGCCGGTGGGTTCGGGTTCACAGATCTAATGGATAAAGTCGGCGTGGATCGGCGTTTGTATACCGCTGGTGAAAACAAGGCGTTTCTTGACCCGTTCTCTCCAGAGCAGCAGGAGGAAGTTGCCTTCTGGCAGAGTGTACTGGAGAACACGCATCAGCAGTTTATCGAGGCTGTTAAAAAAGGTCGGGGCGATCGCCTGAGTGACAACGACAAGCTGTTTAGCGGCCTGGTCTGGAGCGGTGAGCAGGCGTTGGAGCTGGGGCTGGTTGATGGCCTGGGCAGCACGTCCTGGGTGGCGCGTCAGCTCGTTGGCGAGGAGAATATTGTGGACTACACCCGCGGTAAGTCACCGTTCCGGGAGTTGGTGGATCAACTGGGCGTCTCGGTGGGTGCGGGGGTGGCCGACCAGCTTCTTGAGTCCCGGTTGGAGCTCCGTTAAGGGAGCCTGTCGGGAGGCTCAAGGGTCAAGTAGGGGGTTGATGCCAAAGTCCCTAAGCAGGTCGGTGAGCGCAATCAATGGCAAGCCGACCAGGCTGTTGGGATCCCGCCCCTCCAGGCTGCTGAACAGGGTGATGCCCAGTCCCTCCATTTTAAAGCTGCCGGCGCAATCATAGGGTTGTTCCTTGAGCAGGTAGCTTTCGATTTCTTCCGGTGACAGGGTCCTGAAGTGGGCATCAAATTGTTCGCAATGGGTTTTCAGGGTATGGGTGCGGGCGTCCAGTAGTGCCAGTCCGGTAAAAAACTGTACGCATTGGCCGCTCGATTGCCGCAATTGCCTGGTGGCCCGCTCATGGTTGCCCGGCTTACTCAGGATGGTGCCATCCGGCAGAGCGGCGACCTGATCAGAGCCAATGATCAGGCTGGTCGGGTGGGTGGCCACTAATGCGCGCGCCTTACCGGCTGCCAGTCGCACGGCCAGTATTTCCGGTGCCTCACCGGGCTGCGGTGTTTCATCAATATCCGGGCTTGCGCAGTCAAAGGGCAGTTGCAGGCGGGAGAGTAGCTCTCGACGGTACGGCGACGAAGAGGCCAGCAGCAGATCGGGACGTGTTGTCATGGCGATGTTATGTCCAGCGGTGTGTTTTGTTGGTGGCTACTATCGTAAGATACCCCTATCCAAAGGCAAGAGCTGGGTAGAAAGTCGATTAAGTCTTTGACACCGGGCGGTCCCGGCCCTAAAATTGCGCGCCTATGTCTGAAGCGCCGAATGCTGAATTGCCCAAATTCGTTGATCCTTACCGGTTGGCGGAGCAAAACGTAACCCTGGAGGGCATTGTCCCGCTTCTGGGGCTTTCCCGTTTTCGTGAGGCGGTTCCGGGTTTGCAGGAAGGCAGCGAGTGCCGGGTGACCTTGTCTTTCAGTATGGACAGTGAGCGTCGCCGGGTAGTGTCGGGCGAATTGTCCGCGCCAGTGGTTCTGGAATGTCAGCGTTGCATGCAGGGCATGCAGACGGTTCTGGAATCCCGTTTCGATCTGGGGTTTGTGACCAGTGAAGAACAGGCGCAGCAGCTTCCCAAGGTTCTCGAGCCATTTCCGGTGGAAAATTTCAGTGCGGATTTGTGGGCAATGGTGGAAGACGAGTTGCTTCTGGTATTGCCCCCGTTCCCTTTGCATGAGCGGCAGGACTGCCCGGCAAAAGAGGATCTGGAGGCGTTTGAGCCGGAACAGACTCCCGATGAGCCTGAGGCAAAGAATCGCGAGGATAACCCGTTCAGTGTGCTGGCGGGCCTCAAGACCACAAAGCATTAACGTTTTCGTAAAAAGGTCAGGAGCATAATCATGGCTGTACAGCAAAATCGCAAGACCCGTTCCAAGCGCGGTATGCGCCGTTCACACGACGCACTGAACACCGCTGCGCTCTCTACTGATGCAACCACCGGCGAAGTTCATCGTCGTCACCACGTGTCTCCCGATGGCTTCTATCGTGGTAAGCAGGTTGTAGAAGCTCGCGACGAGTAATCTCGTCGGGTTCTGCTTCTGAATCATGGCCGATGCAACAGCGGTGAATATGCCGATAACTATTGCGATTGATGCCATGAGCGGTGACTACGGTCCCGCAGTGGTGGTTCCCGCTGCCCTGGAGGCAGTGCGTGAAAACGAGGCCTTGAGTGTCGTTCTGGTTGGTATACGGAGCGAGCTTGAGGCCTTGTTGCGTAATGGCCACGCAAGAATTCGGATTGTCGAAGCCGCGGATGTGGTTAAGATGAACGAGCGGCCGTCCCACGCGCTGCGCCATAAGCGGAACTCATCCATGGCTATCGCCCTCGGGCTGGTTCGTGACAATGAAGCCCAGGGTTGTGTCAGTGCCGGTAATACCGGCGCACTGATGGCCTTCGGGCGGTCAATCATTCGCATGTACCCGGGCATTGAGCGACCGGCTATTGCCAAGTTGATCCCGTCATTACGTGGTCGGTGTCATGTGCTCGATCTGGGTGCCAACGTCGATTCCACGGCAGAAAACCTTTACCAGTACGCCCTGATGGGCTCCCTGATGGCCACGGCAATCTGCAACCAGCCGGAGCCGCGTGTTGCGCTGCTGAATGTGGGCGAAGAAGAGATCAAGGGTAACGAGCAGGTACGCCTGGCGTCCCATATGCTTGCCCAGTGCGAAACCTTGAACTACATCGGCTATGTTGAAGGCAGCGACCTGTTCCGTGACGTTGCTGATGTGGTGGTATGTGACGGTTTCGTTGGCAATATCGCCCTGAAGACCGGCGAAGGCGTTGCCGGGCTGTTGATCGAGCTTATGGAAAAGGCCTTCACCCGCTCATTGTACGGGCGCTTCGTCGGCTTGCTGGCGCGTCCGATCCTGGGGCGCCTGCTTCGAACCGTTGATCCCTCTCGCCACAACGGCGCCAGTTTGTTGGGTCTGCAGGGGGTCGTTATCAAGAGTCATGGCAACGCCAATGAGCGCGCCATTCGTGCAGCCATCGACCAGGCAGTCCGTGAGGTCGAGCTGGAAGTGCCCAGACGCATCAATGAACGGCTTGATGATCTGATGCTGTAAGCTCCGTGAGACTAAAGTCTGCCCGCAATCTGCCAGGTATTCAGGGATAATTGGTCCTGTTTGTACTATTGGCTAATCTTAACCAACCCTTCGAGAACGATAAGATTCCGCCCATGAAATCAGCATTTATTTTTCCCGGTCAGGGGTCACAATCTGTTGGCATGCTTTCGGCTGCCAAAGAATGGACAATGGTGACCGAGACCTTTGACGACGCATCCGATGTTCTTGGCTATGATCTTTGGCAACTGTGCCAGAAAGGTCCTGCCGAAGAGCTGAACCAGACCACCGTTACCCAGCCGGCACTGCTCACCGCAAGTGTCGCTCTCTGGCGCGAATGGTGTGTGGCTGAAGGCCCGCGCCCGCAGTTCCTCGCCGGGCACAGCCTCGGTGAGTACAGTGCCCTGGTGGCCGCCGAGAGCCTGGACTTTGTTGAGGCTGTCAAACTCGTGCAACTGCGTGGCGAACTCATGCAGGATGCGGTGCCGGCCGGAGAAGGCAAGATGGCCGCCATCATTGGCCTCGAAGATGCGGATGTGGTCGCTGCTTGCGAAGAAGCCGCGCAGGGCGATGTTGTCTCTGCCGTGAATTTCAACGCACCAGGCCAGGTTGTGATTGCCGGTGCCACCGCCGCGGTTGAACGCGCGATCGAAGCCTGTAAGGCCAAGGGAGCCCGCAAGGCCATGCCTTTGCCGGTGAGTGTTCCTTCGCACTGTGCATTGATGAAAGGTGCCGCTGAGAAGCTGGCTGACGCGCTGGATGACGTCACCTTTAATGACGCGCGCATTCCGGTTGTACAGAACGTAAATGCCAAGCCGGCGACGGATGCATCCGAGCTGAAAGCTAACCTGATCAAGCAACTTTATTCACCGGTACTATGGACTGATTCCGTGCGTACGCTGACTGGCGAAGGTGTTGGAGTTGCCGCTGAGTGTGGTCCGGGCAAGGTGCTCGCCGGCCTGATCAAGCGCATTGACCGAAAACTGCCGGTGCATAATTTTGATAATCCCGAGTCACTGGCAAGCGTTATCGAAACGTTTAACCAGTCCTGAGTAAACGGAGTTTTTATGTCTTTGGAAGGCAAAGTAGCGCTGGTAACCGGTGCGAGCCGCGGCATTGGCAAGGCCATTGCCCACGAGCTGGGTCGCCAGGGTGCCGAGGTGGTTGGTACCGCGACCTCCGAGGGTGGCGCTGAAGCGATCACCGCCGGCCTGAAAGAGGCTGGCATCAAGGGTTACGGCATTGTCATGAATGTTGCCGAGCCGGATAGTATTGAAGCCGGCCTGAAGCAACTGATCGAGCAATCGGGCGCACCTTTGATTCTGGTCAACAATGCCGGCATTACTCGCGATAACCTGCTTATGCGCCTGAAGGACGCTGACTGGACGGATGTGCTGGAAACCAACCTGTCCAGCGTCTACCGTACTAGTAAGGCTGTGCTCCGCGGCATGGCGAAGGCGCGTTGGGGCCGGATCATCAACATCAGCTCCGTGGTTGCCGGTATGGGCAACGCGGGCCAGGGTAATTACTGTGCGGCGAAAGCCGGCGTTGAAGGTTTTACCCGCAGTCTGGCCAAGGAAATGTCAAACCGTGGGATCACCGCTAACTGTGTGGCGCCAGGTTTTATTGATACCGACATGACCAAAAAACTGGACGAGAAACAGCGCGATGCCATGCTGGTAAATATACCGACTGGTCGCCTCGGAGAACCCGAAGAGGTAGCTTCGGTCGTGGCATTCCTGGCATCCGATGGTGCCGGCTACGTTACCGGAGAAACGATTCATGTGAACGGCGGCATGTACATGGGCTGAGGCCTTAAAGGCCCGCAGTGCCCAAAATGTGCTGTACAGCATGTTGGAATGAGTCCCTGCTTGTTTGCAGGTAGGGTTTAAACTAAACTGGCGGCCTTCGAGTTGCCTGGTTGACATACTAAGTGAGGATATTATGAGTACAGTTGAAGAGCGCGTTAAGAAGATTGTTTGCGAACAGTTGGGTGTCAAGGAAGCTGAAGTTCAGAACACATCTTCTTTTGTAGAGGATCTTGGCGCTGACTCACTGGACACTGTTGAGCTGGTGATGGCTCTGGAAGAGGAATTCGAAACTGAGATTCCTGACGAAGAAGCTGAGAAGCTGGGCACCGTGCAGGATGCGATCGACTACATCGTTTCGCACACCTGAGATTCTGCGAGCTAGCAGATAGCCAGTTGAAAGCCGTCCTTTGAACGACAGAAAGGACGGCTTTTTTATTGCTTGAAACTGGGGAACCTCTGAATACGTTCCCGGGAATTAAACGGAATAGTGGGTGATAGGAGTATGAGCAAGCGACGGGTTGTTATTACAGGTATGGGCATGGTTTCGCCAGTGGGCAACGATGTCCCGACCAGCTGGAAGAACGTGTGTGCCGGGCAGAGCGGGATCGCCCCTATCGACCGGTTTGACGCCACCGATTACAACACCCGTATTGGCGGGGCAGTGAAAGACCTGGACCTTGAGCCCTATCTCAGCAGCAAGGAAGCCCGCAAGCTGGATGCTTTCATCCACTATGGCTTGGTGGCGGCCCAACAGGCAGTGGACGACAGTGGTCTGGAACAGTTCGAGAAACTGGATCGCGAGCGTGTCGGGGTTGCCATTGGTTCCGGTATCGGTGGCATCGAGTACATTGAAAAGAATGTTATCCAGATGCATGAATCCGGTCCGCGGAAAGTGTCCCCTTTCTTTGTGCCCGCGTCGGTCATCAATATGATCTCGGGTAACGCGGCTATCCGCTTTGGTTACCAGGGCCCGAACATTGCCATTGTGACCGCCTGCACTACCGGTACCCACAACATTGGTTATGCTGCCAGGACGATTGCCTATGGCGATGCCGATGTAATGCTGGCCGGCGGCTCCGAAATGGCCACCACACGTACCTCCATCGCCGGGTTCTCGTCGGCTCGGGCCTTGTCCACGCGTAATGACGAGCCGGAAAAGGCCAGTCGCCCCTGGGATAAGGGTCGAGACGGCTTTGTGCTGAGTGACGGTGCCGGTGTTGTTGTTCTGGAAGAGCTTGAGCATGCGAAAGCTCGTGGCGCCACAATTTATGGCGAAGTTCTTGGCTTTGGCATGAGTGACGATGCCCATCACATCACGGCTCCCCCATCCAACGGTGACGGCGCCGCACGCTCCATGCGTAATGCCATTCGCGATGCTGGCCTGAACCCGGAAGATGTCGACTACATTAACGCCCATGGCACCTCCACCCAGGTGGGTGATGTGGCTGAAGTGGCGGCGGTGAAATCTGTCTTTGGTGCCCACGCGGAGAAGCTGGCCATGAGCAGTACCAAGTCGGTGACCGGTCACCTGCTGGGGGCTGCCGGTGCGGTTGAGGCCATTTTCTCCATGTTGGCTGTGAAGGAAGGCGTCCTGCCGCCGACCATCAATCTCGACAATCCGGATGAAGGGTGTGACCTGGATTTCGTGCCTCACACCAGTCGCCAGAGTGATGCTCGCGTCGCCCTGTCAAACTCCTTCGGGTTTGGCGGTACCAACGGTACCCTGATTGTTGGCCGTTACGAGGACTGAGTCTGTCGTGGTTCAGGTATATCGAGCAAACCAGGAGGGGCTGCCCGCCAATGACCGGGGGCTTGCCTACGGCGATGGCTTGTTTGAAACCATACTGGCAGAGGGCCCGAGGGCGGCCCTTTTGCCCTGGCACCTGGAGCGCCTGAACCGGGACGCAGGTCGTCTGGGTATCCCGATCGTTCGGGGTGAGATAGAGACGCTGCTGACCCAGGCCCTGGCGGATTATGCCGGGCACTATGGTGGCGGACGCTGGATTCTGAAGGTCACCCTGACACGAGGCGCCGGTGGCCGAGGTTACCGGCCGGACAAGCACATGGAGCCAAACCTGCTGCTGGTCCACGCTCCAGCGCCGCCTCATCCACCTGTGGCTGGCGTCACTGTCGACTTTTCTCCCGTTCCGCTCACCGTCAATCCAATGCTTTCCGGGATCAAGTCGCTGAACCGGCTGGAGCAGGTAATGGCAGCCCGGGAACTTGGTGGTGATCTTTTCGAGGTGCTGATGAGCAATGCCGAAGGGCATGTGGTGGAGGGCACCCGCACGAACCTTTTCGTGGCCACGGAGGAAGGCTGGTTGACGCCGCCCCAATCTACATTGGCAGTGGCGGGCGTCATGCGCCGTGTGGTTCTGGAGCATTTGTGGTCAGCGGGCGAGCCGGTCACGGAAGCACCGGTGACGCTGGAAGTGCTGATGTCTGAGCGTTGCAAGGGGGTCTGCCTGACCAACTCAGTACTGGGCATTGTGCCGGTCCGGAATCTGGCTGGGCAGGCATTGCCGGTGGATAACCGGCTGTCACTGCTTTGTGGTTTATCGACAGAGATGGAATAACGAGCGTGTTCAAAAAGCTACTGATTTTTCTGGTTTCGGTCTGCGTGCTGGTTGGTGCCGGCACCGGCCTTTGGGTCTGGCAGGGCCTTCAGACACTTGAGCAGCCGATTGCCCTGGAAAATTCCCGGATACTCACTGTTGAGCCGGGTACTGGTTTCGGACAGCTGGCGCTGCAACTGGAAGCAGAAGGCTATGTCGAGGATGCTCTGTGGTTGCGACTTTACGCCAAGCTTAATCCTGGAAAAGCCGCGATCAAGGCCGGTGACTACGAGCTGCAGCCCGGTATGACACCGGTGGCGATGATTGATGCCATGGTGGCGGGTGATGTCAAACACTGGGCGGTGCAATTCATTGAAGGCAAAACCTTTGCTGACATGAGAGCGACACTGGCGGCTACGGAACATCTGGAAAAGAGGACCACTAACTGGTCTGATGAGCGAATCATGGCTGCTATCGGGGCCGAGGGGCGGCATCCGGAAGGGCTGTTTTACCCGGATACCTATCTCTTTACCAGTAACGAAACGGACCTTGGCATTCTGCAGCGATCCTACGACCGAATGGCCTCTGTATTGGAGGAAGAATGGCCGCAGCGTGAGCAGGGATTGCCCTATGATTCGCCTTACGAAGCTTTGATCATGGCTTCTATTGTCGAGCGGGAAACCGGCGTTGCCAGTGAGCGCGCGGAAGTGGCCGGGGTGTTTGTCCGGCGACTGCAAAAAGGAATGCGGCTGCAGACCGACCCAACGGTGATTTACGGTATGGGTGATGCCTACGATGGTCGTATTCGCAGTCGGGACCTGAGGACCCATACACCCTACAACACCTATCGCATTGATGGCCTGCCACCAACCCCCATCGCCATGCCGGGCCAGGCAGCCATCCATGCGGCACTGCACCCGGCCGAAGGCGATGCGCTGTACTTCGTCGCCCGGGGTGATGGCAGTCACAAGTTCTCCAGCACGCTGGCCGAACACCAGCGGGCTGTCCGGGAATTCCAGCTAAACCGTCGGGAGGATTACCGCTCATCACCGGCTCCCACCACGGATGAGTCAGGGGAGGGGCAGGACTGATGGTAGCGCGAGGCCGTTTCATCACCTTCGAAGGCACCGAGGGTGTTGGCAAGTCGACCCAGCTCAAGCAGGCCGCAATGACCCTGGAGCAATTGGGGGTGGACGTCGTCGTGAGCCGTGAGCCCGGTGGCACGCCCATGGCCGAGAAAATCCGGGAGCTGTTGCTGGCGCCCCGGGAAGAGGCGGTCCATGAGACCACTGAGCTGCTGTTGATGTTTGCGGCTCGTGCCCAGCATTTACACACCAAAATTCGGCCAGCACTGGAGCGGGGGCAATGGGTGCTGTGTGACCGGTTTACCGACGCCACGTTTGCCTATCAGGGAGGAGGGCGTGGCGTTTCCCGGGCCAGGATTGCGTTGTTGGAAGACCTCGTTCAGGGGGATTTCCGGCCGGATCACGTGATTTTGCTGGATGCTCCCGTGCAAACAGGGATGGCCAGGGCGAAGAAACGTGGCGAGCTGGACCGGTTCGAGCAGGAAGATCTGGCGTTTTTCCAGCGAATTCGGGATGCGTACCTGGAACGTGCTACTGCCATGCCCGGCCAGTACCACATCGTGAACGCGGAATTACCGCTTGAGCAAGTGTCGGCCAGCGTGTCCGCCCTTTTGACCGCGCTGGTCCAACACGCCTGTTGATGTTAGGTCCCGCTAAGTTAGTGCACTTTTTTGTTAAATCTGCTTTAATTGAGGAACATTCTCAATAAACAGTTGCCAGTTGTTATGCTTAACGCAAAACTGCTGAAGCTTCCTACCGCGGCCCAGCAACATAAACACGAACATCATCAGGTGGTACTCGGTGTTCGGGGTGAGGCTGAACTGAATGTTGATGGCGCCGGCTCCTATCTCGATACCTGGAAGGCGTGCCTGGTTCCCACTGAAGCCCGGCACGATTACTGGGGCGATCACCAGAATCATGTTCTGGTGATTAACCTTGATCCTCTCAGCCCGGTGCTGAATACGGCTGCTCACGCTGACTATGAGCGCATGGCCCGTCTTTTTGAAAAACCTCGAACCATTCAGATGGACTCCCAGTTGCAGGGGCTGGTTCAGTTTGCAGCTGGTGAATTCGACCGGTCACCTGGCAATGCGCCTCTGCACCAGCACCTGAGCGCCAGCATTCTCTACTGTATGGCAGACCGTATCGCCGACCAGCCCTTGAGTGGCGTCAGTCGGCATAGCCTGAGCCCGGAAATCATTCGCCGCTACATCATGGACAACCTGCATCGCAAGATTTCCGTGCAGGATCTGGCGAAGGTCGCCTGCCTGAGCGTCAGTCGCTTTCATGACGTGTTCCGGGAGGTTTCCGGCACTACCCCCCACCAGTTTCTTCTCCAGACCCGGCTGGACCAGGCGGTTCGGCTGCTGACCTCCAGTTCGCTGTCGGTGGCTGAAATCAGCTACCGAACGGGGTTCTCCTCCCAGGGAGCGCTCACCAACGCCCTTAAAAAATACAAGGGCGCCACGCCCACCCGCTTGCAAGCTGGTGAAAAAGTCGCCTGATTCCGGCCTTTTGGAGCAGTCCCGTAGGATTCTGCAAAAGAATCGGAGAATTTTGTAAGCCCTCGATCCGTAGTAATACTAATTTGTAACAGTCAAAGACCCTGGACCGCACGAAATCGCCGAAGTCGCAGGGAAGAAAGGATAGGCTATAGTGAAATGGAGAGTGCGGGGGGCGTTGGGTTTAGCCCAACGTGAAGGGAATACATAAGAAAAATGGCATTCGACCCGGTCAGCAGGCAGGGCGGTGCTAAAAGAGCGGAGTCCATCCGACTCATCAAAACCGGAGGAGCCCTATGGCTAGTGGTGTCTGGATAAGTCTGTTCCTTTACTTTGCGCTGATGATCGTCATCGGCCTGTATGCGATGCGTAAAGCTTCGGCAACCGCAGAGGATTATATGCTCGGTGGCCGGGGGTTGAGCCCGAAAGTGGCAGCCCTGTCAGCTGGTGCATCTGATATGAGTGGCTGGCTGCTGCTCGGCCTGCCCGGCGCGCTCTATGTCACGGGTCTGGCCTCAGCCTGGATCGGTATTGGTCTTTGGGTGGGTGCCCTGATCAACTGGGTCCTGGTGGCCCCCAGGCTGCGTGAACAAACGGTTCACTACGGCAATGCCCTGACCATCCCTGCGTTCCTGGCCAATCGCTTTCCGACCAAGGCCCTGTCACTGCGCATGGTGTCTGCCATCGTTATCGTCCTGTTCTTTGTGGTTTACACCGCCTCTGGCCTGGTTGCCGGCGGCAAGCTGTTCGAGAGTGCCTTTGCCGAGATCATTAGTGTGCCGGGCATGAGTGACTATGCCGTTGGTATTCTGATTACGCTGGGCGTGGTTCTGGCCTATACCGTGGTTGGTGGCTTTCTTGCGGTCTCCATGACCGACTTTGTCCAGGGCTGCATCATGATGCTGGCGTTGATTATCATGCCGGCGGTCGTTCTCTGGGGCGAAGGCGGTGGCGGTTACGCCCAGGCTTCTGAAACGCTGAACTCCGTCAACCCAACGCTTTTGTCCTGGACAGAAGGCCTTACTGTGATCGGTTGGCTGTCGGCGGTGGCCTGGGGTTTGGGTTACTTTGGCCAGCCGCACATTATTGTTCGTTTCATGGCGATTCGTTCCATTCATGAAGTGGGTGTGGCCCGTAATATCGGCATGTCCTGGATGGCCATCTCGCTGATTGGTGCCATCGCGCTGGGTGTCTTCGGTCGTGCTTACGCCGTACGTAATGGTCTGGACATAGCTGACCCGGAAACCATCTTCATCGTATTGTCGGAGTTGCTGTTCCATCCGCTGATCACAGGCTTCCTGTACGCGGCACTGCTGGCGGCGGTGATGAGTACCATCTCCAGTCAGTTGTTGGTGTCGTCCTCATCGCTCACCGAGGACTTCTACCGTCTGTTTCTGCGCAAAGATGCCAGTGACCGTGAGTGTGTCAACATTGGCCGCGCCTGCGTGGTTATTGTTGGCCTGGTGGCGGCGTTTATTGCCCGGGATCCGGATTCTCAGGTGCTGGCACTGGTCAGTAACGCCTGGGCTGGTTTCGGTGCGGCCTTCGGCCCGCTGATTATCCTGTCCCTGATGTGGTCCCGTACCAACGGCGCTGGCGCAATTGCTGGCCTGATCGTGGGTGCCGCAACGGTGATGATCTGGATCTCCCTGGGCTGGAACGCCGAGTTCATGGGTGGTCCGGGCGTGTACGAGATCATCCCGGGCTTCATCGCCGCGTTCATCGCCATTGTGGTGGTGACCCTGGCAACCAAGGATGCCGGCGAGTACCAGCACATCGAACGCTGATAGAAAGAACGTTTAACGTTCAGCAAGTAAGAAGGGGCTCCCGTGGTTCTGTATAGTACATAAAACTGTGTAATTTTGATAAAACCCCCTTAATTGGGGGTTTCTTTTTCCTGAAGACTGCACTATATGTATAGTGAAT
>NZ_PTIV01000042.1 GCF_002934325.1 Marinobacter persicus
CTGCTACTTCCCTCACGGTAGCTTCCAGGAAGGCTATTCGTTTCGAGTCGTCTCTTTGCCGCATTTGTCTGCTCAACGCTTCAAATTGGTCGGCCCAAAATAAATGAACGTTCACTTATTTTCAAACCGAGAATATAGGCGTATACCGAAGTAGGTGCCCTACTAAAGTGCGCGGGGTTCAGGCAAAAATCAGGTTGGTCTGCAGGCTCTTTGCAACCAGCCGACCACGAAAACCAATCGCAGGCTCTAGCCAGGTCCCGAACGCAATAGACGCAGATCGAGCAGGATTTCGAGACGATGATGCGCGATGGCTACGTCATCATCGAACCTGTCCCCAAGGGAAACTTGCGAAGGCGGATTCCAGCCTGTCGCATCAGCCAGGATGATGATTGATATATCTCATCCGAATTAGTCCGCCCGGCCCACGGGCGGATAGTTTATGGTTTGCACAATATTTCCGGAGGATGCTATGAACACACTTTTTACTCCCCTGAAAATGGGCGCCAGTGAATTGGCCAATCGGATCTTCATGGCCCCCCTCACCCGCGTCCGTGCCGACGCTGATCACGTTCCTACGGATATGATGGTTGAGTATTACGCGCAGCGTGCCTCTGCTGGTCTGATCATCGCCGAAGCGACCATGGCCATCGAAGGCAATTCGGCCTTCTGGCGCGAGCCTGGTATCTATTCCGAGGCGCAAGTTGAAGGCTGGAAGAAAGTCACTGATGCGGTACACGCCAAAGGTGGCAAGATTTATCTGCAAATCTGGCACGGCGGCCGCGCCTGCCACCCGGTGTTAAACAACGGCAAGGATCCGGTAGCGCCCAGCGCCATTGCCATCACCAGCGATGAAGTGCACACACCGGAAGGCAAGAAGTCCTACACGGTTCCCCGTGCACTGGCCGACAACGAAATCCCGGCCATCATCGACGCTTTCCGCACCGCCGCCGAGAATGCCAAGCGCGCTGGCTTTGACGGTGTCGAGGTTCATGGCGCCAACGGCTACCTGCTGGACCAGTTTCTGCGTGATGGTTCCAACCATCGAGAAGGCCCCTACGGTGGCCCGATCGAAAATCGCGCCCGACTTCTGCTGGAGGTGATTGAAGCCGTATCCGGAGTGTTCGGTTCCGAGAACGTTGGTGTTCGACTGAGCCCCCTAAACAGTTTCCAGAGCATGAAGGACAGTGATCCGGTCGGCCTGGTCAACTGGCTCGCCAAGCGCCTGAACGACTACGGCCTTGCCTTTGTTCATTTGATGCGCAGCGACTTTTTCGGGGAGCAGCAAGCGGACGTCATTACTCCGGTCCGCGAGCACTTCAAGGGCAAGTTGATCCTCAATATGAGCTACACCGGTGAAGAAGCAGAACAAGCTATCGAATCCGGGATGGCCGACGCTGTCGCCTTTGGTGTGCCCTTCATTGCCAACCCGGACCTTCCGGAGCGCCTGAAGCTTGGCGCCGAGCTCAACGAAGCAGATCCCTCGACTTTTTACACCCAGGGGGCGGAGGGGTATATTGATTACCCTTACATCGAGGAATTAGCCGAAGCATGATATTGAGTCGGAGCACAGTATCGAAAGGGGGCTTTTAGCCCCCTTTTTCGATGCTGAGAAAAAGTGTCCTTTGAAAGCGCGATCTCCTTGCTTGCCGCTAAAGCCAGGAACTTCCTTTTTTCAGCTAAACCATATCCTCTTCCTCAAGACTCGCCACCCGTTGCCTTCAGCATTCGCCGGTGCGCCTCCGACGACCAAACCCCACTGAATTCCTCAATCACCCCAAGCTGGGCCGCCGCATAGGACAACCTGGCGGAAAGCCGGTCCTGCTGAGCGGAAATGAAGGTTCGGTTGGCGTCCAGCAAATCCAGGTAGCCGATGGCACCCTCACGATGCATCGTTCTGGCGATCGCGAGCGATTCGTTGGCTGCGTCAAACGCCCTGCCCGTTGCCTGATCAGCTTCAAAAGCCCGTCCGTAAGCAAAGACGGCAACACGCGCACTGGCGACCGCGTCAATGATGGTTTGGCGGTAACGAATGTAACTTTCTTCCGAGACTGCATCCTGGCTTTCCACCCGTTGCAGTATCACCGGATAACTCAACAGCGACCAGGAAATACGAGGAGCGATGCTGCCGGTACCTTCAAAGCCATCGGACACTTCCGCCACATTGGTCAGCCCCAGAAATCCCTTGACCGAGAACTGGGGATAGAGTTCTGCCCGAAGGGCGTTGCCAACCGCCACATCCCGGGCCAGCGCTGCAAGCGCACCGCCGATATCCGCACGCAGCTGCATGGCCTCGTTGGCCCGCTCCGCCTCCGGTACCCCAATGGAAGCGGCCAGTGCACGTGGGGCCGGTTTCAGGGCCAGCGATTCGGGATCTTCATTGACGAGCACGGACAGCACCGCTTTGGCCCGATAGAGCTGGGCTCGCGCGTCAGGAAGCTTGGCACGCTGCTGTTCCAGCAGCGTGTCTGCGCGGGCGAGATCCAGGTTCGGCGAGATGCCTTCCTCCACGCGCAGGGCCATGACTTCCCGGGTGTCTTCCAATGCCCGAATGTCCGCCTTGATCAACTGAACCCGCTGGCGAGCGGCTTCCCACTCGAGATAGGCTCGGACAACGCCAACGGTGACTTCTCTCAGCACCGCACGCTGGTTGTTCAGGGCAACCTCAAGATTGGCTTCACCGGCGTCGATCAGCGCTCTCAGCCGGCCAAACAGGTCCACTTCCCAGGTGGCCGCCAGACCGACGGCAGAGGATTCCTGGACACTGTTTCGATCGATCGCCTCGTAATCGCCGGTTACCCCTCCCTGAGGAAGCAAGCGGTTTTCATCCGCACCCAAATCCGCGAGCGCCTGACGGACCCGTTGCCGGGTTGCCAACAGATCGAGGTTAGCGGCCTGCGCAACCTCGACCAGTTGATTGAGTTGGTCATCCTCGTAGCTCTTCCACCACTCCGCTGTGGTGGCGTCTGTGCTCTGAACACCGAAACTGAGGCTGTCGAGGTAACGTTCGTTCGCCTCCTGTTGGAGCTCATAATCCGGGGTTGCAGCGCAGCCAACCAGCAGCGCTGCCCCGAGCAAGACACTAACCGCCCGTTTAAGCATGGTCGTTCTCCGTGATCTGTTCAGGGATCGCCTTGGCGTTGGCCGGCGTCTTGGGTTCTGCCTTGGCACGCTGAATCACCGCGTAAAATACCGGGGTAAACAGCAGGCCGAACACGGTGACACCAATCATTCCCGAGAACACCGCTATGCCCATGGCGTGGCGCATCTCCGCACCGGCTCCGCTCGCAAGCACCAGCGGTACCACGCCTGCGGTGAAGGCAATCGATGTCATCAAAATCGGGCGTAAACGCAAACGGCAGGCCTCGACAATGGCCTGATAATGACTGTGTCCCTGGAGGTTGAGGTCACGGGCGAACTCGACCATCAGAATGGCGTTTTTACTCGCCAATGCCACCAGAACAATCAGACCAATCTGGGTGAACATGTTGTTATCACCATCGGTCAGCCATACTCCGGCCAAAGCCGACAGCAAGGTCATCGGCACAATCAGAATGATGGCAAACGGCAGTCGCAGACTCTCGTACTGAGCCGCCAGCACGATGAATACCAGCAAGATAACCAGCGGGAACACATAGACCATGGTGTTGCCGGCGAGTTTTTGCTGATAAGTCACCTCGGTCCACTCAAACGCCATGCCCTCTGGCAGAGTCTGTGCGAGAACCTCCTCGATAGCAGCCTGAGCCTGGTCCGAACTGAAGCCCGGGGCCGGCGACCCGTTGAGTTCAGCCGTTGGATAGCCGTTGTAACGCATCACACGATCCGGGCCGATGGTCGATTCGACACTCATCACCGCGGACAGCGGGATCATCTGGCCCTGCTGGTTGCGAACCTTCAGATTCAGAATGTGCTCCGGATCAAGGCGCTTGTCGGACTCGGCCTGGGCAATCACCTGATAGGTACTGCCGAACATGTTCACGTCATTGACGTACACCGACCCCAGATACACCTGCAGTGTGTCGAACACGGATTCCAGCGGAATGCCCAGCAGCATCGCACGCTCCCGATCGATATCCAGGTCAAACTGGGGTACCTGAACCCGGAAGCTGGAGTATAGACCCGTCAGTGCCGGATGCTTGCGAGCTTCGTTGATGGTGGTTTGCAGGGTATCAAACAAGGCTTCAAAGCCTTTGCTGCTTCGATCTTCGATCTGCAGTTTGAAGCCACCCGTGGTGCCCAGGCCCAGGATCGGTGGTGGTGGGAACACCGCCACAAACCCTTCGTCAATGCCTGAAAACGCGCCGTTCAACTTGCCTGCAATCGCCCCCGCACTGAGCTCCGGAGACGTGCGTTCGGTAAAATCGGTCAACGGCAGGAACACGATGCCGCTGTTCGGGCTGTTGGTGAAACCGTTCACGGACAGGCCCGGGAACGCAATGGTATTCGCCACACCCTCGGTCTCCAGCGCGATTTGCTGCATTTCGTTGACCACGTCCACGGTCCGGTCAAGGCTCGCCGCATCCGGCAGCTGGGCAACTGCGACCAGGTATTGTTTGTCCTGCTGCGGAATGAAACCACCCGGTACCGCGTTGAACAGGCCACCGGCGAAAACGGTCAATCCGACATACACCACGCCAACGATGGCGCTGTAGCGGATCAGCTTCTTGACCAGAACTTCATAGGCATTACCTGTGCGGTCAAAGAACCGGTTGAACGGCTGGAACACAAAGCGACCAAACACCTTTTCCAGAACCCGGGAAAGCCGGTCGGGCTTCTCGTCGTGGCCCTTTAGGAGCAGCGCGGACAGCGCCGGCGACAGGGTCAGCGAGTTCAAGGCGGAGATCACGGTTGAAATCGTGATGGTCAAGGCGAACTGCTTGTAGAACTGGCCGGAAAGGCCCGATATGAAGGCCGTCGGAATAAAGACCGCACACAACACCAGAGCAATGGCAATGATCGGCCCGGTGACCTCATTCATGGCCACTTTGGTGGCTTCACGAGGCGAGAGCCCCCGATGAATGTTCCGCTCCACGTTCTCGACTACCACGATGGCGTCGTCAACCACGATACCGATCGCTAGCACCATTCCGAACAGCGACAGCGTGTTGATGGAAACACCCAACCACTGCATCACGGCGAAGGTGCCCACCAGTGATACAGGCACCGCAACAAGCGGAATAATGGACGCCCTCCAGGTTTGCAGGAACAACACCACCACCAGCACAACCAGTAGAATAGCTTCCAACAAGGTGGTGATGACCGCGTCGATGGAGCCGCGAACAAACACAGTCGGGTCGTAAGCAATTTCATACTCGACGCCCTGCGGGAAATCCTGCGACAACCGCGCCATGGTTGACCGAACATCGTCGGAAAGCTGAATGGCGTTAGCCCCCGGGCGCTGGAAAATCGGCATGGCAACCGCCGGCTTCCCATCGAGACCCGCTTCAAGGGCGTAGGTGTTCTGGCCCAGCTCCACTCTTGCAACGTCAGAGAGACGCGTGATGGCACCGTTATCACCAATTTTCAGAACAATGTCACGAAACTCATCCAAGGAGGTTAGGCGCCCGCGGACGTTCAGCATCAACTGGAACTGGTTGTCGTTCGGTGCCGGCTGTGCGCCAAGAGTACCGGCCGCAATCTGGCGATTCTGGGCACGCACGGCGTTTACCACATCCGAGGCGTTGAGATTCCTGGCGGCCAGTTCATCCGGCTGCAGCCAGAGACGAACCGCAAATTCACCGCCACCGAACAACTGAACGTCACCAACGCCGCCAAGGCGGGAGAGTTCATCTTTCAGATTCAGCTCGGCGTAGTTGGCCAGATAGGTAATGTCCCGGCTCTCATCCGGAGAATGAACGTGAACAACCATGCTCAGGTTCGGGGATGATTTCTCAGTAACCACACCCAGGCGCTGCACTTCTTCCGGCAAACGCGGCAGCGCAATATCAACCCGGTTCTGGACCTGAACCTGCGCTTTGTCGAGATCAGTACCCAGCGCAAACGTTACCGTCAGGGTCATACGGCCATCGGCCGTTGCCTGGGACGACATATACAGCATGTTCTCCACGCCGTTGATCTCATCCTCAATCGGCGACGCGACCGTTTCTGCAATCACCTTCGGGTTTGCGCCCGGGTAGTTGGCCGTGACCACCACCGTGGGCGGCACCACTTCCGGATACTCACTGATCGGCAACTGGAACAGAGAGATGCCACCCCCGATCAGAATGATCAGGGATAGCATGGAGGCGAATATTGGCCGGTCAATAAAAAAATGGGGAAATTTCATCGTTCGGGCCTCAGAACTTTACGCCAGCGGTCTGCTGGACTTCCGGTGCGTGTTCTTCAAGCGTGAAGGCCACGTCGGACGGTGCTTCTGACAGCATGACCGGAGCGATGGTCATGCCAGGACCTACCTTGGCCGTCCCGTTCGCCACCACGACATCGCCTTCGGCAATGCCCTGCTCAACCACACGGAAGGTACCGAAACGCTTACCGACGGTGACCGGGGTGTAGCTCGTCTCCCCCTGCTCGTTGACGGTCAGTACGAAGCGACTGTCGAGATCGGTCGCGATGGCACGATCAGGAACCATGATCTTCTGCTCGGTTGCGGCCACGGCAACCTTCACACGGGCAAATGCACCCGGCACCAGAGCCTCTCTGGAATCAGCCAATACCGCACGCAGCCGCAGGGTGCCCGTGTTGGTGTCGATGGTGTTATCAACGAAGTCGATCTCGCCCACGTGGGGGAAGTCCTGCTCACCGGTCAGCTGAATGCGCACCGGCGAGCCCAGAGCCCGATCGCGGACGCGGAAGAATCGATACCAGGTGCCCTCATCCATATCGAAGTACGCGTATCGGTCCTGATTCGAGGCGATAGTGGTCAACCGGCTTTGGTTCGCGGTCACGGTATTTCCCGCGGTGATGTTGGCCCGGGAAATAACCCCGTCGATTGGCGAACGGATCGTGGCGTAGCTCAGCTGCAGTTTCGCCTCCTTGAGCTGGGCGTTGAGAGAGGAAACCTCAGCCTCGGCCTGCTGGCGCGCGGAATCTCGTAGCTCAGCCTGTTCTTCGGAAATGGCGTTGCTGCGCAGCAGGCGCCCTGCCCGTGCAGCTTCCGCCTTGGCCTGATAGAGGGCTGCTTCTGCCCGGGCCAACTCGGCATTCAGCTGTTCCACTCGGGCTGTCAGGTGACGATCATCCAGCTGGAACAGGATGTCGCCTTTGCTCACCTTCTGCCCCTCTACAAATTGCACCTCATCAACCACACCGGATAGTCGGGGCCGCAGCTCGACGTTTTCCGGTGCTTCAATACGGGTGGTGTAGGTTTTCTGGGGCTGAACCTGGGCACTGGCGGCGGCAACCACCTCTACCGAAGGCGGCTCCGGCTGGCTCGCGGTGCCCTGAGCTGCGCTTTCGCAGCCGGCAAGAACAAACACGGCCGCGCTGAGCACGGCAAGAATTCGATAAGTCATGGACTAAATCCTTAATCGTTCATGATGGGGACTTCGGCGCCGGCGCGGACAGATTGGTCATGAGCCCCGCGCCGGAGTGGTTCGTGGCGGGAATTATCTTTGCTGGAGCACGCTAAAAATAATCACCATGCGGTATTGCACTCATCATCACCGGTGATAATGCTCAGGATTTATGCAGGAGGGGGATTTGGAGAGCCAAAACGCCCTCAGAGTCAGGGCGCTGATCGACTCTCTAGGAGAGAAAGCCCGGGAACGCAGCGAACCGCACTCTTTAGATTAAAACAGCCGTTCCCCATTCTCGACCTCAGAATCAGGGCTTACCAGCGCTACCACGCCTGTTTCGGTTTTGAACCCGGTTACGAGACACTCAGAGACAAACGGACCAATCTGCTTGGGAGGGAAGTTCGTGACAGCCAATACCTGCTTGCCCAGCAGGTCCTCCTTAGAATACAGCTCAGTAATCTGGGCACTGGATTTTCGCACACCAACTTCCGGGCCAAAGTCCACTTTCAGTTTGTAGGCCGGTTTTCTGGCTTCAGGGAACGGCTGAACTTCGATAATGGTGCCAACCCGTAATTCCACTTTTTCAAAATCTTCCCAGGAAATCATTCTAAATCCTCCGTTGTTACACAGCTTCGTAATTTACAGTTTTGGCAGTCTCTGTGTTTCGGGTTTTTCCAGCTACCAGTGATCCGGACACAATCAGCGTGCTGGCGCCCGCAACGGCCATCGTTGCCTCGCCGAAGCCAAAAACGATGAGCAAGATGACCGAAATGAGGGGGGCGCTGTATGCCAGGGTTCCCAGCAGCTGGATGTTCCCGTGTTTTACCCCGTAGTCCCAAGTGAAAAAGGCGATGCCCACGGGGCCAAGGCCCAGCCCGACCACTCCGACCCATTGGCTTGCGCCATCCGGCCACACCGTTTGTTCCCACATCAGGTGGCACATCCAAGCCAGGACCGCGGTAACACCACAAAACCAGCCAACAGCATCGGTAGGCACAGATTTTACAAGACGGCTGAGCACCGAATAGGACGACCAGATCAAGGCGCAGGCGAACGCCACCAAGTAGCCGTCCAGATTCTGGGCACTGAAGCCGCTGCTATTCCGACCGATCAGCAACCAGCAGCCAACCAGTGCCATCACCGCCCCGGCGATGTGCTGTGCCCGCAAGGACTCGCCCGGCAAGAGCGCCGAAAACAGGACAATGAACAGCGGCCAGAGATAGGCCAGCAGGCTGACCTCGACCGCTGGTGCCAAGTTCATGGCCTTGAAGTAGGCAAAGTGATAGCCGAACAGGCCCACCACACCGATGGTCCAGGCAAAGGCGGATTGCTTCGCGAAGCGGATGCCCGTGTGCCCGCCCTTGAACCAACGGACACACATTAGTGCAAAAGCCAGTGTAAAGGTCATGGCCATGAGCTGAAATTCCGGAATCTGCCCGCCGGTAAGTTTGGTCAGCAGAGCCAGGGTGCCCCATAAAAGCACCGATATTGAGCCAATCCAGGTGGCGGATGCCGCGGTCATAATTGCGTCCTCTCAGTCAGAGATCAATCAGTTCAGACGCAACAGCTTATTGAGCCGGTGATGGACAGGCTTTCAGAATTCGGAACAGTTATTTACAAAGTCGGCGAAAATGACTGGGAGAGTGCCCGAAATGTTGGGCGAATCGATCACTGAAGGCTGACAGTGAGCTGAAGCCCACGGCGTCGGCGATGTTCTGGATCGACAGGTCACCCCGCTCGAGCAGTTGCCACGCCGTCTGCATCCGCAACTCGGTCAGATAATGATGGGGGGGCAAGCCCACCTGCTCCCGGAACAGCTGGTTCAGTTGCCGCACACTCAGGTGCGCGATGGTGGCCAACTGATTGACGGTGATTCTCTGGTGGAAATTTTCGTCGATGAAGCGTTTCGCCACATCCACCCGGCGATCCAACCGTAAACGGTCTCCAAAGCGCTCCTGCAGCAGCTGGATCAGCAACAGCAACATCTGGTGCTGAGTCTGGGAGCCTTCCGCGCCCTGTTGCAACTGGGCATGGAGAAACTGCACGTAATGCTCCAACCCGGCATCGAGCTGCACGAAACAGGGCAGCCGGTCCAGCATCGGAGCCAAGCCATCTGGAACGTCTGCGACCACAAACCGGTTGTCATCCCGGGCTTCGAAATCGTGATCCTGACCGGCGGCGATGATCGCCGCTCTGCCCTCAGCCACTTCCCCGGCCCGACTATTTACCGACAGAGAAAGTTTTCCCACCAAGGGCAGCACCAACTGATGATGATCATGGGCGTGTGTTTGCCCATGATCGCTGTAACTCTTCAGTTGGATTTTTGATCGCGCGTTCTTCATGGTTTCGCATCATACAGAACAGCGTTCACTTCGGGCAGGTTATCGATCGATGCTCCGGGATTTCTCACTCACTGAAGGCATCGATCAAAACCTGGTGGCTGATCTCTGGTGTCATGTCGCCCCGCTCCGAGAGCTCGGTCATACCATGGGCTTTCAACGCCTCGACGATGTCGGCCACCTGATTTTCTTTGACCCCGTATTGATCCAGTCGCGTTGCAACTCCCAGACTTTCGAAAAAGGCTCTGGTCTGGGCGATGGCCTGATTGATGCGCTCTTCCTCAGAGCCGTCGACGATGCCCCATACTCGCTCGGCGTACTGCAGGAGTTTTTCCCGCTTCTGCTCTTTACGGAGTTTCCAGACCGACGGCAGGATAATGGCGAGACTCTGCCCGTGATCGATGCCGAACATGGCGGTCAGTTCGTGCCCAATCATATGGGTACTCCAATCCTGGGGAACGCCCACGCCAATGTAGCCATTCAGCGCGGAGGTAGCCGCCCAGACCAGATTTGCACGGGCATCGTAGTCCTCCGGGTTGGCCAGGGTGACCGGGCCCACCTCGATCAGGGTCTTGAGAATACCTTCAGCGGTGCGGTCCTGAATCTGCGCGTTGACCGGATAAGTTACATACTGTTCAACCACGTGCACGAAGGCGTCGACCACGCCGTTGGCGACCTGCCTGGTGGGCAGGGAGAAGGTCAGCGACGGGTCCAGGAACGAGAACGTCGGATACAACAGCGGGCTCATTACCGGCCATTTCCCGCCCTTATGGGAGACGACGGCGCCCATGTTCATTTCAGAGCCTGTCGCCGGCAGGGTGGCGACGGTGCCGAGTGGCAGTGCCTGTTCCACTGGAAGGCCGGCAAAGCCATGCTCCAGCAGACTTTCCTCGTCGCCCTCAAACGGCGCAGCCGCGGCCACGAACTTAGTGCCGTCCATCACCGAGCCACCGCCAACGGCCAGCAGGAAATCGACGCTTTCCCGGCGGACAAGATCCACCGCTTCCATCAGGGTTTCGTAGCGCGGGTTGGGCTCAATGCCGGCGAACTCGAACACCGTCCGATTACCCAGGCCGGCCAGAACTTTATCGAGGGTACCGAACCGCTTGACGCTGCCGCCACCGTACAGAACCAGCACCCGAGAATTCTTGGGAATGAGCTGATCCAGCTCCTGCAGACGGTCTTTGCCGAAAACAATACGGGTTGGATTGTAGAAATCGAAATTTTGCATAATCCTCTCTCCTCATCAAAGCGTGGAGAGATTGTATCGCCGCAAGACCAAATCAGAATGGGCATTTCGATCACTGGCATGCCTTTTCCTATCATTAACGACACGACTAGGCATTTTAATGCATCGCAGGTAAGATGGCGTCTTCACCCATTCAGGAGACCGACCGATGCCCACACTCGCCCAACTGCTGGCCCCACTTGCAGCGACCGAGGGCTACAACCCAACACCGATTGAGGGCGTCGGGGTCTACCGAAGCAACGAAACCACGGGCAGAGAGCCGCTCTGTTACAGCCAGGGCATCATTATCATGGCCCAAGGCACCAAACGGGTGTTTCTCGACAACCAGGTGTACGAGTACAACCCCGACAACTACCTTGTGCTGACCCTACCCACGCCCGCTGACTGCGAGGCAATCACGCCACCCGACGGTCCCCTGCTCTCCCTGGTCATGGACCTGGATCTGTCGGCATTGCATGAGCTGGTGCGGATTTTTGATGAGTGCCGGCAGACCGGCGGCGCCAACGCTCCTTCGTTGAATGCGCACACCTTGTACGTGGCTCCGGCCACTCGCGCCTTCAACGCCAGCGTGGTGCGGCTTGCCGAGGCGCTGAATGACCCGCTGGCGGCCAAGGCCCTCGGACCGGGCCTGAAAAAGGAACTGTTGCTGCACGCGCTCCGGGGCCCGAACGGCGCCTCGCTGGTAGATCTGGTGCGGCATAACACCCAACTTTCCCGACTGGAGCCGGTGCTCAAGCACGTTCATGCGCACTTTTCGGAACCGCTGGATGTCGAACAGCTGGCCGCTCTTGCCAACATGAGTCCGGCGACCTTCCACCGCAATTTTCGGCAGGTGGCTGCGCAGTCCCCCATCCAGTACATCAAACGCATCCGGCTCACCCGAGCCCGGGAGTTGCTTTCAGATCAGGGTGTGAAGGTGAGCCAGGCCGCATCCCTGGTGGGCTACGAAAGCGCGAGCCAGTTCAGCAGGGAATTCAAGCGGTTTTACGGGCAGCCACCACAAGCGGTCACTATGGCGCTGCAAACCACCGCCTGAAACGCTGCATCGACTCAGACAGCCTTCAGCTGGTGCCGTCCACAGGGAGAATTGACCATAATGTCATGCCACCGTTCCTGGAGCAGATTCTCCATCTTCTCCCGGAGCCAAACGACTCCGGGGTCGCGGTCATGACGGGCGTGCCAGATCAGGTATAGACTCGTCGGATCGACGTCGAAGGGAAGCTCACCCATCCATAGGCCGTTCACGAAACCACAATCCTGGCTGATCAATTCTGGGACAGCAGCAATGAGGTTGGTTTCTCTGAGTACTACCGGAACTGTTGAGAAATGATTAACAGTCGCCGCTATCCGGCGGCTCATACCCTTCTGATCGAGATAGCTGTCCACGAAGCCATGGGCATCGCCTGACATACTTACCAGAAGATGTCGCGCCTCAAGGAATTCTTCCATGGTAATCTGTCGACCGGCCAGCGGATGGTCGGCGCGCATGGCGAGCACGTAGCCCCCCTCGAAAAGCCAGGTGCTTCGCAGGCTGTAATCGTGTTGAGATAAAACGCCCACCGCCACATCAACATGGGCTTCTCTCAGATCGGCGTGGGTGCCTTCGGGTGTGTAAGGCACCGCGTGTACATCAACACCGGGCGCTTCGCTTTCAAGCATTTGCACCAATTGACGCCAGATCATTTCAACAATGGCATCCGTGACCGCAACACGAAAGGTGCGGTTTGACGTGCTCGGATCAAACTGGGTTGCGCTGACCGCGTTGGTCAGTGCAAACATGTGATCGCTGACCTGGTCCCAGAGGCTTAATGCATAGGACGTGGGTTCAATCTGACGCCCTTTTCGCACAAAAAGAGGATCGTTCCAGATCTGACGCATTCGCGATATAGCATTGGAAACCGCCGGCTGCGTCATGGCGAGCCGGTCTGCTGCGCGTGTCACCGACCGCTCGGTCATGATGGCGTCAAAAATATACAACAACTGTAGTTCTTGTGTTTTCATTCCATATACCTGGGGCGATTGAACCGGCATAAGTCTGGCCCGGATTACACACAACCGCAATTGCGGTATTCCTGTAGACCTTTTGCCGCCCACAGAACGCAGAAAGCCTCCGCTAGGGAGGCTTTGGTTCCGGTTTACAGATGTCCTTTTACAAAGGTTCTCAGTTCACCCAGGCTTCCGGCTCCGGTTTTCTGGGCGATCATTCCGCCGTCATCAAAGAGAGCCAGCGTCGGAATGCTCCGGATACGCATTCTTGCAGTAATCTCGGGGCTGTCGTCCACGTTGACCTTGGCGATGGTTAGCGCCTCGCCGAACTCATCGGCGATCTCCTCTAGCATTGGTGCAACAGTTTTGCATGGCCCACACCACGGTGCCCAGAAATCCACCAGCACCGGCTGCTCGCTTTGCTCGACCGCTTCTTTAAAGTTTGTATCGGTTACTTCGATGATCTTGCTCATTTCACAGTCTCCTTTGCCCTGTGGGTTAGTGAAAGAATGAGGCCTTCACGGGGTTAAAACTAATTCCGGTGCGGTATATGTTCCATTCAGTGATCTGATGAATGGTCACCGGCGGCCTTCACAGCCGCTTGCTAAACACAATGCCACCCCAGGCGAGCGTGCGGTTTCCCGTACCAGATTTAATTTCGGAGCTTTGAACTCGCAGCACGTAACTGATTTCGCTGCCGCCGAGAAAACTGTGGGTGTAGCCTCCCCAGACTTCAGCCAGCAGAATGTTCAGATCATTGGCGGTCAGCTCGTGGTCTGAATCGCGAAACTGCCCCTGAAGAAATGCGTTGTACGCCCGCGCTTTTACGGACAAACCGCCCCAGAAATAGCTCTCACGGCCACCTGGTGCCGAAACACCCGGCGCTCGTTCGCCATAAGCCATCAGCTCAGGGTTAAAACGGTTGTCTGGCGAGGAAATCAGTCCATCACGGAACACCAGCGCCGCGCCGAATTCCGTCAAATAGCCCACTGATCCAAAATAGGTCACTTTGTATTGCTGATCGGGTTGGCTGGCGTCCAGGTACTGGTGATACGCCGCTGAGTATCGGAACGTCGGCTCACCGCCCTCCGAGATCTGATGATCCCATCCGTTTGCGCGATCGCTACCCACCACCTTGTGCACAGCATTTTGCCCGGCTTTGAACGCGTCGAGCCCGAGAATCCCGACGGTCATCGACGTTGTCCAACCGGAGCCTGCACCGGGGGATTCATAACTCTGGCTAGACGACATATAGACCAGGCTGCTGTATGGCCGATCACTTCGATCAATGTCCGATGCGCTGATCTCCTCAGGGGTAAAACCATAAGCACCGAATTCAAGCGCGGCGCTTTCGGGGATTTCGACGCTGCCCCCCACAATAGGTAGCAACAAACCGTCCAAGCCTTGGCTCACCTGGGACACGGGGTTATCAATGAATTCTTGTGAGTTGGATGAATAGGTAATGGCGAGACCCGCTGTATAGTCTCTGTCTGTTTGTGTCGGCGCAAACAGGTCATTGTCTGTCGAAAGCGCAAGTACCGAGTCGCCAGGCTCTGCGTGCGCAAAAGGAGCGAATACAACTGTTGCGAGGGAAGCAATTAGTAAACGACGAAACATAGCCAACTCCGAATTCAGATCGGTCGAAAAGTTGGCTGCTATTTTTCAAGTAGCGGGCTGGCAGGACTAATTATGGATTGATATTCAAAACATCATTGAGGGTTATGTATAAGCATAAATACGGCCACTAAATGTGCGGTTGCGCGTTAGTTACATCACGGAAAATGATGTTAGCCATACCGTTTAAGAATTATTCCTTCGGCAGCCTTCGCCTCCATAATTCTCCCATCTGATGCCCGAACAGCTTTTGCCGCGGGATCAGCTGAACCCACTCAATGTTTGGAGAATTGAAATGCGTAAAGCTGCACTGATTACCCTGGCTTCACTCATGGCTGCGACTGCCCTTCCCGCTCACGCAACTCTGGCAGACCGAAAGTCAGACCAGCCGAGCACCGAAGAGGCCCATCCCGCGCCCTACAGCGGCCAGGTCGTTATTCGTGGTGAAATTCAGGACCGGAACGCGAACCATGAAAACGCAGAGCCGGCCCCTTACAGCGGTCAGGTTGTTATCCGTGGCGAGGTGCGCTCCGAAAGCCACGGTTGAGGCATTCCTGTTTCAGAAGTTTCATTTGCGTCTTGGCACCAGGGACGGTGCGTTTTTATCAGCTTTCTCTTCCTACCTGCTCTCTTGTTCAGTGATTCTGTTCGGCAACTTCAATCGCGAGTTTGCCGGAGAAGCGCTTGGTCATAAAATCTTGCTGAGCCGTTACCACATCACGCAGAGCGTATCTTTTCGCTACTACGGGCCGGATTACATCCCGCTCAATGTAGCCAATCAGATTCTCGAACACCTTTTTGGGCTGCCAGGTGGAACCCAACAGGCTCAGATCTTTCAGGTACAGAGTACGAACATCCAGCTCCACCATTGGCCCTGCAATGGCCCCCGAGGCGACGTAACGACCGCCTCGGCTAAGCACCTCCAATAACTCCGGCCACTGCGGGCCAGCGACCAGATCCGCCACTACCTGAACGCTGTCCTGCTCCAGTACTTCCAGCAGCGATTCCCCCCTGGGAACGACCTGGTCAGCGCCCAGCAAACGCACCTCGTCGAACTTGGATTCACCGCACACGGCGATGACCTCGGCACCCCGGCGTTTCGCCAGCTGAATTGCTGCTGATCCAACGCCGCCGGAAGCGCCTGTGATTAGAATCCGTTCTCCGGCTTTCAGGTCGGCTCTGTCCAGCATGCCTTCAGCGGTTGAGTATGCACAGGGAAAAGACGCCAGCTCGGTGTCGCTCAGTGTGCTGTTAACCGCAAACACTTCGCTGGATCTCGCCACGGCATACTCGGCGTAGCCGCCATTGCACTCGGAACCAAATGTGATGAGGTTGTAGGAGGACGGGTTATCAGGCGACTGTTGCATGGGGCGAACCAGCACTCGCTCGCCGATCCGTCCCCGGTCCACTGCCTCACCGACCGCAACGATGGTTCCGCACACATCGGCTCCCTGAATACGCGGAAAGCTCAAGGGCTTTCCGGACCAGGTACCGTCTTCCTCGCTGGCCGTCTCAAATCCGGATGCCGCTCCTTGATCCGTTCCCGTTGTCACGCCCTTGGAATACCAGCCTGTGCGGGTATTTATGTCGGTGTTGTTAATGGCACTAGCACCGACCTTGATAAGCACCTCTCCCACCCCGGCCTTGGGCACGTTAAGGTTCTCCCGGAATTCGAGTTTATCCAAACCGCCATGCCCGGTGAGAACAACTCCTGTCATGGTCTCAGGGATATCGATGTGATTCATGGTGTCATCTCCTCGTTCGTGCCAGACCCATTGGCCTGATCACTAAATCGTCAATTGCAATGAATATGGCGACATCATAAAAGTGCAGAGTAGTTCAATCAAACGAATATTGCTGATATGATAATTTAGGTTTTGTGATACATGAACGAAGACGAATCCTATGAAACCCTTACTGGATCTGGACCTATTGAACACCTTCGCCGCCGTGGTAGAGGCAGGCGGTTTTAAAGAGGCATCGAGTCGCTTGTACCGCTCGCAAGCAGCTGTCAGCATGCAGATCAAGCGCCTGGAAGAACAGCTGGGGCAGCGACTTCTTGAACGGAGTAACCAGGGCATCAAGCTTACGGAGCCCGGTAAAACGTTGCTGAGTTACATTGACAGACTGCTGCGTCTGAACAATGAGACGCTGAGTGCGCTTAGCGCGGAGCCCCTGCGAGGGCCGGTGCACTTCGGAATACCCACAGATTATGCCCACCCGTTCCTAAAGCAGTTCATTCCTCGCATTCGGAAGGCCTTTCCCGAGCTGGTGCCCCGGATTACCTGTGGCCGCAGCCGTAAACTCCGGGAACTGGTAACCACCGGGGATCTGGATGTGGCCATTGTTACGGGCGAGCCTCAGTTCTCCCCGGAGAAAAACTTGTGGTCGGAAGCTCTGTACTGGTATGCCCCGGCCGGGCTACCGATCAATACAGAGGAGGCACTCCCGGTTGCCTTGCTGGAAAGCGACTGCGCGTTGCGGGATCTCGCTGCCTCGGATCTGAGGCAGTCCGGCTTGGACTATCATCCGGTACTGACCAGTTCGGACATGGCAAACCTATACTCGGCGGTCGAATCTGGACTGGCAGTGGCCCTTTTGCCAGAGTCGTCGATTACGTCCTCAAGGGTTCGCCCTTTCCAAATCGATCAGCTACCCGGGCAAAGGCTGCTGACCATGAATATAATTGACGCAGGCACCCTGAGCCCCAATTTCATGCAGCCCCTTCAGGAATGCGTCTTGTCGGCTGCCCGGGCCCTTGTCAGAGGTTGATGACCAGGCACACAGACCAAGCCGGTATGACTGAAAAAACCAGGGCACACCCCGATATTCTTTAAATACTTCGCCTCTCCGCGATCAGTAGGAACGGATCATTGGACATCAGGTGCCAATGTTATTAGATGATCGCGAGGAGGAGGCATCGAGAATCCTTTTATTTAGAGTAGTTGGGAAGGCGTAGGCGGTCGCAAAGCGAACATTCGGATAAGGCGACCAATGCCTATGGAGTTGTCTCCGTTTTGGACTTACCGCGATGCATATGACACACCTCAGCCTCAAACGGAGGCCTTTTCAAAGGCCTCGGGACTAACGGGATTGGTTAAGTGACAGCACTGCTGAACATTCCGTACGACGAGAGACCAAATAACGTGAGTGGTAGGACAATATATGCAACTGCATCAGAATACCCCCAACGAGACTCGCGCTTGCGTTTTGAACGCAGCTTGCAAACGGAATATCCGAATAAGGCAAATATGCACGCCCCAGCGTAAGGCATCCAAACTACCTCCTCAGAAGCCAGCAACGACACCGGAATTAGGGGAGACAAGCACCATAGAGTTGCTACGAAATGGGCTCCATCTACCAACTCAACGACTCTGCTCATGTCAATTAACGCCTTGCGCATCAGTTGGAAGTCCATGGCGAGGTTGATGCGTTGGTTAGGTTTGGTCATTTCTTGATATTGAGCGAACATAATTATAAAACTCAATGCTACCCGCCATATGAAGGAAGCATTCAACTTTTTGTCCCTTCGCCCCGACTATTTTAAACGAGGACCCATACCGGCCACGGCTTATGGACACGACTTCCGAAAGCGGTAATCTGACTCTTTTGCCGAAAGCTGATTGGTAGTAAATCATCTTTTCATCGAACCAAATTTTTCGACGAAAGACCTCATTCAAGCTCACTAGCCCTACTCCGACGATAGAGAAAAGAAACCAGTAAACTACTTGAATAACTCTCTCTTCTTGAATTGCAGAATATAAAACAAGGGAGAAAAACAAAGTGAATACGATCACAACTACCTTGAGTACCCAGCCATATTGAACAACCAGCCAACTTCTATCTATCGAAACCTTACCGCTAAGTATAATCCAAAAGAACACAATTTGAGCAAGGAATAGAAGTACATTGTAGAGATACTCCATTAAAACACCTAACGAATGATATAAGCTTCCCCTGCTCCCCAGGCATCGATGTGCCACATTGAAGGTGTCTGACGTCTTCAGCCAGAGCAGGAGGGGTTGTAGTGGTTCAATGATTCCGGACACCAACGTAGGTGGTAATATCGCCACCATAAACGAGGTGTCTGATGACCAGAAAGCGACGTTCTTTTTCTCCTGAGTTCAAACAGGAAGCAGCCAGCTTGGTGCTGGATCAAGGTTACACGATTCCCCAGGCGAGCGTGTCTCTGGGAATTGGTGAAAGTGCTATCCGGCGCTGGGTTAACCAATTGACCGAGGAGCGTGACGGTGTCACCCCGAAGGGCAAGGCGTTAACCCCGGAGCAGCGCCGTATTCAGGAGCTGGAAGCCCGCTGCAAGCGCCTTGAACAGGAGAAAGACATACTAAAAAAGGCTACCGCTCTCTTGATGTCGGACGACATGAATCGTACGCGCTGATAGACCAGTTGAGTGAGCGAATACCTGTTGAAATGGTCTGCAATGCGTTTGATATCAGTCGTTCTAGTTACTACGAATACCGCCAACGGCGGAACCGTGTGGATGTTGAGCGTCTGGCCCTGAAGGCCCAGGTAAACCGGCTGTTCACGAAGAGCCGCAGCTCTGCCGGCAGCCGGACAATAAAGGGCTTACTCAGCGAAGAAGGCATTGTCGTCGGGCGCTTCAAGGTTCGACGTCTGATGAGCGAGTTGGGGCTGATCTGTAAGCAGCCAGGCCCTCACGCTTACAAGCAGGCCACGGTCGAACGACCGGATATCCCGAACCACCTGGCCCGCGAGTTCACGGTAGACCGGCCCAATCAGGCTTGGTGTGGTGACATCACCTACGTCTGGAGCGGCCAGCGGTGGAGTTATCTGGCTGTCGTGCTGGATCTGTATGCTCGCCGCGTTGTTGGTTGGGCGTTGTCATCCAGTCCGGATGCAGATCTGGTCGTCAAAGCTCTGGACCACGCCTGGGAACTGCGCGGTCACCCAGAGAAAGTTATGTTCCATTCGGACCAGGGAAGCCAGTATGCAAGCCGTAAGTTCCGTCAGAGACTATGGCGCTATCGAATGACACAAAGCATGAGCCGACGTGGCAACTGCTGGGACAACGCACCGATGGAGAGGCTGTTCAGGAGCCTGAAATCTGAGTGGATACCGGCCTTGGGATATCGGAACCTGCCTGAGGCCAAAAAAGATGTTGGTGGCTATCTGATGGACTACTACAACCGGCAACGACCTCACACGTTCAACGGTGGTATTTCTCCCGTTGCCGCTGAGGAAAACCTTAAAATACTGTCCGGGATTAGTTGACCACTACATGCGTTTGATCCAGAGAGAAAAACACTCTACTCCATTCTCGGCACTCTGCTGGGGGCGACTACCGAGCTTACTAATCCGAAATAAAGTAAGCGAACATTACCCGGAGATATAAGCCAGGTCCGGATGACCGAAAAACGATTTCAATAGCTTTGGCAATTTCTG
>NZ_PTIV01000043.1 GCF_002934325.1 Marinobacter persicus
GAGAACGAGAACCGCTGGCGACATCACACTGGTGTCGCGGCTCTGGCGGGCACGCTTGCGGAGACGGTGGGTAAGTGGTCGGAGAAAGCTTCGCAGGCGGGAAGTCGGTTCGGACAGGCTATTGAACGTTATGTGGGGCGTTTTTTGAGATTTGTTGGTCGAGGTATAGGTATTGGCACGGGAATCGTGATGGCCGTATGGGACGGCATCCGTGGGTGGCAGGAAATTCAGGAAGGAAATGGCTGGGTTGGGGCGTTGTTCATAACCTCCGGAATAACAAGCCTGGTTGCTATGGCTGCCTTCACGAAATTCGGTGCTCTAATTTTCGGTGCTTCCTCTACGGGTATAGGCATCATTTTGGTTGTACTGGTGATCGCCATTGCCGTTCTGATCGAGATATTCAAGGACAACAAGATCCAGGACTGGATGGAGCGCTGTTACTTTGGGGCTTTCGATAAAGACGAGCGCTATCATGATCCTAAGCGGGAACTAAGCGAGCTGGAACTGGCCCTAAACGGCATGGGAGGTTGAGTAATGGATTACGCAGGATTGGATTATAGCAACATTCGCTTTCCCGTGGACCGGCCGCTGACCGAGGCCGAGCGCGCGGTAAAGTATAGGCAGAAAGACACGGGCAACGCATCGCCGATGGACTTTCTGTCGGTGATCAAATTCAACAGTCACTATATGGATTTGGTGGATCGCTGGTACCCAATCAAAGGCTTCAACACTTGGTTTGGAGCTTGTGTAGCTGCGGGAGGAGTGTTTTTCGCCGTCTTGATCATCGCGGCCTTTTTCTGGGCCCCCGCTACTAATGAGCGTTCAGCACTATGGTTTATGATAATCGTATTGCTGCCTATTTCGTTGGTTCTGGTTTGGGGCGGGTGGTGGCTAATCCGCACTGAATGTGGCCGCTACACCCACTATCCCATGCGCCTGAATCGCAAGACTCGTCAGGTCCACTTCTTTCGCCAGAACGGCACAGTGCTTACCGTCCCTTGGGACTCGTTATTCCTGACGCTGGGCGAATCAAAAAGCCCCCTCTCCGGCACCACCTACGACTTGCGCGCCCATGTGCTGGAAGAAGATGGCAAAACGGTACGTGAGTCGTTTTCGTTGGGATATCCCTCGCCATTAGGCAATGCAGAGTCCATTGATAAATTTTGGGCCTTTCTTCAACCATACATGGAGGCAGAAGATGGTGTTGAACGGACCTGGCGACACCTCAAGGAAAACACCGGTTATCTGGTTCCCGTGGATGGGCGCAAGGAGGGGTGGCGTTGGAGTATCGCAAGAAGTTTCATATTGGGTGCTCATTGGCCGTACCTGCAATTGGTGTTTTCTCCTTTCTTAGGCCTCAATGCCGTCGGCCGCATGCTCGCGATGAGCACCAGCAAAATACCGCAATGGCCGGAAGAGGTGGAGCAGGCGAACCCAATGGACGCGGATGATCCTTATGTGCTGACCTGGCGGGACAACGGTCCGCTCGGATGGTGGGAGCTTTACTGGCCGTTGATCTGTACCGTCGTCGGCGTTGGCACTTTTGTAGGCGTTATCGCTTGGGTCGTCTCTGGCCTCTGGCGATAAATGGCCAGGCTTTAGCGCCGTCTACCGTAGTCATTATGAGTGCCTTGGGACCCGCGACTGGCGAGCGGGCCCGGTCTCGTTACCTCGACAAGCCTGTATAGGCGACCGGCTATTGTGTCAGGTGATCGAAACCGACCTCGAATGGTTTGCCGGGTATGTGGGAGGCGTGAGCCGCGACGCTATCGCAGCCGGGGGGAAGCTCGTGACGATTCCCCTGCTTGACCAGCAGAGCATGATGTTTGAGCTGCAAAAGCAGAAAAGCCGTTTGGAGGGGCTGGATGGGGGCACCAAGTTCATTGAGGCCATCTGTGTACTTGTCTCTTTCTTTGAGACCGGCAGTGCCCTGAAGGACAAGCCAGAGAGCCTGGAAACCTAATGGAAGATGCTAGGTCCTACATTGGGGCGGTGCTACAGGTGACATTTGAAGTCGCGGGCGACAGTGAGCCAGAGACAGCACCAAGGCGTATATGGCCGTGTCGGGAAAAGGAATGCACGGAAGGACCTACAACCACCATCCTTGTGGTTACAGACTTCCGTGACTGACCTTTGCCTAGTCCTTCAGGCTACGCCGCATCCGTGGCGTTGAGTCCTTTTCATCCCTGCGCCCGTTTCCCTGGGCAACTCCTGTATCCCTGGAGTCTTCTTCCTTGAGCCAACATCCTTGCTGGCTTGTCATCCCTGACATGATCAGTGTACTGATTTCGTGGGTTAGGAATATCGGAGATCGGATACACGGCGTGTAAGTTATTTCTTACATTGCGGTGTCATGTAGTTAATGGACCGGCTTTATGCCTGATCAGGCGAGCCTTCGGTCGCGTTTTCCGCCTGCCTGTGGCGCTGTGCCGCTTCGCGAATCCTTTCCATGGTGATTTCTTTCACCGCCTTCTGGCTGATGCGGATGTGGCGGGCCAGGTCGTCGGCGGCGGTCTGGGCGTCGCCCCGGCGGATGGCGTCGAGGATCTGGGCGTGTTCCTTGTAGGTGGCGTCCACCCGGTCGTTGCGGGTGAAATCCAGCCGGCGGATGATGCGTAGCCGGTCGCTGATTTCCCGGTGGATGCGGGCCATTTCCCGGTTGCCTGCCGCCGCCACCAGGTCACAGTGGAAGCTTTCATCCAGTGCCCGCACGGTGCTGCCGACCGCTCGTTCCGAGGGGTGGTCCGGGTTCCAGATGGCTACCAGGGTGCGAATGGCGGAAGGCTCTTCCGGCAGTTCGCAGATTTTGTGGATGGCGGCTTTTTCCAGGGTGATGCGCAAATCGTAAAGATCCTCGATCTGCTCGAAATCCAGGGGCTTCACCCGCCAGCCACTGCGGAACAGCACTTCCACGTAGCCTTCCCGCTGCAGCCGGTACAGGGCTTCCCGGACGGGCGTCCGGGAAGCGTCCAGGCGGGTGCCTACGTCACCTTCGCTGAATTTGTCGCCCGGCAGCAGGCGAAATTCGAAGATGTCGTCCTTCAGGGCTTCGTACACCCTGTCGGCCATGGAGGTTTTGCGTTTGCTCGCTGTCGTCATACCTCAATACTCAATAGCGGCTCCCCGGGAGTCACGGCTTTGCCGGCCTCCACATGCAGGGCGCTGATCTTGCCGGATTGCGTGGCATTCACCTCGAATTCCATTTTCATGGCTTCCACAATCACCAGCGGGTCGCCCTCGGCCACGGTATCGCCGGGCTTCACCAGGCATTTCCAGATGTTACCGGCAATCTCCGCGCTGATCAGCTCGCCGAATTGTTCCAGATCAGAAACGTCCGGTTTTGGCGGTGCCTTGGCCAGGCGGTCCAGCTCTTCGGCCTCGCTTTCTTTCCACAGCGCCACTTCCTCAGCATACGCCGCCTGCTGCATCTTGCGGAACTCGCTGATGGAGTCGGCGTTGGCATCGAGGAAGGCCTGGTGGGATTTCAGGTCGAAGGTTTCTTCCTCAATCTTGATGGTCAGCTTACCGGCCCGGAACTGGTCGCGCATCTCGTCCAGCTCCTTTTCGCTGACCGGGTAATAGCACACCTGGTCGAAGAAGCGCAGCAGCCAGGGCGCGCCCTCGGCGAATTGCGGGTTCTTCAGGTACTTGTTCCAGATCGGCAGGGTGCGGCCCACCAGCTGGTAGCCGCCGGGGGAGTCCATGCCATAGATGCACATGTACACACCGCCGATGCCTACCGTGCCCTCGGCGGTGTAGGTGCGCGCAGGGTTGTACTTGGAGGTCAGCAGGCGATGGCGCGGGTCCAGCGGCACGGCACAGGGCGCGCCCAGGTAAACGTCGCCCAGGCCCAGCACCAGGTAGCGGGCGTTGTAGACCACGTCCTTCACGTGTTCCCGTTCTTTCAGGCCGTTGATGCGCTGGATGAAGTCCACGTTGTTGGGCAGCCAGGGCGCGGTGTCGCGCACCGACTGGCGGTACTTGTCCACGGCTTCCAGGGTGGCACTGTCTTCAAACGCCATGGGCAGGTGAATCACACGGCTGCGTACTTTCAACTCGTCGGTGGCCGGCAGGGTGCCTTCCAGGTCCAGCAGGTATTCCATCAGCGCCGGCTGGGGCAGGATGCGCGAGTCGTAGCGCAGCTGTAGGGAGCGCACTCCCGGCGACAGCTCCAGCAGGCCGTTGGGCTGCACATCGGCGATGGCCTCCATCAGGGCGTGAATGCGAAGGCGGAAGCCCAGTTCCATCACGTTCGGGCCGTATTCCAGCAGAATGTACTGGTCGCCGGCCTGGCGGTAGGTCACTTCCGGCCGCCCGTCGGTCTCCGGCAGGTGGGCCAGGATGGTGGCAGACAGATCGTTAACCGGGGCCAGGGCCGGGGCTTCCAGTTCCACCGCAGGTGGCGCCATCAGGCTTTTCACCGCCAGTTCCTGGCGTTCGGACAGCTCCACGGCCGTGTCGTAATCAATGGGCACGAAGCGGATGGTGTCGCCGGGCTTCACCTGGCCGACTTTCCACAGTTCGGCCTTGGCGATGGTCACCGGGCACACGAAGCCGCCCAGGCTGGGGCCATCCTTGGTGAGAATCACCGGCATGTCACCGGTGAAGTTGATCGAACCGATGGCGTATTCGCAGTCGTGAATGTTGGAGGGGTGCAGGCCGGCCTCGCCGCCGTCTTCCCGGGTGAACTCCGGCTTCGGGCCATTCAGGCGAATGCCCAGGCGGTTGGAGTTGTAGTGCACCTCCCAGTCCTGCTCGAAGAACTTTTCGATGGAGTCTTCGCTGAAGAAATCCGGGGCACCGTGGGGGCCATAAAGTACGCCGATTTCCCAGTGGTCCGGGTAGTCGGGGATCAGGTCCGGGTCCGCCGGTGCCGGGTCGTGGGTTGGCCCCGGGGTGGTGCAGGCTGGAAGTTCCAGCTGGCTGATGCCCAGCATGTCGCCGGGGCGCAGGGGCCGGCCGCCGTGGCCGCCGAACTGGCCGAGGGCGAAGGTGGAGCGGCTGCCCAGATACACCGGTACGTCAAAGCCGCCGCGCACCGCCAGGTAGGTGCGACAGCCCTTGGTGGCCTTGCCCACGGCCAGCACCTGGCCGGCTTTCACGGTAATGGGTTTCCAGAATTCCACCGGCTGGTCGTCCAGGGTGGCATCGGTCAGCGCGCCGGTCAGCGCCACCACGGCGTCTTTGTGGAACTTCAGGCTGGGGCCGATAAGGGTGGCTTCCAGCCCGGCGGCGTCGTTGTGGTTGCCGACAATGCGGTTGGCCAGGCGGAAGGCGTAGTCGTCCATGGGGCCACTGGGCGGCACACCGATGTTCCAGTAGCCCACGCGGCCGGGGTAATCCTGCACCGTGGTGTAGGTGCCCGGTTTGACGATTTCCGCCACCGAGGGCCGGAATTCGAAGCTTTCCAGCGCGCGGGTGGAGACAATGCCCTCGGCAAAGCTGGGCTGGGCCACCACCTGGCGCAGGTAGTCCAGGTTGGTGGCAATGCCCATCAGTCGGGTTTCGGCCAGGGCGTCTTTGAGTTTGGCCAGGGCGTCGTCCCGGTCCTTGCCGTGGACGATCAGCTTGGCAATCATCGGGTCGTAGTGCGCGGACACCTCGCTGCCGTTTTCCACCCAGGTGTCGATGCGCACACCGTCTTCCGGCCAATGCACATCGGTCAGCTCGCCCGGCGAGGGCTGGAAGTCTTTCAGCGGGTCTTCGGCGTAGATGCGCACTTCCATGGAGGCGCCGTTCAGAGTGGGCTCGAAGTTCGCCAGGTCCGGGCTCTCGCCGGCGGCGATCTTCAGCATCCATTCAATCAGGTCCAGCCCGGTGACCGACTCGGTAACCGGGTGCTCCACCTGTAAGCGGGTGTTCACTTCCAGGAAATAGAATTCATCGCGGTCGGCGTCGTAGATGTACTCCACGGTGCCGGCGGAGCGGTAGTTTACTGACTGGCCCAGGGACACAGCGGCATCCAGCATTTTCTGTCGGGTGGCGGCCGGCAGGTTGGGGGCCGGGGTTTCCTCCACCACTTTCTGATTGCGGCGCTGCAGGGAGCAGTCCCGTTCGCCCAGGGCCACCACCTTGCCTTCGCCGTCACCGAAGATCTGCACCTCCACGTGGCGGGCGCGGGCGATGAACCGCTCCAGGAACACGCCGCTGTCGTTGAAGAAGCTCTGGCCCTGGCGGCGTACGGTTTCAAAGGCCTCCCGCAGCTCGCTTTCGGTGTTGCAGCGGGTCAGGCCGATGCCGCCCCCGCCGGCGGTGCTTTTCAGCATCACCGGGTAGCCCAGGCGTTCGGCGGTTTGCAGGGCTTCGTCCAGGCTTTCCAGCAGGCCGCTGCCCGGCGCCAGGGGTACGCCGGCGGTTTCGGCCAGCTCACGGGCCCGGTGTTTCAAGCCAAACTCGCGCATCTGGTCCGGGGTGGGGCCAATGAAGGCAATGCCGTCGGCCTCGCAGGCCTCGGCGAAATCGGCGTTTTCCGACAGGAACCCGTAACCGGGAATGATCGCCTCGGCACCGGTCTGCTTGGCGGCGGCCAGGATCTGGGCGGTGTCCAGGTAGGTTTCGCTGGCGCCGTTGCCAGTCAGGGCCACGCCTTCATCGGCGTTGGTTACGTGCAGGCTGTGGCGGTCTTCGTGGGAATGCACGGCCACGCTGGCCACGCCCATGGCTTTGAGGGTGCGAATGGTGCGAACGGCGATTTCGCCCCGGTTGGCGATCAGAACTTTGGTGAACATGGTGGTAACTCTCCTTAGGCCTTGCCGGATTTGAGGGCGTTGATGAAGGCGCGCCAGCCACCGAATTCGGTCACGTCGCGGGCGCCGTCCAGGCCGTAGCCTTCACAGATGAAGCTTTTGACCCAGCGGCCATCGGCCAGCTCCACACTGCCGATGCCCAGAGGGGCAGGAATCAGGTCGACAAAGGAGCCGAACTCCGAGGCCGCCATTTCCCAGACCTCCAGAATGATTTCCTCGCCATTGGCCGCGTCCCGTTTCAGACCCGGTTTGGGCGGTGTGGTGTTGGGCAGGGCATAAAGCCGGTAGTTGGCGGAAGTGGTGGTCTGTTCCAGCAGCCGGGCGTGTCTTTCGGTCAGCTGGGTGTTCAGGGGCATGCCCGAAAGGTGAGCGCCCACTACCGCGACCTGCACGGAGGGCACGGCCTGCTGGTGAGTGATTACTTCGTCTGGCCGCAGCTTGTCCAGGGCGCCCAGCGGCGTTTGGTGGGCGTTCAGCCATTGGCTGGCCAGGGCCTGAAGTTCGCGGTCTTTCCAGGCGCCGGAAATCAGGGTCACGCCAAAGGGCAGGCCGTCGTCGCGGAAACCGGCGGGCACCGCCAGAGCGCAGAAATCCGCCAGGTTCACGAAGTTGGTGTAGGTGCCAAGCTGGCTGTTAAGGGTAACGGGGTCGGCATTCACGGCCTCGATGGTGGGGGCAGTCGGCGCCGTGGGCACCAGCAGGCCATCCACCCCGGCCAGCAGTGCATCAATCTCGCGCAGCAGCTCTTCCTTGCGGTACTGGGCCTTGAAGGTGTCGGTGGCGGTGAATTTGCCGGCGTTGTTGATAATGCCGCGCACCGTATCGTTCATCTCCCCGGCATGCTCAGCCATAAACGTTTCAACGGCGGCATGGCGCTCGGCCACCCAGGGGCCTTCGTACAACAGGGCGGCGAGTTCCAGCAGGGGTGAGAAGTCCAGCGGCACCAGTTCCACGCCGGCGGTGTCCAGCTGTCGCCATTGGCTGAGGGCGGTGTTCCAGGCCGCTTCGGCCTGCTGGTCGCCGTGAAACAGGGGCGCTTCGGGAATACCCAGTCGCTGCACCGGGCCGGGGCGTCGAATGGCCGGGACATCCAGCGGCAGGGCAGAGGGGGGCTTGCGTGAGAAGGCATCACCCGGCTCATAGCCGCCCATGCTGGTGGCCACGCTGTCGGCGTCGTTGATGGTGAGGGCGAACACCGACACACAATCCAGGGATTTGCAGGCGGGCACCACGCCATCAATGCTGAACCAGCCCTTGGTGGGTTTCAGCCCCACCAGGTTGTTGAGGCCAGCGGGCACCCGGCCGGAACCGGCGGTGTCGGTGCCCAGGGCAAAGGGCACCAGGCCACGGGCCACCACCGAGGCGGAACCGGAACTGGAGCCGCCGCTGATGATTTCCGGGTTAAAACTGTTGGGCACCGCGCCATAGGGTGAGCGAGTGCCCACCAGACCGGTGGCGAACTGGTCCAGATTGGTCTTGCCCACCAGGATGGCGCCGGCCTCCTTCAGTTTCCGAATAACCGCGGCGTCCTGTTCGGGCGTGTAGGCATAGGCCGGGCAGGCGGCGGTGGTGTTGAAGCCTTGGGCATCAATGTTGTCCTTGGCGGCGAAGGGCACGCCATACAGGGGCAGCTGCTCCAGTTCGCCACCGGCGGCTTTCAGTTTGTTGGCCAGATCGGCCAGTGCCCTGGTCAGCCCGTCTTCCGAGAGCCGGGCAATGCAGGCCGGGTCGTCTTCCTCTAACTGCCCGATAAGTGGGCGAAGCAGTTCTTCCGGCCGGGCGCCTTCTTTATACGCCTGTTGCCAGTCGGCAATGGTCCATCCGAGGGTGGTTGGCATGGTGTGTCCTCACGCTTGGTCAATCTTGTATACATGATCAATCGCAAGGCGCATGCCATATCGTGGTGAATGACGATTATTGCAATAAAAACAGGGGGATAAGTGGTTTTTGCCGGATTTTGGGGTTACTGGGTGCGCACCAGATGGGCGCAGATCGGTGAAAATGGCACCAGAATTGAACCGGAAAGCCGGGTTTATTCACCAAAAAAGGCCTGGTTGAATACTTGTATACTAGTTAAATTGTTGTTTTCGCGTGTTTTTCTGTTGGGTTGGAACAGCAAATGCAGCGGCAGCTGTGAGTTACAAGACTCCTGACCCAACGAAAAAGGACGCACAACATGAGCATTAAAAAACACGTGAAAGTGGGCCTTTCCGCCCTGGCGCTGTCTGTCTCCATGCACTCGGCTGCGGCCGAAGACCCGATCAAGATCGGCATCCTGCACTCCCTGTCCGGCACCATGGCCATCAGTGAAACCGTGCTGAAAGACACTGTGGAAATGCTGATCGAACAGCAGAACGAGAAAGGCGGCGTACTGGGCCGTGAGCTGGAAGCCGTGGTGGTTGACCCGGCCTCCGACTGGCCGCTGTTTGCCGAGAAGGCCCGCGAACTGCTGGCCCAGGAAGAAGTGGACGTGATCTTCGGTAACTGGACGTCCGTTTCCCGTAAATCCGTACTGCCGGTGGTGGAAGAACTGAACGGCCTGCTGTTCTACCCGGTGCAGTACGAAGGTGAAGAATCGTCTGAAAACGTGTTCTACACCGGTGCCGCGCCCAACCAGCAGGCAATTCCGGCGGTGAACTACCTGATGAACGAAATCGGCGTTGAGCGCTGGGTACTGGCGGGCACCGACTACGTTTACCCGCGCACCACCAACAAGATCCTGGAAACCTACCTGAAAGACCACGGCGTGGCTGACGAAGACATCATGGTCAACTACACGCCGTTTGGTCACTCCGACTGGCAGAACATTGTTTCCGACATCAAGAGCTTCGGCTCCGCCGGCAAGAAGACCGCCGTGGTGTCCACCATCAACGGCGATGCCAACGTGCCGTTCTACCGCGAGCTGGGCAACCAGGGCATCTCGGCCTCCGACATCCCGGTGGTTGCTTTCTCCGTGGGTGAGCAGGAGCTTTCCGGTATCGATACCGGCCCGCTGGTGGGTCACTTGGCCGCCTGGAACTACTTCATGAGCGTGGACACCGACGCCAACTGGGACTTCATCGACGCCTGGATTGACTACAAGGGCGACGACACCGTTGTTACCAATGACCCGATGGAAGCCCACTACATTGGCTTCAACATGTACATCGAAGCGGTGAAGAAAGCCGGCACCACCGATGTGGACGAAGTGAAAGACGCCATCATCGGCGTGAGCGTACCGAACCTGACCGGCGGCTACGCCACCATGATGCCAAACCACCACATCACCAAGCCGGTACTGATTGGCGAGATCCAGGACAACGGCCAGTTCTCCGTGGTCTGGGAAACCCCGTCCACCGTGGCCGGCGATGCCTGGTCTGACTTCCTGCCGGGTTCCCGCGACATGATCGCCGACTGGCGCAAGCCCATGTTCTGCGGAACCTTCAACACCGTAACCGGCAGCTGTGGTGCCTCTTCCGGCGAAATGGCGGCCGAATCTGAATAACACGCCGCACCAAAGGCAATCCGGGGTCCTGGTGGCCCCGGATTGTTGCTCCAACCCCATTTCAACAGACAGGACACACTCATGAGCATCATCCGCCGATCGCTCACATCGCTGCTTATTGCCCTGGCGTGCCTGATGTCGGTGCCGGCCATGGCGCAGGAAGACCCGGGCAGGGAACTGCTGGTGAACCTGGCCGAGGCGCCCTCAAGCCGGGTGGAGGAAGCCATCAACGCCATTGTCGACAGCGGTGATGAAAGAGCCAGGGGCTGGCTCGAAGCCTATGGCAACAATCGCCTGAGCCGCGTGAAAGACACCGGCCAGGTGGTGCTGGTACTGAACAACCGGGGCCGGGACTGGGAAATTGCCGACCCGCTGACCGGCGAGAACCTGGGCGAGATGTCCCGCCGCAAGCTGGACCGGGTGGCCATCAACAACGCCATTCGGGGCAAGCTGGAAGGCATTATGGCGATGCTGGATCTGAACGCCGCCGACCCGGACGTGCGTGAAGCCTCCGCCGCCGACATGATGGGCAAGGTGGATGCCGCTTTGGTGGCACCGCTGCAAGCGCGCCTGGAAAAGGAAGAAAGCGCCGCCGTCCGTGACCGAATTGAAGCCGCCCTGGCCATCTACCGAGTGGAGCAGGGCGATATTGAAGCCGTGGAGGTGCTGGCCGGTAGCCTGCACCCTCGCGCCCGCGCGGCCCTGAACAACGCCGCCGCCAGTGACAGCCCCCAACTGGTCGAGGCCGCCAACAAGGCCCTGGCCAGCATCGAGCAGAAACTGAAACTCAACAAGGCCGCCGAAACCCTCTACTTCGGGCTCTCCATGGGCTCGGTACTGGTGCTTGCGGCCATTGGCCTGGCCATCACCTTCGGCGTGATGGGCGTGATCAACATGGCCCACGGCGAGCTGATCATGCTCGGTGCCTACACCACCTGGGGCGTGCAGCAATTGCTGCCCGGCCAGCCTGGATTAGCCCTGCTGCTGTCCATTCCCGCCGGCTTCCTGGTGGCGGCCATTGCCGGCATCATCATCGAGCGCAGCGTGATCCAGCACCTCAAGGGCCGCCCACTGGAAACCCTGCTGGCCACCTTCGGCATCAGCCTGATCCTGCAGCAGCTGGTGCGCACCGTGATTTCCCCGCAGAACCGCACCGTGGTCACCCCGGAATGGATGAGCGGCTCGCTGGTGATCAACGACGCGCTCTCGCTCACCCTGAACCGGCTGTACGTGATGGCCTTCGCCCTGATCGTATTCGCCGCGCTGATGATGATCATGCGCAAGACCCGCCTGGGCCTGGACGTGCGCGCCGTGACCCAGAACCGCGCCATGGCCCGCTCCATGGGCATCAAGGCCACCAAGGTGGACATCCTGACCTTCGCCCTGGGCTCCGGCGTGGCGGGGCTGGCCGGCGTGGCGCTGTCGCAGCTGACCAACGTGGGTCCGAACCTGGGCCAGAACTACATCATCGACTCGTTCATGGTCGTGGTCTTCGGCGGCGTGGGTAACCTCTGGGGCACCCTCATTGCCGGGCTGTCGCTGGGCACCATCAACCAGCTGCTGGAGCCCTGGGCGGGCGCCGTGCTGGCGAAAATCATCGTGCTGGTGTTCATCATCCTGTTCATTCAGAAACGGCCGAAGGGATTGTTCCCGCAAAAAGGCCGCGCGGCGGAGAACTAGGGTGTCCCGTCTAGCCAATTCTTTAATTCACTGCGAGACGCAAGCGTCTCGCCCTTCGGGAACTTCTGAACGCCTCGATAGCCGCGTTGCAGCGCCTCGATTTGGAACCACCAAACCTTCGCCACTGCGCCTTGCTCTCAAGGCGTTCAGAAGCTCAGAGAATCAAATAATTAGCCAGAAGGGACACCAGTTATGTGGCTAACAAGACCTTTGCAAGAACGATCGACACAACTATTCCTGGGCATCCTGATCGCCGCGCTGGCGGTGGTCACCGTCCTGCACCTGGCCATGCCCGAAGACAGCGCGCTGCATGTGAGCGCCTACACCGTCACCCTGCTGGGCAAGTACCTGTGTTACGCACTGCTGGCGGTGGCGGTGGACCTGGTGTGGGGTTACCTGGGCATTCTCAGCCTGGGCCACGGTGCCTTCTTCGCGCTGGGCGGCTACGCCATGGGCATGTACCTGATGCGCCAGATTGGTGACCGGGGCACCTACGGCGACCCGATACTGCCGGACTTCATGGTGTTCCTGAACTGGGATTCGCTGCCCTGGTACTGGCACGGCTTCGACATGGCCTGGTTCGCCTTCGCCATGGTGCTGCTGGTGCCCGGTGCCCTGGCGTTCGTGTTTGGCTACCTGGCCTTCCGCTCCCGGGTGACCGGCGTGTACCTGTCGATCATCACCCAGGCGCTCACCTTCGCCCTGATGCTGGCTTTCTTCCGCAATGAGATGGGCTTTGGCGGCAACAACGGCCTGACCGACTTCCGTGACATTCTTGGCTTCAACCTGCGCACTGACGCCACCCGCCTGGGGCTGTTCATCGCCACCGGCATCGCCCTGGCCATCGGCTACGTGATCTGCCGGGGCATTGTCACCAGCAAGCTCGGGCGGGTCAGCATTGCCTGTCGCGATGCCGAGGCCCGCACCCGTTTCCTGGGTTACCGGGTGGAACGGGTGCAGCTGTTCGTGTTCGTGGTCTCCGCCATGCTGGCGGGTGTGGCCGGTGCGCTGTACGTGCCGCAAGTGGGGATCATCAACCCCAGTGAATTCTCGCCGCTGTTCTCCATTGAAGTGGTGGTGTGGGTGGCCCTGGGTGGCCGGGCCACGCTGTACGGCGCGGTGATTGGCGCGCTGCTGGTGAACTACGCCAAAACCGTGTTCACCGGCGTCATGCCGGACGCCTGGCTGTTCGCCCTGGGCGGGCTGTTCGTGCTGGTGACCGTGTTCCTACCCAAAGGCATCGCCGGCCTGCTGCAAAAACGCCGCAAAGCCCCTGACAATGACCGCTCCAACCCACGGGAGGCCACCGCATGAGCATGCTGGAACAACTCACCAACCGGGACCAGGTGTTTGATTTCCTGGCCCCGGTGGCATCGCCGGTGGACGTGCGCCACGGGCCGATTCTGTACCTTGAAGACGTGAACGTGAGCTTCGATGGCTTCAAGGCCATCAACAACCTCAACCTCACCATCGATGATGGCGAGCTGCGCTGCATCATCGGCCCCAACGGTGCGGGCAAGACCACCATGATGGACATCATCACCGGCAAGACCCGGCCCGACACCGGCTCGGTGTGGTTCGGCAGCCGCCACAACCTGCTGACCATGAACGAGCCGGACATCGCCACCCTGGGCATTGGCCGCAAGTTCCAGAAACCCACGGTGTTTGAAGCACTCACCGTGTTCGAAAACCTGGAACTGGCCATGGCCGCCGACAAGCGCATCCTGCCCACCCTGACCGCGATCATGAAACCCGAAAACCGAGACCAGATCGACGAAGTGCTGGAAATGATCGGCCTGAAAGACCTGCGCGACAAGCTTGCCGGCATTCTCTCCCACGGCCAGAAACAGTGGCTGGAAATCGGCATGCTGCTGATGCAGAAACCCCGCCTGCTGCTGGTGGACGAACCCGTGGCCGGCATGACCGAACAGGAAATGGAACGCACCGCCGAGCTGCTCACCAGCCTGGCCGGCAAACAGTCCGTGGTGGTGGTGGAGCACGACATGGGCTTCGTGCGCTCCATCGCCCGCCAGGTAACCGTACTGCACCAGGGCGGCGTGTTGGCCGAAGGCACCATGGACCAGGTGTCGAATGACCCAGAAGTGATCAAGGTGTACCTGGGGGAGGAGGCGTAATGCTGAAGATTGAACAACTGAACCACTACTACGGCGAAAGCCACACCCTCTGGGATCTGGACCTGGACATCCCCCAGGGCCAGTGCACCTGCGTGATGGGCCGCAACGGCGTGGGCAAAACCACCCTGATGAAATGCATCATGGGCGAAGAAACCACCGAAAGCGGCCGCATCACCTTCGCCGGCGACGTGGAACTCATCAAAAAGAAAATCGAAGACCGCTCCCGCCTGGGCATCGGCTACGTGCCCCAGGGAAGACAAATCTTCCCCATGCTCACCGTGGAAGAAAACCTCCGCACCGGCCTGGCCGTGCGCAAAGACAGCAGCAAGAAAATCCCCGAGCGTATCTACGAGCTCTTTCCGGTACTGGAAGAAATGAAACACCGCCGAGGCGGCGACCTCTCCGGCGGCCAGCAACAGCAACTGGCCATTGGCCGGGCGCTGGTGATTGAGCCAAGGCTGTTGATTCTGGACGAGCCGGGGGAGGGCATTCAGCCGAATATTGTGGCGCAGATTGGGGAGGTGATTCGCCGCTTAATCGAAGAAGACGGGCTGACGGTTTTGCTGGTTGAGCAGAAGTTGCCGTTTGCGAGGAAGTATGCGGATCGGTTTGCGATTGTTGATCGGGGGAGGAGGGTTGCTGAGGATGAGATTAGGGGGCTTTCTGATGAATTGATTCGGCGGTATTTGACGGTGTGAATAGTTTACCACTGCTGTCAACGAGCCTGTGATGGCCGAGCGAAAAATGCCACCAAAGAAAATCGGTGGCGTTTTTGTATCTGAATTACCAAAAGTTACATTGCCCACCTAGGCGAGTCGCTTTCGATTCGATAACGTGTAGTTTACCGAAACGGATTGGCGCCCCCTGTTAAGGATAACGAATGGATTTTTTGCAGGTTGTACTGCTCCTATTTGCTGCTCTTTGGCATCTGGTTTTGCTGACGCTTGGTCCTGCTCTCATCAAATCGACGTGCTTTAAGGACAAAGTCTGTAACGCCGATGTAAGTCTATCTTTAAAAACTTTTCTAAATATCAAATATTACAACCTCCTCAAGAATACAATGCTGCCAAAAGCTATTGACGAATTTTGTGCGATTCCATTTATTGAAGGGAGGTTTAATTAAGAGTCGTATGGAAGAATAAATTATGTCCCTAGCAAACAGGCTTGCTAATATCCTCTATAAGATCGCAGCTTGGCTGGAAAGCAAGCGCAATCCCAACGATATGAAATCGAAATTTGTGGACCTTGCGCCAACGGATGAGGCAGACAAAGGTGGTGTATATTCTGAAGCGATTCTGTTTGCTACAAATAATGCCAAGGTCTCCAATATTGCCCTAACTGGTCCTTATGGATCGGGAAAAAGTAGCATCATTCAATCCTTCTTGAAGAAATATCCGCGTACAGCTCTTCAGATTTCTCTCGCTGCGTTTGTTCCTGACGCAAATTCGGGAGATGAAGATGAAGATGAAAGGGTGAGCCGTCAAGAGATTGAGAGAAGCATCTTGCAGCAGATGTTGTACGGTGCTGACGCAAACAAGCTCCCGCTATCGCGGTTTAAAAGAATTCAGTCCCCCGGAGTTTGGGCGATTTTTAAGTCTTTATACATAATGTTTGGAATTCTCGCGCTTTGGTACGTGTTTCATCAGCGAGAAGCCATTGTCAGTGGCAATTTTTTCAGTCCGCCTTTGCTCAGTAACTGGATAAACGTAGGTAGCTTCGTTCTTGCCGGAGTATTCCTATTAATGACAATTCACCATTTTTATGTTGCAAGCTTCGGTCTGTCACTTAAGAGCATATCGCTGAAAGATGTTGAGATAAAGCCAGCACATGACGACCAGATGTCCATATTGAACCGCCACCTAGACGAAATAATTTACTTCTTCCAGTCAACTGATTACGACCTTGTAGTCATTGAGGATATAGATCGATTCGAAGATTCTGAGATTTTCGTCACGCTGCGTGAAATTAATCGCCTTGTCAACGAAAACGCGGGCGTAAAGCGCACCGTGAGGTTTCTCTACGCCCTGCGCGACGACATGTTTGTGAACACCGATCGAACTAAGTTCTTTGAATTTATCATTCCCGTCATACCAATTATCAACACATCAAATTCAATCGATATGGTTTTGGAGCAGGGAAAGAGACTAGAGCTTAATGAGCATCTTAATCGGCAGTTTCTTAGGGAGGTCTCACGATATCTGAACGACCTGAGGTTGATTCAAAATATATTCAATGAATACGCTATTTATATGGATAACTTGAAAACCGATGGAGAGAATCTGCTTAACGCCAATAAGCTTCTCGCGATCCTAATCTATAAAAATGTCTATCCAAAGGACTTTGAGCAACTGCATCGCGGCTCTGGGAATCTCGCAGAAATATTGAACCGCCAGGATGAGCTTATTAGGCATGGTGAGAACACGTATAGGGCCGAGATCGCCGAACTTGAAAATCGGCTGGAAGTCGCCGAGAGACAGACCCCATTGGACCTGAAAGAGCTCCGGCAAATCTATGCTATGGCTCTGATAGAGAAGCTCCCTTCCAATGTTGTCGCCGTTAGTCTTGACAACCGAGCATGGATTCCCGTTCAGCAAATGATTTCGCACAATGCGTTTGAGGAAATTATAGGGAGTTCCCGTATATTTTGCCGAATGGCCAATAATGGATGGAAACAGGTCAATGCAATTAACTTGCAAAGTGAGGTGAATTCCCAAAAATCCTACGAGCAACGCAAAGAAGAGATCGAAAATAAGGCGGCTGATTACAAGAAGAGGAGCTTGCGCCAGATACATGATCTCAGATCAGATATCGCAGCTCTGCGTACGACTAAGCTTAAAGATCTGTTGCGTTTGAACGCTGGCCACATGCAGGATATTTTCGGGAATTTTGGCGATAACGGAGAGCTGGCCCGTTTTTTAATTCTCGAAGGCTACCTAGACGATACCTACTATCAATACACTTCACTGTTCCACTCAGGCCGTTTGTCCCCCAATGACAATAAGTTTCTGATCCAGGTGAGGGCATTCGTCGTGCCTGAACCAAGTTTTCCAATCGACAACCCAAAAGAGGTTGTCGCAGCAATGAGAGATGAAGATTTCCGGCAAAGCTATATTCTCAATGTAAGGCTTGTCGATACGATTCTGAGTGACGGGGGCAGCTACCGAGACCAAGCGCAGAAGTTTTTCGATTTTCTCTCGTCCGAATTTGAGAGCTGCGAGGAGTTTTTCAATGCCTATTATGCCAGTGGTCAAAATGTTGTAGGGCTTCTTTCGGGACTGGTCAAAGCATGGAAAAGGTTTGTCCCGACTATCATTGCTAGCCCTAACAATATCTCCCACGTAACCCAGGTAGTCTCGAAACTGCCGGTAACCTTACTCAAAGCGCTCGCACGGGATTTTGATGAATTACCGGAATTTGTTTCGCTGAACCTTCCAGAGATTCTGGTGAATTCACCCGAATTAGAACCGGAACGCCTGGCACTCCTCGACTTCGAGGTTAAAGAACTGGCTGCGATCAAGGAACATTCTGAAATTGTACGCGTTATGTTTGATAAGGGGCTTTTCGAACTCACGCTCGCGAACCTTGAGTATGCATACCAAGCGATTTTGGGAGAGAGCGATCTAGAGTCCCTGCATGAGAGGAACTTAACGAGCATACGTTCAACGGGTAATCCGCCCTTAATTAAGCGAATCGAACGAGACTTTGATAGGTACCTACATGAGATTGTTTTGGGGCTTCAGGAGAACTCAAAGGAGAATGCCTCTGCAATTCTAGAGGTGATCCGTCACGACGATATTGATCGCGATGATCTTCGAGAGTTTCTTGGTCGACAGACGACTCAACTGTCATCTTTAGAGGGCGTGCCCGAAGATTTTCACGCAATGCTGTTTAATGAAAGCGTGATCAAACCAACCTGGGAAAACTGTTTGGCCTTCATGGAAAGTGAAGGATTCAGTGAGGATAGCTTGATTGATTATCTTGGTCGAAAGTTGGTTCGTGTGGCTATCTTGGAACACCCGGTACCAAGCGGCATGGATTCAAAGCAACTACGCTTATTCCTATTTGCTGCGGACTCGATGCCTGACACAGCATATCAAGACTGCGTATTCCAGACCAAGGTTGCCACTGATTCCAGACGAAGCCTGCCACCCATTCCACGCGAAAGCTGCCACTGATTCCACGGCAAAGCTGCCAC
>NZ_PTIV01000044.1 GCF_002934325.1 Marinobacter persicus
CATACAAATAACAGGGAAATAACGTCTGAAATTTGAGATTTTTGCTGCTTTGAAACAACATCGGCAAAAATCACCGGTTATTCAGACCTTCCCTAACCTAACAGTAAAAATAGGAGTATTAAGATGAAGGCGGAAGAGATTACAGATGCAGTTTTCGAAGAGGTCAAAGTGGCCGCAGAAAAAGAGGGAGTTGACCCTAAGCAAATAAAAAGGGAAGACATCAGTGTAGAACAAAAAGGTTCGAAAATACATGTAAAATGGAAGGAAGTTGAAATAGAGATCCCCGCCCCCTCGCAAGAATATGTGGATAGCTGGTTCAAAGAAAACGGTCAAGTTATTGCCGGTTCTCTCATAACACTGGGTGCAGTTGCTGTAGGCGGAGTTATCGCAATAGCTAGTGCAGCAACATTAAAAGACTGACTCTAGCCCAGATTCCACATAGCCACCCAGCCTGTCTCGCAGACTGGGCGTTTTACCGCCATGACAGCTCAGGCGCGGCTATTATTGGCTAGTTGGCGATCAATTTCTGCTGTATGGACACGCGGCCCCCTCTCCCCCCATTGCGTCGTGCCGGCGGGAGCCGGGCATCTATTCCGGAATCAGGCGGCGTACCAGATTCGTAAGTTCATCTTTGTAGGGATAACTGTCGCTCATCAGCACCCGGATTCGGCGGGTATTGCGGATGATGACCGCGCCAACTTTAGGCGCAGATTGCTGGCGTTTATCCGTTCGAAGGGTGTCTTCTTCAGGTGTTAATGGCCAATTAAAGTGACCCACTACTGGCCATTAATTTTGACCCACCCCCGGGTGGCCGTCAGGCCACAGAACCAGCTACTGTCCCCCGCTTTTATTGATGGCCGGGGGCATGTCAGTGAAGGAGTGGGTTGTGATACACAAGATCAAGGCACTGCACGATAACGGTAAAGGATTGTCGATCCGCGCCATCAGTCAGGAACTGGGGCTGTCCCGCAATACCGTCCGCAAGTATCTGCGGATGGATGAGAACGCAATTTCGGAACAGATTGAAGATCCCTCACGCACTAAGCGCCTCGACGATCACCGGGAGTACCTGGTGCATTTGCTCAAGCAATTTCCCAAGCTCAGCGCCGTCAAGATTGCCCGTAAGCTTCAGGCAAAGGTCGGCGACTTACCGGCCTCAGATCGCTCCCTTCGCCGCTATGTGCGAGCGCTCAAGGAGGAAGTGGCCTCGGCCCAGATGCGCTACTACGAACCCATTCTGGACGATGTGCCGGGTGTTCAGTGCCAGGTGGACCCCGGTGAGTTGCGAGGCGTGCTGATCAGTGGCGAAGAACGCACGCTGCATTTTGTGGTGTTCGTGCTGTCTTACTCGCGGTTGATGTACGTGGGTCTGGCCTTCCGGCCGCTGGATACCCAGACCTTTATCCAGCTCCATGACGAAGCCCTGCGTTACTTCGGTGGCCTGCCCGAGGAGTGCGTTTACGATCAGACCAAGCTGGTGGTGATCAACGAGCAGTACCGGGAGCTAACCCTCAATCAACGGTTCCATGAGTATGCCACCACGGCAGGGTTCCGGATCCATGCCTGCGAAGGCTACGATCCGGAGAGTAAGGGCAAGGTGGAAGCCGGCGTGAAGTACGTCAAGCAGGATTGCCTTTACGGTGAAGTCTTCCGGGATCAGGAACACGTGCGCCAGCACGTGCAGGACTGGGTTGAGAGCGTGGCCAATGTCCGCATCCACGGCACCACCGGCGAACCACCCAGGGAACGCTTCGAACGGGATGAGCGAGAACACCTGGAGGCCTATCTGTCACCAGCTTGCGTGCAGCCGGTGGCCCACGAGACACGTCGGGCCGACAAGACCGGCCTGATCGCCTGGAAGGCCAACAAGTACTCTGTGCCCATGGCCTGGCAGCAGGCCCGGGTGGGCGTTCTGGAGTCCGGCGGCCAACTCCATATCAGCGACCTGAACACAGGCGACGTCATTGCCAGCCATACGCTGTGTTCCGATAAAGGCAAGGTGATCAAGAACACCCATCACTACCGCGATCATGCCGAGCGGGTGGCCACCCTTGAGAGCAAGATCAATGAGATGATCGGTAGCGAAGTCGGGCAACGGTTGTGCCAGCAACTCAAGCGTTCCGAGCCCAAGATCTACAAGGATCAGTTGGTGGCTACCCGTGACCTGCTCAAGCGCTATGCACCCGTGGATCCGGCATTGATCACGACGCTGGCAGAGCGTCGTGGCATGACCGCCACACGGCTGCAAAGCTACCTTGAAGCGGCCCAGGCCGCCGTTCTCCGGGAACGGCAGCCGGAACCTCTGCCAGAACCCAAGGAAGCACTGGACCTAAGTGCTTACCGCCGTGTTGGCCACTCCAGTGGCCAGGGGGTGACCCATGAGCCAGCTTGAACAGACCGTGTCCCGTTACCGCAGTCTGCGCCTGAGCGCGGCCGCCGACGAACTGACCAGCCTGCTGGCCGAGGCTGAAGCCAACGAGATGTCCTATCTCAGCTTCGCGGACCGGCTTGCCGAACACGAACTGATCCAGCGCCAGGACAAGCGTATCCGTCGGAACCGGAAGATGGCCGCGTTCCCCGTCGAGAAGCGCCTGGAGGGCTTTGACTACCGGCACCAGACCACCATCACCAAACGTCAGGTCAATGCCTTGCTGGACTTCCAGTTCCTCGACGAACGGAACAACCTGGTGTTCATTGGCCCGCCGGGTGTGGGCAAGACCCACCTGGCCATCGGGATCGGCCACAAAGCCGTGGAAGCTGGCTACCGGGTGTTGTTCCGCAATGCCCTGGATCTGGTGGAAGAACTGGAACTGGCCGAGATGAAGGGTGAGCTGAAAAAGCGGGTCAGCGCCTTGGCCAAATACGATCTACTGATCATTGATGAACTGGGTTACCTGCCCATGACTCGGCAGGCCCGCTATAACCTGTTCCAACTGATCAACAGCCTGTACGAATACCGGTCGATCATACTGACCACCAACAAGGACTTCACCAGCTGGGGCGAGTTCTTCCACGACGACAACGTGGCGGTGCCGATCATTGACCGGGTCATCCACCATTCACACATCTTTATGTTGGGAGGAGAAAGCTATCGACTGAAGCAGAAAGTTACAAGCTAGACTATAAAGGGTGGGTCAATTTTATTGGCCAAAGGTGGGTCAAAATAAATGGCCATTGACATCAGGTGCGCTCGTATCGCCTGGACAGTAAGGCAGAATAAAATGACGAATAATGTCGTATAGCTCGTCTGATTTTCGCTTTCCGGGAGTTATAAGATTACCCGTCAATGACTGGATAACAGGCATCACCCCAAAGCGTGTGAGGGTTATCCATCATGATGATCAGGATGGCGGGCACCAGCTTGGATAGTAAGGCCACGCAGTCCCGAACCTGGCTGCGATTGACAGAGCTGCCCCAGGTGGCTCCGCCATGGATTAACTGATTGCGGAGGGTGTAGGTCCGGTTCATAACGATTCCCAGAACAGAGGCCGTATCTTGGGAGCCCAAAGCATGTTGGGCGGCTTTTTTCCCATCGGCAAAGCGCTCTTCCCACTCTTCAGCGGTAAGGCGTTGATTCTGGAAGTCCCAAAAGCTTTGGAAAACAAACTTGTTATCGAGAAGAAGTCGGATGCTTTTCGGGAATTCATTCCAAGTCAGATCCTCAAGGCGACTTTGGGTGTCGAGCTCTACCAGTTTTTGCAAAAATTCCCCAAACGTCGTTTTAGCGGAGGCGCGGTAGCCGTCTTCGATTTCAGTCGCATATGCCGCATTGAAGGCAATCCACAAAAAAATGAACTGACCATCCAGGTCATCCATGACCTCTGCTCTTTGGAGCCAGCTTAGTGAGCGATGTACTCGAAGGCTTAAATTCGGATGCTGCCGGTCTCTCTCGGCGCGGTGGCGTTCCTTGAGCTGCTGGTAGTCCATGACCCTTCCTTGCATTTGATATCAGTGTTAAATAGTGTTTTGGCCGTTCTCGTAGCGAGAAGACGGCATCCGAAAAGGTTTTAGACCATCCTAGAGCAAGCTAGACACCGTTTCTACCGATCCAGGGCTTTTGGGATACATTCCGTCGGTTAGGCAAGCCAGACTCGTCTTGCTTCATGGCTACCTATGCCTCGATTCAATGTCGTTGTTAACTAACGGTTTTTATTGAAGATATCGCCGCATCTTCAATTATTCTGATGGAAGCGTCTAAGAGAAACTATGAGGGAGATAAGCAAGCAAAGAGCATCCTCTCCTTCTTGTGAGGGCAAGTATAATGCCCCCGATTTGCCGCATTAGTCACGAGGTGGGGCGCCACAACATCGAGCCCCAATGCATGGAGAATTGCATGGATTTACCCACGGAAAGCTATGGCCTTGAGAACATCGTTCTGCATCACTCATTCAAGAAGTTTGCCGGAAGGACGGTTCGGATCGAGTGTAAGGACCGAACGCACGTAGGCGGTACCAATGGAGCCGGTAAGACCTCCATCCTGCATTTGATCCCTGCCTTCTACGGAGAGGAACCCGACCGGATTGTAAGCCGGGCCGGGGGGCGTGATCCGTTCGTAGAGTTTTATCTCAAATCCCTGCAATCGCTCATCATCTTCGAATACCGTCGCCACACAGGACTGTGTTGCGCCGTCATGTATCGGCACCAGTCCGGCAAACTCTGCTATCGCTTTGTGGAAGGTGGGCTGGAGGACACGTTCTTCCGCCCGGATATCAAGGAAGCCCTTGGAAATGGCGCAACCAATGACGTGATCTTTGAGGCCTTGCGTGAGGCAGGCGTTCAGATGTCCCCGATGATTGGCACGATCACGGATTACCGGGCCATCATCCAGCGCAACTCAAAGCTCATAAAACGCCAACCGGCCGAGGCACGGCGCTTGCGGGCCTTGGCCAACGACTATGGGCTGGGCGGTCCTGACACCAGGATGAGTCATATTGATCGCTTGACGCACGTTGTTCTGAACAAGAACCGGCTGCTTTCCAGCTTCAAGAGCATGATCTGCGAGACCATGTTCGATTCCATCCATATCAACAAACGCCCAACCATCCTGCACGAGCGTGACCTGGTAAACGATATCCGAAGCATCAAGGAGTTTGAACGGGAAGAAGCGGCTATCCGGGAGTGCCTAGTGAAGGATGCGGAGCGCAAAGGGATCGCCGAACAGGCTGCACGCACAGCTACCCAGCTTCGGGAAACCGTGGCGGAACAAAAGGAGATCCGGAAAGAACTGCTGTCACAGATCGACAGACTGCAAACGGATTTGGAGACCGAGGAGGTGGCGTTCAACGACAAGGACAGTGAGCTGAGCCGCAGAGAGGTAGACCTGGGCAATGAAATTAGGTCACTGAACGAGCGGTTAAATAGGACGTTTGAGCAGCAGGACGAATACGAGCGTAAAGGGTTGCCCGAGTTGGACCAGGAACTGGACAACCTGAATGAATATCGTCAGCAATTCCAGAACGCCAAGGACGATCATGAAACGCTGACCGGTAAAGTGTCCGCCCTTGAGAGTGATCACATTCAGAAGATCGATCAGATCAATCAGGCTTTCCAGCAGGCGCAAAACGAGCGTACAAGCAGGATCACCACGGCTGAGCGGAGACTGGAAAACGAAAAACATTTGTATGAGCATGGCCTGACCACACTGGAGAGTGATCAGAACAAGGAGGTTGCCAGCTACCGGGAAGAGAGGCACAACAAACGCCGGGAGCTGGGTGAGCAGGAGGTCAGGCTTGAGACCCAGCTGGCGAACCCGAGTTTCACGCCGGAAGAGCAGCGGCAGATTCAGGAAGCCGAAGGGCTGGTGGCGCAACGGGAAGACGACCTGCATGCCGCAGCTCGGCAGGTGACCGAGGCGACCAACAAGCGCGAGCAGGCCAGGCACGATCGCAACACGGCTCAGACGCGGCTGGAGGACGCCGAAGGCTCGGTCAATAGACTGGATGGCGAGTTTCAGGCGTTGCAGCGGCAACTGACACCGGAACGGGATAGCTGGCTGGCGAAGCTGCGTGAGGACGATCCCCGCTGGGGCGAGACGCTGGGCAAGGTGATCAATCCTGACCTGCTTGAGCGTTCCGATCTCAGCCCGGAACTGATTGAGGCAGCGAGTGAGACGGTCATGGGGTGGCGACTGGACTATGAAAGCGTACCCGTACCCCCACTTGCAGCGACTGAGGACCAAATCCGGGCCCGCCTTGAGGAAAAGGATGCGCAGTGCCAACAGGCGCAACGTGTGTATAAGGAGGCAGAGACCGCTGCCCAGAAGAGCAACACTATCTTCCAGGACCGGGCCCGGGAAGTCGAGCAGATTGAGAGCCGCCAGACGCTCCACGAACGGCAACTGGAAAATGCGAAGACCGCCTTAACTTCCGTCCGGAATGCGGCATCACAGGCTCAGAATGAGCGCCTGACCGCGATTGAGCGGGAACTTCGGGCCATCAAGGAACGCCTGGTAGCGTTTGATCAGGAAACCCGGAACACGGCCAAACACATTGAAGACCGGTACGCAAAGCTTCGAATGGAGCGAAAGGGCCAGTGGGCGACCAAAGAAGCCGAGCTCACCGAAGCCATTGGCAAGGCGCGTGAGCTGGCGGCACAGGCCACTGAAGAGCACGAGCACAGGATCAAAACGTTGAACGAGGCTCACGCCAGTCGGCTCAAGGACGAAGGTGTGAACCCCGAGGAAGTCCGCCGCGCACGTGAGAAAAAGGACGCGCTTGAGAAGAAGATTCAAAAGATCGAGCAGGCTCAGACCGAAATCCACGAATACCGGAGCTGGCGGACTCGTGAATGGGCCAAGGTAGAAACGTGGCAGGCGGAGTGTGCCGGGTATGAAAGGCAACTGGAAGACGTGCAACGCAAGCGCCGAGGCCTGAAAAACGACTACGAACAAACGAAGAAGTCGTTCACAGGCAAGATTTCCGAGTGCAAGAAACGCGTGGCTGGCATTCAGCAAGCTATCGAGGAAGCGGAAACCATCTTGCTCAAGTTCCAGGACGCGGACAGCGGTACCCGGGAACTGCCGGGCAATCTCAAAGCACTCACCGATCAGCTTCGCGAGGCCTACAGGGATTTGGAAAAGTTGCGTGAAATGGTGATCAAGGCCGTCCGTAAGGCCACGAGTGTGCTGAACAAGTATGAGAACACGCAGGTTTACCAAGCCTGGCGCAAGCTGCAGGAGTATCGGGTCAGTCAGTTGCCCAATGTTGGCGACCGCTACGGGGACGACTTTGAGCTTTCCCAGACCGAAAGCCTTCGACTGTTGCTTGAACAGGATCTCCCTCAGTTACGAGCTGCCTTAATCACTCAGTTTACCAACGCGGCCGGCGAGCTCCGGGATTATTTCGGCGGTCTCCAACAGCTGGTCCGTGAAGTGAAGCAGGCTTCCAATCAACTACAGCGTGCCATCAACACGGACCAGCAGATTGAATCCATCAGCGATATCGAGGTGGTTCTCAAACCTCGCATTTATGAAGACGACAGCTGGGCACCACTGAAGAACTTTGTCGAGAGTTGGGAGAACTGGCAACTATCGCACCGAACGGATATCCCGAGTGATGAATTAGTTAGTGACTTCCATCAGGTGGTCAATACCTTGCGCTCAGCCCGGATCCGGGATGATATGGAGTCTATGGTCGATATGCGCCTGCAGCTGCGGGAAAACGAACGCCTGGTCATCATCCGGAACGACAACGACTTCCTGAACGCAAGCTCCACCGGGCTCACGTATTTGGCGATCATGGCCGTCTTCATAGGAATGACGCGGTATTTGGCGCCGGATCTCTCCACGCGTATTACCTGGCCGATTGACGAATTGGGCACACTCAGTGCCAATAACATTTCCCGACTGGCTTCGATGCTGGAAAAGCAGAACGTCACGATGATCTCGGCCTGTCCGAAGCTGGATCACGGGTTGCGCAAGTTCTTCGAGAACAAGGTCAGCATCAAGGATGGGCGGGTCAACATTTTCGGGCAGCATAATGCGGCGCAGGACACCGGCAATAATAAACGGTTCGCCCAGGTTGCCCGCCAGCGCCAGGAAACCGAGGATCAAACCCATGCCGAGTAACCCACTTTTTGAGCGCACCGTAACGGCACTGCTGGCCGGGGAAGTCCTGTGCGAGTACCGCCACGAAGACCTTGTGACGTACTTGCTGGTACCGGAGAACCAAGAGCGGGTGGCCGATTTCCTAAGTCAACTGAGCCGGACCTTGCGTCAGACCGGTAACAAGGATGCGTGGCTATGTGCCTACCAGGACTTGTCTGTTTCGGGAGCCCGCGAAGGCGTTCGCCAGCAATTTCGGGAGGTGGCCAACCACCTTGAATCGCTCGTCGCATTCTTGCGCCTGGTTATGAACGTCGAAACGAATGATCGCCCGATTGCCCCGGGGGAGCACCTGTACGAAAGCCAGTTGATCGAGCAGATTGCCGGGACACCGACCCTCGAGGAAAAGCTACGCTCGCTGACTGAAAAGCGGCTCTTCTCAACCAAAAAACCGGACGTAGCCGGCCGTATTCGCGTTGTGATGGAAACCCTCGTCAATAAGGGCTATCTGGTCCGCTTCGGAACGTCAGGAAACGACTATCAAGCCACCGGCAAGTTTTCATGGCTCTACGATATGATGAGTTTCATCCAAAACCATGAGGGCATTCCGGAAGACGCCGTGGATGAGGACAACCAGATGAGGCTGACCTGATGGCGCGAATAGACGATGCCCAGAAGACGCTTAAGGTGCTGGCCAATCACAGCGAAGCCATCCTGGAAGCCCATCTGACCCGCGGCAACCGGATTCCGGAAACGGAAGACAACGAAAAGCTTCTGGACACCCTAAAGCATCACCGGTTGATCTTGAGCATTGGTGACGAGGAGCCCCAGCTGAAGAAGGTACTGGCGCAATTCCTCGGACACATCACCGAGTCCGATCGCCGGCGTTGGGCTAGCCAGCACATCGACAAGTTGTGGGAAGAGCTGCTGGATCTGTTCGAGCAATACCGGCAGGCCAAGGCCAAAGTCGCATTGGCCGATCAGGAGCGGCTTGAGGATGAAATCAAGGAGATCCTGGCGGGGCTGATCGAGGACATTCGCATTTCCACCGAAACGTTCTCGGCTTACCTTAATAGTGGTTTCTCCTACATCACCGATATCGACCTCCGAATCGATCAAAACAGGCGAGTTATTGAGCGTGCTCAGCGGCTTCTGACGCTTTTCGATTCTTTCAACATCCTGGAGCTGGCGGACCAGGCCGGCAACGACCCGTTTCTGAAACGGCTCTTGGTCAAGTATTTGCCGGCTACCCTGGAAGAGGGGCGGGCCAACCTGGCTTACGCCCTGAACCAGCTTCGTGTCCTGCTGGTGCGTCTGCGTGAAGATCAGCGGCTTAACAAGCTTGTGGGCAGTTTTGAAGCCTATTACGAGCGCAACCCGGGCTTTGAGCCGTCTATTGACCACCTTGACCTTGAGGGCTGCCCAAAGGTGCTCAACAACGTGGCGCCATTCCATGTTGCCGCGGCACCGGATATCTACGACCCGGCCGATGATAGTGAACTGATCGAGTTGGCGGCCACCGCGCGTACCATCAATGCCGGTACGACCCGGGATGACGTTGAGGTACCCTCGGTTGACTCCGTGGAGTTCGATGCCGACGGGGAGGTGATTGAGGAACCGGAGGATCCGGTAGAAAGCACGGTGGAGTCCCTGATTCAGTTTATCCTCAGTGGTGACCTGGGCGACAACGAGATTGTTGCCAGTGACGTGCTGGCGAACAGTGGACTGGAGATTGATACCGCGACATGGTTGGCGACAGTGACGGCGGAAATCGATTCACTGGCTGTTGAAGAATACCGAGCAATAGACGTTCTGTACCAATCGGAACCGGATCCGCTGTATCCGGACAACCTATATATCCATGATCTCGTTTTGAGGGAAGCCCATGGCAGCGGATGAATTTGGTGCCATTGAACGACTCCTGAAGAAAGGGCGGCGCACCGCGAGGGTGAGTAAGGTTTGGCAGCGTATTCACGATGAGACCGGGGCCGGGATTATCACCAACAATCAACTACTGTTTACTCCTGGTGACCTTCGGCGATTGAGGGAGTATGCAAAGTATCTGACCAATGGGTTGGATCCGCTGACAGACACGCTGAAGGGCACTCGAATGGATCTGGCGGAGAAGACCTCAGATGAAAAGCTGGCGTCAGATTCGGTCTTTGGTGCTCTGTTGGTACTGGCAACCTCCGGTGAGGCGAGGGTGACCATCAATGGCCAGGTGACCAATACGCCCCCCGGGGCCGTTCTGAGCGTCCGTGCTGAGGCACTCGATACTGAGGCGTTAAAGCAGTGCCGTTTGGTGATCATAGAAAACGGATCGCTTATGCCCCACTGGCAGGATATCCGGTTACCAACCGAGTGGCGCGACAGCGTGTTGTTGTATCGGGGCCACCGGGAGAACATGCGGCATGTTCGGAAGCTCATTGCAGAGCAGCCGGGCGAAAATCTGGCCCTGTATTATGACTTCGACCCGGAGGGGCTGGAGATGGCCCTGAGCATGGGCAAAGGGACGATTCTGATACCTGTCGCCTGGGCCGAGCTGAACAATGAGTCAGATACGCTTGGGGGCGCTCCCCAGCGCAATGCGTATCGTCGCCAGACCAAAGCCATGAAAAGACTACGAATGCTTTCAGAGGGCACGGATTGGGAGCCGGTCGTAAAGATCATGGAGGATAGAGAGCTGGCGGTTATGCAGGAGCATATGACGGTGAGGGACTGGGATTTAACCACTCGCTGTTGACACCACCTTTATTTTGTTTGAGGCTTGGCTTAATGCAGTGTAGAGCTGCATGGGCGAAACGAGGCCTGAGCCCCCGACTCTACTCGTTAAAAACCGCATAACGAATTTTGTTTGGATTCGTCCGTATAGTGTAAGAGTGCATCGTAAACGGGGGTAGCATTGTTGCGCTTGAGTACGGGAGAGTTCAGATGAAAATCAGTTCAAAAAAAGAGTTCCACTCGCTGGTTCATGCCCTTCAATGTCTTCTTGCTGACGATAACGTACCGATCAAAACGACGAGAGCACAAGAATTGCTTTCACGTTCATTGGGCTTTAAATCGTCAAATGGCTTGCTTGCTTCTCTACCATTTGAAATACGTTTGACGGACAAAACGTTTAACGTGTTTGAGTGGATTCTTCAGGAAAAGCATCAGGCAGACCATCTTTCGGGAGAGAGTGTTCTTCGTTGCCTTGAAAGCGAGCACAGAACCCACTCGACCACCTGGGGTGGTGACGCTCACTGCTATCCAAAAGAGCTCGCCAAAAACGAGAACTATTGGTACCTGACCCACGATGGTTGGGTTCAGTGGCAGGATATCGATTTCAGCAGAATGAAGGTGGAGCTGAGCATCTACAAGGTTGTTCATTCCAGCTTTGGGCCCTTTCTTGGCGAAGGATCCTATTCCGGGTCTGCGCGCCCGATATGGACGGCCGTTATTGCCAGTAGTACGTTTGAGGCACAAGCAGCCAAGCTGGAGAAAGAGTATGGAGGCATGCCAAGCCGTGACCTGATGTTTGCTGAGACCGGGTAATCCCTCCCGGTCATTCTGAAGGTGCCGGCATTGACTTGAGGGGCTTGCCGGCCACCTAGTCGGCACTATTGATTCTGATCCGGATGACAATCGGATCGGGCGGCGAGTAATCACGGCACAGCTGCTTGAGATTGATTTGCGAGGAAGTCGCGTCGCGAGCCATTACCGCGATTACTACTTCGTGGGCGACGGGGAGCGATTGCCGGTTACGCTAAATGAAGTGCGTCAGTTGCAGTGTGAGCTTGATCCCGCCTGAGTAAGGAAAGGGAGTGCTGTAGCCTGAAGCAGTCCACAGGCTGACGCCCACCCCATAGACACCTGCTCAGCATCGGGCAGACAATCGGTTTAGAAGGGCCTTCAAACGCCACAAACGAAGCAGTGGTCGACGATCTACGCTGAAAGAACACTGGAGCCCGGAACAGATTGCTGTTTTATGCGTTGTAAAAACATTGCAGTGCGAGTCAGGTGCCAGTGGGTCTATGATTGTGAGCTGCTCCAAATAATGATGCCCTCCCGTGCAATGTTCCGCAGAATGTCCGGATTGGAGTAACTGGCCGGATGAGCCCATTCGCTCTCCCAGACAGGAAACGCCTGAATCAGAACTCCCATTTCCAGCAAGGTATCGAACGCCAGGTCCGCCATTGCAAGCTTTGTTTCCACGAAGTCACCAGGGTTACCTGGCAAGATAACTGCGACGTCAGCATCGCTCTCGGTGTGGTAATCCCCACGGGCCCGGCTGCCAAACAGAATTAACTGAGTGGCCTCGTACTGCCCACGTAACTTCTCGGCAAACACCAGAACGGCCTGCCGGATATCAACCTGATCACCCATGACATCCTGTTCCAGCCCAACGGTTGTCGTATCGTCCCAGGCCTTTAGCTCTGAGGGTTTGGGCGCTTCAGGATCACACTGGGATAGCAGCTCATCAAGCTTGTACGATTTCCTTTTAGTCATAATGTGGCCCTTCATCTCGACGGCCCGCGCCGCCCAACAATCACCCCAGCGGGCACGGTTTTGCTTCCTTTCCCAAATAGCTCATCCGGCTTCTGGTATTCGCCGTCCCATTCCTGCGCCTTGCGGTACCGGAACACGTCCTCGGTTTCCAGATCCACGATGTCGTCATAGCCAGTCTCATAACCCTCAACAAGCACGGGCGTTTCCGGTGGCAGGGTTTGCAGTCGTTTGATCAGTTCTTCAGCCGTCATTTTGATGCTCCATGGCTAATCGAGATCCAGCACAATGGGCGGATTGGTGGGCTCGTACCGACCGGTGCAGATGCTGGCGTTAATCAGGCGGGTGTTGTCATGACTGTATTCGCCATAGCCTTCATGGATATGCCCAAAAATGTGGGCCTTCAGTGAAAGCTGTTGGATGCGGTCTAGTAGATTAACGCAGCCAACGTTCTGACAGCGGAACCCCATTGCCACCTGGTCGCCGATACCCTTGGGTGGTCCATGGGTGATCAACACATCGGTGTTTTCGGGAATCTGTTGCCATTTTTCATGCAGCGGTTCACCCCGTTCCAGCATGAAGGCCCAATCCATGAAGGTGGGTGTCCAGGGTGAGCCCCAGAATCTAATGCCATCAATCTCAATCCCACTGTCTTCCAGATAGGTCGCATTGAACAGCGCTTCGCGGGCCAGCTCAGGCGCTTGCTGAAACACCCAGTCGTGGTTGCCGGCAATCACGATTTTGTGGGGGTGGGGCAAGGTTCCCAGCCAGTCGTTCAGATCTTCCACATTGTCCAACGTGCCGGCTCCCAGACAATCGCCGGCATGGATCAGCACATCGCCATCCGGAATCTCAGGAATGGATCGGTGCAGGCTGTGGGTATCTGAAAGGCAGACGAGTCTCATGTTCTTAATTCCGGCTCCAGTGTCCAGTCCATGAAGGGCAGTAGCCGCACCATGTTTCGGGCATCGTCCACGCCCCGGTGATGGTGCCCCTCAAAGTCCAGTTCGTGGTAGGCCAGCGCATGGGCCAACCCGTTCTTGCGCTTTTGTCCTGTTGTCCGGCGCCAAATGCGCTTGAGGTTCAGGTGCGGGTACGCCATAAATGCCGGTGTGCATCCATGTTTTTCACTGTCGGCCAACACATGCAGACGGTCGTAGTTACCCCAGCTGCACCAGATAAAATCCTCAGGCGGTGAGCCCAGCCACGCATCCAGGGCCTGCACGGCCTCGGGGAAGTGTGGCGCTTCATCCACCATCGCTTGGGTGATGCTGGTCAACGAGGTACAGAAATCACTGAGTGTCCGGTTCCAGGTGGGCTGGATCAGAAACGACCGGCTATCTAGAAGTTCCCCCTGCCGGGTGGCCAGAGCACAGCCAAACTCGATAATTTCCATATTATCGAGACTCTGCGGTTCGCCTTCAGATCGCATGCGATCCGCCCAGCACGTTGCCTCAAGATCGACGACAAGAACCGGCGACTCATTCACTACGGTGGTTTTCTCCCGATTCCGCTGAGGGTTCATCGCCATGATTAGGATCCGTGACGTCTCTATCCTCTGAATCGGTTTCCCAGCATCCATCAAATGGCCGATCGTACCGCTTTACCGAACCTTTCAGCCGTTCCAGTGGCTCCAGTTCCTCCGGTAGTGGCGTTGCCAGTTCGTCCGCATGCGCCGTATGGGCATTCAGGTTTTTCAGGAGCTCTTTTTCCGTCAATGGTTTGCTCATGGTGCGCTCACCTCAAATCGTCCAAATTTGGACGATGTTTGTGTGAAAATCTCTTCGATGGGGGCCAAGGTAAACTCGCCAGTGGCCTCAACCGTATCGATCCAGATCTGATTGCCGCGAGTCACAACCTCGGGGGTCCCGATGTGGCCGGACATCACAGCGGAGACACCCGCAATAACCTGTTCTGGCCCCTGCGCTCGATCCCAAGGCCAGGTGCAGTCGATGGCCAGTTTCTCCGAATAGTCGGCATCCTGAAGTTGGCGCCAGTCATCAAAAGGGCTTTGAGCGTGAACCAGCCCAACCGTGTGTTGGCCGCAGGGAACCGTCATCGACAGCGGAAATTCCCGAGCGCAGCGTTCAGACAACCGCCGGTAGGCACCAAAGGACAAATCGTCCGCCCAGGCGCCCCCGATCAGGCGATGTTTTACCCGGTAAGCCTCGTGTTCGGAACGAGCCAGAAACATTAACTCGTGATTGCCCAGGACGCTGAACACGCCTTCGGTCGAAAGCGCCCAGTTCAACGTCGCCTCGGAATCCGGGCCACGATCGATCAGGTCGCCCAGCAGGAACAATCGATCCATGCCAAAACGGAACCCTGCCTGTTTCAGTTGCTCCTGAAGCATCGACAAGTGGCCGTGCACATCGCCGCAAACCCAGTCGATACCGGCGGGGTTGGGGGCAATGGTCTGGTGGGTGACGAGTTTCATGGACCCTAACTCTAACTACAATATGTAGGCGTTACGCCTATGGCGAGCACTGCATATAGTTAATTTGTGTTTTTCATCCTAGCAATGAATCATCGATCCGGCTACTGTAAGAGGACAATTTCGAATCCGGATCGGTAGGGAATTGATCATGCTGCGCATCACCCGGGTTGAGGACGACCCGTTCTTTTTATTGCCGCACCGCACCAGCGGCCCGAAGGGTAAAGTACGCCGTAATCAGCTGCCGTTTTACTGCGCCTACGCCACCGGTCTGCCTGATACGGTGGACGCGTTGATCTTTACCTCGGATCTCCAGGGCCGGGAGAGCGGTGGAAAAAACCGCCTTCTCGGGGTGCCGGTCGCGGAGGCACTCAATACCATGATCCTGAAGCAGGAAATTCCGCAGCCCGCAGGCGTGTGTTTGTGTGAGGATCTGTACGACTACCCGGACTGCCATAAACTCGGTGGTACCGGACCGGTCGATGAGGTGTATGAAGCATTCTCCAAGGTAGCGCCAGAGATCCTTGGCGTCATGGGCAACCACGACCAGCTGGCCCAACCGGATGCGTTACCTGCAAACGTCCATATTCTGGATGGCGGACTTCGGTCGGTAGATAAGCTCACCGTGGGTGGCGTCTCCGGCATCGTTGGCAACCCGAGCCGGAATCAGCGGCGTACCGAAGTGGACTTCCTGTCAGCGGTTGAAAAGGTGACCCGTAGCCGCCCGGATTTGTTCCTGCTTCACCAGGGGCCAGCGGATGAAGAGCGGGGGCGCCGCGGTGATCCGGACGTCGCGCTATCACTGGCCACCGGTTACGAAGGCCTGACGGTGTTCGGCCACACCCGCTGGCAGTGGCCCTGGCTGATGACGCTGGGTGCCGGGCAGGTGATGAACGTCGATGGGCGCGTGGTGGTTATCTTGAATGAGCACCGGTACGGTTGAGTACCGGCGTAGAGGGCGGAGCTAATACCATGTTCACGAGGCTGATCGACGATCAGCTGATCAACGGCACCGACTGAGAAAGTCGTTTATCCAGCGAGATTCGGCAGCGGTGAATGACAAATCGTACTTTTTGACGGTACGAACAAAGCGGCTGACGTACCCGCACTGGCCTGTGGGCGGCAGCCATTCATCAGGGCCTTGCGCGCCCTTGCTGCTTAGTGGAATAGAAAAAATATCCTAAAAAGCATCAAAAACCTATGCCAGAAATCGAAATCTGGTTTTTCTTGAGCATACATGCATATATAGTGGAATTACGAACATACTATTTTACCAATTGGAAATTGCGTGCTGAACAGCGTCTGTATAGAGGCAAATATCAAAGTAGACAACACGGGGACGAAGATAAGTCTTCCGGTGATCGTCACCCAAGATGGTTTGCTGAAAAGTTATTTGGATTA
>NZ_PTIV01000045.1 GCF_002934325.1 Marinobacter persicus
GAAACTGTAAAACGCTTTTCTTTAAAACTTTCAAGCAGTTAACAGCCGAGAAACACCCCACCGAAGTGGCCTGCCCCTCGAAAGAGATGCGCATTTTACAGACCTCGGATTTCCTGTCAACGACCTTTTCGGAAAAACTTCTGTCGCTTCGGTTTCCACGTACGCGAAAGCCATCAAATGCGCAAAAACTGTTTATTTATCAACCAGCAAAAACAAAAAGGCGGCATCCAGAATCCTGGATACCGCCTTTCTGATTACCCGAAGCGCTCTCAGGCTTTTTTAGCCTTGCCCCTGAAAAGCGCTCGCACGGGCCCAGACAGTGCGTAAAGCAGAAATACCGCAAAAAGCACTGTCGCCGGATCCAGCGCAATAACAACCAACGCCAACACCACCAGAAGAATTGCGGCGAAAGGCACCCGGCCTTTTAAGTCCAGGTCCTTGAAGCTGGGGTACAGAATGTTGCTGACCATCAAAACACCGGTGCCGCCAACAACTACCATGGTCAACAACGTGAGCCAGGTGCTGGATTCAAAGCTGTGGAAACACCAAACCAGGCCTGCCACACAAGCGGCTGCCGACGGACTGGGCAAGCCCACGAAGTACTTCTTATCCACTGAACCAATCTGGGTGTTGAAGCGCGCCAGTCGCAACGCTGCACCAGCCAGGTAGATAAAGGTAATGGCCCACCCAACCTTGCCGAACGCATTGAGCGACCAGAAAAAAGCCACCAGGCCCGGTGCTACACCAAAGGCCACCATATCGGCCAGACTGTCGTATTCTTCCCCAAACTTACTCTGGGTATTGGTCATTCGCGCGACCCGACCATCCAGGCCGTCCAATACCATGGATACAAAGATGGCAATGGCAGCGTTGTCGTATACACCATTGGCCGCTGCGACAATGGCATAAAAACCGGAAAACAAGGATGCGGTGGTCAGCGCATTCGGCAACAGGTAAACGCCTTTCCGACGAACCCGGGCACCCTCTACCACTTCTTCTTCCACCACCTCGCCTTCTTCAATGGCGGCGTCATCGCTTTTGGACGTTTCTGGCTCTTCAGCCACGTTTTTTTCTTCGGTCATTCCAATCACTCCGGAAAGCATTTGTGCGGAGTATAAACGAAAAACGCGGCCACTCGGGCCGCGTTTTGCAAAACTGTACCGGAAATCCGATCAGTTTTTGTCCTTGTCGACAATCTTGTTGTCGGTGATCCACGGCATCATGGAACGCAACTTCTCACCCACTACTTCAATCTCGTGGGCAGCGTTCTGACGACGACGGGCAGTCATGGACGGATAGTTCAGGTCACCTTCAGAGATGAACATCTTGGCGTATTCACCGCTCTGGATGCGCTTGAGCGCATTGCGCATGGCTTCGCGGGATTGCTCGTTGATCACCTCGGGGCCGGTCACGTACTCACCGTACTCCGCGTTGTTGGAGATGGAGTAGTTCATGTTGGCGATGCCGCCTTCGTACATCAGGTCAACGATCAGCTTCAGCTCGTGCAGACACTCGAAGTAGGCCATTTCCGGCGCGTAACCGGCTTCGGTCAGGGTTTCAAAACCGGCCTTGACCAGCTCTACCGCACCACCACACAGAACAGCCTGCTCACCGAACAGGTCAGTTTCAGTTTCGTCCTTGAAGGTAGTCTCGATGATACCGGTACGACCACCGCCGATGCCGCTGGCGTAGGAGAGGGCCAGGTTCTTGGCTGTGCCAGAAGCGTCCTGGAAGATCGCGATCAGGTCAGGGATACCGCCGCCACGCTCGAACTCGGTGCGAACAGTGTGGCCCGGGGCCTTCGGAGCGACCATGATCACATCCAGATCCTTGCGCGGAACGATCTGGTTGTAGTGAATGGCAAAACCGTGCGCGAACGCCAAGGTAGCGCCTTCTTTCAGGTTTGGCTCGATGTCGGTCTTGTACAGCTGCGCCTGATACTCATCCGGAGTAAGGACCATAACCACGTCGGCACCAGCAACGGCGGTCGGAACGTCAGCTGTCTTCAGGCCATACGCTTCAGCCTTGGGAATGGAGGAAGAACCGGGGCGCAGGCCCACGGTTACGTCAACACCAGACTCTTTCAGGTTGCACGCGTGCGCGTGGCCCTGGGAACCGAAGCCCAGAATGGCAACTTTCTTGCCCTGGATAACGGACAGATCACAATCTTTATCGTAATAAACCTGCATGGAAACCTCTTATCGTTTATGGCCCTGCCGGGCCATGATGTTCAAATGAATCTGAAATAGCAGCCCTTACAGGCTGAGTACCTTTTCACCACGGGCAATGCCGGAAACACCGGTGCGCACCACTTCAAGCACACCGGACGTGCCAACCGCCTGGACGAAACCGTCCAGCTTGTCGCTGCTGCCCGCCAGCTGAACGGTATACACCGAGCTGGTGACATCCACGATCTGACCACGGAAGATGTCCACCGTGCGCTTGATTTCCGCACGCTGGGAGCCCGTTGCTTTCAGCTTCACCAGCATGAGCTCACGCTCGATGTGGGAGCCTTCGGTCAGATCCACCAGCTTCACTACCTCAATCAGCTTGTTCAGTTGCTTGGTAATCTGCTCGATCACCTTGTCTGAACCGGTTGTGGTCACCGTCAGCCGGGACAGGGTTTCATCCTCGGTTGGCGCCACGGTCAGCGTTTCGATGTTGTAGTTGCGCTGGGAAAACAGCCCAACCACCCGCGACAGAGCACCCGGCTCGTTTTCCAGCAAAACAGAAATGATTCGACGCATGATCACACCCTCTCCGTCTTGCTGAGCCACATGTCTTTCATGGAACCACGAGCCACCTGCATGGGATAGACGTGCTCGAAGCGGTCGATCAGGATATCGACGAACACCAGCTTGTCTTTCATCGCCAGTGCCTCCTTGAGCTTGGGCTCAAGATCTTCTTTACGTTCGATGCGAATGCCCACATGGCCATACGCTTCCACCAGCTTCATGAAGTCCGGAAGCGATTCCATGTACGACTGCGAATGGCGTGACTCGTAGTTCATGTCCTGCCACTGCTTGACCATACCCAGCGCCTGATTGTTCAGGTTGATGATCTTCACCGGCAGGTCATACTGCTTGCAGGTAGACAGTTCCTGAATGTTCATCTGGATACTGCCTTCACCGGTAATGCACAGCACTTCGTCGTCCGGATGGGTCAGTTTGACACCCATGGCAGCGGGCAGACCGAAGCCCATGGTGCCCAGCCCCCCGGAGTTAATCCAACGGTTCGGCTTGTCGAACTTGTAGTACTGGGCCGCAAACATCTGGTGCTGGCCGACGTCCGAGGTCACGAAAGCCTCGCCGTTGGTCAGCCGGCTCAGCATTTCCACCACTTCCTGGGGCTTGATCACCTCATCGCTGGTTTCATAGCGCATACCGTGGAACGCACGCCACTCGTCGATCTGCTTCCACCAGGCGGCCAGCGCGTCGGCATCCGGCTTTTCCTTGGCGCTCTTGACCAGAGACAGCATCTCATTCAGAACAGAGTCGACCGGTCCAACGATGGGCACATCAGCGTCGATCGTCTTGGAGATTGAGGCTGGGTCAATGTCGATGTGAACAATGCGCGCACCGGGGCAGAACTTCTCGGTCGCGTTGGTCACCCGGTCATCAAAACGGGCGCCCACCGCCAGGATCAGATCGGAATGGTGCATGGTCATGTTGGCTTCATAGGTGCCATGCATGCCCAGCCAGCCCAGGTGCTGCTTGTCGGAACAGGGGTAACAGCCAATGCCCATCAGGGTATTGGTCAGCGGGTATCCCAGAAGACGGGTCAGCTCGGTCAACTGTTCCGTGGCTTTCCCCAGGATCACACCGCCGCCGGCATAAATAACCGGACGCTTGGCCGCCAGCAGCATATCAACCGCTTTCTTGATCTGGCCGGAGTGACCACGCAGCGCGGGGTTGTAGGAACGGAGCTTGACTTTCTTGGGATAGGAATACTCATAACGTTCATTAGGGGTGGTCATATCCTTCGGGATATCCACCACCACCGGACCAGGACGGCCGGTTGACGCAATATGATAGGCCTTGCGGATCGCCTCGGGAATTTCCTGCGGATGACGCACACTCAGGTTGTGCTTCACCACCGGACGGGAAACGCCAATCATGTCGGTTTCCTGGAAGGCATCCTCCCCGATCAGTGACGACGCAACCTGACCGCACAGAACCACCATGGGGATGGAATCCATGAACGCAGTGGCAATGCCGGTAATAGTGTTGGTGGCTCCAGGACCCGAGGTCACCAGTACGGTACCTGGTTTTCCGGTTGCCCGTGCGTAGCCGTCCGCCATATGGACTGCGGCCTGCTCGTGCCGAACCAGAATATGCTTGACTTTGTCCTGCCTGAACAGCGCATCATAAATATGCAGCGCTGCACCACCCGGATAGCCGTATATGTATTCGATCCCTTCATCCTGAAGGGAGCGGATCAACATATCGGCGCCAGACAATAACTCCACGATATCTACCCTCTTCTACGAGTGAATGAGCCGGGGTGCACCCCGGTTGCCTGGATTCTCGGTTTCCCTGCTTCTTGTGAAAGCGGAACCGGCTGCTCCTCCACACCTGATCTTAAAGAGGTTGTCTCCTGGCCGGCCGGCCTCCTGAGGGTTGCGGAGAACGGCCATTCAATCGGTTGCTCTTACGTAACAACCAGCGCACGGCGGATCGGGCCGCGCTCAGTGTGGTGTAAACGGGGGCTACGCGCTCGGGATTACCTGCCGTATTACCCCCAGTTTCAGGCAATCCGCAATTTTGACAGGGCCTGAGTCCCTGTCAATAGCAGGCACCGGTTATCTCCACTATTTTCCCGTTGTCTGGCATTCTTATAGCAGGCCATGAAAAGAGATTTGAACCAGGCCGAAGAAACGCCATACTTTTCAGTGGCAAGATAAGGCAGGAAGCAAACCAACAACGGACAGACACATGAACCGAAAAATTCTGATGCTGGCACTACTGATGTACGCAACGCCAGGCCTTGCAACCGGCGCTTCCGTCTACAAATGGACGGATGAGAATGGAGTCACGCACTTCGGTGACCGCCAGCCAACGGGCGGTAATGCGGAGCAGATCAAGGTGCGGCCAAGTAAGGGCTCCGGCTCCAACCGGCAAAGCCCGCAGGAACGGGTCAATGCCATGGAAGAGCAGGAACAACAAGACCAGCAACGTCGTAACGAGACCGCGGTGCAGGAAGCCCAACGCAAACAACGGGAAGCCAACTGCGCGACGGCACGTTCCAACCTGGAAATTATCCGGAGCAACGCCCGGATCCGGACGGAAGGCGAAGATGGCGAGATTCGTTACCTGACGCCGGAGGAAATTGAAGAGCGGCGCCAGCAATTCGAGAAGATTGCCGAGGAAAACTGCGGCCCGATGGAACAAAGCCCGGAGCGCTGAGCCTGCCCAGCACTCCGGACTCGTTGGGGCACTCCCGGCTTAGGCCTTCTGGAACACCAACTGGTCATCCTCGACGAGCACCCGCACCGTATCACCCGGCACGAATTCCCCCTGCAGCAGCTTCTGGGCCAGGGGGTTTTCTATCATCCGCTGAATAGCCCGCTTGAGCGGCCTTGCGCCGTACACCGGGTCGTACCCCACTTCCGCCAGCAACCGCATGGCGTCATCACCCAGATCCAGCTTCATGTCCTGCTCCTTCAGTCGCTTGGCCAGATTCTCGATCTGCACACGGGCAATGCCCTGAATCTGGTCTTTGGCCAGCGGATGGAACACCACCACTTCGTCCACGCGGTTGATGAATTCGGGGCGAAAATGCGTGCCCACCACTTCCATGACCGCGCTCTTCATGGCTTCGTAATTTTCCTCACCGGCCTTCTGCTGAATGATGTCCGACCCCAGGTTGGAGGTCATCACGATGACCGTATTGCGGAAATCCACCGTGCGGCCCTGGCCATCGGTCAGGCGACCATCTTCCAGCACCTGCAGCAGGATATTGAAGACGTCCGGGTGAGCCTTTTCCACTTCATCCAGCAGCAGTACTGAGTAGGGGCGACGACGAACGGCCTCGGTCAGGTAGCCGCCCTCTTCGTAGCCGACATAGCCCGGAGGTGCCCCAATGAGCCGGGCCACGGAGTGCTTCTCCATGAACTCGGACATGTCGATGCGCACCATGGCCTCTTCGGTATCAAACAGGAACGCTGCCAGTGATTTACACAACTCGGTTTTACCCACACCGGTGGGGCCGAGGAACAGGAACGAACCATTCGGCCGGTTTGGGTCCGCCAGCCCGGCCCGGGAGCGACGAACGGCGTTGGAGACGGCTTCCACCGCTTCATCCTGGCCAATCACACGATCGTGCAGCGCCTCTTCCATGCGCATCAGCTTGTCGCGCTCACCCTCAAGCATTTTGGATACGGGAATACCGGTCCACTTGGAGACAATTTCGGCGATCTCCTCGTCCGTCACCCGGTTGCGCAACAGTTTCATTTCCATCATTTCCGCCTGGCTGGCCATGTCCAGCTGGCGCTCGAGCTCCGGAATCTGGCCGTACTGCAACTCCGACATGCGGCCCAGATCGCCGGCACGACGTGCGTTTTCGAGGTCAATACGGGCCTGCTCGAGCTGGCTCTTGATCTTCTGGGAGCCGTGCAGCGCCGCCTTCTCGGTGTTCCAGACTTCCTCAAGATCAGCGTATTCTCGCTCCACCCCGCTGATGACCGCCGACAATTCTTCGAGGCGTTTTTTAGAGGCCGCGTCGGTTTCTTTCTTGAGAGCCTCGCGCTCGATTTTCAGCTGAATAAGCCGCCGCTCAAGGCGATCCAGCGCTTCGGGCTTGGAGTCCATTTCCATGCGGATCTGACTGGCGGCTTCATCCACCAGGTCAATGGCCTTGTCCGGCAACTGGCGGTCGGTGATGTAGCGGTGCGAGAGCTTGGCGGCCGCGATGATGGCGCCGTCGGTCACTTCCACACCGTGGTGAACCTCATAGCGTTCTTTCAGGCCACGAAGGATGGCGATGGTGTCTTCCTCGTTGGGCTCGCTGACCAGCACTTTCTGGAAACGACGCTCCAGGGCGGCATCTTTCTCGATGTTCTCGCGGTACTCATCCAGCGTGGTGGCGCCCACACAGTGCAACTCGCCACGGGCCAAAGCGGGCTTGAGCATATTGCCGGCGTCCATGGAGCCTTCGGCCTTGCCGGCACCCACCATGGTGTGGATTTCATCGATGAACAGGATGATCTGGCCTTCCTGCTTGGCCAGTTCGTTCAACACGGCTTTCAGGCGCTCTTCAAACTCGCCTCGGAATTTGGCACCGGCGATCAGTGCCCCCATATCCAGCGACAGGACCTTTTTATCTTTGAGTCCGTCAGGTACTTCGCCATTAACGATGCGTTGGGCCAGGCCTTCCACGATCGCGGTTTTACCCACCCCAGGCTCACCGATAAGCACCGGGTTGTTCTTGCGCCGACGCTGAAGCACCTGGATGGTGCGACGGATTTCGTCGTCCCGGCCGATCACCGGGTCCAGCTTGCCGGCCTCGGCCCTTTCGGTGAGGTCGATGGTGTATTTATCGAGTGCCTGGCGGGCCTCTTCGGCGCCAGCATCGTTAACGTTCTCACCACCACGGACGTCGTTGATGGCCTTTTCCAGGGCGGCTTTGTCCACGCCCTGCTCCCGCAGAACACGACCCAGGGAGCCACGGTCTTCGAGCGCCGCGAGCAGCATCAATTCGCTGGAGATGAACTGGTCGCCGCGTTGTTGAGCCAGTTTGTCAGAGATGTTGAACAGTCGGCCCATGTCGTTGGACATGGAGACATCCCCGGCGCTGCCCGGCACTTCCGGGAGGTTTTCAATTTCCTTGGAGATGGCCTGGCGCACGCGGCCGGGCTCTACCCCAACCTGTTTGAGCAGGGGCTTGATGGAACCACCCTGCTGGTCCATGAGGGCCTGCATGAGGTGAACGGGTTCGATGAAGTTGTGGTCTTTCCCAACGGCAATGGACTGCGCATCCGCGAGGGCGTTTTGCAGTTTGCTGGTGAGTTTGTCGATTCGCATGATGTTGCTTCCCCAAAATGTCTGCTGAATACCCTGTCTTTGATGCGGGTATTGGTTTGCTTTGCCCTTAAATGTAGGGGCAAGTGAGGGGACTTCAAGTTGCTTCGGGGAAATTCGTCAGAAATTTGACGGCCATCATAACCACACCAGCGTGGCCATTCTTCCGGTTTGGCCATCGCGGCGATAGGAATAGAAGCGCGTCTCATCGGAAACCGTGCACAAGCCGCCGCCGTGGATATCCGTCACTCCAGTTGCTGCTAACCGGATTCTTGAAAGCTGGTAGATATCGGCCAGATAGTGGCCTTGGCGAGCGCCTTCAGTGGTAAACGCCTGATCGGATTCAGGGTGTTTCGCAACAAAAGCGCCACGCACTTCCGGGCCAACTTCGAATTTTTGGGGGCCTATGGCAGGCCCGAGCCAGGCGACCAGCTCGGTCGGCTCGACAGCCATTGCGGCAATAAGGTTTTCAAGCACACCGCCGCACAAGCTTCGCCAGCCGGCATGGGCGGCGCCTACGACGGTGCCGGCTTGATCAGCCAGGATGACGGGAAGGCAGTCAGCAGTGAGGATGACGCAAGCGATGCCGGGGTGGCGGGTGTAGCTGGCGTCGGCATCAGGCGCGGTCTGGATATTGCCGGGGCTAAGTTCGACAACGTCGGTTCCATGCACCTGGTTGAGCCAGCCGATATTTGCTTCTTTCAGGCCCGCCTGTTGGGCCAATCTGTGGCGGTTTTCCCGGACGTCTCCGGGGTTGTCGCCCACGTGGACGCCCAGATTCAGGCTATCCCAGGGCGGCTGGCTGACGCCGCCCTGCCGGGCGGTACACAGCGCCCGAACATTGGCGGGCGCTGGCCACTTTGGCGTGATCACCGGTACAGCCTCAGTAGGCACTCTGTTCCAACTCCTTCGCGTGTTTACGCAGGGCTTCGATGAGTTCGATCATATCGTCGGGCAGCGGTGCTTCCCAGCTCAGGATTTCTCCGGTTTCCGGGTGTTCCAGCGTCAGTTGCTGGGCGTGCAGAGCCTGGCGGTTGAAGTCCGCCAGCACCTCACGCAATTCATCACTGGTGCCCTTGGGCAGTCGCAAGCGTCCGCCGTAGACCGGGTCGCCCACCAGCGGGTGGCGGACATGAGCCATGTGGACGCGAATCTGGTGGGTCCGTCCGCTTTCCAGTTTGCAGCGAATGTGGGTGTGGGCAGCGAAGCGTTCCACCAGGCGGTAATGGGTCACCGCCGGTTTGCCATTTGGCACGACTGCCATGCGCTTGCGATCCGTTGGATGGCGGCCAATGGGGGCATCCACGGTGGCGCCACCGGTCAGCGTGCCTACGACAACCGCTTCGTATTCCCGGCCCATGGTGCGGGTTTGCAACTGCTCCACCAGCGAGGTGTGGGCCACCAGGCTTCTGGCCACCACCATGATGCCGGAAGTGTCTTTATCCAGGCGGTGCACAATGCCGGCCCGGGGCAGGTTTTCCACTTCCGGTGCGTAGTTGAGCAACGCATTCACCAGGGTACCAGCGGCATGGCCGGCCGCCGGGTGAACCACCAAACCTGCCGGTTTGTTGATAACCAGCAGGTGCTCGTCTTCGTATACCACATCCAGGCTGATGGGCTCGGCTTCCCAGGTCACCTGGGCCTCGGGTTCGGCATCCAGCTCGAGCTGGTCATCGAGCATGACCTTGTCGCGGGGTTTGCATTTTTTGCCGTTGACGGTAAGCGCACCGCTTTTGATCCACGACTGCAGGCGCGACCGGGAATGTTCGGATATCAGGCCTGCAGCGACCTGATCCAGGCGCTTGCCACTGAGTTCAGGTGGCACGGCGTAGTGGCCGGTAATGCGGTTTTCGGATGACATAGGTTACCTTTCAGTCAGATTGGGCCGGGCAGATGTTTTTGGCACTGCACATGGACAAGTATCCCCGTTACAATGGCCCATCTATTTAAAACCATAACATTATACGGGATTCCGGCATGAGATCAGTTGTCCGATTACTGCTTCTTTCCACAGTCATTGCCTTGGTCGCTGGCTGTGCGTCTCAGCAGAAAGAGGAGGAAGTGCTGGCCGAGCAAACGTATTACGAAAATGCGCGCGAGGCCATGAATTCGGGCAACTTTAACGAGGCCGAGCAGAACCTGGATGCACTGGAAACCTATTACCCGTTCGGACGCTATGCCGAACAGGCCCAGCTCGACCTGATTTATGCCCGCTATCAGAACATGGATCTGGAAGGTGCACGAGCCGCGGCGGATCGTTTCATGCGCCTGAACCCACAAAGCGAGCACCTGGATTACGCGCTGTATCTGCGTGGTCTTGCGTCCTACAACATCGATCTCGGCCTGGCAGCCCGTTACATGCCGATTGACGTAGCGGCCCGAAACCCGGGCGAGCAGCTGCAGGCATTCCGGGACTTCGCACAACTGCTGGAACGATTCCCGGACAGCGAGTACGCCGCCGACGCGCGTCAGCGCATGATTGCTGTTCGTAACCGCATGGCAGGCCTCGAGCTGCGTGCCGCGCGCTATTACATCAAGCGCGAAGCCTACCTTGCCGCCAACAACCGGGCCCGTTATGTGGTGGAGAACTATCCGTCAACGCCGGCGGTGGAAGAGGCCCTGATCATCATGACGGACACCTACCGGGCACTCGATCTGGACGAAGCTGCGGATGATTCACTAGCCACGCTGCGCAAGAACTTCCCGAACAGCAACGTCTTCGCCGATAACGGCAACTATCAGTCAGAAGGTCTTAAACGCCAGGACCGCTCCCTGCTGAACGTCGTCACTTTCGGACTGATTGGCGGGAACTAAGCCCGCCAGTCGTGATCAGCTACCCGGCTTCCAGCCATTGGTGATCGGGTAGCGCCGGTCCTTGCCAAAGCCCCGCTCGGTAATGCGCACGCCAATCGGTGCCTGCCGGCGCTTATACTCGTTGATATCCACCAGCCGAACCACCCGCTGCACGTCTTCCCTGGCATAGCCTTCGGCAATAATCGCCTCTGCACTGAAATCCCGCTCAACGTACAAATTCAGGATCTGATCCAGCACATCGTAGCCGGGCAGGCTGTCTTCGTCTTTCTGGTCCGGAGCCAGCTCGGCGGACGGAGGTCGTGTAATGACCCGCTCCGGAATGGCGGGTGACAGAGTGTTACGGTAGCGGGCCAGCCGGAACACCAGGGTCTTGGGCACATCCTTCAAGACATCAAAACCGCCGGCCATATCGCCGTACAGGGTGGAATACCCTACCGCCATTTCACTCTTGTTGCCGGTGGTCAGCACCAGCGAGCCAAACTTGTTGGAGAGGGACATCAGCAGCACGCCTCGCAAACGCGCCTGCAGGTTTTCCTCGGTGGTGTCTGTTTTTGTGCCGGCAAAAGGCTCCGCCAGCATGGCCATAAAACTGTCGTACATCGGCTCGATGGAAAATACATCGTACTGAACCCCCAATGTCCGGGCCTCGGCCTCGGCGTCTTCCAGGCTGGCACTGGAGGTGTAGCGGAAGGGCATCATCACCGCGTGTACCCGCTCTTTTCCCAAAGCATCAACGGCGACCGCCAGTGTCAGCGCCGAATCTATCCCCCCGGACAAGCCCAGGACAACGGTCTTGAAGCCATTCTTGTTCACATAATCACGCACGCCGGTTACGAGCGCGTTGTAGACGTTTTTCTCCAGTGAGGGTTCCGGGGGTAACGGTTGCGAGATGGGCTGGCAATGGTGCTCATACAGGAAATCCACCGGGAACAGCCCTTCGGCGAATTGGGGTGCCTCGGCGGCGAGCACACCGGAGTGGTCGTAGACCATGGAGCCACCATCAAACACCAACTCATCCTGACCGCCCACCAGGTTGACGTAGACAATGCTCACCTGATTCTCCGCCGCCTTGCGCTCAAGCAGCGCCTTGCGGCGGGCCTGTTTGTCGATATCATAGGGTGAAGCATTCAGGTTCAAAACCAGCTGCGCACCGGCGGCGGCGGTCTTCTCCACTGGTCCCTCTTTCCAAAGGTCCTCACACACGGTAATGCCCACCGGGACACCGCGAATCTCCAGCACCAGGGGCTCTTTGCCTTCTGCAAAATAGCGCTTTTCATCAAATACCTGGTAATTTGGGGGGCAATGCTTCAGATACCGCCCCTGGATTTCACCGCCGTCAATAACCACTGCGGCGTTATAAAGCAATCCATCCTTCCGCAGGGGCGCCCCCACAACGATCGCCGGCTCCAGGGCCGCCAGCTTCAGCTGTTCCAGAGCCTCGGAAACACGCACCCCCAAGCTGGGCCGCAGCAAAAGGTCCTCCGGCGGGTACCCGGTCAGAGCCAATTCGGGGAACACCACGATATCCGCTTCATGCTCTTCCCAGGCCTGGCGAGTTGCCTCGATAATTCGCTGGGCATTACCCGGGATATCCCCCACCAGGAAGTCCAGTTGGGCCATCACCACCCGGAGCTTGCGAGTCGTAGTGAATTCGGTGTTCTCTTGCTCGGCTGCCAACATGGGGCGGGCTCCTGTAACTTGTTGCCGTTAAAACGCTATTATACCTGCTCAACGCCGGCAATTTCTTCCGTTCAAGAGCAGACAAAGCACCATGGCCGCACCCTCGCCTACCGGACAGACGATTCGCTCCCCTTTCGGCCCCATTGCCGGAATGCAGCAAATCCGCCTTTTCCGCATCTACAACCACTACCGGCTGGTGATCAGCCTGATGCTGACCGGCCTGCTGTTCGTCGACCCGTTCGCGACCGATAGCCGCCTTCGCTGGGAAGACTACTATCAGGCCGGCATTTTCTGTTACCTGGCCATCACCGTGTTTATCGGGCTGTTGATGATGGCGGGCCTGAAGCCCCGGGAGCGGCATATCAGCCTGTCGATCCTGGTGGACATTGCGATACTGCACTTCCTATTACTGACCAGCTCCGGCATCACCAACGGCATTGCCAACCTGGTGATTGTCACCGTGGCCGCCGGCAACATCCTGAACCCCACGCGCTTCGGGACTTTTTACGCGGCCCTGGCTGCAATCTGCTCTCTCGGCATATCCGGTTGGGCAGTACTGGCCATTAACGAAACTGCCGATGACATTGTGCGCGCCGGCACGCTGGGCATCCTCTATTTTGCCACCGCCGTGGTGCTGCAAAGCATCTCCAAGCGCATGATACGCAGTGAAGCCCTGGCCCATAGCCGGGCGAAAAGTATTGCCGAGCTGGAACAGATCAATCGCCAGATTATTCAACGCATGCGCACCGGCATTCTGGTGTTGGACCAGTTCGGGCAAGTCCGGCTCATGAATGCCGCCGCTGAAGAACTGTTGTTTGGCGCACCTACACTCAAGACACCCCACCTCTCTCACACCACGCCGCTGCCTTCGCCACTCAAACAAGGCCTTCAGGAATGGCGGGAAAACCCGGACAAACGCATCGAACCTTTCCAGGCCACCCCTACTTCCCCCCTGCTGCAAGCAACCTTTGCCCAGCTGGATCAGGACCAAGGTGATCAGACCCTGCTGTTCATCGAGGACCTCAGCAAGATCACCCAGCAGGCGCAACAGATGAAACTGGCCTCCCTGGGCCGACTCACCGCCAGCATCGCCCATGAGATCCGCAACCCACTGGGGGCCATCAGCCACGCCGCCCAACTGCTGGATGAATCCCCCAATCTTGCTGCGGGCGATCAGAAAATGCTGAGCATCATTCACCGGCACTCAAAGCGGGTGAATGGCATTATCGAGAACGTACTGGATCTTTCCCGTCGCAAGGCGGCCGACGCCCAGCGTGTGAATATTCCGGAATGGCTTGAGGAGTTTCGGTCGGAGTTCCGACAAACTGACCATGATGGTTCCCCGGTTCACATTGTCCTGAACATTCACGATCCGGTACCCGTGGCACGCTTTGACAAAAGCCAGATAGAGCAGGTTCTGGTTAACCTGTGTGACAACGGTTTGCGCTACAGCAAAGAGCAGACCGGAGAAAACAGGATACAATTGGAAACGGGTGCCACCAGCGATGGGGAGCGAGCCTACGTTGATGTGCGGGATTTCGGGCCAGGCATTGCCAAAGAACATCACTCCTCGGTTTTTGAGCCGTTCTTCACGACGGAGAAAACCGGAAATGGCCTGGGCCTCTACCTGGCCCGTGAGCTTTGCGAGGCCAATCAGGCGCATCTCTCACTGGTTGACGATGAGCAACCGGGCTGCCGATTCCGGATTACCTTCGCCCACCCAGGACGCGTGATCTGAAGCAGGCAACACTGCCATCGGGCGTTAGACACTCAACAGGGAACCGAAGACAGACAATGACCACACACAGCGCGCTGATTGTTGACGACGAGCCGGATATCCGTGATCTGTTAGAGATCACCCTCACCCGCATGGGAATCACCACACATACAGCCGCGGATGTGACCACCGCAAAGGCATTGCTGGAAAAACACCAGCCCCAACTTTGCCTGACCGACATGAACCTGCCGGACGGCAATGGCATTGACCTGGTGCACTGGATCCAGCAACACGTTCCCAATACCCCGGTCGCCGTGATCACCGCTTACGGTTGCATGGAGACCGCTATCGAATCACTCAAAGCCGGCGCGTTTGATTTTGTTTCCAAGCCAGTCGAGCTTCCCCGCCTCCGTGAATTGGTTAACTGCGCCCTGAAGCTCTCGGAACCCGAGGTGCAGGCTTCAACCAGCAGCGACGAGCCAGGCTTGCTTCTGGGTGACTCCCCCCAAATCCGCAAACTGCGCAACCAGACAAGGAAGCTGGCCCGTAGCCAGGCCCCCGTCTTTATCAGCGGCGAATCCGGCAGCGGTAAGGAGCTGGTGGCGCGCATGATTCACCTTCAGGGGCCCCGTTGCTCGGGCCCTTTCATTGCCGTTAACTGTGGCGCCATTCCGTCAGAACTGATGGAAAGTGAATTCTTCGGTCACAAAAAGGGCAGTTTTACCGGGGCTGTTGAGAATAAAGATGGCCTGTTCCGAAGCGCAGATGGCGGCACTCTGTTTCTGGACGAAGTCGCGGATCTGCCCCTGGCCATGCAGGTGAAATTGCTCCGCGCCATTCAGGAAAAGGCCGTCAGGCCCGTGGGTGATACCAAAGAAATACCCGTCGACATCAGGGTACTGAGCGCCACTCACAAAAACCTCGTGGAACTGGTGCAGGACGGCAGCTTCCGGCAGGATCTGTTCTATCGCATCAATGTCATAGAACTGGCCGTGCCCCCACTCAGGGAACGGGTTGACGATATTTCCCTGCTGGCCAACCACATTCTCGAACGTATTGCCCGGGAATACGAATGCCCTGCCGCAACACTAACCCCGGCCGCCATTGAGCGCCTGAAGAGCTACCAATTCCCCGGCAACGTCCGCGAGCTGGAAAACATTCTTGAACGTGCTTTCACGCTGTGTGACGACGAGCGGATTGGCGCTGAGGACCTACATCTTAACGGAGGCGTAGCACCTGCGGGGTCCATGCCAACGGAGCCAGTTGAAAGCCCTGTTGCCAGCAGCACCGATGAACCCCTGGTGCCTGACGGTGAGATCGACCTGGAAGGTTATCTGGAAAGCATCGAACGCCAGGCCATCGAGAAGGCCCTGGAAGCAACGCGCTGGAACAAGACCGCCGCCGCACGCCGGCTGGGGATCAGTTTCCGGGCATTGCGGTATCGGTTGAAGAAGCTGGGGATGGATTAAAATACTACTAATCCGAAATAAAGTAAGCGAACATCATCCGGCGATATAAGCCAAATCCGGATGACCGAAAAACGATTTCAATAACCGTGGCAGCTTCT
>NZ_PTIV01000046.1 GCF_002934325.1 Marinobacter persicus
TCGGCTTCAGCGCCAACCATGAACCGCCGTGGTACGGAACCGTATGCCCGGTGGTGTGAGAGGACGGGGGAGGTGACTCCCCCTCCTACTCGATGGTGAAAGCGTGGCTGGCTTATGGAAATGGGCGCCCTGTGCTATTCTCACTCGCCTGAAATCACCTGAGCGGAAATTATGTCTTTGCCCAAACGTGTAGTTCTGGTTGGGCCCATGGGGGCCGGAAAAAGCACCATCGGCCGGATGCTTGCGAAGGAGCTTGGCTACCGGTTCCTCGATTCAGACCGTATTATCGAGGAGCGGTGCGGCGCCAATATTCCCTGGATATTTGATGTCGAGGGGGAAAGTGGTTTTCGTGAGCGGGAAACCGCGATGCTCAAGGAACTATCCGAAGAACCTGGTACGGTGCTTGCCACGGGTGGGGGCGCAGTGATGCGCTCCGAGAATCACGCCTTGTTGAAGTCGGACGCCATGGTGGTATACCTGCGGGCCTCCATTGACCAGCAGATCGAGCGGACGCGGAAGGACCGAAACCGTCCGCTGCTGCAGAATGACAACCCCGAAGCAGTATTGCGCAAATTGTTTGCCCTGCGTGACCCTATTTACACCGAGTTGGCGGACATCGTCATGCACACTGACCGGAAGAGCCCACGGCTTGTGGTTCGACAGCTCGTTAATAGATTGAATCCGAAAACGCCCCGGCACAAACGCCAGCGGCGCAAAGAAGGTCGTTCCTATGCAAAAGGTACTTCGTGAACTTACCGTAGATCTGGGTGAGCGTAGCTACCCGATTGTTATCGGCCAGGGGTTGTTGGGAGCCTTTGATTTGACGCCGTGGGTGGTTGGTAGCCAGGTAATGATTGTTACCAACGACACCGTCGCCCCTTTGTACTTGGAAAACGCCAAAGCCTGCTTCCCCGGCAAGACGGTCGACGTGGTCGTGTTGCCAGATGGTGAGAAGTACAAGGACTGGCAAACCCTGAACCTCATCTTTGATGCGCTGCTGGAAAAGCGTCACACACGCAAAACCACCATTGCCGCGTTGGGCGGGGGTGTTGTCGGGGACATGGCGGGGTTTGCGGCTGCAACCTACCAGCGTGGTGTCCCCTTTATCCAGATTCCAACCACGCTGCTGTCCCAGGTCGACTCTTCGGTTGGGGGGAAAACCGGCATTAATCACCCTCTGGGCAAGAACATGGTGGGCGCTTTCCATCAGCCGCAGGCGGTCCTCATTGATGCTGATACGCTTGGGACTCTCCCCCCTCGGGAGGTATCTGCAGGCCTGGCCGAGGTCATCAAATACGGTCTGATCCGTGATGAGCCGTTCCTTGGGTGGCTGGAACAGAACATGGATGCGCTTTTGTCGCTGGATGCGACGGCCCTGGGCGAGGCCATACACCGCTCCTGTCAGTGCAAGGCCGATGTCGTGGCGCAGGATGAAAAAGAGGGCGGGCTGCGCGCCATCCTTAACCTTGGGCATACGTTTGGCCATGCGATTGAAACCTTTGCCGGCTATGGCAACTGGCTGCACGGCGAAGCAGTAGGGACCGGTATGATGATGGCGGCAGACTTATCGGTGAGGGAAGGAAACCTGACCCCGGAAGACCGTGCCCGTGCCGTCAATCTTATTGGTCGGGCATCGCTGCCTTCGATGGCGCCGGAAGGGATGACGTCTGAAGACTTCATGGCGCTTATGGCGGTCGATAAAAAGAACGTGGATGGTGCCCTTCGGCTGGTGCTCCTTCGGGCTCTGGGCGATGCCTACGTGACTGCAGAGGCCAGCGTTGATAACCTCCAGGCAACACTTCAGGCTTTTATTCGATAGGGATGGCGTGTGGCTCGAGACACTCTGAACAGTCTTGAAGATGGCGGGCTTTTCCCCCGTCTGCAACAACGCTATGCCTTGCGGGAAAATCCGCTGGAAATGGAGGCGCCGTTTTTTCCGGAGGCTGGCCGGCAACAGGCGTTGGAGTCTTTGCGCCACCTGTGTGGGTTTGGCGATATGGCGCTGGTTATTACTGGTGCGCCTGGCTTCGGAAAGACTCGGCTGTTGGCCGAGTTCGCCCGCCACGAAGCTTCCCGCCTGGATATCCACCGGATACCGGTGTCGGCGCTGGGTAGCAGTCTGGCGCTGGCGCGTGAACTGAGGAAAATGGCGCGCTCTGCCATTCCCGAGGATGCGGATGCGCGGGAAGCCATTCAGGGCTATTTCCGGTGGTCTGAAGGCCGGGCACAACGGGGGCAAAGGCAAGTGCTTCTTGTGGATGACGCGGATCAGGGCGCTCCGGAAGCCGTGCAGATGCTTTTGGCAGGATTTCTGGCCGCTGACCGTTCCGTGGCGGCAGTTCCGGTTTTTACCGGCAAAGACGTCTTGCATTCGCTGCTGGCCGAGCCCGCTGAAACCGTACGCGTCCATCAGATTTCTCTCGTGCCCCTGTCTCAGGACGATATCCTTGCTTACTTGCGCCCACGGGTTGAGAGAGCGGGGGGCTCGGAAAAGCAGCTGCTGGCTTCGTCGCGGCTGAAAAAAATCGAAGCCTTGAGTGGTGGCAGCTTTAGCGGCGTTCAGAAGGCAGCGCCCAGCGTCTGGCTGGATATGACCCCGGGCGGATCCATAAAGCGGGCTCGCGCGAAACCCTCCCTGCCTTCGGTGCGGTCGTTGCGATGGCCGGTTCTGGCAGTGTTGTTGCTGGGTGGTTCCTTCTGGTTTGTTTCCCAGCAATACGATAATGCGGTGCGTCAGTCGGAGCCGCAGGCCGATAAGCCCAAGCCGGTGCGCAAGAGTATTACCATTGGCCCTGAGACAACTGTGTCGTCCCCGAACGCTGCCGAGCGTGAGCCAAAACCGCTGCCAGAACCATCCCTGTTGCCTGAAACGCAGCCGGTGTCCGGCGATGATTTGGCGCTTGAGCCGGCGAAGGAACCGGAACAGGAGCAGTCCCAGGAGACGCGTTCTGAGCCAGAGACGGTGCTTGCACAAGACGAATCGCCCCAGGCTGTTTCAGAGCCAGAGCCAGAGCCAGAGCCAGCCTTTGTACCCCAGAATGCCGGGGCGTTTGTGCCTTTGGCGGAACTGCGGCAACGGGATGGCTGGACGTTACAGGTAGTGGCCGGCCAGCTCGAGAAAACCGTCCTGAACGTCATGGCGCGTGCGCCGGCAGGGGCGAACCTTGAATACACGGTGGGAGAGCGTCAGGGCGAGCCCTGGTTTATGCTTATCTATGGTCGTTACGGGACCAAAGATCAGGCGCGTGAAGCCGCGTCCAGCCTGCCTTCGGAGCTTGGTGTCAGCAATCCCTGGGTGAGATCTTTTGCCAGTTTCTGAGTGCTTCGAACAGGTGCAATGAGCGTTTCGGGCGGTTCCGATTGCCTGGAAGTTTATTGCATAAATGGCATCAAATACGTAGAATCCGATCCCCCCTTTTTTAGGTGTCAGTACACCGTGCGCACTGTTTTGGTGCGATGGCGACTGATGGCAAAGCATTTCTACGCGAGAGAACGCTTATGACAACAGGCTTGTATCATCCCGACGAATTCAGGGACAACTGCGGTTTTGGCCTGATTGCCCACATGAAGGGCGAGGCCAGCCATAAGCTGTTGCAGACGGCTATCGAGTCACTCACCTGTATGACTCACCGCGGAGGTATCGCTGCGGATGGCAAGACCGGCGATGGCTGCGGGCTGCTTATTCAAAGCCCCAGGGCATTTTTGCAAAAAGCGGCACAGGCGGCGTTTGGCAAAAAACCTGGCGACTTGTTTGCAGTTGGCCAGGTTTTTTTAGCCCCGGACGAGACCAAAGCCTCGGCGGGCCGTGCAGCGGTTGAGAAAAGACTCGTAGAGCAGGGCCTGGAAGTTCTGGGCTGGCGCGAAGTGCCGGTGGACGACAGCTGCCTGGGGCCAATGGCTCTGGACTGTCTGCCGCGCATTGAGCAGGTGTTCGTGGAGCCGGCTGGTAAATCCGAGAAAGATTTCGCCATCAGTCTGTTTGTTGGTCGTCGTCACGCCGAGCGTGACATGGCAGACGACGCCGAGTTTTACATCTGCAGCCTGTCTCATCGCACCCTGGCCTACAAGGGTCTGATGATGCCGGCGGATCTCGCCAACTTCTACAAGGACCTGGGCGATCCGGACCTGGAAACCGCCATCTGCGTGTTCCACCAGCGTTTCTCCACCAATACCATGCCGCGTTGGCCGCTGGCGCAACCGTTCCGGTTCCTGGCGCACAATGGCGAGATCAACACCATCGAAGCGAACCGCAACTGGGCACTGGCCCGGGCCGCCAAGTTCAGCTCGCCCGACCTGCCGGATCTCCAGACGCTTCAGCCCCTGGTGAACCTCTCCGGTTCTGACTCCTCCAGCATGGATAACATGCTGGAAGTGCTGCTGGCGGGCGGTGTCGACCTGTTCCGTGCTGTGCGCATGATGATTCCGCCGGCCTGGCAGAACGTCGAAACCATGGATTCGGACCTGCGCGCGTTCTATGAATACAACTCCATGCACATGGAGCCGTGGGATGGCCCTGCCGGTCTGGTTATGTCCGATGGCCGCCATGCCCTGTGCATGCTCGACCGTAACGGTTTGCGCCCGGCCCGCTGGGTGGTCACCAAGGACGACTTCATCACCCTCGCGTCAGAAGTGGGTACCTACAGCTACACGCCGGACGATGTCGTGGCCAAGGGCCGCGTTGGACCGGGTCAGATGCTTGTGGTGGACACCGAGACCGGTGACGTTCTGCACACCGACGACGTTGATCAGCGCCTGAAGAAAGCCCAGCCTTACAAGCGCTGGTTGAAGGAAAACGCGTTGCGGGTGGAAACCACGCTGAACCAGGGCACGTCCGAGTTCAAGCTGATGGAGCAGGATGAACTCCTGGTCCACCAGAAGATGTTCAACGTGTCGTTTGAAGAGCGGGACCAGGTGTTGCGCCCGCTGGGCGAGAACGCCCAGGAAGCCGTTGGTTCCATGGGTGACGATACCCCGATGGCCGTGCTGTCCAGCAAAGTGCGCCACGTGGGCGACTACTTCCGTCAGAAGTTCGCCCAGGTCACCAACCCGCCGATTGACCCGCTGCGCGAGTCCATCGTGATGTCGCTGGAAACCTGTCTGGGTGCCGAGAAGAACGTGTTCGAGGAAACCGCCGAGCACGCGGACCGGATGATCCTGACCACGCCGGTTCTCTCGCCCTCGAAGTTCCTGCACATCAGCGAGAACGACCGCCCCGGTTTTGAAGTGGCGCGGATCTCCCTGAGCTATTCCCCGGATGTGGGCCTGGAACAGGGTGTTCGTCAGGTATGCCAACAGGCGGAACAGGCGGTTCGCGATGGCAAGATCATCCTGATTCTGTCCGACCGCGAGCTGACTGAAGGCGAGCTGCCGGTCAACGCGCTGATGGCAACCGGTGCCGTTCACCATCACCTGGTGGCCCAGGGGCTGCGCTGTGATGCCAACCTGGTTGTCGAGACCGGTTGGGCGCGGGACTCCCACCACTTCGCCGTTCTGTTTGGCTTCGGTGCTACCGCCGTTTACCCGTACCTGTCATATCAGGTGTTGAACGATCTGATCCGCACCGGCGAGCTGTTGGTTGATCCGATCGACGCCAAGAACAACTACCGCAAGGGCATTAACAAGGGGCTGCTGAAGATCCTGTCGAAGATGGGTATCTCCACCATTACCTCCTACCGGGGTGCGCAGCTGTTCGAGGCGATTGGCCTGGCGGACAATGTGGTGGATCTGTGCTTCAAGGGCGTGCCGAGCCGCATCCAGGGCGCCGACTTTGGCGACTTCCACAAGGACCAGGAGCTCCTGGCTGCCGTGGCCTGGAAACCGCGCAAGCCGATTTCCCAGGGCGGCCTGCTGAAGTACGTGCACGGCCAGGAATACCATGCGTTCAACCCGGATGTCGTGGGTGCCCTGCAGGACGCGGTAATCAGCGGCGACTATGGCCAATACCGCAAGTACTCGACCCTGGTAAACGAGCGTCCGGTGGCCACCCTGCGTGATCTGCTGGTGTTCAAGAAAGATCTCAAGTCCATTGATCTTTCCGAAGTGGAGCCGGTCGAGAACATCTTCCCGCGCTTCGACTCGGCGGCGATGTCCCTGGGTGCGCTTTCTCCGGAAGCCCACGAGGCGCTGGCCGTGGCCATGAATACCCTGGGTGGCCGGTCCAACTCCGGCGAGGGTGGCGAAGATCCGTCTCGCTATGGCAATAACAAGCGCTCCAAGATCAAGCAGGTGGCGTCCGGCCGCTTCGGTGTGACCGCCGAATACCTGCGCAGTGCCGACGTCATGCAGATCAAGGTGGCCCAGGGCGCCAAGCCCGGTGAGGGCGGCCAGCTGCCGGGCGGTAAGGTGAACGAGCTGATTGCCCGTCTGCGTTACTCCGTGCCGGGCGTGACCCTGATTTCACCGCCGCCGCACCACGATATCTACTCCATCGAGGATCTGGCGCAGCTGATTTTTGACCTCAAGCAGGTGAACCCGGAGGCGCTGGTATCGGTGAAGCTGGTGTCCGAGCCGGGCGTGGGCACCATCGCTGCCGGCGTGGCCAAGGCTTACGCCGACCTGATCACGGTATCGGGTTACGATGGTGGCACCGCGGCCAGCCCGCTGACTTCCATCCGTTACGCCGGTTCCCCCTGGGAGCTGGGGCTGACTGAAACCCAGCAGGCCCTGCGTGCCAACGACCTGCGCGGCAAGATCCGCCTGCAGACCGACGGCGGCATCAAGACCGGCCTGGATGTGGTGAAAGCCTCCATCCTGGGCGCGGAAAGCTTTGGCTTCGGTACCACTCCGATGGTTGCCCTGGGCTGTAAGTACCTGCGTATCTGTCACCTGAACAACTGTGCCACCGGTGTGGCGACCCAGAACGAGTACCTGCGTGAAGAGCACTTCAAGGGTACCGTGGAAATGGCCATGAACTTCTTCCGCTTCGTGGCGGAGGAAACCCGTGAGTGGCTGGCCAAGCTGGGCGTGCGCAGTCTGGAAGAGCTGGTGGGTCGTGTGGACCTGCTGGAGCGTCTGCCGGGCGATACCGATCGTCAGCAGAAGCTGGACCTGACTCGTCTGTTGGAAAACGAGCATATTCCGGCCGATAAGCCTCATACCTGTCAGGTTGAGCGCAACCATCCGTTCGATCAGGGCCAGTTGGCCGAGCAGATGGTGAAAGACACCGCTGCTGCGATTGCCGAGAAATCCGGCGGTGCCTGGCACTACCGGGTAACCAACTGTGACCGTTCCATTGGTGCCCGCCTGTCCGGTGAGATTGCCCAACGCCACGGCAACCAGGGCATGGTCAGCGCACCGATTACCCTGGACCTGACCGGTACTGCCGGCCAGAGCTTTGGTGTCTGGAACGTGGGCGGTCTGAACCTGATCCTGGAAGGTGACGCCAACGATTACGTGGGCAAGGGCATGACCGGCGGTAAGCTGGTGGTCAAGCCGCCGCGTGGCAGTCAGTTTGAGACCCAGAACACCTCCATTGTGGGCAACACCTGCCTGTACGGTGCCACTGGCGGCAAGCTGTTCGCCGCAGGTACCGCCGGTGAGCGTTTTGCCGTGCGGAACTCTGGCGCCCACGCCGTTGTCGAAGGCGCCGGTGACCACTGCTGTGAGTATATGACTGGTGGCCTGGTGACTGTTCTGGGTGACACGGGCTACAACTTCGGTGCCGGCATGACCGGTGGTTTCGCCTACGTGCTCGACAGAAACAACACGTTTGTGGACAAGTACAACCACGAACTGGTTGAGATTCAGCGTATCTCCCGGGAAGACATGGAGGCGCATCGGAACCACCTGCGGGGCGTGATCCGTGAGCACATTTCTGAAACCGGAAGTGCCTGGGCGGAGCATATACTGGAAGAGTTCGACGACTACATCAGTCGTTTCTGGTTGGTGAAGCCTAAGGCCGCGAATCTGCGCAGCCTGCTGGCGAACACCCGAGCCCGCCCGGAGTAATCGGAGTAGCACTATGAAAGAACGTCTCAACAATGACTTTCAGTTTATGGAAGTAGGGCGGGTTGACCCCAAGAAAGTGCCTGCCAAGAAGCGAAAGAAAGAGTTCGGGGAAATCTATCACCCGTTCACGGAAACCCACGCGTCCTCCCAGGCACACCGCTGCCTGGAGTGCGGTAACCCGTACTGCGAGTGGAAGTGCCCGGTGCACAACTACATTCCGAACTGGCTGAAGCTGGTCTCGGAAGGCAACATCATGAAAGCCGTGGAGTTGTGTCACCAGACCAACTCCCTGCCGGAAGTCTGTGGCCGGGTGTGCCCGCAGGACCGTCTGTGTGAAGGTGCCTGTACCCTGAACGACGGTTACGGTGCGGTCACCATCGGTTCGGTGGAGAAGTACATCACCGATACCGCCTTCGCCCTGGGCTGGAAGCCGGATCTGTCCGACGTTAAGTGGACCGACAAGAAGGTGGCGGTCATCGGCGCCGGCCCGGCCGGTCTCGGCTGTGCCGACATCCTGGTGCGTAACGGCGTGAAGCCGGTGGTGTTTGACCGTTACCCGGAGATTGGCGGGTTGCTGACCTTCGGCATTCCGGAATTCAAGCTGGAAAAAACAGTCATGACCCGTCGCCGCAAGGTGTTTGAAGAGATGGGCATGGAATTCCGCCTCAGCACCGAAGTGGGCAAGGACGTGCACCTCAAGGACATTATCGAAGAATACGATGCGGTGTTCATGGGCATGGGTACCTACGAGTACATGAAAGGCGGCTTCCCGGGTGAGGACCTGCCCGGCGTTCACGACGCCCTGCCGTTCCTGGTGTCCAACGTGAATCGTCGCCTGGGCTTCGAGAAGCAGCAAAGCGACTTCATCGACATGAAGGGCAAGCGTGTGGTGGTCCTGGGTGGTGGTGATACGGCCATGGACTGTAACCGCACCTCCATTCGTCAGCAGGCGGAGAGCGTGACCTGTGCCTATCGTCGTGACGAGGCCAACATGCCGGGCTCCCGCAAGGAAGTGGCGAACGCCAAGGAAGAAGGCGTGAATTTCCTGTTCAATCGCCAGCCGATTGCCATCATTGGCGAAGACAAGGTTGAAGGCGTCAAGGTGGTTTCCACCCAGCTGGGTGAGCCCGACGAAAACGGTCGCCGTCGCCCGGAACCGGTGCCCGGTAGTGAGGAAGTGATCCCGGCCGACGCCGTGCTGGTTGCTTTCGGTTTCCGTCCGAGCCCGGCGCCCTGGTTCGAGGAGCAAGGCGTGAAGACCAACGACTGGGGCCTGGTAAACGCTCCCGAGGAAGCGGAGTTTGCGTTCCAGACCAGCAACCCGAAGATCTTCGCTGGTGGCGATATGGTTCGCGGCTCCGACCTGGTGGTAACCGCCATCTGGGAAGGCCGTCAGGCGGCTGAAGGCATCCTGGATTACCTGGATGTCTGATTAACGGCTTGACCGGAATCAGGAGGGCGGCTTACTGCGGTAAGCCGCCCTCCTGCTTTTTGGCAAATTGCTTTCCAGAAGGTCGGTCACGCTCGTCTCTTGATGAAAAAATATGCTCAAGATCAAAGTAAACTTGAAGCTATTAACAATAAGCTTTTAAATGACACAGGCGGCCAAGGCAGGCCGCTGTAGATAACAACTCCACGGATGGAAACTGCTCATGGATGAGTCAGGTACGCTCCCCTTTTCGCTCTCGGAAATCTTCAACACTTCTCTGTCCCAGTCCCAGCGACTGCTGAGCCTGTCGGTCAACGCCCCGCTAGTGCCTCACCGCTTGGTGGGCGAACAGCGAGTCAGCGAACCGTTTCGTTACACCCTCGATTGCTTCTCCCAGCAGGGCGATATCGAACTCAAAACCCTGATGGCCCAGCCGGCCCGCCTGTCGGTGTTGCAGGCCGATGGCGGCTACCACCACCTGCACGGCCTGGTGTCCGAAGCGGCCATGCTGGGCGAAGACGGCGGTGTGACCTACTACCAGCTCACCCTGGTGCCCTGGCTGGAGATGCTCAAGCTCGGGCGCAACAGCCGCATCTTCCAGAACCGCTCGGTGGTGGACATCCTCGGCCAGGTCTTTGAGGGCCACGAGCTGGCCCGGGGTGGTTACCGTTTCGATCTGCGCCGGGAGTACCCCACCCGCAGTTACTGCGTGCAGTACCGGGAAAGCGACTTCCAGTTCGTCAGCCGCCTGATGGAAGAGGAAGGCCTGTGGTACTACTTCGAGCATTCCGGTAATGGCAGTGGTGAGGATGACGAAGGTCAGGAGGCGAATCGCTTCGACGGCCACCGCCTGGTGATCACCGACGACGCAGACACCGCCCAACCCGTCCAGCCCCGGCTTATTCGTTTCCACCGCCAGGCCGCCACCGAGCAGGAAGACGCCCTCACCCAGTGGGGCGGGGTTCGCAAGCAGCAGCCCACCCGCGTCAGTGTCGGCACCTTCGATTACAAACAGCCCTCCCTGACCAAACGCACCGGCCTGAGTACCCTCAGTGACCAGGGCAACCTGCCGGACGCCGAAGTCTACGACTACGCCGGCGAATACTATTACCACGGCCACGACCGGGGCGAACGCCTGACCGCCAACCGCCTGGAAGCCCATGAATCCCAGGCCAAACGCTTCCGGGGCGCCGGCGGTGTGCGGCAACTGGAAGCCGGCCGCTGGTTCGAGCTCAGCCAGCATCCCCGCCACGACACCGGCGGCGAAGCCGAACGCCAGTTCCTGATACTCGGCGTCACTGTCCACGCGGAAAACGCCTTGCCGGTCTCGGCTCACCTCAACGCCTTACCCGGCAGCCTCAAACCAAAAATCGACGCCGCCAAGCGCGCCCAGGGCCTGGAAGACAACCAGAACGAAGCGGCCAACGACTACCAGCACACAGGCACCGGCCACTTCCTGGTGGAACTGGAAGCCCAGCGCCGCACCCAGCCGTACCGTTCGCCATTACGCCACCAACGCCCGGTCATGGGCGGTCCCCAGACCGCGACGGTCGTTGGCCCTGAAGGCGAAGAAATCCACACCGATGCCCTCAACCGGGTCCGCGTCCAGTTCCACTGGGACCGCCAGGGCCAGCACAACGAACAGGCCGGGGTCTGGCTGCGGGTGGCCCAGCCCAATGCCGGCCCCGGCTGGGGCGGCGTGTTCGTGCCCCGCATCGGCCAGGAAGTCATTGTCGACTTCCTCGAAGGCGACGCCGACCGCCCCCTGATCACCGGGCGGGTCTACAATGGCGAACAGCAACCCGACTGGCACAGCCATGGCCTGCTCTCCGGCTTCAAAAGCAAAACCTACCGGGGCAGCAAGTACAACGAACTGGTCTTTGACGACGCCACCGATCAGGAACGAGTGCGCCTGAACTCCGAGAATGAAAAGAGCCAGCTCAACCTGGGCTACCTGATCCACCAGAATGGCAACCACCGGGGCAGCTTCCGGGGCACCGGGTTCGAACTGCGCACCGACGCCTACGGCGCTATCCGCGCCAATCAGGGGCTTTATCTCACCAGCTGGGGCCAACTGGGCGTCAGTGGCGACCAGCTCGACCTTACCCCGGCAAGGCAACAGATCCAGAGCGCCTGGCAACTGACCGACACCCTCAGCCAGAGCGCCCAGGACCACAACGCCGACGGCCTGCAAGCCAGCGCCTACCTCAAACAGGCCGGTGAAGATGCCGACGACACCTACGGCACCAGCGAACAGCTTACCGACAGCGACCAGAGCAACGCCGCCGGCGCCAGTGACAGCGGAGGACGAGGCGAAGCGGCCCGAATGAAAACCCCCTGGCTGCATATGGCCTCACCAGCCGGCATCACAATGAGCACCCCCGAATCCACCCACCTGGCCCAGGGCAAATCCCTGAGCGTGGCCACGGGTGAAGACGTCAACATCGCCACCGGCAAAAGCCTGGTGGCCTCCATCTCCGAAGCGCTCTCACTGTTCGTACAGAAAGCCGGGATCAAGCTCTTTGCCGCACGCGGGAAAGTGCAGGTGCAGGCCCAATCCGACAACCTGGAAGCCATCGCCCGCAAAGACCTGACCATCACCTCCAGCGACGACAAGATCGACCTGTCCGCCGCCAAGGAAATCCTGCTGGTCAGCGGTGGCGCCTACGTAAGGATCAAGGATGGCAATGTTGAGCTTCATGCGCCTGGCAAGGTGGAAGTTAACGGGGCGATGAAAACGTTTGACGGGCCGGCTCAGTTGGATCTGTCGATGCCGCAAATGCCGGAAGAAGTGTGTGAAGAGTGCCTCCTAAAAAATCTTTCTAATGGATCTCCCATTGTGAGCGTCGCGTGAGGCCAGCATGCAACTCATTGATCATTATCCAATTGACTGGGAACAACAGACTATATCATCAGTTAGAGCGTGGTTCAGACATGAGCGCTCCCCTCATGTCTATCTACTGCTCGACGCAGCTTTTCGGCATGAAACCGTGCTTCCGATAATCAGAGGTTTATTCAAAGAGACTCACTGGCGATCGCTCTATCAGGATTCTCCCAATACAAGTGAGCGCGTGTTAGCAATATCACCACTGCTGCTACACATCACCGAGGGTAACCTACAAACCCTTCAGTGCTTGCAGGAAGCGACCGAAGGCAATCCCATGCTCAGCATGATTGTTTCGTGCGAATCAATGGAGCAGCTCTGGCAGAGGCTTTCCGCCTTTCGGCTGGTGACTATTCATGACGAGCGCTATGTTTTACGCCTGTCCGATACTCGAAGGCTCCCACAAATTGTGAGTATGCTAACGCCGGCTCAGAAAAGCCATTTAACCGGCGGTATGCTGAGCTGGAGCTATATCGGCCGAGACGGCCTCTGGAAGACACTGGAATTAGATGTCCAACCCATGACATTGAGCCCCCGCTTATCTGAACCACTTAAACTCAATGATCAACAAATCACAACGTTACTCGACATGAACCGAATCGATACTCTCATTGATGCTCTTCGCCTTAATGAACCAGCGCTTTTTAAGGCCTTCGAGAAGCCATCAGCCCGTTATGACTGGATTGAAAAGACATTAAATTCAACAGCTCTCCCGGTTGAAACCTATGCTGAGCAATTGGAGTGTTGCCGGCAATCCGCCCCTCACGCAGGAATGAATGATGGGGCGTGACGTCTTACAAACTCACTATCCCAGAGCTCTAGGGTCTAAAAACATTCGTCCGACATCGAAGGACAACAAGGAGCGTTTTCCTATGCATTTTAGTTTTGCCCAAGCCTTTGTTATGGCAACGGTTCTCGTCCTCTCCGGTTGCGGCCTGGGCGAGGATACCGTAGCTCTCAACGTCACCGGTGTGGACTACGCTGGCAAGGGCATCAAGGCCTTCACCGTTGAAGATCCCAACGACCCGAAAAACCATGGTGGAGGCTTTTCGATCACACCCTACAGTGCCGGCGGCATCCAGTGTTGCTATCAGGTTCCCGAAGAATGGCACGAGGGGATGAAAGTAGAGGTGGTTGTTCAATACCCACTGGAGGGCGAGACAGGCGACGAAATCTCAGCGTCGTACGCGAAACGCAAAGCAGCAGGTACCCTGGAACATACGATTGAGGTGGAGATTCCGGAGTATAAAACACCTGCACGAGGCACACTCTGGGTGCAGTTTCTGCCAGATAAACAGGCGAAGGTGGTCATCAGCGACCTGGACCCGCCCCACGAGGATTTTCCCGGCGACGTGAAAGGTTGGCCGGAGCCTTCCGGTGAGTATCGAATAAAACTAATCAATTCAAAAATTAAAGTATCTGCTGAGAGACTTTCCAGGTCCATGCAGTATCTGAAACAAGTCCAAGCAAATGATACACATGAACTAGAGCAGCACTGGCGCATTTATAATGAAATCTCTGCTGAAAAGCTCTCCGATTATCACGGCAGTGATGATCCAAAGTTCAAGGCCTTCTTGGTTAGAAAATTCAAAGAACGGATCCGCGCAGATAAACAGACCATTCGTCAGCTTGAGGAGATTAAACCATGACATCTGGCAAGCCCCCGATACAGTAGACGCCTGATAGCGTTACACTAAACGCAAATCTACAGGTGTTGATGATGAGCGCAAAGCGATACTCCGAAGAAT
>NZ_PTIV01000047.1 GCF_002934325.1 Marinobacter persicus
TTCGGAGAAGGTGATCTGATCCATGGTGGCAACGATCCTATGCGGTTGACGATGGCCGTATTATCGCTGATTTTGGGGACTTATTCAGAGTCTCCCTAGCTTAAATGACTTAAATTTATATAAGGGTATTTTATATCACAAGAAAGTATCCAGCAGAAAAGGATGGAAGGTTGGTGTCCGTAACGGAAAAGAAACTAAACTCTTCACCTGTGGTTCTGGATTAGGAGCGATGTACAATTGCTATTCAGGCCATATGGGGCTTCATGAGAAGGAAGGTTTGGAAGGAAGAGGTGTGACGGTGTGGTGGTATGAGCAACCTGTTTATTTGTTTTTAAAGCAGAACCGGTTAGTAAGGCTAGATGTCTCAGGTAAAACTATAGTTTCTAGGAATGATACCATAGAGGATGTAGGGCGTAATGCTAGTAAAGCCCCCTTTTGGGTGGGATTATATTTTTTTGTTTTTTTATTGTTTAGTTTTTACTTTGTGGCTATGGAGATGAGGAAGACTCATGGAAAAGAGTACGATTGAAGCAGTTGGTACCGTTTATGGTTATTATACTACTCCAGTAGGGGCCGCCCCTTTAGTCAATAATGTTTCTGAGGGCGATGCGAGAGATATAGCAATTAGTAGTCTTCAGGCAGCTAGCGGTGTTTGGTTGAATCCACGACGAAGCTACTTCCAATTTGGACGACAAATCAGCGGAAGATCTTGCAAGAACTGTTAATAAAATAAATGGGAAGATTATGGTTGTTTTTATAGCCCATAATGTCCCTGTTAATCTTTTAGTGAGTGATCGATTGTTTTTTGATTGTGGTCATGATTGATCTTGATTTTAATTTTATTATGCCGTGTCGGCGTCATCGGTCTTTGGAGTGGTTGTTAGTGTCAGCTTTGTTTGTATCTTTTGTAATTGGAGCTGTTCTTTTGTTTTGGAATGTTCATTCGTTTATTTGTTGCAAGCGAAGACCTCCTAATTTTCGGGAGGTTTTTTCTTTGAATGTTTCTTCTTTGGATCGCCGGGCATTTTGTTTTTTGTTTTTTGTTTTTTGTTTGTCTTTTGTCTTTGGTGTTGGTTATATTTTCTGTTCATTGATGGATTCTCAGCGAGATTTCTCTGTTAGCTCTGATGACTTTATTTTAGTTTTGCTATTTTTATCGTTGCTTTTTAATTACTTGATAAGGTTGGTTGCTAAAAGCGCGCTTTATGAGTCGCTTGATGATGGTAAAAGATATGTTTGGGATGTTTGGAAGGTTAGAGTAAAAGATTGCGGAGATCGCAAGGTTGCAGGTGCTTTGAGGGCGTCTAATGTATTATCGTTTCTGATTCTTTTGATGTTCTTTGCGGCTAAGTTATAAATATTTTTGAGGGATGGTTATGGCTAAGGTGAATTATAAGGATATACCAGATCTTGTGGGTGCTTACCAGAGCGGGGAGAACTTAGCTAATAGCGAGAACGGATTGGACGTTATAACCAATACTTACGGTTTGGCAGCGGCAATACTCGCATCTACTCCATTTGGTCTTGGTGCTAACATTTCTGCTTTAGGAATGCAGGTTGCCAATAATCTATCAAATTATCATAAAGGCACTATTTCGCCTAGTAATGTCCTTGGGCTAACGAGCGCAAGCCTTAGTACGTTGGCAGCGATAGGTGTGGTTGTAGCTGCCCCTGGGGCTGCAGTGGCGGTGGCAATTGCGTCTGGTTTCGCCATCGCAACAAATCTGGATTCTGTTGAAGAGGTCTTCGATGACATAGTTGATACTTTATCGGATCCGGGGTTTTGGGAATCATTCGAGCAGTATCGAGATCAGCTTTTTGAGCCTTTGTTTGAATTTATGGATGATGCCCAGTCTTTTTTTAATGATTTAATGCAAGATATTGACGGGATTTTCGATGATGTTAGCGAATGTTTCTCAGATGCACGCAACTGGATCCAACGCAGCGATCCTCTAACTCTGGATCTCGACGGCGATGGCCTCGAAACCACCGGTATCGACTCCGCTAATCCCATCCTCTTCGACCACGACGGCGATGGCACGGCCAATGCCACCGGCTGGGTCAAGCCTGATGATGGCTATCTGGTTCTTGACCGCAACGAAAACGGCCTCATTGACAACGGCACCGAGCTCTTCGGCGATTCCACACCGTTGCTGGACGAAAATGGCGACGTAGTTGGTCAAGCCGCCGATGGCTTCGCCGCTCTCGCTGCAGAAGACACCAATGGCGACGGCATCGTTGACGCCAATGATGCCAACTGGGACAAGCTGCGTGTCTGGCAGGATTTAAACTCCGATGGCAAAACCGACGAAGGCGAACTGAAAACATTGGAAGAGCTGGGTGTCGCCGGCTTTCATGTGGCAAAAGAAGAGAACAACCAGGTTCTTGCCAACGGCAACGCCATTGCCGACCTCGGATCCTATATCAAAACCGATGGTTCCGAAGGGGCTCTGGGTGAAGTTACTGGGAACATGGCGGACATTGATCTGGCCGACAATCCCTTCTATCGCGAATTTGACGATTCCGTCCCCTTGACCGAGCAGGCAGAAACACTCCCGAACATGCGTGGTTCCGGTCACCTGCGCGACCTCCAGGAGGCCTCAAGCCTCTCTCCTGAACTGGCCGCTGCAGTTGAAGAGTATGCGCAAGGCACGACCAAGAGTCAGCAACTGGCTCGGCTTGATCGCTTGATTGAACAGTGGGCGGCTAGCTCCTCTGGTGAAACCAGCATTGAGAAGGCGGATGACCAAGGGTACAACCTTAATTACTTGGTTCCCGGGTTGAGCCGTTCCATGCTCAAAATTCAAGTAAGTAGCCGCTGGTCTTCGCAGGATGATGGCGGCGGCAGCTCGCTTGAATCTTCGCGCTTTAGTGAAGAGTACCAGGAACGCCTCGAGGCATTGCTTGCTGAGCAGGCTCGCGTAACGAAACTGGTCGGATTGCTTGAGCAGTTTAATGGGATGACCTTTGTAGACATTGAGCCGGAAGGTGTTCGCACGGGGGCGGACGAGTTTATTTCCATTTCAACCAACTCGTCTGGTCCTGATGGTGTCTCGGTGCATCGGCTTTATGGGGCCACCCAAGATGTCTACGTACCGTTATCCAGTGCCCAGATTAACTTTCTTGAGCAGGCATACGAGAGCCTGCGCTCATCGGTTTACGACGGCCTGCTGCTGCAGACCCGCCTCAAACCCTACATGGATGCCATTAATCTTGGCATGAACGGTGCCGGGCTGGCCTTCGATTTCAGTAACGTCACGGCCACCCTGGAGTCGCATTTTGATGAAGCGCCAAGCGAAGCGGTTCGCGACCTGCTTGATTTGCAGCGTATGGCAGGCAGCAATCTCACCGGCATGGGATGGGACGGCCTTGGAACGCTCTACGGTTGGCTCGAGACTGATGGTGACAATCCTGATGTACAGGCAGCCCTGGCCGAGTTTGGTTACAGCAACATAGAGACCGATGGTACGGGCAGCCATGCCTCTGAGATCCTAACCGGCGATGTGACCGGGGATACTCTTGCCGGTGGCAGCGGAAACGACCTGGTGTTGGGTAGTGAGGGGGATGACACCCTGAATGGCGGCAGTGGCAACGATACCCTTTATGGCGGTGCCGGCAACGATACCTATCGTTTCGATCGGGGCGATTGGAACGACACTATCATGGAAACCCACGGTGATACCGGCGAAGACGCGCTTGAATTTGGCGCCGGAATTCGCGCCGGGAATCTGGACATTTCGGCGGAAGAAGACGCCCTGATTTTCTTGCGCTACGGCAGTAACGACCGTGTCGCGATTGCCAACTGGTTTGGCAGTTTGGCAGAAGGGAAACACCGGGTTGATACGGTTCGGTTTGCCGATGGCCGCGAGCTGGATCTTGATGCCTTGCAGGTGGGGTCTTCGGAGGACGATACCCTGGAAGGTACGGAGGCTAATGACATTCTGGCGGGCGGTGAAGGTAGTGACACCCTTTATGGTCACAACGGTGATGACTGGCTTGATGGCGGCAGCGGCGCCGACACCCTGGTGGGAGGCACCGGCAACGATACTTATATCGTTGACGATGCTGGCGACACCGTCATCGAAGAGGTAGATGGTGGTATCGATACCGTTGAGGCCCGAACTTCGGCGATGCTCAGTGACAATGTGGAGAACCTTGCCCTCATGGGGCAGGAGGACATGAACGGCACCGGCAACGGCCTCAACAACACGCTCACAGGCAACAGCGGCAGCAACACTCTGAGCGGTGGCACTGGAGATGACATCCTGCATGGCCGGAGTGGCGACGACACATTACAAGGTGGAGCGGGTGCTGATGTGATGGCGGGTGGTCAAGGCAACGACACTTATATTGTCGATAGCCTTGAAGACACTGTTACCGAAAAGATGGGAGATGGGCTCGATACGGTCCAAACCCATCTTGATTACACGCTAGGTGACAATCTGGAAAACCTTACCTTGACCGGTGAGGAAGGCGTAAGCGGAGTGGGTAACGCCCTGAACAATACCCTCACCGGAAACAGTGCCAACAATACGCTGCAAGGGCTCGCCGGCGACGATCAACTGAATGGTGGCGCCGGTGAAGACATCATGCTTGGCGGCAGCGGCAATGACACCTATGTGGTGGAGAGTGACGGAGATACGGTCAAGGAAAACAGTGGAGGGGGAATCGATACCGTCGAATCGGCTATTGGTTACACCTTGACCGACAATGTCGAGAATTTGACTCTCACCGGCCAGCCGGACATCGATGGCACCGGCAATGAGCTCGACAATGTCATCAGGGGCAACGATGGCGCGAACACTTTGCGAGGCCTGGAGGGTAACGATTGGCTGAATGGCGGTGGAGGCGCTGACACCCTCATCGGCGGTACGGGCAATGACACCTACGTGGTTGACAATGCCGGTGACACGGTGACCGAAGAGGCCAGTGAGGGCACGGATACGGTACGAACAAGCAGTGCATATACGCTCGGAGAAAATCTGGAAAACCTTACCCTGACCGGTTCCAGTGCCATTGATGGTACTGGCAACGAGCTGGATAACGTGATCAGCGGCAACCGTGGGAACAACACTTTGGACGGTGGCTCAGGTGCTGACACCATGGCGGGTGGTCAAGGCGATGATATATACATTCTGGATGACGCTGGCGACAGTGTAGTCGAGTCAGGGCATGAAGGTATCGACAAGGTAGTCAGCCCCTTTGATTACACATTGGGTAACAATGTCGAGAACCTGACCCTAACCGACGATGCGCAGACCGGCACCGGCAACAATTTGGACAACACCCTCACTGGTACCGATGCCGACAATACCCTGCATGGACTGGATGGAAACGACAGCCTGGATGGCGGAGCAGGAGCTGACACCTTAGTCGGTGGGCGCGGCGACGATACCTATATCGTGGATCGGTCCGAAGATGGGATTTTCGAGTCCGCAGGCGAGGGCTCCGACACGGTCCAGAGTAGCGTCACATGGAGGCTGGGCGACAATCTGGAGGACCTCTCTCTGAGCGGCACCGATGGGATTGATGGCATTGGCAATGAACTTGGCAACACCATCAACGGCAACATTGCGGATAACCTGCTGCAGGGTCTGGAGGGGAACGATACGCTAGACGGTGGGGCAGGTGCTGATACGCTGGAAGGCGGCAGCGGCAACGACACCTATGTGGTCGACAACATGGATGATGCAGTCGTCGAGGTACATGGCGAAGGTGTCGATTCAGTGAAGGCCAGTGTCAGCTATACACTCGTCGATAACGTGGAAAACCTGACCTTGACCGGTTACTCGTCGATTAATGGTACCGGTAATAATCTGGATAACGCACTTAAGGGCAATGGTGGGGCCAATGTGCTTGAGGGTTTCTCCGGAGATGATTCGCTTGATGGCGGACTCGGAGCAGACACGTTGGTCGGCGGTGAAGGTGATGATACCTATTTCGTGGACAACTCCGGCGATAGTGTTGTCGAGAGCCTGGGTAAAGGTTATGACCGGGTCTTCGCCAGCGCCAGTCACACCATGGGTGAAAACGTCGAGGAACTGACCCTGACCGGATCGGGAAGTATAGATGGTATCGGTAATGATCTGAATAACACTTTAACTGGTAATGCGGGTGGCAACCGTCTGGATGGTGCCGATGGCGCCGATACCATGACCGGCGGCGCCGGCAATGATACCTATGTGGTCAACCACACCGGTGACGAGGTGGCCGAAGCGGCTTATGAAGGTTTCGATACGGTAGAAGCCTCTATCGACTATACCCTTGGCGATTACCTTGAAAACCTGACTCTGAAGGGAGGGGCGGCGCTTACTGGCATCGGCAATAGTCTGAACAATGTTCTGCAGGCCAACAGCGGCGATAGCGCGCTGCATGGCATGGCCGGCAATGACACTTTGCTCGGCAATGTCGGCGCTGACTATCTTGATGGTGGCAGTGGTGCCGACGGCATGGCCGGTGGCGATGGTAATGATCGCTACGTGGTGGATGATGCCGGTGACCGGGTCGTAGAGTCATCGGGCGAGGGCCACGACACGGTTGATGCCTCTGTCAGTTACACCCTGACAGGCAGTGTCGAGGACCTGGAACTTGCCGGTAATGAAGTGATAGACGGCACCGGCAATTCCCTGGACAACACCATTACCGGCAACAATGCCGCGAACCGTATCGACGGTAGCACCGGGGCCGATACCTTGATTGGCGCTGCAGGCGATGACACCTACGTGGTGGATAATACCGATGACAGCGTCTTTGAGGCGTCTGGTGAAGGCGTCGATACTGTCGAAGCCGGTGTTAGTTATACCCTGGCGGAGAACGTCGAGAACCTGGTACTGACCGGATCGGCTGCACTGGAGGGTAACGGGAATGCCTTGAACAACATCCTCACGGGCAATGCCGAAAACAATACTCTGGATGGCGGTACCGGCATCGACACGCTGATCGGCGGTGCGGGCGATGATACCTACGTGGTGGACGACAGTGCGGATGCTGTTGTCGAAAATGCTGATGAGGGGCTTGATACAGTCATAGCTTCGGCCGACTACGCGCTATCCGATAATGTTGAAAACCTTACCCTGACCGGCAACGCCTCTCTCAGAGGTACCGGTAATGCGCTGGACAACCTCATCACTTCGAATGATGGGATTAACGTCCTTGTAGGTGGCGCAGGTGACGACACCTATATAGTTAACCATACGCAGGACAGTGTGGTTGAGCAGGTGGCAGAGGGCACCGACACGGTCCTCTCCTCAGCTACTTACACCCTCTCTGACAACGTAGAGAGCCTCACCCTGACCGGCGAGGCTGATATTGACGGCACTGGTAACAGGCTAGCCAATACGATCCTCGGTAACAGCGGCACTAATACCCTCGACGGCGGGGCCGGCGCCGATAGTATGGCTGGTGGGGCGGGCGATGATACCTACATTGTTGACCATGCAGGCGACGAGGTGAGCGAAGTATCCGGCGAAGGAAGCGATCTCGTCTATTCCTCTGTCAGTCATACCCTCTCCAACAATGTGGAGAACCTCACCTTGACCGGCGCAGGCGACATCAACGGCACCGGTAATAACCTCGACAACACCATTCTTGGTAATACCGGCGATAACATGCTCAAAGGTGGTTATGGCGAGGACCAGATTGAAGGTGGTGCGGGCAACGACACCCTCAATGGTGGCTCCGGTGCAGACAGCATGGCCGGTGGCACCGGCAACGACACTTACGTTGTGGACAACAGCAGTGATCAGGTGACGGAACTGGCGGGCGAGGGGACCGATACGGTTCAGTCCCGAGTCAGTTACACCCTGACGGACAATGTCGAAAACCTCACCTTGACCGGCTACAGCGGCATCAGCGGAACGGGCAACGAACTCGACAATGTCATCCGTGGCAACAACGGCAGTAACACGCTGCGTGGCCTGGCGGGTGGTGACACCCTCGTTGGCAACAACGGTCATGACACCCTGGATGGTGGAACCGGCGCCGATACCATGAGTGGTGGTTCCGGCAACGACACCTACGTGGTGGATGATGCCGGTGACGTGGTGTCAGAAACGTCCTACTGGGGCGGCACGGATCATGTTCAGTCCAGCATTGATTACACGCTGACCAGCAACGTTGAGAACCTGACCCTGACCGGTGTCGAAGATCTGGATGGCACCGGCAACAACCTCAACAACGTCATCACGGGTAACAGCGGCGATAATCTGCTGGACGGGCAGGGCGGTCATGACACCCTGAATGCCGGGGACGGTAGTGACACGTTGATGGGCGGCGATGGTAATGACCGCCTCAATGGCGGTGCAGGGAACGATCAGCTTACAGGTGATGCGGGACACGACACCCTGAATGGTGGCAGCGGTGCAGACGTCATGGCAGGTGGCGCAGGCAATGATACCTATGTGGTGGATGATGCCGGCGATCAGGTTACTGAGCTGACGGGCGAGGGCACGGACACGGTAGAGTCCAGCATCACCTACACCCTGACGGATAATGTTGAAAACCTGACCTTGACGGGTAGCGCCGATATTGATGGTACCGGCAATGAGCTGGACAACGTCATCAGAGGCAACCGTGGTAACAACGTGCTTGATGGCTTGGCAGGCGATGACCGCCTCTATGGCAACAATGGAAATGACAGCCTGTTGGGTGGGGATGGCAACGACCAGCTCTACGGCGGTGCCGGCAGCGATCAACTGACGGGCGATGCTGGCAACGACGCGCTCAACGGTGGCTCCGGTGCAGACAGCATGGCCGGCGGCACCGGTAACGACACCTACGTTGTGGACAACAGCAGTGATCAGGTGACGGAACTGGCGGGCGAGGGGACCGATACGGTTCAGTCCCGAGTCAGTTACACCCTGACGGACAATGTCGAAAACCTCACCTTGACCGGCTACAGCGGCATCAGCGGAACGGGCAACGAACTCGACAATGTCATCCGTGGCAACAACGGCAGTAACACGCTGCGTGGCCTGGCGGGTGGTGACACCCTCGTTGGCAACAACGGTCATGACACCCTGGATGGTGGAACCGGCGCCGATACCATGAGTGGTGGTTCCGGCAACGACACCTACGTGGTGGATGATGCCGGTGACGTGGTGTCAGAAACGTCCTACTGGGGCGGCACGGATCATGTTCAGTCCAGCATTGATTACACGCTGACCAGCAACGTTGAGAACCTGACCCTGACCGGTGTCGAAGATCTGGATGGCACCGGTAACAACCTTAACAACGTCATCACGGGTAACAGTGGTGATAACGTGCTGGATGGTGCGGCTGGTGCTGATACATTGGTTGGTGGTCTTGGTAACGACACCTACATTGTCGATCACTCGGCTGATGTCACTGAAGAGAACGCTGGTGAAGGCAACGACCACGTGATGACCTCTGCCAACTACACCCTGAGTGAAAATCTTGAAAATCTCACTTTGACAGGTGATGCGAATATCAGCGGTGCCGGTAATGCCTCTGATAATCAGATTCTTGGTAATGTCGGCAACAATGAGCTTTTGGGCAACGGTGGTGATGATACGCTCATTGGTGGCGCAGGTAACGATACGATCCTAGGCGGATCGGACCGTGACCAGCTGTTCGGTCAAGCCGGAAATGACCTTCTGGACGGCGGCGATGGTGCGGACGTAATGCAGGGCGGGGTCGGCGACGATACTTATGTAGTTGATAGTTCGGCCGACGTTATCACGGAAAATGCTGGAGAAGGCATAGACACTGTTCGAGCCAGTATCGACTATACCCTCGGTGAGAACGTGGAGAACCTTGAGTTAGTGGGTTCAAGTGCGCTGAACACTGACGGTAATGGTTCCGACAATACGCTGATTGGTAATGACGGAGAAAACATTCTCAAGGGCCTTGGCGGTTCCGATACGTTGATGGGCAGAGGTGGTGACGACACCCTGGATGGCGGTACTGGTGCTGATTTGATGAGCGGCGGCATCGGGAATGATCATTATATTGTCGATGATGTCGGTGATTCGGTGCTGGAGAACGCCCATGAGGGTACCGACACGGTACAAGCGGAAATCGACTATACAATGGCCGACAATGTCGAGAACCTTGTGCTGTCCGGTGATGGCGATCTCAGCGGCACAGGTAACACTCTTGATAACGTGATCACTGGAAACACTGGCGATAATGTGCTGGATGGCGCCGGTGGTGCTGATGTCATGGCTGGTGGCGTTGGAGATGACGTTTACATTGTGGATAACCCCGAAGATGCGGTTCTGGAACAGGCTGGCGAGGGTGTCGATACTGTTTATGCCAGCTCTGACCATAGCCTTGATGCCAACGTCGAGAACCTAATCCTTACGGGTGCCAGTGAAATTAATGGCAACGGGAACGAGCTAGACAACTCGATTACCGGCAACGCCTCCGCCAACATTTTGCAAGGTGGTGACGGTGATGACTGGCTCAACGGTGGAGCCGGGGCGGATAACCTCTATGGCGGGCGCGGTAACGATAATTACATCGTTGATAGCGTGGGCGATAGAGTCCTTGAGAGTGCTGGTGAAGGTGAAGACACGGTAGAGTCCAGTGTTGATTTCGCGCTGGGTGAAAATGTCGAAAATCTCACACTTGTTGGCCCCGAGAACCTAAGTGGCTCGGGTAATGACCTGGACAATTGGCTTCAGGGTAATGAGGCCAACAACACTCTGGTTGGAGAAGCCGGGGATGATGTTCTTGCCGGCGGCAAAGGGGACGATGTTCTCGCTGGTGGTGCCGGAAACGACCGATATGTTTTCCGCCCCGGCGATGGCATGGATACGTTCCGGGACATTCAGGGCCAGAACTCGTTCTATGTCGGAGGAGCTCTGACAGAGTACGACCTTGAGGCTGACCGGGTTGGCAACGATATGGTCGTGCGAGTGTTGGGGACTTCAGATTCATTTGTGCTCGCAGACTGGTTTGGTAATCAGGAAGGCATCAACTCCATGGAGTTTGATGATGGCACGGTTCTGGACCGGGATGGTATCGCGCTGCTGATGAATCGGCCGCCGGTTGCCAACATGGACAATATCACTATCGGTGAGGACCAGGCTTCGCTGAGCGTTGAAACGGACGCCCTGCTGGCAAATGATACCGACCCCAATCCGGAAGATATTCTGAGTGTGGTCTCCGTGGGAGAGTCTCAGGTCGGTGCCGAAGTTTCCTTGGGCAATGGAGAAGTCACATACAGCATAGGTGACAGCTTCCAGTATCTGGCGGAGGGCGAATCCGTTGAAGACTCGTTCTCATACACTATCACTGACGATAAGGGCGCAACGGATACAGGAACTATTGAGGCAACTGTCGTAGGTGCTAATGATCTTCCTGTGGCCGAATCAGATTTCGAGACGGTGAAGGAAGACGAGATCATTGCTGCGGAGGGAAATGTCCTGGCCAATGACAGTGATATCGATGCTACCGATGTGCTGACGATCGCAGAGCCGGGTAACTTCGAGGGGCAATACGGCACGTTGGCTTTGGCAGAAAACGGAGATTATACATATACCCTGAACAACGAAAGCGACGCCATCCAGTCTCTGGGTCGGAGCATGGAAGTGACTGACCGTTTTGACTTTGCGGTAACAGATGGTCATGCGCAGGTTGCCTCCAGTCTCGCGGTTAATGTCCAGGGAACCAATGATGCTCCGTTGGTTGCGACTGCTTTAAATGATCAGGACTTTACCTTCAATAAGCCATTTTCGTGGCAGATCCCGGAAGGTAGCTTCGACGATCCGGATCAGGGCGACTCTCTGGATTACACAGCAACACTTGCCGATGGCTCTGAGCTTCCCGAATGGCTTGAGTTTGACGCAGAAACTCAAACCTTCTCTGGGCATACTCCCAAGTCGGTTGGTTATGTTGATATCAAGGTGACGGTTACTGACCGCGTTGCGGCGACAGGAAATACTGAAGGTAGTCTCTCCACTTCAGATGTTTTCCGGCTGTCTGTTAGTCATGGTAATCAGGGGGTTGGGAATGGTGCAGATGCGGCGCCCGCCGGTCACACCTCTAATTTCAATGATGGCTCTGGGACAGCGCCCGGAAAGCCGGGTGCTCCAACTCGCAAAGGGAAGAGAGAAGCAGATACAGCAAGTTCGATTGAGTTTGGTAGTTCCTCGCAGTCAAGTATTAAGTTTGCAGATCTGGGCGCCATGCCTGCCAAGAAGCAATCATCTCAGTTGGGTTCAAGTGTTATTGACATCAATAAGTTGCTTTCTCAATGGGAGGCTGTTGACCGGTATGCAAGTAGTCAAATGCAAGGTAAAAGCGTAGTGGATGAGGCGGATCTTGGTTCCTTGCCCGCAGATGCGATGGGTGGGGCGTTCAGTGCTCATCGGAGAATGAGGAAGAGTGACCCTCTTGGGATAGGTAACTCATCTCACCAGATGAATTCATTCAGAGGATTGCAGGATGGTATGGAAAATCTGGGTTAACTGCGGATTATGAAAATTTTAAACAGAAAGAAAGCTGGTGGGATGGAGGAGCATCCCGCCAGCTTTTCCCCCGGAATCTTGAGCGTACAGTCGAAACCGCGCGGCCTCAATAACTAAGTGCAACACCCTCTAATCGAGTATGGTGTTGCCATGAACAATCACTACCGCCACCTCAGTACGACAGACCGTGTCAC
>NZ_PTIV01000048.1 GCF_002934325.1 Marinobacter persicus
CCCCGCGTCGCTACGCTCCGATGGGTGGCAGCCTTGCTCCGGTCCGGGTGGCAGGCTTCACGTGGAATGGGTGGCAACCTTCAGCGGTTTACGCATCAAGACTACGTGCGCGCTCTACCAAACCCAATCAAGACACTACCTGAAACTCTCGGGCAAGAAAAAATTCTAATCCTTATTGACGAGCGAAAAGTCTCATTCTCCCAAGAGAACCTTGACCGGCTCGTAGATGTCCCGTCTTTGCAGGCTCGATTCGTAGCCATCAATGTGGATGAATATCTGGACGATCCAGAAAACATCGTGATCGATGATGATATTCGAGAGGAACTATTGAGATCCGAAATTGGCAATTCAGCAAAGCTAGGGATTATTGAACTGATGGATTTAGAGGCGCTTTCAGGTCTTCCTGAGCGTTCAGCACTTATCGGCTCAATTCTTGAAGAAACCGACTCTAACTTACTCAATTTAGACGGAGGTGTTGTGAAAACCTTGATAACGCATGCCATGTCGATAGCCTCCAAAATTTCACTTTTTAACAAATATCACTCTCTCTTGGATACGGACGAAGTTCGCTGTGTCTTGGATAATCTACCGAAACCGTTTTCCGAAATTAAAACTGGGCATAAGCGCCTGAAGCTGGAAAACACTGACGAGAATCGGGAACTGGTCGGATGGCTTGATTCTAGAAACATCATTTCATCATGGAGTGAGAGTGGTTCTTCCACTGGTTATATAAAAGTGAATCTTTATAGGCGCTGAAAGGCGGTTTCAAGTATGCGCGCTAGTGTGGTGCTCTCGGAGTGCCACACTCTAAACAGCAGCTTTTGGACAACCCCGGGAATCTAAATGGCCCGGGGTACACAGCAACAGTGCATTGAGTGGGGCCTTGCCATGTGCTGTTCGCCATTGTCGGAGACAGGTTAGCGGATGTAGAGACCAATTAGCCGATGGCCAGTAGAGGGCTGACCTTTGATACCGACATCATCGAAGAGTCTGATGCAGGAGACTTGGCCCATGGATATGACCACGGGCCGGATGGACATCACTGTAGTGTATAAAACGTCTGCTTTGTCGAAGAGGTGTTATCGGAAAAGCTGCCAGCATAGGTCACTGTTCCATTGTTTCCTCTTCGTATGTTTGAAGCTTTGTCTCCGACTTCGATATTTTCGGAGGTGGTGGCGTCCAAGCCTTCAGCAACTGACCCGCCTCCTGATAAAAGTGCGGAACTGCCTTCTCCAACTCCTCAATAAACACCTTCCGACCACTGAACTTTCCAGCCAGGTCCACCTCGTAGACCACTTCCAGCGTCGTGGCGGCAGCATTGGACGTATCTGATTCCAGCAATTCCGGCGAATCGCGTAAGTCTTTTAATGGTTGGTAGGTTGTTTCTGCTTTTCCGGGCCTTGTTGCGCGGATGAAGAAGCCGGCAGGCTCAGTCTTTTTGAGTTGTCGCAGGAGCCAGTTCGTTCTGGCTTTAGTGCTTTGCTTATCCTTCGGCGCCGCCAGGCGCATTGAGCAGTAGATCATTCGCCGCTGAAGGTCCGCTGTTACTTCCAGGTCCGCCGCTGCATTAATAATATTGAGCGCACATTGCAGTGCGGGTGTTTTGCAAAACGCATCGACGTCGTCCTTCATGCGCTTTGCTGGGTCCAGACGGTGGTCATTCTTCAGTTTCAGTGAAACATCACTGCCTGTCAGTCGGGACATAATGAGGCAAAGGTCTCGTTGTTCCTGGTGCCAGGCGGCGATGGTGTTTTGTATCTCATCACTGGTTTTGGCGAGTGTGGCGTTGCTTTTAACTTTGTTGACGACATCTTTCCATTCGGCGTTCATCTGGTCGAAATGGCTGATGCCGGAGCGGTCGCTTTCGAGGTATCGCAGTATTTCGTTCAGGATGAATACCTGATCCTCGTCCTCAACGCCGTCGTTCTTGAGCAATAGCTGGCACTGGGTGCGGATGAATGCCCAGGACCAGTGGTAGAGAGCGACGGACTTGGTGGCGTTTTTCGGGAGCTTCACCGGGTGATGAGTCGGCAATGCGGCAAACTGGTTGGTGATGGTAATCACGGCATCCAGCTTGTGGGTTTTTGCTTGTTGCAGGTAACGCGATACCTGCTCTTCGCCAATGGTGTCGTTGTTCACTTTGGCTTCTATCAATGCCCGCCATTCGCGTCGGCCAGTGCGAAGGATCAGGAGCCCATCTGGGCGATCCTTCAGTTTGGCGGCTTTCTTGTCCTCATTGGCGAAAACTACTTCTGTCCAGGCTTCCAGGGTAGCGTTGGTGCCAACCCGAACTCCCAGAGATTTAAGCATTGACTGTCGAAGCTCAAGCACGGAGCGTAAACCCGCGAGGATGACGGAGACGGATTTCTGTTCTCTTGCGCTGTCTGCAGCTATCGGAATAAGGCGGGCGGGTTCACCGCCGGAGAGGAAGTCAGGGCGATTCTTCACAGCTAGCTCCATGCTTTTATTAGTTTTAGTTTCCTACGCGAGTCTAGCATTGATTCTCTGGGGTGCCTTTTCTCGGGGTGAAAGTTGTCGTCTGCTTTGCCTGAGGTCAAATTGCTTCCAGGGTAGTGGGGTCTGGTTGGAGCTGGAAGCCGGTATCGTGATTTTGGATGTAGGTGAGGTTTCTATTTTGGAAACTTTATGCTATGGTTTCAGAAAAGGAAACAAGGAAGTTCTGTGCATATAATTTCGAGGAAGCCGTTCAATGACGCCGCCAAGCAGTTTCCCAATGACCGGGATGCCTTGGTAAATGCCTATGTCACGTTACGAAATGGGAGGTTTGAAACACCTGATCAGCTACGCCAGGTGTTCCCTTCACTGGATAATTTCAAATACCGGGATAAATGGTGGGTTATTGATATTGGTGGCAACAATTTACGGATGATTGCCTTCATAGAATTCCGTGATAACCGCATGTACGTGAAGCACATTTGCAGTCACGCCGAATACGACAGGCTGACTGACAAGTACCGCCGCAATAAGGAGTGAGGCTATGTTATCGCCTGCTTTTGTTCAGATCAGAGACGCGTTGGCCCAAGTGCCTTTTGTGGCTCATATCGAGACTCAGGATGACTACGAGCAAGCATTGGAGCTGATGGATCAGTTGGTGGACGACTACGACACCAATAAGTTCTTAATCGAGATCCTGGCTGCCAGTATTGAGCGTTGGGAGGATCAGGCTGCGGAGTTTTCTGACTTTAATGCGGCTGTCGCTGAAACGGACACAGGCATTGCTCTGCTGAAAACCCTGATGGATCAACACGGTCTTGGGGTTGCTGACCTGCCGGAGTTGGGTTCAAAAGGCAATGTGAGCAAAATTCTCAATGGTGCGGAAGGCAAGAAACTGACCCGCAAACATATGGAAGCTCTCGGCAAGCGGTTTGGGGTGCCTCCGGTGCTGTTTTTCTAAAGTCTTTCAGGGGAGCGCAGGGCTGATTTACTCGGGTCAGTTCCCCGTACCAGCAATCGCCCGAACACATAGCCAAAACAACTCCCCCGAGAAAAACCGGTGCTCACCCGGCCCCTCAGCCACGAGTAACCGCCCACCAGATTCCCACATGCCACCCTCGATCATCAGGTTATTCCTCTGCGCTACACTTCCAGACAACAGTTATCTTCTCAACTGTCAGAGTGGGAGAGCCACAATGCCGGACTACGAACTCTATTACTGGGGCCTGCCCTTTCGCGGTAATTTTATTCAACTTTTTCTGGAGGAGGTCCGGGCGGATTACCGAAAGCTGGATGCCAGCGAGGTCTACCCTGATAAAAACCTGAACATCCAGTACCCTGGGATGGCACCACCCTATCTTTACGACTGCAGGGCCCAGGTCTGGTTCTCCCAGATGCCGGCGATTCTCATGCATCTGGCGAAGGCCTACCAATTTCTTCCCGACGAGCCTGAGCAACACACCCTCGCTCTGAAGGTGATTCTGGACTGCAATGATATTCTCATGGAAATCACCAACTACAATGGCACAGTGATGTGGGATCAGGATTCATGGGCCGAATTCCGGAACCATCGCCTGGTCGACTGGATGGCCATTTTCGAAAAGACCGGCCAGGCGCACCACCTCAAGCCGAACGCGGGCTATCTGCTGGGCTCCAGGCTCACGGTGGCCGATATCGCAACTGCTGCCTTGTTTGGCACCCTGGTCCACAGCTTTCCGGAACTCGCCGCAGATCTGGAACACAACGCCCCTCGGGTGGCGGGTCTTTGCCAGCGAGTGGAAGACCGTCCGACGATCAGGCCTTTTCTTGAGGGTCAGCGAAAGGAGTTGGGTAAGGCCTACTGTGGTGGTCAGATTGAGCGGTCCCTGCGGGACGTCATACAGTAGCGCGGAGCCATGGGAGTGGATTAAGGTGCAGCATGAAGTATTTCGCTTACGGCTCGAATATGTCACTCCTCAGATTAAGAGCGAGGGTTCCAAGCGCGGAGCGAATCGGTATGTTCACGCTCGTTGAGCATGCCCTTCGGTTTCATAAGTGGAGCAGGAAAGACAAGTCCGCAAAATGCGACGCGCTGTTTACCGGAAATCCGGAGGACTTCGTCATTGGCGCACTGTTTGAGATTCCGCACGACGAGAAAGGCCCGCTAGACAAGGCTGAGGGTTTGGGCTTCGGTTACGATGAAAAGTGGGTCACGGTTACGGATACTCTCGGCAATTCCCTTGACGCCTTTACCTACTTTGCAACGTCAACGGATCCATCTTTGCTGCCTCACTCCTGGTATTTGAATCACGTCATCGTTGGTGCGAAAGAAACAGGCGTTCCCGCTGACTACCTCGGCATCATTTCAGCCACGCGATGCCAGGAAGACCCTGATCGAAAACGAGATGCGAGAGAGCGGGCCATCTACGATTAAAGGCGGCTCGCTAGGGTTTAAAAAATGGGGTCGCCCGTTGCTTTGACTGCATAGAACAGGCAATCGCCTGAATACAGCACCGAAACAGCTCCGCCGAGAAAAACCGATGTTCACCCGGCTCCTCAGCCACGAATAACTCCCCACCAGATTCCCGGATGCCACCCTCAATCATCAGGTTATCGCTCATCCCGAAGTCTTCAACCGCATTGCCCAATTCGTCCCGGTCGGCTTCGCCAGCCCGTTCCCGGTAGCGCCGGCTGTCGAGGGTGAATCCGAAGGCGGGCTTGCCCTGGCCAATCATGTAACCCACTTCGAACACGGTGCCCGGGTCGGCGCTGATGCCTCGGAAGGGCGTCAGGTTGGCGATGAGGGCGTCGCAGCTGTCCATCAGTTCCCGGTTGGCCTGGTAGATTCGGTGGCCGCGTTGGGGTTTTGCTTCGTTATCCGCAAACGCCAGTTCCGTGTCCAGCGGGTCCACGCCCTCAAGGCCGGCTTCCCGGAGCAGGCGTTTTTTCTCGGCCACGATGGCCCGGTGTTCCTCTGGCGGGAAGAAGACTTCCGGGCCGGCGAGGTAGATGCGTTTTGGTTTTGCCATTGCCGACGTTACCTACTTCAGCTAGTTTCGTTGGTATACCAGTGAGAACTGACGCTCCTGACTCTGAGGAATGTCAGCGCCATGATGTCTTGCCCAGACAAGCCCAGAGCTTCCCGGAGGTAACCTTGGTGAATAGGCCTTTTTTGAAAGGATATAAGATGCTGTTGTGCCGCGCATTCCTGGTTTTAGTCCTTGCTTTGCCCGGCGTCTCGATGGCTAGCAGCAAACTGACGTTCGAGTTCGCTGAGAGAACGGCCCCTTACAGTTACTCGGATGGCGAGAGGGCTGCCGGGCTGTTTCCCGATCTGGTGCAGTTGGCGTTCAATTTTATCCCCGAGTACACCACGACAAATCGGGCGGTGCCATGGGCGAGGGCACAGTATAACGTCAGGCTGGGCCGCTCCGATGGCTTTCTCACCTATCCGTCGAAGGAGCGGCAGAGCTACGCCGTCTTTTCAGCGAAGCCGCTCTTCACACAGGACTTCGGTTATCTGGTTTACTCGGCCGACAACCCCAACATAGATGTCATCGAATCGGCTACGAGCTTTGCCGACTTGGCCGGTCTGACGGTCATTGTTGAGAAGGGGTCGAAATGGGAAGAGGACAACATCCCCGGCTATCTGGAGCGTGTGCCGGGCCATGACCTGGATATGATGATGCACCTTCTTATGCTGCGGGAGGCCGGGGATTTTATAGTGCAGCCCCCTGCAGACGCCCGATCAACCGCTCAGCAACTTGGCTATTCGAGCAAGCTGAAAGTTCGCAAGGTGGATTTTATTCCGAATTCCCTGATCCCGTTTCACGTTGGAATTTCGCGCAAGCTTCCGTCCGCTATGATGGTGATCAATCTGGTTGATGCCGCCATGCAGGATTCTGAATTCCAGTCACAACGGAAGGTTTTGACCGAAAGTTATCAATAGCATGGTTGTTCAGGCATGTTTGCAGAGCCGTCTTTCTTTTTCGGGTCGCGGCCCGATCCATCAGGTAACAAGGAGTTCTGACTTTTTATGAGTCTGGCTATCGCACTGCATGTTCTTTCCGCCGTGATCTGGGTCGGCGGTATGTTTTTCGCCTACATGGCGATGCGCCCGGCGGTGGTTGAGGTGATTGATGCCTCGCAGAGGGGCGCGCTCTGGTGCGCCACACTGGGCCGGTTCTTCCGCTGGGTATGGGCGGCGGTGGTTTTGTTGCTGGTGACCGGCTACTGGATGATTTTCAGCGTGTTCGGCGGCATGGCCGGTGCCGGTTTGCACATTCACCTTATGCAGGGGCTGGGCATTGTGATGGTGCTGCTGTATTTCCACGTTTATTTTGCCCCCTTCCGGCGGCTGAAGCAGGCGGTTGCCAACCAGGACCCCCAGGAAGGCGGGCGCCAGGTGGGGCAAATCCGAAAGCTGGTGGGTACTAACCTGATTCTTGGGCTGATTGTGGTGGTGATTGGTGCTGGTGGGCGCTATTTGTAAGCCCCGGTTTCGGATGAATCCGCCAACGGAAGCGCTGTAATGGCTTCGCAGATGGAAAATGGTCAGAGCCCCTGGGTCAGGTTCCTCGCGCACCTGTTCGTGGTTCTGGTGGCGTGGACCCTTTTTATCAAATATCTGTTCCCGGTCGGTTTTGCGCTGGCCAGCAATGAGCCATTGGGGACCTATATCTACTGGGACCTGTGGCCGCCGGTGGCTCACCTCTGGCTGGCCTGGGCGTTGTTGGCGAAGCCCTGGTATACGCGCCTGCTGGCCATTGGCATGTCTGTGGTTGAGATCCTGATCATCACCACCCTGTTCTTCTGGTTCCTGGCGGACCCGGAGTGGTCCATCTGGCGCACGAACTGGTTTGTGAACAAGGTGTTTGTGCTGGCAGCGTTTGTTCTGGTGTTGAGTACGGCGCTGTTTCGGCCTGGGAGTCTGAGGGGCTAAAGATGAATGGCTGGATCCATGCTGTCATGTAGTACCCGGAGGACAATGACCGCGCACTCTTCTGGGGTCGTATCGATTTTGAGATAGAACTGATGTGGCGATGCTTTCCCTTGCCGGCAAGAGGATAGCTGCTGACTCCCGGGCGAATGTCTGGCCTGGTGTATATTGCGCGGTGCTGACTCAGCTTTCAGGATTGGTGGAACAAAATTTAACCAAAAACTTGAGATTACCTCCCGCTTCGTTAGTATGGGTCTGGGCACAAGGATTGTCGCGCGACAGGATAAAAGGCCGCACGGTGAGTGTTTCGACATAGATTGTGTTAGCACGGAGGCTACGTGGCAGAAAATCAGGACTTCGACACAGGTTTATTGTGCTTCGTCACACTGGCACGGTTTCACCGTATTCCGGTAGAGTCTAGCCAGCTCTCGCACCAGTTTAAAGAGCCCGACAAACCCTTCGATTCGCGTGCTATTCAGCTCGCCGCCAGATCCATTGGCCTGAAATGCCGTGAAACACGGTCTCAGTACTCACGTCTCGACTCGACACCTCTTCCGGCTATCGCTCAAGGTAACGACGGAAGCTTTTTCATTATTGCGAAAGCGACCAATACCTCAAACGATAAAGGCCGGGTTCTGATCCACGATCTTCGTGACAAGCTGCCGCGCGAAGTCGATGAAGAGGAATTGGGAAGAATCTGGACCGGTGAGTTGTTCCTGCTCAAGAAGAAAGGCACGCTCGCCAGCGGTAATCGCAAGTTCGACATCAGCTGGTTCATCCCATCATTGGTCAAATATCGGAAGATGTTTGGCGAGGTCGTTCTTGCTTCGTTCTTCGTCCAGTTGTTTGCTCTGGCGACGCCGCTGTTCTTTCAGGTCGTTATGGACAAGGTGCTGGTGCACAAGGGCTTTACCACCCTCGATGTGCTGGCTATTGGCTTTTTCGGCATCATCGTATTTGATGCCATCCTTGGCTGGCTTCGCAACTACATCTTCTCTCATACGACCAACCGTGTAGACGTAGAGTTAGGCTCCAAACTCTTTAATCACCTTCTGCGGTTACCGGTTTCGTTTTTTAATAACCGTCAGGTCGGCCAAACGGTTGCGCGCGTGCGTGAATTGGACACCATTCGCAACTTCATCACAGGTACCGCACTTACTCTACTGATTGACCTTTCCTTTACGCTCATCTTTCTGGCCGTCATGTGGTACTACAGCTCGACACTGACCTTGTTCGTGTTGGCGACCATACCAGCTTATGTCCTCATGTCTGTCATTATCACGCCGATTTTACGTCGCCGCCTGGATGAGAAATTCAAATACGGCGCCCAGAACCAAGCGTTCCTGACAGAGACTGTCTCCGGTGCCGAGACTGTCAAAACCATGGCCGTCGAGCCACAGATGCAGCGCAAGTGGGAAGATCAGTTGTCGAACTACGTTAACTCGTCGTTCCGCGCTCAAAATCTGGGGAATACGGCGAACCAGATTGCTGGCTTTATCAGCAAGCTGACCACCTTGTTTATTATCTGGTGGGGCGCTCAGCTCGTGATTGCTGGAGAAATGACCGTCGGTCAGCTTGTGGCCTTCAATATGCTCGCAGGCCGGGTTAATGGCCCCATTCTTAAGTTGGTCCAGCTCTGGCAGGACTTCCAACAAGCAGGCATCTCTCTGGAACGGCTCGGCGATATTCTGAACGCGCCTCAGGAGCCCGGCTTCGATGGCACTCGCGCAGCACTGTCGCGATTTCAGGGCTATGTCGATTTCAAGGAAGTTAAATTCCGGTACGACGCTGATGGCCCCATCATTCTCGATGGTATAAACCTTAGCGTAAAAGCGGGTGAGGTGATTGGGATTGTTGGGCGATCTGGTTCTGGAAAGAGCACCTTAACCAAGCTTATTCAAAGGCTGCATTCGCCCGAATCCGGTCGAGTTTGCGTTGATGGCACCGATTTATCCGTCATTGATACTGGCTGGCTTCGCCGCAATATCGGTGTGGTACCTCAGGAAAGCTACCTCTTTAACCGCTCTATTCGTGAAAATATCGCCCTCACTAATCCTGCTCTCCCGATGGAGAAAGTGGTCCAGGCAGCCAAATTGGCAGGCGCTCACGAATTTATCTCGGAGCTGCCCAATGGTTACGATTCTCCTGTTGGCGAACACGGCTGCAATTTATCAGGCGGTCAGCGCCAGCGCATCGCTATCGCCCGAGCTCTTATCTCGAATCCCAGGGTTCTAATTTTTGATGAAGCGACCAGCGCGCTGGATTACGAGTCTGAACGCACCATTCAAAACAATATGAAAGATATCTGCCGTGGGCGAACTGTTTTTATCATCGCCCACAGGCTGACGGCCGTCCGAAGCTGTGACCGGATTGTCGCCATGGACAAAGGACGAATTGTTGAGCAGGGCACCCACAGTGAACTGATGTCTCTGGATGGTTATTACGCACGAATGTTTCGCTATCAGTCAGAGGTGCCGCACATCCGTCCTTCAGGAACCAGTGCCGATTCGCAGAATGAGCGAGGCGTAATGGCATGAGAAAGTGGGTTGGCTCAGTGCTGAACAAGCGTCAGGAGCGACGTGCTGCAAAGGCAGAAATGGATTTTTTGCCGGCAGCGCTGGCCATTCAGTCAAAACCACCATCGCCGGCAGGGCGCGTATTTGCCTGGACGATCGTGATCATGGTGACAACGGCTCTGGTGTGGTTTGCGAACGCGCGGATTGATGTGGTGGCCGTTGCCCACGGGAAAATCATCCCCGGCGACCGTATTAAGGTTGTTCAACCCTATCAGAAAGGTGTCGTCAAAGACTTGCTGGTTGAAAATGGCGACTCTGTAAAAATAGGCCAACCACTGATTATTCTTGATTCGGTAATCACCGAGTCCGATGTGCAGTCCATTCAACAACGTATCGCTTCGACATCCGCCGCAATTGAGCGCTACCGCTCGTTTATTGCCAGAGTTCAAAGCCCTGATGCTTTAAGGGCAGACATCTTTCCGGTCAATTCTACTGAAAGTTTGCAGGCCTCACTCCTCGAGGCCGAGTTGCAAAATTTTCGCTCCAATATCGGAATGCTCCAACGCACCTTGGTCGCTCGTAAAGCGGAACTGGAGGGAGTGAGGGCGGATATCGAACGGCTTAACACCATTATTCCATTCACTGAAGAACGGGCAAGCGCGGTTAAGACGATGCTCGGAAAGGATCTGGCATCCCGACAGGATTATCTGACACTCGAGGAGCAGCGGATCAACCAACGACAGGAACTTGCAAAGCAGCAAGCTCGGGTTGGGGAAATTCAGGCAACAATCGAAGAAATTGAACAGCGAATCATTGTTTTCAAGTCTGACGCTGAACAGAAGGCGCTTCGTGAGCTGGACCGCCTGACCCAGGAGTACGCCACGCTCACCGAGGAGCTGCAGAAAGCGGCTGCGCTGAATGAAAAGCAGGTCATCAAGTCGCCCGTTAACGGTGTAGTTCAGGAACTGGCTATTCATACGGTAGGCGGGATCGTCACAGCAGCACAGCCCCTGATGAAGATCGTGCCGCAAGGTACGCGGCTTGAGGTGGAGGCCATGCTGGCGAATAAAGACATCGGATTCGTGTTCAGGGGGCAGCCTGCCGAAATCAAGGTCAGCGCCTTTCCGTTTACCGAGTATGGGGTGATTCACGCGGACGTGGTGGGACTGAGCGACGCCGCGATTCCGGATGAGAAAGCCGGTTGGCTGTTCAAAATGCGGCTGGAAATGGAGCGGGAAACCATTGGCGTGAACGGTAAGGATGTGCGCTTGCGTCCCGGCATGGAAGTGATTGCTGAGGTAAAAACTGGCACCCGCTCCATGATGGATTACTTCCTGTCGCCGATCATGAAATCCGTTGATGAGAGCTTGCAGGAGCGCTAACCGGAGTCGCCGGTAGGGCAGGTCGGAAGGGGCCGCGCAAAGCCAGTGGTAGTTATTAGTAGGTTGACATCTTCAAGACCATTAGAGGAAACAAAGGTGCGAACTTCACGAAGAACAAAGACGGTTAGCGCTGCATTGACATTGTCTTTTTATTTCCTCTGTTTAACAGCGGAAGCGATGGCGACTGAGAACCGTAAAGCAAGTGTTAGTAATGGAACGCTTTATATGGTTCAAGAAGATGGCAGTGTTCTTCGCTATGGACCTGGCAGTATTTTTTTGCGAGATAAAGGACCATTTTCAGATGACACTAGTCAAGTTCTTGGGTTGGATAACATAGTTGGTATTAGTGTAGGGCAAGATCACGCACTTGCTTTAGACTCAGATGGTTGTATATGGGCGTGGGGTTCAAATAAATATAATCAGCTCGGATTTCAGGGAGAAATTAGAGTTATGACTCCAAGGAAGTTTGAAAGCTTGTGTGGTGTAGAAGACTTCGATTCTTCATGTTATGCATCAATTGTTTTGTTTGGTGGAAATAATACCGTGAAAATATGGGGTGCAGATATAAAAGATGAGTTTCAAGGCCGTAGATATAAGTTTGAAGAAAAGTTAAAAAGTGTAGTTTCATCAGATGTGTCTTATGTGATCACAGAAGCCGGGCGAGTATACGCGTGGGGAGACACTGGATCCATGCCGGGTATGCTGGGGAAAGAGGAAAAACTTTCATGGGAACCCAAGAAGCTGGAGATACCTTGCCGTGTAAAACAAATTGATATCGGACTGGATGTGATGTTCGTTTGTGAGTCTGGGGATGTTTACATGCTTGGTTCCAATAGGGCGGGAACACTTGGGAACGGAAACACTAAACCTGTTGAGCAGATTGCGAAGCACCCGATACTATCGGGTGTCGAAAAAATTATGGGCTCTGGAATACGAATTGCCAAAACATATGATGGTAAATATTTAGGTTGGGGAGATCAGCTCTTAGGTCCTATCGAGTGGACAAATAGTGGTTATGTTTTGGACCCAATGGAGCTGCAGCCACCTGAAGGCGTTATCGACTTTTATTCTCAAGAGTCTTCAATTTTTTTTATTAATAAAGACGCAAGTGTTTTGAGGTTGGTTCCGGAGGAGCACTGGCTGTTTCCTGTTAAGTATTCCCTCGAAGATTATTCGTTCAAAAAGTATCAGTCTAAGGGCATAAATAAGGAGTGAGTATGTCTGAATTTACCCAGTCGGCGTTTGAAGGATCATTGCTGGGTTCTACCCCGTTTCCACGGACGGTTTTAAAACGGCTGATAACTTCTGATCCTGAGCGGCAACTCTACGTCGCATCCTGGGATTATGAAACCG
>NZ_PTIV01000049.1 GCF_002934325.1 Marinobacter persicus
GCCGGCACGGCAACAACGGTGGATTGTCTCCCGTGGACTTCGAAAAGCAGTATTTTAAGCAGCTGTCAGGTGTCTAGAATATCGGGGGCTTGCCACCGGTTCAAATAGGGTGAAGTTCTGCATCAGGTCCAGAAAACTGGCGGGGTTGAACATGCCAGCAAGCAACCGCTGTTGCAGTGTGATCTCACTGGAACTAATAGACGCATCCGCATCGACACCGGCAGCCACCTGCTTGGCAGCAACCAGATACTCCGGTGAGGGCACATCACCTGCCTTGTGGCTGCTTGAGGCAGTCCCGGTCGAGATAAAGGCGGGTTGTTGCGCCATCGCCCGAATATCGGCATCGGTGTACGGGTAAGCATCCTTCCAGTCCCCGTAATGCTGCGCACTGGAACTGATAGTGCCCACCTTTGCCTGGTCCCGGCAGGTAGACACCATCAGCTGGTTGTACCAAAACAGCTTCTGGGCACCTTCATCATCTTCCGGGTTGCGCAGGTTGGCGTAACGGCGCAACTGGTTAATGCCTTCGGCTACCGCATCTGCAACATAAGGCGACTTGCACTCAATCACTGCCAGCGGCAAGCCGTTCACGAAGCAGACAATATCCGGGATGATGTTCTGGTTGATGCCTTCAACCTTGAACTGGTTGGTGCACAGGAATTCGTTGTTTTCAGGGTTGTCGAAATCAATGACCTTGACCGTCTGCCCCTTGCGACCGGCACCCAGGTCCTGTTCAACGGACAGGTAGTTCACCAGCAGGTCGTAAATGGACTGATTGTATTCCATCAGACCCGCGTGATTGGGGTGAGTGAACTCGCGGATGACTTTGCGCAGGTTCTCGTCACTAATCCATGGGTTCAGCCGGACTATGGCAGCTTCCAGACGCTTGGGCAGCACCACATCCCGGTAATAGCCTCTTTCACCAACTGGTGAGCCATCAACAGGCAACGCCGGCACAAGGTCTGCACCGGGCACAAAGGTCCAGCCAAGGCGGGTCAGTTGCTCAATGGCGGGCAATTCGACTTTTTCGATTTCATCCTGAAACACAGCTTAATCCTTTAATTCAGTTGAAAAAGAACTGAACCACCAAAATCTCGGGCTACACCATTTTCAAAGTTTGCGACGTACTCGTTTGGTAGATCCACAGAATACACTTCATTGCCGTCTATTCTATGTGTGATCTGACCCTCATAAGTGTAAAAATACTCCCCATCAAAATAACCAATGAGTTTTCCTTGAGCGTCATAAGCCGGAGTGTTTTCATTGCACATGTAAATAATCCTTGTATGGCTGTGAGAGTCGAGAGATTTATACTCGAACTCTTCCTGTCAAAAGGTCTTGCATGAGTGCCTTTTTCAATTTTGTCAAAGCCTGTAGCTTATTCCCGTCCGCACTCAGTTTTTTATCTATAGAGTCAATGGACAGTGTGATCGTTTTTTGCTCTTCTTTCGGGGGGACTCGGATCAAGATAGAGCCTAATGCAGATTTGTTAACAAATTTAGTTGCATTGCCTGTCATCAAGTCATCATAAAATTTCAGCCAATCAAGATATTGGAGAATGTAATGCATATACTTTGGGGTTACATTCTTCTCTATTCTCATAAGAAAAACATTCCAGGCAATTAGGAACTGTTCTTCTTTGTCGATGATTACTGACTTGCCAATAGTTCCGATATTTGAAAAAAGAATATCGTTTTTTTGGGGTTGGAATTTACTTTTGTATTTCTTGTAATCAGCTTCGCCTACCGAACGCGTGTCATCCAGGTTCAATTGACCGGAAGTCATATGCTTAGCCTGAATGATTGGGGTGCCTTTATCCGTGTACGATATTTTGTCTGCAACAGTATTGATTCCTTGGTAGAAGCGAGTCGTGCATTCCGAAATTGCTACGACATCCCATGAAGCTGGTATCTTCCCCACCGGCGATTCCTTAAACTCCGTATGCGGAACGCCGCCCGACCCAATCCCTTTGGTCAACAACTCCTGCATCATGCCGGTTTTCAGGTCTTTCAGCTTGTCGATTTGTGCGCGTGTTTTTTCGATCACGTCATCGACGGATGACAGGATGGCTGCGATTTTTTGTTGTTCGGGGAGTGGGGGAATGGGTAAGTTCAAGTTTTTGATTAGTTGACCTGACAAGTTTGGCTGACCGGAACCTTGAACTGTGTTTAAAAGTTCACGTGTGTTGTTTTCAATGGCATAAAGAAGAAACCAGTTGTCCGCTGTTTTTTCTCTACCATTGATGGCTGAAACAGCCTGATTCAGTGTGGCATCAATCATTAGCCTTGCGGCTTTGCCAGCAGTAGCTCCATACATCGCTACTAAAACAGACCCGCGTTTTGCCCAGCGGGCGCTGCTTTCCTTGACCGCGAGTTCTGAAATGGTTTCCTCAGTCCGATAAATCAAACGGGTGTTAACCTCGCCAGACTTCACCCAAGGTATTGTACCCTCATAATAATCTGGATTACTTCGTGATGGCGTTCCGCCAGCAAAAACGGTCGCGACCTCATCGACGGTTTTAATTTGCCACTCCTTGGGAACGGTATTACTCATACCCCAGCTCCTTCAAATGCCCCTTCATCACACTTTCAGCTTCAGCAACCTGTGCATCCAGTTCGTTCAATGACACCCGGTACTTGTCCCACCACCGTTCCAGCTGGGTGATCACCTTTGCATCCGCATCACCCACGGCTTCCCGGATAGCTTCTTTGGTGTCGATCTCCGGCTTGAAGTCGTAGTACTCTTCATCCGCTGAGGGCTCCGCATCCCGCCTCACAAACACGGTGGACACGTCGAAATCTTCCAGAATTTCCTCCCGAATGTACTCGCTTTCCACTTCTCGCACCGGGATGCCGCCGTGCAGTATGGCGCGCACGTCGAAGATTTCCGGGGGCGGACTGGTGTCGGCGTAGCGGCGGATGTTCAGGTTGTAATCGTTTTCGGCGATTTCAGCGAGGGTGACGACTTTTGAATAGCGTTTGATTTCGGCGTAGTTGTCGAAAGTCTGGACGATCTTTTCAATGTCTTGCTGGCGGAGTTTGTTCTGGTTCTTACCTTCTTCGTATTCCAGTTCGCTGTTGATGAACAGCACCTTGCCTTTACGTTCTGCCGGTTTGTTCTTGTTGATGATCAACAGGCAGGCGGGAATGCCGGTGCCGTAGAACAGCGCAGCGGGTAAACCCACCACGGCTTCCAACAGGTCATCATTCAATATGCCCTGTCGAATGGCTTTCTCGCTGGAACCCCGGAACAGAACGCCATGGGGCATCACCACACCCATCATGCCTTCGGCATTCAGGCTGGCAATCATGTGCTGAACGAATGCCAGGTCACCGGCATCCTTGGGCGGTGTGCCGTAGGGGAAGCGACCATAAGAGTCACTGTCCGCTTCTTCCTTGCCCCATTTCTTCAGGCTGAAGGGCGGGTTGGCAATAACCCGGTCAAAGGTCATCAGTTCGCCGTGCTGGGTGTGCTGGGGATCGCGTAGCGTGTCGCCTTTGCGAATGTCCGCACTGTAGACCCCGTGCAAGAACATGTTCATCTTACAGATTGCCCAGGTGTTCAGGTTCATCTCCTGACCGAACAGGGACAGGTTGGACGGGTTTTCACCGTTGGCTGCCAGATGGTTCCGGGTTTGTACCAGCATACCGCCAGAACCGGCGGTGGGGTCGTATATACGCATCCCGGCATGGGGTTTGAGCAGGGCAACCAGCAGCTGCACCACTTCGGATGGCGTATAGAATTCACCGCCTTTCTTACCGGCACTGTCAGCAAACATCTTGATCAGGTATTCGTAGGCGGTGCCCAGCAGGTCCGGGCGTTCAAAGTCTTCATTGCGCAGACGGTAGCGGCTGAAGTGGCTGAGTAGGTCACGCAGTTTTTTGTCCGACAGCTTGTTCTTGATGTTGAAGTCGATGGACACCAGCACCCCTTCCAGAACGGGGTTGTATTCCTCAATGGCTTCGGTAGCAGTGTTCAGTTCAGAGCCAATGTCGTGCTTCAGGTCTTTGATGGCACCCCAGCGCGCAATGGCTGGTATGTAGAAGGTCTTGTCGTATTCGTCTTCATCGTCCGCCAGCTCGCGGGCTTGGTCTTCGGTCTTGCCCTTGTCCCTGTAGTACCGGACAACGCCTTCCTGCGCTTCTTCGAATGCATCCGACAGGCGCTTCAGGAACATCATCCCGAAGATGTAGTCCTTGTATTCGGAGGCGTCCATGTTGCCGCGCAGAATGTCGGCAGCTTCCCACAGGAAGGATTCAAGTTGCTGAAGGGTGATGTTGTGGCTCATTCAATGGGTTCCATCTACTGCAATGAGCATGGGGCGTGTGATGCCCATGCGGATAAACGTGTTTGGAGTGTATCGATCCAGGCGTGCACCGGCAATGTGCGTCGCTGGAGCATAATGCGGCAGTGGTGCGACATGTCAGGTCGCAATCTGAATGATGATGATCTACCTGAAGGCGGGTATCAGGGCTTGATTCCTTTGACGCAGAACGATTACCTTGCTTACAGATATCTGTACAAATCAGCTGCAGAGCCTCCCGTGAATTGCAAAGTTTCGAGGCTGCTGCATTTGAAAACGCTCAAAACCATGGACGAGCCCATCAATATGCAACGACAGAGGATGTCGCACCTCCCATTTAATATCCGGCTAAGTCTCAGTAACGCCAAGCTTGGGGCGAGCCGCGTGTCCGTTTTCTTCGTTTCGCCGTTTGCCTTTTGGGGCACATCACTGAATTAAAGAGGGTTTCATGTCAATCGAACAAAAGCTGGAACTTGCCCGGATGGAGCTCCTGGATATGGGGCTTCGGGGAAATCCGTTGCTCAGTATTCCGAAAAACATGAAATTCCTGGAAGTGGTCGAAGAGCGCTCTGACGATATCTTCCGTCTGCTGGTGGAAAACCGGAAGGCCATGAGTTTTTTGCCATTGCCCGGAGCCTATGAAGACGATGAGGGCGATGAAGATGAATCCCTGCCAACGTTGCATGAGTACCTGCAGGAAACCTCCGGCGAATCCCGATTTGGTGACCGATATTTACAAACCGCTCAGTTCGCAGACCGGCTGGATACAAGGCTTCTGAAGATTGAAAACGAGGCGCACACGCTTCTACAGGAACAAGGCATTGACGTGCTTCACCTGGTACTCGGGGTGCTGGAGTGGTATGAAGATCCTAACGCCAGAACACCACGATACGCGCCTTTGCTGCTTATCCCCGTCGAGCTGAATCGCGAGTCCGCCCGCTCCGGATTTTCCGTGTCTTATACCGACGTGGATTTGTCACCGAACCTGACATTGGCTGCCAAGTTGAAAGGCGAGTTCCGTGTAGATTTGCCCGGTTTCCCTGATGAAATTGTTCCTTCTGACTACCTAGCTAAAGTAGAGAAAGCGATTGAAAACCAGACGAACTGGAAGGTTCATCGAGACAAGATGTTCCTGGGCCTGTTCTCGTCCGGCAAATTTCAGATGTATATGGATTTGGATTCAAAAAGCTGGCCGTCTGTCAGTCCTTTGTCCCGAAATCCCTTGTTAGGAAAAGTGTTGGAGACCGGGTTTGTCAAAGACGACCGGCTGCTCGACGGGATCGGTGGCCATCGTGATTTGGTCGAACCGGAAAAGCTGCACCTGGTGAAGGATGCCGACAGCTCTCAAATGGAGGCGCTTGTCGCGGCCATGGACGGAGCCAATCTGGTAGTGCAGGGGCCGCCTGGCACGGGCAAGTCTCAAACCATCACAAACCTGATCGCGGAAGCTGTTGGGCGCGGGAAAAAAGTGCTTTTCGTAGCCCAGAAGATGGCAGCTCTGGAGGTTGTGAAGTCGAGGTTGGACGAGTCACACCTCGGAGAGGCCGTGCTGGAGTTGCATAGTCATAAATCGAGCAAGAAAACAGTGCTCGATTCTTTGAAATCCACGTTTCAGCAGGGTAAGCCCAATGTGCCGGATCGCGGGTATCAATACCGCCGGTTATCGGAACTACGAGAACACCTCGACAAATACGCGGAAGAAATCAGCCAACCGGTCTTACAGTCTGGTGTGACTTATCGCGAGGCTCTGGGTGAAACGCTGAGTTTGCAAAAAAACTCTGCTCTGGAGTCGATCAACAGAATTCCATTCAAGGTGCTCAAAGAGTGGTCCAGGGAGGATCTGGAGCGGGGCTTGCGGTTGCTGCAAACAGTAGAAGCTTACCTGCAGGAATTCGGCCGTCCCGGGGAAAATGCGTTCGCCCTCTCAACCCGCACTCGCTTATCGCCGGCAGAAGAACGGGAGATTGAACAGCACACGGAAAATGCTCAAAGCGCGCTCCAGAAACTGCAGTCTGATTGTGACGGTCTGACGGATCTGATGCGAATCCCGGGAACAGAAACGTTTGAGGATATCGACCTCGTTCACAAGGCAGGGCAGAGAGCTCTGAATGCGCCACATCTGGAAGGCGTGAAAGTCAAGACGCGCGACTGGCAGCTTCGCCGTGATGAGGTTCGTGAGCTCATTGCGCTTGGTTCGACCTTGAATCGCCTGGAGGACTCGCTGCTGAAGATTTTTGTCAGCAGTGCGCTGGAGGCCGATTTAATGGCGGTGCGCATGGGGTTGGCCGGTAAGGCAGACAAGTGGTGGCGAATTTTCTCGGGTGAATACCGCAAAGCGAAGTCCACATTTCAGGGGTATCTACACGGTAAGCTTGAAGGCAAGCCGACCGAATGGCTTCAGACAGTTGATGACGCGCTCGAATTTCAAAAGCAAGAGAAGCGTTTCCGGGAGATGGAAGGCATTGGGCAGCTGCTGTTCGGTGCTCAATGGCAAGGCCGAAAATCAGATTGGCAGGTACTTTCCAGAATCTCTGAGTGGATTTTCAAACTGTACGACGAAATTGGTAACGGTGAGTTGCCAGAGGGTCTGACCGACTTTGTTGAAGCCAACCCGGATGTTCGGTCTCATGCTGATCAAATAGAAGCTTTAGCGACCGAGTCGCGGGAAGTCTGTGCGGAGCTCGAAGAACTGTCCAAAGCGCTGGCGCTTAAGGAAGGCTTTTCGAAAAAGGACAGCCTCAAAACCTGGTTTGAACGCCTTGGCGTGTGGAGTGAAAGCTGGAGCGAGCTTTACGGCATGGTCCGGTTTAATCAACTTGAAGCGGATGTTGAGGCGGCAGGCCTGGGAGATATCCTTCCCCAGTTGCGGGAGTGGCCTCATTCGCCCGAAACCTTGTCGGATTGGCTGAAGCTCAGCTTTTATTCCGGATTGGTTGATTATGTGTATTCAACGTCCGATACCGTCGGTCGTTTTGATCGTGTCAGTCATGAGCGGATGATTCATGAATTCCGGGAGCTGGACACGGCCAGTTTGAGCTACGCACAGGAACAGCTGGTTTGTAAGCTCCACAATGAGCTCCCCAGCTTCAACGCGCCCGGTGAAATGGAGCTGATACGTCGTGAGATAAACAAGAAGCGACGGCATATCCCGATCCGTCGTCTGATCACCGAAGCCGGTACTGTCATACAGCAGGCGAAGCCTGTTTTCATGATGAGCCCGATGTCGGTGGCAACCTATCTCCCCCAGGGAAAAATAAAATTCGATCTGGTCATTTTCGATGAGGCCAGTCAGATTCCCGCCCCTGAAGCTTTGGGCGCGATGGCCAGGGCCGAGCAAGCGGTGGTGGTAGGTGACAGCAAGCAGATGCCACCCACCAACTTTTTCAGCAAGGCGGTAGAAGTCAGTGACGAGGACGCGGACCAAAGTGTCACCGCGGATGTAGAAAGTATTCTTGCCATGATGCAGGCCCGTGGCGCCCCGGAACGGATGTTGAGCTGGCATTATCGCAGCCGGCATCATTCGCTCATTGCCGTTTCCAACGATCAGTTTTATGACGGTCGGCTAGTCTTCTTCCCAAGCTCGGGTGCCAATCCACAGGCGAAAGGCCTGAGCTTCACCTATCTGCCAGATGCCGTCTACGAGCGAGGTAAAACCCGCTCTAACCCCATTGAAGCGAAAGCTGTGGCCCAAGCCGTCCTGGATCATAGCCGGAATACTCCAGGGCTTTCGTTGGGTGTGGTGGCGTTTAGCACTGCACAACGGGAAGCTCTGATGTTTGAAGTTGAGCGACTCCGGCGTGAGCACCCCGAGACTGAGAATTTCTTCCGCCACCATGAAGGCGGTGACGAGTTCTTCATTAAAAACCTTGAGAATGTTCAAGGTGATGAGCGGGATGTCATCTTCATCAGCGTCGGTTATGGCAAAACCGAAAACGGCAACGTAAGTCAGAACTTCGGCCCGCTCAATAGCAAAGGCGGTGAACGCCGGCTCAACGTACTTATCTCACGGGCTAAATTAGCGATGCGGGTTTTTGCCAACTTCCATGGCGATGACCTGAGGACAGGCGCCGGCTCACCTTTCGGTGTGTCAGCGCTGAAGGTATTTCTCAACTATGCAGAGAAGGGCGACCTGCCAACGCTTCACGAAACCGGCAAAGCCCCGGATTCGCCTTTTGAAGTTGAGGTAAAGCAAGCAATCGAGAGCCTTGGGTACCAGGTGGAGCCTCAAGTCGGGTGTAGCGGTTACTCCATTGATCTGGCTATTGTCGACCCGAAAAAGCCGGGGCGTTATCTGTTGGCCGTTGAGTGTGACGGCGCGAGTTACCATAGCTCTGCTTCGGCTCGTGAGAGAGACCGCTTGCGCCAGGGTGTTCTCGAAGGACTTGGATGGCGATTCCACAGAATCTGGAGTACCGAGTGGTTCAGAAACCCCTCCCAGGAAATTAAACGCCTGCAGCAGGTTATTGAGAAGACGATAGAGCGGCAGTCAACGATAGACGAACGATCAGATGCCGGGAGTGCTTCCAGCCTCGCGCCGGTCAAAAAGAACACTCAAACGCCAACGATTACACGACAGACGTTTTCGGAAGAAGAGCCCATGAGGGCTGTTGACCCTTACCAAGTGGTTAAAACTTCCGGTTTGGGGCTGCCGGTTTACGTTGAAGACTTCTCAACCATACCCAAAGAGCAGTTGATGAAGGCGATCGTATTGGTTGCTAAGCACGAAGCGCCTATCCACATCAATATTCTGACCTTCCGTCTTGTAGAGGCTGTTGGTTTGGGTCGTGCGGGCAAGAAGATCAAGAACCGTATTCTTGAATCAGTTTTGGCTCTCGAAAGAAGCAAAGAATTACAGTTCGATGGAACCTTTATCAGGCTGCCCGGCTCTGGCGCTATCTCTCTGAGAGACTGGAGTGACCTGCCTGCAAGTCAGAGGAAGTTTGATTTTGTACCGAGTGATGAGTTGGCAGAGGCGGTCCTCATAACCGTAAAGGATGCTCGCTCTGTTAGTCGTGAGGACTGTATGGGTGCTGCTATTAATCTGCTCGGTTTTAAAAGGCTGACAGATAATATTAGTGGCAGGATGAGGGAGGTGATAGGTCAGTTGGTGAGAAATAGGTTGTTGGTTGAAGTGAACGGCAGACTAAGATTATCTTGATACTTTGCTCTAAACATTACTGATAGTGAGGACGGGTAGTTGCTAGTCAAGCCTGTTCTATTTGGGCGTGTAACTAACTGAGGTGAATATGGCGTTAATTAAATGCCCGGAGTGCGATAAAAGAATCTCAGATAAAGCAGCTGCCTGTCCTGGGTGTGGAAATCCGATTAATGGGGGTGGAGATGTAACTCTCTCGCGCAGTTCTAGGCGAAAAAGGAAGATTGACAAGAAAGGAGCTTGGTGTCCAAATTGTGGTAATAGGAATAGCACAAAAGAAAGTCAAGGAGGATCATGCCTCCTTATTGGCATATTGTTTATTTCAATTATTGGCATTCTGCTTATTCCCTTTCTGCCTAAAGTATGGAAATGTAAAGAGTGTAAGCACACATGGCGAGCTTGAATTTGGAGCATGATAGCATTTGGAAATTGACTCTTACTTTTACTCTTACTCTTTTTCTTTTAGTTCAAGTTCCTGGCTTACGGGCTGAGGGTAATCCTCTAGCTGAAGGCTACTACCAAAATGAGAATCCGCTGGCCGATGGCTATGTTCAGGATGACAACCCCCTGGGCAAAGGCTATATCCAGAGAGAGAACCCCTTGGGCAAGGGCTACGTTCAGGATACCAACCCGCTTGGTAAGGGATACATCCAGGACGACAATCCGTTAGGGGATCATTATGTCCAGGACAAGGGTGTTTTTGGTCTTGGTGATGATGGTGCATCTGAGGAGGGCAAGCCTCAATGGTAGTCTATTTTATTCTCTAATTCCGGTCTAATTTCAGAAAATTCGCGTTTTCCCGTGTGGAGCCTGTTGTCGCATTTCAGTTACAGTTAAAGGGAAATCCTCGCTCAATCAACGTTGAGCTGGGTGTTGCTAGCTGGGCAACCCAAACAAACAGCAACTTCTCCCGGCTGTGCCGGACTTAGAAACGATCCTCGTGATCATCCCGCCCAATGGATCTCCATGGTCCAATCTGAAACTGGTGGCCATGCCACTAATCCTTCTACGTGCGTTCTGTACCTGGCGCCTACCCCAAACCCGATCCGCTGATTACTCAGCAATGCTGCTGTTTACATAGTGAGATGGATAGAAGGAAAAGAACTGTAAAAGTATTGATATCAGTTGCTTACAGTTCTAACCAATGACCGAACAATGCGGAAAATGTCTACGTTAACCCCGCATTCGAGCAACAGGGACCGTTACCAGTGCATCATCATTGGCTGCTCACCCCACCGGTCATCCCACCGCCGTATGGCATCCCCGCCATTGTGATGTCTCGCTGATTACGAGACGCCGCTCCCCGTACGCGCTGTCGATCATCGACACGTGTCCACGGCTCGCAATGGTAACGAAATAGTGCTGATACAGAAGCACGATGGATGCTCCCACCGTCAAGGCCCTATGTCTTGGCACAGTCACACTTAATGCGGACTACGGGGCGGAGTATCAGCGCGGGGACCGGCTCTTAGCCCCAGATTCCGCATGGTTGGCCGCGCACCCTGTATTTCTATGATTTGAACGACGAGGAAAATGGTATGAGTAACAATTCTGTTGCTAGAGGGCGCCGCTCTGCTAAGCGGAAGAAGCCGGATGGGAACAAAAACTACGGCCTGGGAAAAAAACTTCTTGAGGCGGCTCATCGCGCGGTGGACCAGTTTTATGGCCGAGACAGTCATTACAACACCCGAGCTACTCATAAAAAACGCATGGTCGTGTTCGTCAATTTTTGTCGATATCACGGAATTAATGATGCCCGGAAAATTGATCGGGAGTGTGTTCTGCAATTCGGGAGTTATATCAAGGCGAGGCTGGAGAGCGATTACGAGTGGCCTGATGGCACCGTGGATCAGCGCATCAGTGTCGCCTATGCACACAATGCCATCAGCACCGTTAATATCCTGATGAAGGCCTTTCGCGGAGATGACGCGCTAAAGGTCTCAGGTAAACAGGTTCTCGGGGTTTGTCGGCAGTCAGTTCGTGTCAGGCCAATTGAGGCTGATGTTGTGGATACTCAGTATGCCGCTGATCAAGCCATCGCAAATGGGTTTGAGCGCGGTGCCGCTGTAATGCGATTGGCCCGCGCATGGGGTATGCGAGTGCGGGAATGTATTCTGCAGGATCTCGATCGCATGAAGCGAGAAATTGAGGCTACTGGAGAAGCGACGATACTCGAAGGGTGCAAGGGAGGGCGTAGGTCAAAAGACCGCACTATTCGGGCGACCGAGTTCCGGATGGAGGCGCTGAATTACGCAATCGAGGTAAGACCTGAGGGATCCCGGAACCTACTGTCTGAAGCAGACACTGTGAAATCCTTTTTGCTGAGCGAGGTTAACCCTTGTAGGCAATTTTTGAAGTTTTCTGGCGTTCCGCATTTCCGGGAGCTTAGAGCTGGTTTCGCTCAGGACGTTTATGAAGAAGTGATGGCAGGGCCATCCCCGCTGAAGGAGGCAATTCGAGACAAAATTATGGATCGAGTTGCTCGGGAGGAGGTTGCAAGGCAGCTGGGGCACAATCGGGTGTCAGTGGCTAGTGCATACGTTGGGGGGACCCGGAATGCAGCTTGATCATATCGTGAGGCGGCTCGATTTCAGCGCCCTGAGCGAAACCGAGCAGCGGCTGCGTATTCCAGACCAAGGTTGCCACTGATTCCAGACGAAGCCTGCCACCCATTCCACGCGAAAGCTGCCACTGATTCCACGGCAAAGCTGCCAC
>NZ_PTIV01000050.1 GCF_002934325.1 Marinobacter persicus
CCCGCGTCGCTACGCTCCGATGGGTGGCAGCCTTGCTCCGGTCCGGGTGGCAGGCTTCACGTGGAATGGGTGGCAACCTTCAGCGGTTTACGCAGTTTCTGGCAAAGAGGGATGTCTCCGAATGCTCTCGCACCTGACTATCAACAATGTGGAGGGAGTGGCAAGCCACGACGAAATTTGGACAAAAAGCTGGGCCGGAAGCGTTCGGTCTCACCGGGGGAAGGACTTGTCGTAACTGAGGATGTGGCGGATATATTTCGCACGGCAATTGAGACAAGCTATCTCGTAGGAAAGCCAGTGCCGATGTCAGTTGTACTCAATAAAGCCAACGGCCTCCTGCGGTCCCGTTACCCTGATATAACACCAGGTCGATTGGCGACACGGGGCCAGCTTCAATACTTCTACTCTAAGAACTATCGAAAGCATGAAGCTGAAAAACGTCGAATGCCAGCTCGGGCATACGATAAAGACATCAAACCCCTAATCAGTACGGCAGCGACCAATAATTTCGGCCCAGGAGCTCGTTACGAAATTGACGCAACCATAGTGGATCTGTATCTGGTTTCAGATGAAGACCCTGAAAAAATTGTAGGGCGTCCAGTGTTGTATCTCGTGAAGGATGTATTCAGCCGTATGATTGCAGGTATGTATATCGGCTTTGAAACACCCTCGTGGGTTACTGCAGGTATGGCTCTAGCGAATGCGTTCTGCAGCAAGGTTGAGTACTGCGCGCGTTACGGTATTGAGATTACTGATAGTGACTGGCCTGCAGTCGGTATTCCGGCCAGCATTCTGGCAGATAGAGGTGAGCTGCTTTCCCGTCAGGCTGACACACTGGTGAATCGATTTGGAATTCAACTAAGCAACACCAGAGCCTATAGAGGCGATGACAAGGGTATCTGCGAGCGGCACTTCAACACTATTCAAGCTGAGTTCAAACCCTATGTTGGCGGAGTGGTAGAGCCTGTTAATGGCAAAAAACGGACAGGGAAACGCTACGAGCTTGATGCAGAGTTGGGCCTATCTGCTTTTACGGAGATGATGATTCATCTTGTACTCCGCCATAACACCAGTCATGTCGTAAAAGACTACGATTTCGCTCCGGATATGCCGAATGATCTGGCAGCTGTTCCTATTGCGCTTTGGAACTGGGGAGTTAGCAACCGGACAGGAAAGCTGCGTACCTGTGACGAGAGGCTAGCCAGAATTAACCTGTTGCCAAACGAAACTGCAACGATTTCTGAGGTAGGTATCAAACTGCGTGGAATCAACTATACATGCCAGGAAGCGTTGAAAGCTGGATGGTTCGACCGGATCAAACAGAACCGTCCAACCAAAATTGAAGCAGCTTTTGATCCTCGAAACACCAATGAGATATTTATCAGACCAGTTGCTGGCGATGATGAGTATTGGGTCTGCGATCTTTCAGATCGTAGCCGCAGCTATCGAGGAATGACATTTGTGGAAGCGGCTCAAAAGCAATATGAGAGAAAGAGAGCACAGGCATCTGCCAAGCAGCGGGCAGACTATTCAAGTATCGACACCTTGGATGCTATCGACCATATAGTCCAACGTGAGCGAGCGAAGAAACCCTCAAAGCCATCTCTGCCAGCGAGCCGTAGGTTGATGGGCATTCGTGATAATCGGCGCGATGAGTTGGCAGCAGAACGTCAGCGTACATCATTAAGTAAGCCAGATTCTGCCAGTTCCACTGGCCATAAGGCTTTGGTTATCGATATCAAAACGCGAAGTGAACCCTGCCTGGATTATCCTGATCTGGATTCGTTCTTGGAGGATGGAGATGATTAAGCATCCCCTGGCGCATTACATCGAGGCCGAAATCCCCGACTATGCTGGGCATCCTTTGATTAATGCACTTCCGCCGATTAATTCCCCTCAGGAAACGGCTAAGAAGCTAAATCGTTATCCAACGGTTGGCGACAGTGAGAAGAAGCTGCCTGGGCACATTCGTCGCCATGCGATGATGAGGATATTGGATCAGTTCCTCTATCCGACCAAGTCGCATTTGCAACTGGAACAAATGCTCTCGAGCATGATTCGTCGGGGCTACCTGAGTCGGAACATAGCCGATGCCAGCCACCAACGTAATCTTGATACTGTTGGTTATACAGACTTCAAATCTGCCAGCCGTAATGCAGGCAATGAATCTCTGGTTAGTTCGGTGATTGGCTGCTCGGGAACAGGTAAATCGACAGCTGTAGAGGCGATTCTGAGCTGCTATCCGCAAGTGATATATCACCCTGACTATCAGCATACCCAGCTGGTTTGGCTGAAGGTTGAGTGTCCCCATGATGGTTCCGTCAGGCATCTCTGCATCAACTTTTTCAGAGCGGTTGATGATGCCCTTGGCACAGATTATCAACAGTTATTTGTAAAATCGCGCTCTTCTGCAGAGTCGATGCTAGGTGACGTAGCGAGAGTAGTTGCGCTTCATTCGGTAGGCTTGCTGGCTATCGATGAAATTCAGCACTTGGAAAAATCCAAGTCGGGAGGCTCCCAGAAAATGCTGAATTTCTTTGTCACCCTGACCAATGTGATCAAGGTGCCGGTGCTGTTTATTGGTACCCCGAAAGCACTGGATCTGTTTACACCGACCATGCGTTCAGCTCGCAGGGCTGCCCAATTTGGCAGTCTGAACTGGAACCGCTTCGAACGTTCAGACAAGCCGGAACAAGACGCGGAGTGGGAGCGTTTCATCAAAAGGCTCTGGAAGCTGCAGTGGTTTGAAGCTCCGACTCCACTCACTGAGCCGATGAAAGACTTGTTCTGGGAGTTCACCCAGGGTATCCCTCATGTAGCGGTATCGCTGTTCTATCTCTGTCAGACCCGTGCTGTCATGGCCAGACGAGAGGTGATCGATCAGCTTCTTGTAGAAAAGGTCTTCAATGAAGAGCTTTCGCTAATCCACCCTATGATTAAGGCATTGCGAAGTGGCAGAAAAGAACAAATTCTGGCCTATGCTGACTTGGACATACCAACTGATACTATTCGCGCATCTGGCATCCATGTTGCTGATCCAGAGCTTCCACATACTTCTACTGAGCCTCAACAAGCCAGCAAAGCCCAACAGTTGATCGATATGTTGATGCAAATGGGTATTGGATCGGACATAGCCCCCGTGGTGGCCGAACAAGCTATTGAAGAGAAACCGGATGAGGATCTTTTGGGTCTGGTTGCACATATTCGAGCCTTACAGGAAAAGCCTACCCCTAAGCAGGTTTCTAAGAAAGCAGTGGCCAAACCGGCCAAGCCGGTGTATCTGAAAAATGATTTGCGGCTGGTTCGACAGAGCAGTGGTACTGAGACCTATAGCAAGTTTCAGGAAATGGGCGTTGTTATCCGGCTGGACAGCTTCCTGTGATTAGATCCGACCACATGGTATCAGACTTAATATACTAATGGGTTCGAAAGTAAGCGAACATCATTTATAATGTAGGCTCCGTTCGCCAAGCTTATCGGATATTTACACACATGCGCCACGATGACGGTCGTAAACTTGATCACAAAACATTAGAAGCCATTCGCGTTCGCGCCGTTCAACGGGTCATGGATGGCGAGAGTCCAGAAGTCGTCATCAAAGCGCTGGGGATGAGCCGAGCACGAATCTATGAATGGCTGGCTGCCTACCGCGAGGGTGGCTTTGACGCGCTCAAGGCCAAGCAGATTTCCGGTCGTCCCAAGAAACTGAGCGGTGCTCAGATCCGGGAGCTGTATATCTGGATAACGACCTTTACGCCGGACCAGTTGAAGTTTGATTTTGCCCTGTGGACTCGGGGCCGAGTGCGTGAGCTCATCCGGCAAAAGTTCAACGTCCGGTTAAGCGATGTCTCGGTCGGTCGTCTGCTTCGAAACCTGGGGCTGACGCCTCAGAAACCCCTGCATCGGGCCTACCAGCAAAAGCCAGAGGCCGTGAAACAATGGAAAGAAGAGACCTACCCGGAAATTCGCAAGGAAGCAAAAAAAGTCGGCGCCACCATCTATTTCGGCGATGAAGCCAGCATTCGGTCTGATTATCACAGTGGCACCACCTGGGCACCCAGGGGTGAAACTCCGATCATCCGTAATACGGGCAGTCGCTTCAGCATCAATCTGATCTCGGCCATCTCGCCTCGCGGCGAGCTTCGCTTTAAGACCATTCAGGGCAACATGAACACCGATGCGTTTCTTGGTTTCCTCAAGGCTCTGGTGCAAGACGTTGACAAGCCGGTTTTCCTGATCCTCGATAACCACCCGGTTCATCATGCTCGTCGGGTTCGAGACTATGTTGAGAGTCTCGACGGCAAGCTCAGGTTGTTCTTCCTGCCGCCGTACTCGCCGGAGCTGAATCCTGACGAGTCTGTTTGGGGCTATATCAAATACCATCACGTCGGTAAAAAGATCATTAACAGCAAAGAACAACTTCGGAGCACTGTTTACCGGCAGCTTCGACGTTTGCAAAAATTGCCACGACTATTGAAATCGTTTTTTGGCCATCCGGATTTGGCTTATATCTCCGGGTAATATTCGCTTACTTTATTTCGAATTAGTAAGTGCAAGGCTGTCCTTGCCCACCCTTAAGGCCACACCTTGAATTGCTGCCCGTTTCCAGATCCACCCCACCATAGTCAGCACCTGGAAGCGCGACCTATTGGAGAGCGCGTCCGACCTCCTCGAAGGCAAGAGTATAGTCGGTAAGCAATTCGATGAACTCAGCACGGACGAACTGTACCGTGAGATTCGCCGACTGACGGTGGAACGCAATTTTTGTTGCTTAAGCTCCTGGGTGGCTCGTTCCACTTTGGCTGAGCTCCATGTATTTCACAGAGCCCTTCGGAAAATCCTTGCGAACCAAAAGCACTTCATCAAACTGTCACGTCAGTGACACGACGGTGTCATCTCTCAGCTTTACCATTCAATTGTAACTCGCAATACGGCGAGCTTATTTATTGCAAAAGGTGATCCTGTGGCGCCAACTCAATCAAACAATGTGATGCTTCGAGTCGAGAGTATGGGCGTAACCTACCCGGGAAACGTCCTCGCGCTCAAACCCACCAACGTTCACTTTCACAAGGGCGAATTCACCGTGCTACTGGGACTTTCAGGCGCGGGTAAATCCACTCTGCTTCGTTCACTGAATCACCTGGTTAAGCCCACAACCGGGAAGGTTGTGTCTGGCGAGTTTGGTGAACTGACCAACCGTAGAATCCTGCGACAGCACCGCAGCCGCACCGCCATGGTGTTCCAGCATCACCAGCTGATCGAACGATACACCGCGTTACAGAATGTGCTGACAGGCAGACTTGCGTATCACGGTACTTGGCGAAGCCTGCTTCCCCTGCCCCGGCAGGACCTGGAGTTGGCTCTGCAATGCCTCGACCGCGTAGGTCTGGCTGACAAAGCGCTTTCCCGAGTAGATCAGTTGTCCGGCGGCCAGCAGCAGCGGGTTGGAATCGCCAGAGCATTGGTGCAGCAACCATCCATGATTCTTGCCGATGAGCCCGTTGCCAGCCTGGATCCGGCCACTTCTGAAAAGGTACTCGGCCTACTGCGCGATATTTGTCAGGAAGATGGAATCACCGCGGTTATTTCCTTGCACCAATTGGAATACGCCCAGCGTTTTGCAGACCGGATCATCGGCCTTTCGAACGCTCATATCGTTTTTGACGATGCTCCTGAAAACCTGAAATCGAAACACCTGGACGAGATTTACCACCGTTCACCCAGCGTGGTAGCTGCGGAAGGCAAACCAGCCATCCATAAACCTAAGACCACCCCGATAACGACAGACGTACTGGAGATAGCACAATGAAGACAATGATTCACTCTTTGCTGGCTCTGATAATGATGCTCGGCATCCATTGGTCAGCCCATGCCGCAGATTCAGCCCATGCCGCAGATACAGACCCTGATCTTTTGAAAGTTGCCTTGCTGCCGGATGAGAACGCGTCAGAACTGATCAAGCGAAACCAACCTTTGAAGGATTACCTGGAAACCACTCTTGGTAAGGAAGTAGAACTGATTGTTACCACCGATTACTCCTCCATGATCGAAGCCATGCGTTTTGGCCGAATTGACCTGGCTTACTTTGGTCCGTTGTCCTATGTGATGGCCAAGAGTAAGAGTGACATTGAACCCTTTGCCGCCATGGTGGTAGACGGGAAGCCGACTTATCGCTCCATCATTATTGCCAATGCGGACTCTGGCGTTGACTCCTTCGCGGATATCAAAGGCAAGAAAATGGCCTTCGGTGACCCCGCATCCACTTCCAGCCACCTGATCCCCAAGGCCGTACTCCTTGAGAAGGCAGGGCTCGAAGCCGGAAAGGACTATGAGGCTCATTTCGTCGGTAGCCATGACGCTGTTGCGGTTAACGTCGCCAATGGCAATGCCGACGCCGGAGGGTTGTCCGAAGTTATCTTCGAGCATGTGATGGACCGCAGTTTGATTGATCGGAGCAAGGTCAAAGTGCTGGGCTACAGCGGTGACTTTCCTCAATACCCCTGGGCCATGCGTTCGAACCTGGCCCCTGAGCTGAAGAGCAACATTCAGAAAGCCTTTCTGCAGATCGATGACCCGGAGATTCTCGACAACCTGAAGGCTGAGGGATTCGCGGCAATTACCGACGAAGATTACGATGTCATCCGCGCTATGGCTGGCCTGCTCAATCTTGATTTCGCAAAAATGTGAGGAGTGCCCCATGAACTATACAACGACGGAACCGGCGACTCTGTCGCCGGCCCCGTCGGCCTCCGTGCTGGATGAGCACGCGAAAGGCTGGCGGAAAAAACTCGGACAGTCGCTGTTAGTGCTGCTCATCATTTTTGTCGCAAGTTGGTACGTAGGGCTGCTCAATTTCAATACACTTGCCAATGGCGTGCCAGCCATAGGCACACTCATTGGCGAATCTCTTCCACCTGACTTCACCAATGTGGCCAGCTGGGTGTCGCCGTTAATCGACACGCTTGCGATGAGCATTGCCGGTACTGCCATTGCAGTAACCTTGTCTGTGCCACTGGCATTCCTGGCTGCGCGCAACACCTCTCCACATCCGGTGGTGTTCCAAGTAACTCGAACCCTTTTAAACGGTTTGCGTTCAGTCCCGGAACTGATCATGGGCATCATCTTCGTGGCTGCTGTTGGTTTTGGGGCGTTGCCTGGCGTACTGGCGCTCGGTCTTCACTCCATTGGCATGGTTGGAAAGTTTTTTGCCGAAGCGATTGAGCATGTAGATGAGGCGCCAGTGGAAGCGGCCGATGCTGCCGGCGCTACTCGCTTGCAGGTGCTCTATCACGCCGTGCTGCCACAAGCACTTCCTCAATTCGCGGACGTGTCCATTTATCGCTGGGAATACAATTTCCGTGCCTCGACCGTAATGGGCATGGTGGGTGCCGGTGGTATTGGCTTCGAATTGATGGGCTCGCTGAGAATCATGCAGTATCAGGAAGTCAGCGCCATTCTCATTGTCATCTTGTTGATGGTCACCGTCGTGGACAGTCTCAGTGGCCGCCTTCGTAAGAAATTCAAATAAGGAACGTCGATGAAACCCAAGGTTGTGATAACCCATAAGATCCATGACAGTGTTCTGGATGAACTTGCCCAAGATTGCGAGCTGGTCACCAACCAATCCGGCGCCACGTTGCCCCAGGAGGAAGTGGCTGCGCGCGTTGCAGACGCTGATGCGATGATGGCGTTCATGCCAGACCGAGTTGGAGAGGAGTTCCTACAGGGGTGTCCGCGCTTGAAGGTGATTGGTGCAGCCCTGAAAGGCTATGACAACTTTGATGTGGATGCCTGCACGCGTCATGGGGTTTGGCTGACATTTGTACCGGATTTGCTAACCGTGCCTACTGCAGAGCTAACGGTCGGGCTGACGATCAGTCTCACCCGACAAGTCAAGGCGGCGGACCACTTCGTTCGATCCGGTGAATTTACTGGCTGGACACCACGCTTCTATGGGCAGGGGATCGAAGGCTCACGGATTGGTATTGTGGGTATGGGGGCCATCGGCCAAGCGGTGGCGCAGCGCCTGAACGGATGGGGAGCGGATTTAATCTATTCCCAGCCGGAACGTTTACCCGTGCAGCATGAGCAGGCACTGGGTTTGTCCCATACTCCCCTCAAGATGCTGCTGGCCCAGTCAGATATTGTGATCCTGGCACTGGCGCTCAATGAGCAAACCCTCCACACCATTAATCGCGAAACGCTAACAGGAATGAAACCGGGCGCATTCCTTATCAATCCCTGCCGTGGATCTGTGGTGGATGAGGGTAGTGTTCTGCAAGCGCTTCAATCCGGTCAGTTGGGGGGGTACGCCGCTGATGTGTTTGAGATGGAAGATTGGGCGAGAGAAGATCGTCCGAGGGAGATCGCCCAGGGGCTCAGGGCCCACCCCAACACGCTGTTTACTGCTCACATCGGATCGGCAGTCAGCCAGGTGCGTCTGGCTATCGAGCAACGCGCTGCTCGGAACATTCTGCAAGTGCTTCGGGGTGAGCGGCCGGATGATGCGATCAATGATCCCAGTGGCCGCGAGAGCGGCCCATGCTGAATCTTGTCTGGCTGAAGAGTTTCGTGGCGGTGCTGGACCACAACGGGTTTCAGGCCGCAGCCCGCCAGTTGGACATCGCACAACCCACACTGTCCCAGCACCTTCAAAAACTCGAAAACCAACTTGGCGTTTTATTGGTCCACAGGGGGCGCTCTGGCTGTGAGCCAACCCGGGCTGCCTTAACCTTGTTGCCTTTTGCCCGAAGTCTGCTCCGGCTGGAGGAGCAGGCGAGATCTTCCATTATGGAGGCTCGACTTCGCGTTGGGGCGAGCTCCAATATTGGGATTTATATGCTCCAGCCCTACATCCGTCGTTACAAGGAGCTGGGCGTAGGGCCCGAGGTGGATGTGGTAATAGATTCCAATCCGACTATTGCACGGCATTTATCGGACGGTGAGCTGGACGTGGCGATTATGGAGTGGTGGCATGATCTACCCGGATTCCATGCTCAGGCGTGGCGTAACGAGCCCGTTGTTCTAATCGTTCCGCCTGGTCACCCGTTAGCCCGTCGAACCGATATCGACCGCGATACGCTGTCTAACATGGCTCTGATCGGCGGCGAACCCGGCACCGGCACTGGCCGGCTTTTGGCGACCTACTTCGGTGAGCATGGGCCATTTCCGACGGTATCTATGCAGCTGGGTAGCACCGAAGCCGTCAAGCAAGCGGTTAAGGTCGGACTTGGCGCATCGTTGGTGCTTGAAAGTTCTGTACGGGAGGAGGTCCAAAATGGAAGTCTGGTGGCTATTCCCGTGAGTGAGCCTGGCCTTAGCAAGGAGCTGATGGTGATTTATCCGAGCAGCCTGGACAAACACAGGCCAGTATACTCGTTTGTTGGGCATCTCTGTGAATAGCTATTGGGTCCACCTCACGCATATCTAGCTGGGAATGCAGATACTGAGCCTCACGCTCACTTCGACAACGCAGTATTCCGTCATCTGCATATCGGCAGAATGGGATATCCGGATGACGAACGGTCAGCCAACGATCCAATGCATAATGCAGAAACAGGTTTGCCAGAACTGGCGATAACGGGCCACCTTGTGGTGTGCCAACGTTCCGTCGTTCCTGCTTACCATCTTTCGTCTGCATCGGTGCCGTTAGCCAGCGCCTCACATACAGCAGCACCCAGGATTCAGAGCAATGGTGGTCAAGGGCCTTGAGCAATAGCTCATGATCAATATGATCAAACAAGCCACGGATGTCATACTCCAGCACCCAGTCCCTTTCCCAGCACCGCTTTCGCGTGATCGCAAGCGCATCATGCGGGGATTTCCCGCGCCGATACCCGTACGAGTCCACATGAAAGACAGGTTCCAGGATAGGTTCCAGCGTCATAGTAACCACAGTTTGCGCTATACGATCGCTAACCGTGGGTACCCCGAGCAATCTTTCTCCTCCACTTTTCTTCGGAATTGGAACTGCTTTGACGGACGGTGGGAAATAGCTGCCGGACGACATCCGATTCCAAATTAGATAGAGGTTCTTACTTAAGGAAGCTGCGAATAAGTCCACTGCATGGGATAATGCCCGCTGTACACGATTGAGGACGCACCGATGGATCAGCAACTTACATTCGCGGACAGCGAGTTCAGCAACAAGCGCCGTCAAACCCGCAAGGAAAAGTTTCTGGGCCGAATGGACAAGCTGATCCCGTGGGCGCGTCTCGAAGCCGTCATCGAGCCTCATTATCCCAAGGCTGGCAATGGTCGTCGACCGTATCCCTTGTCTACAATGCTTCGCATTCACTGCATGCAGCAGTGGTATACCCTCAGTGACCCCGCCATGGAAGACGCGCTGTATGAGATCGCGTCCATGCGGCTGTTCGCTCGATTGTCATTGGACAAGGCCATCCCCGATCACTGGCAAGCCCCCGATATTCTAGACACCTGACAGCTGCTTAAAATACTGCTTTTCGAAGTCCACGGGAGACAATCCACCGTTGTTGCCGTGCCGGC
>NZ_PTIV01000051.1 GCF_002934325.1 Marinobacter persicus
AGAAGCTGCCACGGTTATTGAAATCGTTTTTCGGTCATCCGGATTTGGCTTATATCGCCGGATGATGTTCGCTTACTTTATTTCGGATTAGTAGTTGAATATTTTTTAGTGTGTTTTTGGAATCGGAAACGAGCGATAAAATATCAGTTATAAATCAAAGGATGAAAGGTAGTCGTACATTTTGGAAGCAAATTCTTTTATTCCACCTGGCTTTGAAATGTTTCTGATTTCGACTTGGACTCCTACAATAGTTACGTCATTTATTGACAATGTTTGAAATGTTTCACATTTGCCCAACGGCCTTTTCGGTTCATCTGGTCGTGCAGGGTAGATAAGTACGATCAAGTTGCAAAAAGACGCTTTTGCGAAAGCTAAAGCCTCATAGATATCTGACTCAACTATTCGCAATTTGCCTTTTTCTATGTGTCCCTTGTACTTGGCATCGACGAGAAATCGCCTTCCATTTTTTTGGTTTTGAATTACAAAGTCTGGGAATACTAAAATATCGCTTGTCTTTCCTGAAGCTGCAGAGGTCTTCTCACCTAAAACAAAACTCGCTTGACTTTGCACGCTAGAGTTCCCAAACCCGAGTCGTAAAGCTACTGTTATTAGGTCTTCCCAAACACGCCAAGTCGTGACTAGATAACCAGGCGCAGCGCTTTGTCCTTGTTTATAATTGACTCCAAGCCCTCGGATAACGTCCTGCGCAAGATCATGAAGAGGTTTCCAAGCCCGCTGCCTGGACGGAATAGGCTTTGACCGAGTGGAGACACTCCCTTGCGGTGATAAATCTTCTATAAGCCGCATTAAAAAGCTAGCAACCACCGGTTCACGTACTTCAGGCAACAAGTCCTTGGCCGCTGTCACTATTTCAGCGTTCCATACGTTGCGACGATCAAATCGAATGACTTCTTGTTCGAATCCCTCGGGCGATGGAAAGACGATGTCTACTGGATCGGGGTCGCCTTCTATAAAAAAACCTGTTTCTAGAGCTTTTCGGTAACTCCGGAGCGGTCGACGCTTTTGTGCTTCATACATGCTGATGATAGAGCGCGCTACCAATGTGGCTAGATCCCTTGGTGCACCACTTGAGGCAGAAAGCTTGTCGGTCGCCAGAAACCTCCCGTATTTGGATAAGGTGCATAGGAAAAAGAAGTCTTCCCTCCATATAGAGTCTTGATCATCTAGGCCCAAAAACTTAGGAGCAACCTCAAGCTCCAAAGATGGCGTCAGCCGAATCAAACCAGCGAAACCAGCTGCTCGGACACCTTTAGGCTCTATAGTTATTGGGTTGTTTTTGAGCCCTAAATGTTTAGCCGCGCGCAAACCAGCATCCGTAAGAAGCGATTTCAATTTATGTTTATCTAGCCCTACTTCCAAAAACATATCATCAGACAATTGAACCGGTTTCCCGTTTTCAACTAATGAAAACCTTGGTCTGCTTCTAAGCATTTATTAATCCCGAGCAAAAGCCTTTAGAGCTGGATAAATATTATTCTCGTCAAAGTTTGCAGGACCTTCCAGTCTAAAGCGTAGGTCATCGGCAAAAGTTGTATCTACCAATTTGAAAGGATTGGACCCTTGTCCATCTAAGGCATTGAATGTCGCGGCAATACCTCTGATATCTCCGAAAAAAACTTCTTCAACATGTGCGCGGACTTTTGACCAAGCGACACAAAGACTGACTAATACTTCAGATAGACCCATGCTTTGGGGGTTTGAATCGGACATAAAAACACCGTGGCCAATAGTAAATTCCGGTCCACGTCCTAATGAAATCTGTTCATTTACCGATACCCAAGCTCTCACAGATGCTTCTAAAGCATCGTTGATGGTGGTTACTTGGTCAGGTAAGGAAATATCTATGTCCTTTGCACCCACGCCATAATAATTTCTCAAAATTTCTTCGTTTGGCTCCAGGCGAAGCGGCTCCCAGCGGCGCAAAAATGCCACATCCAAAGGTTCTACGGATGCGTCAGCTTGATTCATTGCTGCTAAAATATAGAGATCGTGAGGTAATGCATACTCGATAGTTTGGCCTGTTTCAGGATCGAGAATTTCAAAGTATTGAGTTTCGGCTCGCTTCTCTCCGGTCTGAGCGAGGCGCTTGTCTGATTCAATTGCAACTATTGCGCCCCCAAATACCTGAACCGCAGGACCACGATTTATTTCATCAATAATCAGGAGCGCAGCTCCTCCCTCTGTTTTCGCGTGTTCACTGGCACGATAGAGGGTTCCTTTGACGACAGTGAATTCAGTAGAGCCCCGAGATTGGTTAAGTGATGGTGTTATTCCCGATACGAAATCACGATATTTCGAATTTTGATGGAAGACGGTTCTGAATACTTTTCTGTTAGTCTTATTTGCCGCGGGAATTAGGGCCCCGGTAGCTCCGGTGGAGGGAGGTATTGGAACTTTTCCACCCGGGTCATGGATCAAACCACCTCTAGTCTGGCGGGCGTTGGCCGCGCTTTCGAAAGCGGTCGCTACCTCAGCCAACAATTTAGACTTCCCGGTTCCAGGAGGCCCTGAAATCAATACGTTTTTCGAGCGCTTCAATAATTTAAGGGCATAGACACAAGCATCACTTGCCATTGCAGAATCCTTTTGCGTTGGTAAAGTCTTTGTAGCCTAAGACTGCTGTGCCTTCTTTGCGTTTGGCATCAATGCAATCGATCAGCTCTCTAGCCACCCTCGGATCCCAAAGACCTGGAGTTCGGATGGAGCTCTCTTCAGCGTAATATGGCCAGACGCTGCCGTCATCAAGCTGAACCAACAGCAATAAAATACGGTTACCCTGTTTAATAGTGACATGACCCGCGTCAAAACATGGGTATTGATGAATCCGAGCTATTCTGCCTTCACCTTTTCTCGCTGAAGTAGGCGGTTCAAAGGTCGATTCTTTCTTAGTTACTTTACCGGTACTTTTATCCTGCCAGTAGAACCAGCCTTTTAAAACATCTATAGTCACACGCTGTTTATTCCTAGTGCGGGGTTCTTGGCTTTTTTGCGGAAACATTTGCTCGATTACAGGTAATAAGTCGTCATAAGACCGAAACCTAAAATCTCTTGCGCCCCCACCGCTAGGGGTGTCGTTTGATTTCGCCTCTAATTTACGCAAATCACCCCCAACCAATTCCTTATATAAAATACGAGCGACGTTGCCGCCTCCACTACTCATTGACGCTAACTCCTGTCTCTTTGTTTACGGTGCAGCACGACGCGATTTCTGAGGGAATATAAGCTTTTGAACCAAGTAGCTCCGCTTCCTCCACACGGTTTGTCCAGTGTGCGTCGCTATTCTCTCTCCTTCTGGCCATAGCCGCTAACACAGTGTCTCTAGTTATTGTCGACCTTTCTTCATGCGGTAATGACACTTGGCCGCGATCTAGTATCGGAAAGTCGCGAAAAATGAGTTCCATGTCTTCGAGGTTTAGATTGTAAGCCAGTGCAACTTCTGTATCAATTTCACATCTGAGAGTGGCCATGCGTTTGAAGGTTTGTTCTGTCGCTCCTACGTTATTGAGCTTTTGTAGCTCCTTGGCTGCGCTTACAAGTTTTTTCCACGGGAGCCCGTTTTTCGTAAGCTTAGGAAGTGGAACGCTCTGCAAGAGAAAATAATTAACTGTGGTTGTAAGGACCCGTCGGAGCATCCAGTCAAACACGAAGCTGTTAGCAACAGACGCCCAAACTAATAGCCTGTCTTCAGAAGGATCGTTAGGAAAAGTAATTGTCGGAACTTTATTCCCACATGCCACACCAGCGGGAATAATGCACGCCATTAATGATCTTTCGTTGGTTTGACCTGCAATGTCGCAAAAACCTACTCTATTTACCTGGGTTCTAGCATAACTTCTTTGCGGGATGTCTGAACTCCGAATCCAAAACTGGGGTCTCAGTTTTGAGTTTCCGACCGGATATGCCTCCCACAGTGCACGTCGACCTGCTCCAGAGAGATACCCTTTTACGCCGAAACGGTGTGCCTGAACCATTCGCCCCTCTATCACCGGTAATGCATCTTTGGCGGGAACAGTTACAAATTTTTTTCGCTCTCGGGTCATGTCGAGTTCACGACAGAACTTGGGCTTCCAGGAGCTTTTGGGTTCAAACCACATTTGGCCTGCTTTCATAATTTTTGAATATAGCTGCCATTCTTGAGCGTTTCGTACCTCTGGAAAGCTCAGATCGGGTCTTATATCGCTCAAAGATTTGCGGCCAATTGTGGCTCGGCCGTTTACCTGCAATCCGTTGCGGGTGCCGGACTCATGCAGCAGCTGTATTGGATTGCGTTTGATCTCCGATCTATTGCATTTCACTAGGGCCACTGCAAGGAATTTGAATCGGGAATCGATTGCAAAAAATCTAGATCGATTGTCGATAATCGACAGCGAAATATCACGGCTGGCTTCAACCAACTCTTTTCGAATGGCTGTCGTGCCTTGAGAACGGATTAAACCGCCTGGCAACAAAGCTGCAATAGTGCCCTGATCTCTGCATAGGTTGAAAAAAAGCTCAGTAAAGGCAATGTACAGGTCCGGCTCCCCGTTGCGGAGCTTCGGGTATCTATCAACTATTTCACGGGCGTATGTCGAAACTTCATTTCGATGCTTGGAAAAGAGCTCTTCATTAAAACCTTCTACAGACTCTCCGTAATGCCTATTGTTTCCCCTAGCTTTAAGAAATTCATGCTTTGATAATTTAAGCTTTTCCCACGGAGGGTTTCCTATAACTCCGTCAAAGCCCCCAGGCGCCATCGTCTCCCAAATCTCGCTATTTGCTAGCAGGCTATCTCCGAGATGCCATTTTGATTTCATGACTCGAAGCGCCTCAAGGTCATCTGTGAATGAAGCGATGCTTAATAGAGCTGCTCTAAGTGAGTTACCCGACAAATCTGCAGCATGTACTCCGTTACGAATCCAATGAGTCGTCTTCGAACGGTCCATTCCACAAACTTCACGTGTGATTGCGGCCAGCAAAATTCCTGCCCCGCAAGCAGGATCTATGATTTTGCTTCTAAAATTGAGATTTGAAGCGGCCATAGCCGCAAGACGAGATGCTAATCTGAAATCCGTATGGTATGCGCCTGTGCTTTTGCGATCATGATCTTCAAGGGTCTCACGAGCCAGTACGCTCAGTGCTAAAGCATGATCAATTTCGGAGTTCTCTATGGCGGCGGCCACCGGGGCGGCCAGCTCAAGGAGTAATTCAGCAGGTTTTAAGCTTTGAACCTCGAAAATTCGATGGAATTCCGATAGTTTGAACCCACCAAATCTGGAGGATACCGCTTCCAGAATTTGTAGTCTGAGCTCGAAATCTACGAGCGTAGACTCATTTGCAACTGCTTGGTCTAAAGCCTTCTCAGCTGAAATCAGTAGCTCAGTTTCAAGAGGCTTGGGTGCAGCCATTATGATTTCTCCACTATGAGATCTTCATGACCCTCATTAATTCGAATCGTGTTTCTATCTATCGACGCTAAGGGCCTTTGAAGTTCAATTAGAAACTCATTGACGTCTGAGGCTGACTTGCTGGCATTTTTGTTGGGTCTATAACGGCCTACGCTGCCCATTGAATGGACCGAAAAACGGCCCAGTTTCGAGAGCTCCGTTTTCATCTCTTGCATACCTATGTGACCCTCGCTGCTGTATGACAAGAGCACTCTTTCGGCTTGTAAGGTATTGAGTAGGCTCGAAAGGGTTTTGAGTGCGCGAGATTTATAACAAAAATCAGATGCGAGGTCTTGCCATGGTCGCAATCCCGCCACTCCCTGAACCTCCGGCTGATCGTGTAATGCGACAGTTTCGAGTATGTGATAGTAACTGGCATATTGGCGCTTGGTGTATGGAGGGTCCAAATAGACTAGATCTTGAGCGTGGTTCTTGACCTGAAATACGTCTCCAACACTTACCTCCACTCGTGTCTGTGTAGATTTGAGCTCTCGTGGGCGTAGCGCGAGCTCACCTTGAGATTGTTTGGTCCACTTTGATAAGAAACATCCGAAAGTCCCGGCTATGTTGGCAATGCGATTCAACGCACCAAACAAATCAGCGATCAATAATACTTGCTCCGTTTCTGAAATCTGCCCAGCTCCGCGCCACTCTGAAATCTTTGCACGAATCGCATCTATTCGGGCCGCATTGCGTTGAGTGAAGTACCGGCGTTCGTTTTCACAAAAGCTAGCTGAGGCAGGGCTGTATGTGCGCCAGATGTATCCTTCGATAGGTGCGATAGAATTTAACTCTTCGATGGCTTTGGTGTAGCCTCCGATGTTGGAGAACGAAGCCTGATCATGGCTGATCAATCTCGCCTGAGCCGATATAACCGCTGAGTGCAAATGATCGTTGATTCTTACATCCCACCCTAAACTGGCCGCTGATTCTGCTACCACTCCGGTGCCACAAAAAGCATCAACGAAAAAAGAACCATCCTCTGGTGTTCCCATGAAGGACGCGATTTGGTCGACTAATCGGGACTTTGATCCGATATAGCGGAAAGTCATTCGGGTGCTACCTCCTCGGAATCGCTTTTGAGAACCGAATATTTCGAAAGGACCGACTGATATGATCGGGCAAAAAAAGTTCGCATTAATCGCTCCGATGGCAAAGGTTACGTCGGCGATAGTGTATAGACATCCAGCTTTTTTTAAAAGGTTGGTGGTAAGTCGACACAGTGGTGTGCCAAACCCAAATTAAATTCAACCTAGCTCCCTCGGCTCAATGATTTCCAATTCACTCCCTTTTCTCCTTGCCACCCAGCGCCGCAGCTGCGGACTGTTCTCGATGAAGGTCGTCACTGTGTATTGGCCTGGGTTAGCGAAATCCTCCTCCAAACGTTGGTCGTGACCAATAGGTCGGTTGAACAAGGCTTCCGCCAGTGGCCGGTTCACTCGGATTACCAACCTTAGGCTGTCCTCCATTCCAAGGGCAAAGGATTGCGCTAGATCAGGCTCAAGCGAACTGTCCTCAAAACTCAGGCGAGCTTCGGCCATGGTGATTCTGTGCATGGGTAACAGCTGAATACTCTCGTCCATATTCGGTGCGCTCGGGTATTCTGCTAGAAGATAGAGTATTTCCTCTTGGAGCAGCAGTCGGAGGGGGAGGAGACCTTCGAGCCTGGTTTCCCCGTCCAGTGTCGCGATGGTCAGGTCTAGCGCATCTGAGCTTGCAAGAGCTTCTTCAATGGTGTTTTGCATATCCCCGTCAATGGGCGGAGATTCCGGCCGCATGGGGTCCGGAAGGTATTGGATGAGCTGCATCCATTGTTGCGCTCTCTTGTCGGTCTCTGCCGTCGTTGTGGCTTGTTGCCAGAGCGAATCCAGCCGCTTTACCACGCTGCGCGGCAGGCGATTGTAAGCCTGCTGTTTGAGCATGGTAAGTGCCAGGGCGGCATCGTTGTCGTTCAGCAGGGTTTCGGGCAGCAGGCCTTTCAGGGATGTGAGATGCCAGTAATTGGTTCGGCCGTTGGCACCCTGTTTGCGCTCCTTGTGGACAGACATTGGGAAAACTTCCAGCAGGTTTTCCAGGTCGCGCTCTATGGTGCGCTTGGAAGAAGCGTGGCCCCTTTCTTTTAGCTCTCTGTGAATATCCCCGGTTGATTTGGCCAGGCCTGGGCGGGGCAGCAACTTCAGGATTTCGATTTGCCGTCTCAGCTGATCGCTCATGGGATATTCAGCCTTTCGGGTTGGCGTTTGTATCGGGCGTCAGGTAAATCAGACGCTGGGCCAACTGTTCTATGCGGTCTTTGTCCACCAGCACATTCAGCCAGTTTGCGGGTATGGCGTTGAGCCCGTAATGGCAACCGGCCAACTGCCCGGTGATCGCCGCGACAGTATCGCAATCATCCCCAAGGTTCGCGGCGGCGAGAAGCGCAGCTTCAAGCGAGTCTGTTGTAGCGAAACACCAAAGGGCTGCTTCCAAAGTATCGACCACATAACTTTTGGCTTTGATCAGCGCATCGGCCTTCTGAAGATAATCCCCCCGGGCCAGTGTCGTGATTTTTTTGCTCTTCCAGGCTTCGTCTTTTCCAGCTTCGACGGCTTGGTTCCTGGGTTCTCCACGTAGCAGATAATGAATAATCATTGCCAGTAACTCACTGGCCTCCAGACACTCTTCTGCGCCGTGGGTGGTCCTGGTGGACTCTCTTGCCCAAAGGCGGATAAGTTCCAGGTCCGGATGCGCGGCGAGCACTGCTGGGAGCAGGCGCATCAAGCCACCGTTTCCTGCCGCCAACGGGTGCGTGGATCCCGCGAAGGGTTCATCGGTGTGTTTGAACTTTTTAAGGGCCGCCCCAAGGGTATTGCCTGGCGCCAAAGCTAGTTCACTGGGCCAGCCTTCCTGGCGGTCGTAAAAGCCCTCGTAGCGGCACATTTGATCGGCAGCATCAAAACCGTTCTTGGCAACCAGGCTCTCTCCCAAGCACAACGCTAACCCCGTGTCGTCCGACCACTGGCCCACAGGCAAGTATCTTCGGGTGCTGTTCATGTCTTTGATGTCGGCGCTGCCACGGGGGCTGAATTCCACGCCGTTGGCCAGTGCATCACCGCATGCCAGCGCCAGCAAGCCGCCGATGGCGCGTTCGTTGAGAGTCATTGAGTATCCGGTTGCCTGTGTGATTGGAAACGTGGTTAAGTCTTGAAGTTTACGGATATCCGCCGATGTGAGCCAGCGTCAGAGATTGGCCATGACATCCGTACGAAATATTTACTTTGTTCCTTTGGGGGATGCTGTGCCGCAGCTAGTCGCTACAACATTCGAGATTGGTGTCCGAGAGCGGCGGGATATTCTGTTCCTGTCCTTTCGAGATATTCCTGATCCTAGGTCCCCTGAGGACGAACCTTGGGAGCATATTCCGGAAAGGCAAGTGATACTCCGCTGGCTCGATGATAACGGTGTCGGTTGGGAAGTAAGCGTCCATTCCACGACGTTCTGCCGCCCTGCTGAAATTCGCCCTACAGTAACCTCACATTTCCCAGCATGAGGTTACCCCTATGAGAAAGC
>NZ_PTIV01000052.1 GCF_002934325.1 Marinobacter persicus
TGGCAGCTTTGCCGTGGAATCAGTGGCAGCTTTCGCGTGGAATGGGTGGCAGGCTTCGTCTGGAATCAGTGGCAACCTTGGTCTGGAATACGCACTTTGGCGACAGACGCAATCAAGTGCCGCGAGCAACTCAGCATCTCCTGGATCTCGCTGTAGCTGTGGCCACTGCGTAGCAGGCTGGCGATGTGCTGTCTGCGCTTCAGGTCTGGTTGCCGCCCCTGGTACTTGCCCTCCGTTTTTGCTTTATGAATGCCCTGGAACTGCCGGCGCCGACGGTCTTCGTAATCTTTGCGGGCCACGGCAGCCAGCATGTCGAGCATCATGGCGTTGACCGCTCGTAGAATGGAGTCGGTGAATCCGGTGTCGTCTTTCTTTTCCAGAGCGAGCCAACTGGTTGGTAATTCCGGGGAGACGATGGCTAACCGCTTGGCGGCCAGCTTTTGCTTGAGGGAGTCCCAGTCACTTTTTTTGAGGCGAGCCAGCCGGTCGATCTGTTCGACCAGCACAATGTCACCCTCACCGGAATCTGTGATCAGCTTCATCAGCTCGGGTCGGTGCAAAGTAGCGCCGGACACGTTCTCCACGTAGAAAGCGGCAATACGCTGACCGTGGTTGGCTGCGAACTGTACCAGTGACTCCCGGGCTCGCTCCGCATTCTGTTCCTGCGTGGATGCCCGAAGGTAGGCTCGAATAAACATCGTCGGTTCCTCAGTCTGTTATAAGTGGTTCTCTCTGGCCGGTCTGGTTTAGGTGGTTCTGGTGGCCGTTACCGGGTTCGAACCTCTGGTTCTCCTGATCTGTACCCATAAGGAACCACCTCAAGAGTCGAGAAACTCCCCGAACGGATCGTCCGCTCGATAAATCTGGTTGATTCTGTCGTCATCGAAGAAACCCTCTGTACCGCCATTGCTCCCATTGCCGGAAGTTGCCTTGTTGCCCGCGCCGGTTGCCTCCTCATCACTGCCTCGACTGAACGACGCCATCTTTTGTTCGAATTCAGGAAACGTCATTTCCCCATCGGGTCCCTTGGCGAAAACCGTCTTGTAGGCATCGACTACGGCCAGTGCGAAGCGAATGAACAGTGCGACCACCCAGAGCACGAACAATAAATACCATGCGTAAAGCGCTGCATCGGTACCCCTAAAGGCGAGCTCCACAACGCCGATCCCGGCGAGCCCCACTGTTACGATTTTTGCCACTCTTACCATGGCCTCAGTCCCCGATAGTTCTTTACTTCGAAGCTACCAGAACCTGAGAAAATGCAAGTTTTTCCCGGCGTCAGGCCGCTGCGGCTTGCCCGGCCAGCCACGGCGGTTTCACCTTGCTGTAGGCATCGTTCGTCATCGCCCTCAAGTCCTGCTCGAGCTCGACCCAGCAATGGGGAGCGGTGGTCATTCGGCTCAGTCGGTCCTCCGCGTATCCGATCCGGCATTGATGGAAAATGCCTCGCTCGCTCAGGGCATTGCTGATCACAAAAGTCATGTAGACGCTATCGACTCTCAGGTCCTCCAGCGGCAGCAGTGCCAACTCAAGTTCATCGTGCCAGTCACTCATGGTCGGGCTCCCTGAACATCAGCTGTTGGCCCTGTTCATACAACACCGGATAGGGGAGCGGCTCGCCGTCCTGGATCACGGTGTTCGGTGGAAAGTACATCACTATCCAGGGAGGCATGCCGGCGCTGACAGCGCCATAGAATTCATCTACAGGAAAGGTACGTTCATGGCCGGACTGCCGAAATACCAGTCGGGAATATTTCTCGGGATGGTTGGCAGCGATGTTGTAACTGGCTGCTTCACGGCCGATGACATAGCTTGGTGTCTTCCAGTGATTCGGTTGTTGGATGTTATAGGCGATGATGCAGTTGCTATCGGCACAGCCATATCGCTCGACTGTTACCGACCACAGCATGAGCGGGTGCCCGTCAATTTCTGGCGTCTTCACGTCTGTGAGTTTCGTTGCAGTAATTGCCATCGACTCGGCGGCCTGGGTGATGGCCTCATCTACGACTGCAACATAGTGGTCATAGGCGTCATCCTCGTTCGCCGCCAGTGATTCCGGCATCCAGCCCATCAGGCTGGGTCGCGCCGAAGGGTTGTCCGGCGTCATCATGATGTCAGTGGCGTTGAAGAACAGCGTCTGGGTGCCGGTAAGATGACGAAGCGGCGCATCTAAAGAGGTGGCCAATCTGGCCAGGTCGAGGGCGCTTACCAGCAAACCCTTTCGATACGAGCGCGTCCCGTCTGGTGAATCCCGCAGGTCCTGATCGTAGACGCCGCCGGCACGGGCCAGATTCAGTGCGCGGGATGATTCGTCGTCATAGTGTCGAGGCATGGCAGCGCAACCCGCGAGCGCGGCTGTAGTTACAGCAAAACAAATGGTCTTCAACTTGGTCATTTTGAACTCCTGCGTTTTCTAAAACATTCGCACGAAGTTTCAAATATGCAAGAGGAAAATCAAAATAATATTTAATAAAATCAATGTGTTGTGCTGTCAGTACAAACTTCGGTGTATCCGCAGTGGTGCATCGGGAGTGCCGCTCTTGCTAGACTTGCCAGTAGGTTTTTTTCGGTTGAGACAAGGTGTTGGTAAGTCGGAAAATGATCAGAAATTCCCAGTTTCCCACTTATCCCAGTTTATAAGCATGGGTAGTAACCGACTGGGCCAATAGAGAAAAAGTTTCTATTCATGCAAGAAACAGCGGGATGACGACTGCCTGAACGATACTGGTCTGCGCTTTAGTGCCGATGTGCCGGTGGAAGTCATTGAACACATGCCATCGGAGCAGATCGGGCCGGACGCCGACCAGTACGACATCCTCGGCACCAAAACCTCCTACCGGCTGGCCCAGCGGGCCTCCAGTTACGTGGTGCTGAAGGTGGAACGCCCGGTGTTCCGGCGCAAAGGGCACCGAGAAGCCTGCGACAACACCGGCTCTATTTAACGTGCTGCACAACAGCCTGGCCGATGTCAGCCTGCTGGTGGACAAGTTTCAGTCCCCCTGCCGTTGTATCGTCAGCACCAGCGCATCCAGCAATCCGGCATCACCATCAGCCGCAGTACCCTGACCAAGCTGGTCAAGCGAGCCATCGACCTGCTGCGCCCCATTGTGGATGCGCAGACCGACAACGTGCCGCGCAGCCGGTACTGGCCATCGACGAAACGCTCATCAAGGCCGGCCACCAGGGCCGGTCAGGCCCCCAAAAAGGCAAGATGAGATCCGGCTGGTTCTGGCGGCTGTCTGGCGATGCTGGCGAAGTGGTGTCATCCTGACCGACAGAACAAACAGCCCGAGGCCCCGTCGCTTGCGGTGGCCAGGATCCATCTTGCCGGCAGACTCGGCTTTGCAGTTGATGAGTCTGGCATAGGAAGCGAACTTCTGAACTGACTCAAAGCGCTGGATATCACCGATTTCGTAGAGAATGGTCAGCGCTAGGATGCGCCCTACACCGGGAATGGTCCTCAGCACACTCAGAGAAGTGGGATTATGTTGTTTGGCTTGCCGCTCCAGGTGTTCTTCAAGCTTGCTCAGCTCACGGTGATAGCACTCGATGATGGCCAGGTCGAGATTGATGTTGTGCTGGACATTCTGTCCGGCAAAGGCCGCCTGAACCTGTTCCCGGACTCCCACATTCTTAAGGTTTACCTTATTGGGTGGCGGATTGTATTGGCTGGTGGTGTTCACCACGTGGGTTTTGAGCATGGCCCCGTGCTGGACGATGCGGAAGCGTCGTCGCAGTAGGTCGCGGGTGGCCCGCATCTCGTTGGGATAGGTGTAGGCCAGCGGGAAGTTGCCGTCCTTTGATTTCCTTGTGTAGCAACACCTCCCCCTGCTGGTTGATGATACAGACGTACAGGCATGCAGCAGATCGATTCCACAATAATGATGGTAGGTGCTACGATAAAGTTTATTGAGTCTTCTCCTTTGTGGTGTTTGGTCGCCTTCCAGCTTAGCGGTCAACCGCTAGACTGGGGAGAGGGCTTAATAAGTATCAGGACAGTGACATGGACCCGCAAATCCCTCGGGATCAGTTTCCTTTCACCAGTGTCCGGTTAGCAAGGCGCTGGCGCAAGTTGCTGGATGAGCGCCTGAAAGACCTGGGGGCTACCCAGGCTCGCTGGTTCACCATGGTCTGCCTGCAGCGTGATGGTGGAGGGCTGACATAGCGGGAGATAGCCCACCTGATGGTCATCGAGAATCCGACATTGGTCCGCCTGCGTGTTTTTGAGTAGGTTATGGAAAGCGCGTGACCAGGAGGTGAAGCATGCTACCTAAGGATATCGTTGTCTTTCTTGAAGAGGCTCGGCCCTATGACCGGCGACTGGCGATCGCCGCTGACATCGCCGCGGGCTGGAATGCCTGTCTGATAGCGGTGTTTGTGGCAACGCCACTGAGAGCGATGCCTCATGCGTACGCTGTGGCCGGCCCCGCCATGCGCGCCTTGCTCGAACAGCATCGCGTGCGTGTTCGGGACGCAGAGACTCAGGTCAGGGAGCGGTTTGAGGCAATGGCTCGCGCAAGAGGTATTAGCGCAGAGTGGCGCTTGTCCGAGAGCGAGGTGGCGGAGGAATTAATGCTACACGCGCGCTATGCAGGGCTGGCGTTGGTCCCTCCCTTCGAAAGCTCCCCTGAACCTTCCATGACGGTCAGGATGGCCGAGCATGTTATCTTCGGGTCTGGACGCCCGACTATACTCATTCCTGACGAGTGGCCGGCCGGACGGATTGGACGACGTATCGTTGTTGGCTGGAACGCTAGCAGGGAGGCAACACGAGCTGTCGGCGATGCGTTACCCTTCCTGGCCCAGGCAGAAGCAGTGAAGGTGGTTTGTGTCTGCGATGAACCGGATGGCGAGCTGGAGTGTAGAGAAGATTTCGGCGCGGACCTGTGTCGCCACCTCGCGCGTTATGGCGTACAGGTAACACTGGAACAAGTCGACGGTGGTAAGGTCGGCCCGGTGCTACTCGAGCAGGCGCGGGCGTTCCATGCCGACATGCTGGTGATGGGCGCCTATGGCCATACGCGGCTCACCCGACTGGTGCTGGGTAGCGCTACTCGAACTGTACTCTGTCAAGCGTCAATCCCTGTGCTGGTGTCTCGTTGACTATAAACGAACGCGCTGGCGGGCTATTGACGGAGCCCTTCGGAGAAGTTCCTTAGTAGCTGGCCTGAGAACCTGCTTGAATTGCAGGTCGAATTGGCGCAAACCTGGTTAGTGCGTAACGCAGACTTGCCTCAATGATTAGCTTACGATTTACTGTTACTGAGTCAGCAATATCAGGACAGTGATATGGACCCGCAAATCCCTCGAGATCAGTTTCCCTTCGCCAATGCCCGAGTGGCAAGGCGCTGGCGCAAGTTACTGGATGAGCGCCTGAAAGACCTGGGGGTTACCCAAGCTCGTTGGTTCACCATGGTCTGCCTGCAGCGTGGTGGTGAAGGATTGACCCAGCGGGAGTTAGCCCATTTGATGACGATCGAGAATCCGACATTGGTCCGCCTGCTTGACAGCCTTGAGGAGCAGGGTCTGATTGAACGCCGGCGTAGTGAGCGTGATCGGCGCGCCAGGCTGCTGTATCTTACCCATGCCGGTGAGCGCTTTATGAGCGATCTGAATGAGCGGGCGAATGTGTTGCGAGAGGAGATGCTGAAAGGCATTGAAAATACCGACCTGGAAGTCGCCCTGCGTGTTTTTGAGCGGGTTATGGAAAATTCCGCCAACCTCAAAATTTCCTGAACCCGAGACATTTTTCAAGCGCGAGCGACAAGATTAGAGTTGGAGCGTTCCGCACATTCCACCGGTGCAGAACCATTCCATCACGGCTAGCCGTCAATCAGTAATTGTGTTACGTTTAGTTTATACTGAACAGATTGAACAATTTGTGCGGGCAGCCGTCTCATCATTTCTGGCCGGCCACCAAAAAGTCGCCGTAGTGGAAGGTATGTCAGCATTCTGGGGCAAGTTTTTATGCATCCTGAGCAACCCGCCTTGGCAGAGGGCTCTTCATTGAAATCTCGACGTTGCAGAAAGCGTTATCGGAATTGGTTCTCAGGTCTGTTGCTGGGTTCTCTTGTGACATCAGCTTCCGCTGAAGGCCTGCTGTCCCTGAAAGTGGAAAACGATGCGTTTTCCGCCGGCGGCGATGGTCAATATACCAACGGCGTAGAGGTGATCTGGGCCTTTGAGCCCGCCGATCAACACTGGACCCGTCGTCTTGCGGATATTATTCCGGGCTGGTCTGGCAGTAGTCTTGCCGGCGCAACATACCGGCTGGGGCAACAGATGTATACGCCGGAAGACATAGAGGTTGAAACCCTTATTGAAGATGACCGTCCCTATGCCGGCCTTTTGTTTGGCGGGATTTCGCTACTGAGCGAAAGGGAGCACGGTGGTTTGCGTTTGGCAGACAGCCTGCATATCGACGTGGGCATCGTAGGACCGGCTTCCGGAGCTGAAGTAGTCCAACGAAATTTCCACGAACTGATTGCGGCAGACAAACCGAGGGGCTGGGACAACCAGCTTGACAACGAGCCAGTCATTAATTTTGGTTACGAACGTGCCTGGCTAGTTCAACAGGATCTCGCTGAGCTGACTGTTGAATATGGGCCGTCTGCCGGGTTCGCGCTCGGCAACCTGTATACCTACGCTTCCGGCGGCCTGGGGTTTCGTTTGGGGGAGGGGCTTGATCGTAGTTTCGGCATTCCGTCAGTCGCCCCCTCGCAAGGCGGGCAATCCTCTTTTCGGCGGGATCGGGGCTTTAGCTGGTACGTCTTCGCTGCCGCTGAAGGGCGCTATGTGGCACACAACCTGCTGCTCGACGGCAACAGTTTCGAGGACAGCCACTCCGTTGATAGTCGCGAGTGGGTTGGCGATGCCCAGGTGGGTGCGGCATTGACCTGGGATCGCTGGCAGATCGCTTACACCTACCTGTGGCGCAGCGAAGAATTCGAGGAAAAGGACGGTGTCGATCAGTTTGGATCGATCGTTCTGTCTACCTGGTTATAAATGAAGGCATGGATCGAACGGTTTTTGAGTCTTTGGCCCATTCAGAGGTTAGTGATATGCAGACAGAGAAGAGTTTGATGGCGCGTCTCCTTGGTGCCCGCATGCTGCCAATGTGGTTGGCGGTTCTTTTGCTGGCTGGTTGTGACAATTCCTCCGGTCAGGCAAAGGCTGAACGGTCAGCGCCGCCGCCTCCGGAAGTCGGGGTTGTTGAAATGCAGCCTCAGCGTGTGAACCTTTCAATGGAACTGCCGGGCAGGACCGCCGCTTACCGTATCTCGGAAGTGAGGCCGCAAGTCACGGGCATTTTGCAGGAGCGCTTGTTTGAACAAGGCGCCCAGGTCGAAGCAGGTGAGGTTCTCTACCAGATTGATCCCAAGCGGTACCGTGCTGCCCATCAGCGGGCCCAGGCAGAACTGGAGCGCGCACAGGCCGAATTGCGACAGGCGCAGCGGGAGTGGGCACGTACGTCAGACTTGTTTGAGAAGAACGCGGTCAGCAAGCGTCAACGTGATGAAGCGCTATCGGCCTTGGAGGCAGCCCGGGCGGATGTCTCCCGATCCCAGGCGATGGTCGAAACGGCGGGTATCGATCTGGCGTATACCGAGGTCAAGGCTCCCATCGCCGGGCGCATTGGCCCGACACTGTACACGGAGGGTGCGCTGGTAACCGCCAATCAGCCCCAGGTCCTGGCGCGCGTGGTTCAGCTTGATCCCATGTTTGTCGATATTCAGCTACCGGTCGAAAAACTGGCTCGAATTCGGTCGTCTCTGAAGGAGGGCGCGGCTTCTAAGGCCGGCCCAAATGAAGCCGAGACTGTTTTGTTGCGCGAAGACGGTACCCCCTATCCGCATAAGGGACGCGTTGACGTTACGGATGTAACCGTCAACCAAAGCACCAGTTCTGTCACGGTGAGAGCCGTCTTCCCCAACCCGGACGATGACCTTCTGCCTGGAATGTACGTGCGCGTTCGTCTGAGTGAGGGAGTTCGGGAGAACGCCATTCTGGCGCCGCAGCAGGGCGTGAGCCGTAATCCGCAAGGAGAGGCCACGGCGTTGCTGGTCAACCCGGAGGGTGAAGTTGTCGCCCGCCAGTTAGAGGCAGAGCGGGCCATTGGCGCATTCTGGCTGGTGGAGAAGGGGTTGGAACCGGGAGATCGTCTCATCGTCTCCGGTCTGCAGAAGGTTCGGCCAGGAGCCAAGGTGAAGCCGGTTGCCGCAGATATTCCATTACATCCCACCCAAAACCAGCAAGCCAGTGGCACGAATAATCCGAAGAAGAACGCCTCCAAAGAGGAGGGCCCCGCGCAATGATTAATTTCTTTATTTCCAGGC
>NZ_PTIV01000053.1:0-2310 GCF_002934325.1 Marinobacter persicus
AATGCGCATCTCTTTCGAGGGGCAGGCCACTTCGGTGGGGTGTTTCTCGGCTGTTAACTGCTTGAAAGTTTTAAAGAAAAACGTTTTACAGTTTCTTTGAATTAGCGGTTGACAGGGTGCGAATTCGCTGTAGAATGCGCACCACTTCTGAGGCAGTCAGCCACGGCGACTTCTTCAGGGGTTGGCCGCTTTGGTCTTGAAGGGTTTTGCAGTTAGGCGCTTGAGTCGCTTCGAAAAATTCTTCAAAAAAGTGGTTGACAACAGCGAGGCAGCATGTAGAATACGCAGCCTCGATTGAGCAGCAGCTCAACGCTCTTTAACAAGTGAACCAAGTAATTCGTGTGGGCGCTGGCCGAGGTATTTCGGACACGAAATATCAGGACAGTGACTCGTCGAAATTGAGTTTTGTCTTGAGCAAGAATTAAGAACTTACGAGTTCTTGTATGATTTAAACTGAAGAGTTTGATCATGGCTCAGATTGAACGCTGGCGGCAGGCTTAACACATGCAAGTCGAGCGGTAACAGGGGGTGCTTGCACCCCGCTGACGAGCGGCGGACGGGTGAGTAATGCTTAGGAATCTGCCCAGTAGTGGGGGATAGCCCGGGGAAACCCGGATTAATACCGCATACGTCCTACGGGAGAAAGCAGGGGATCTTCGGACCTTGCGCTATTGGATGAGCCTAAGTCGGATTAGCTAGTTGGTGGGGTAAAGGCCTACCAAGGCGACGATCCGTAGCTGGTTTGAGAGGATGATCAGCCACATCGGGACTGAGACACGGCCCGAACTCCTACGGGAGGCAGCAGTGGGGAATATTGGACAATGGGGGCAACCCTGATCCAGCCATGCCGCGTGTGTGAAGAAGGCTTTCGGGTTGTAAAGCACTTTCAGTAAGGAGGAAAACCTTACGGTTAATAACCGTGAGGCTTGACGTTACTTACAGAAGAAGCACCGGCTAACTCCGTGCCAGCAGCCGCGGTAATACGGAGGGTGCAAGCGTTAATCGGAATTACTGGGCGTAAAGCGCGCGTAGGTGGTTCGATAAGCGGGATGTGAAAGCCCCGGGCTTAACCTGGGAACGGCATTCCGAACTGTCGGGCTAGAGTATGGTAGAGGGTAGTGGAATTTCCTGTGTAGCGGTGAAATGCGTAGATATAGGAAGGAACACCAGTGGCGAAGGCGGCTACCTGGACCAATACTGACACTGAGGTGCGAAAGCGTGGGGAGCAAACAGGATTAGATACCCTGGTAGTCCACGCCGTAAACGATGTCAACTAGCCGTTGGGACTCTTGAAGTCTTAGTGGCGCAGCTAACGCACTAAGTTGACCGCCTGGGGAGTACGGCCGCAAGGTTAAAACTCAAATGAATTGACGGGGGCCCGCACAAGCGGTGGAGCATGTGGTTTAATTCGACGCAACGCGAAGAACCTTACCTGGCCTTGACATCCAGAGAACTTTCCAGAGATGGATTGGTGCCTTCGGGAACTCTGTGACAGGTGCTGCATGGCCGTCGTCAGCTCGTGTCGTGAGATGTTGGGTTAAGTCCCGTAACGAGCGCAACCCCTATCCCTGGTTGCTAGCAGGTAATGCTGAGAACTCCAGGGAGACTGCCGGTGACAAACCGGAGGAAGGTGGGGATGACGTCAGGTCATCATGGCCCTTACGGCCAGGGCTACACACGTGCTACAATGGCGCGTACAGAGGGCTGCGAACTCGCGAGAGTAAGCCAATCCCTTAAAACGCGTCGTAGTCCGGATCGGAGTCTGCAACTCGACTCCGTGAAGTCGGAATCGCTAGTAATCGCGAATCAGAATGTCGCGGTGAATACGTTCCCGGGCCTTGTACACACCGCCCGTCACACCATGGGAGTGGATTGCACCAGAAGTGGTTAGTCTAACCTTCGGGAGGACGATCACCACGGTGTGGTTCATGACTGGGGTGAAGTCGTAACAAGGTAGCCGTAGGGGAACCTGCGGCTGGATCACCTCCTTAAACGAAGCCGAATGCTTCGGTCAGAGTCCACACGAATTACTTGGTTCCTGTAAAGAGAGCAAAAGGGTCTATGCAGGCCCGGTCACTGCGGCGCTTTTTAGTGAAGCAGAGATTAGCGCTGTAGATTGTGACAGCTGACAAGGCGCAGGGTGAGCGAGTGAGGGCGCGTACATCAGTACGTGACCGATCGAGCGAAGACTGCAACGCAACTCAGGTGGCATAAGATGCAGTGATAATTGGGTCTGTAGCTCAGGTGGTTAGAGCGCACCCCTGATAAGGGTGAGGTCGGTGGTTCAAGTCCACCCAGACCCACCAAAAA
>NZ_PTIV01000053.1:3005-5966 GCF_002934325.1 Marinobacter persicus
ACTTCTTAGGAAGTTATTCAGTTGTCTTGGGGTTATATAGTCAAGCAACTAAGCGCATACGGTGGATGCCTTGGCAGTCAGAGGCGATGAAAGACGTGGAAGCCTGCGATAAGGCTCGGGGAGCTGGCAAACAAGCGATGATCCGGGCATCTCTGAATGGGGGAACCCACCGACTTTCGGGTCGGTACCGTACAGTGAATACATAGCTGTGCGGGGCGAACTCGGGGAACTGAAACATCTAAGTACCCGAAGGAAAAGAAATCAACCGAGATTCCCTCAGTAGCGGCGAGCGAACGGGGACCAGCCCTTAAGCTGAACAACTGGTAGGAGAAGGCTCTGGAAAGTGCCGCCATAGTGGGTGATAGCCCCGTATCCGAAACCTGAGTTCAGTGAAATCGAGTAGGTCGATGCACGAGAAACATTGACTGAACATGGGGGGACCATCCTCCAAGGCTAAATACTCCTGACTGACCGATAGTGAACCAGTACCGTGAGGGAAAGGCGAAAAGAACCCCTGTGAGGGGAGTGAAACAGACCCTGAAACCGTATGCGTACAAGCAGTCGGAGCGGATTTATTCCGTGACGGCGTACCTTTTGTATAATGGGTCAGCGACTTATGTTTAGTGGCGAGGTTAACCGTTTAGGGGAGCCGTAGGGAAACCGAGTCTGAATAGGGCGAATGAGTCGCTAGGCATAGACCCGAAACCGGGCGATCTATCCATGAGCAGGTTGAAGGTGCCGTAACAGGCACTGGAGGACCGAACCCACTGTCGTTGAAAAGCCAGGGGATGACTTGTGGATCGGAGTGAAAGGCTAATCAAGCCCGGAGATAGCTGGTTCTCCCCGAAAGCTATTTAGGTAGCGCCTCGGACGAATACCACAGGGGGTAGAGCACTGTTTCGGCTAGGGGGCCATCTCGGCTTACCAACCCGATGCAAACTCCGAATACCTGTGAGTACTATCCGGGAGACACACGGCGGGTGCTAACGTCCGTCGTGAAGAGGGAAACAACCCAGACCGCCAGCTAAGGTCCCAAAGTACCAGTTAAGTGGGAAACGATGTGGGAAGGCTCAGACAGCTAGGAGGTTGGCTTAGAAGCAGCCATCCTTTAAAGAAAGCGTAATAGCTCACTAGTCGAGTCGGCCTGCGCGGAAGATGTAACGGGGCTCAAACTGGTCACCGAAGCTGCGGCTGCATACTTTGTATGCGGGGTAGGGGAGCGTTCTGTAAGCCTGTGAAGGTGAGTTGAGAAGCTTGCTGGAGGTATCAGAAGTGCGAATGCTGACATGAGTAACGATAATGGGAGTGAAAAACTCCCACGCCGGAAGACCAAGGTTTCCTGCGCAACGCTAATCGGCGCAGGGTGAGTCGGCCCCTAAGGCGAGACCGAAAGGTGTAGTCGATGGGAAACGGGTTAATATTCCCGTACCTTGGATAGCTGCGATGGAGAGACGGAGAAGGCTAGGTGAGCCGGGCGACGGTTGTCCCGGTTTAAGCAAGTAGGCAGTGGACTTAGGCAAATCCGGGTCCACAATGCCGAGATGCGACGACGATTGCCCACGGGCGAGAAGTCATTGATGCCATGCTTCCAGGAAAATCTTCTAAGCTTCAGGCTATTCAAGACCGTACCCCAAACCGACACAGGTGGTCAGGTAGAGAATACCAAGGCGCTTGAGAGAACTCGGGTAAAGGAACTAGGCAAAATGGTGCCGTAACTTCGGGAGAAGGCACGCTGGTTGTATGTGAGACCCCTGCGGGTGGAGCAGAAGCCAGTCGAAGATACCAGGCCCCTGCGACTGTTTATTAAAAACACAGCACTCTGCAAACACGAAAGTGGACGTATAGGGTGTGACGCCTGCCCGGTGCCGGAAGGTTAATTGATGGGGTTAGGATTCGTCCGAAGCTCTTGATCGAAGCCCCGGTAAACGGCGGCCGTAACTATAACGGTCCTAAGGTAGCGAAATTCCTTGTCGGGTAAGTTCCGACCTGCACGAATGGCGTAACGACGGGGGCGCTGTCTCTACCCGAGACTCAGTGAAATTGAAATCGCCGTGAAGATGCGGTGTATCCGCGGCTAGACGGAAAGACCCCGTGAACCTTTACTATAGCTTCACAGTGAACTTTGAGCATGCTTGTGTAGGATAGCTGGGAGGCTTTGAAACTCGGACGCCAGTTCGGGTGGAGCCAACCTTGAAATACCAGCCTGGCATGTTTGAGGTTCTAACTTGGTCCCCTTACCGGGGATGAGGACACTGTGTGGTGGGTAGTTTGACTGGGGCGGTCTCCTCCCAAAGCGTAACGGAGGAGCACAAAGGTGGGCTAAGCATGGTCGGACATCATGCGGTTAGTGTAATGGCACAAGCCCGCTTAACTGCGAGACAGACACGTCGAGCAGGTGCGAAAGCAGGTCATAGTGATCCGGTGGTTCTGTATGGAAGGGCCATCGCTCAACGGATAAAAGGTACTCCGGGGATAACAGGCTGATACCGCCCAAGAGTTCACATCGACGGCGGTGTTTGGCACCTCGATGTCGGCTCATCACATCCTGGGGCTGAAGCCGGTCCCAAGGGTATGGCTGTTCGCCATTTAAAGTGGTACGCGAGCTGGGTTTAGAACGTCGTGAGACAGTTCGGTCCCTATCTGCCGTGGACGTTGGAGATTTGAGGAAAGCTGCTCCTAGTACGAGAGGACCGGAGTGGACGAACCTCTGGTGTTCGGGTTGTGTCGCCAGACGCATTGCCCGGTAGCTATGTTCGGATAGGATAACCGCTGAAGGCATCTAAGCGGGAAGCCCCTTCCAAGATAAGATCTCCCTGGCCCCTCGAGGGCCCTGAAGAGCCGTTCAAGACCAGGACGTTGATAGGCTGGATGTGTAAGCGCTGCGAGGCGTTGAGCTAACCAGTACTAATTGCTCGTGCGGCTTGACTATATAACACCCAAGACAATTGCGGATAACGCAAC
>NZ_PTIV01000054.1 GCF_002934325.1 Marinobacter persicus
TAGTGCTTAAAGCGAGGCATCTGACAGCTCCTTGTCTGTTTGCCTGATCCTACCAAACTGACCCTCTGATTCGGAGTTTTTCTACAGCCTCAACGTTTGCAGCATGCGCGCCCCCGGAATGGAGCCGAAGGCGCAATGTAGTGGGCGTCGCCGTGCCTGCACTTGTTAAGTTTCACTATCAGCCCCACGCATAGCCAAGGTGATCGATTTTTTAAGATTATCAACCAATTCGGGAAAATGTTGCCAGTCGCAAACAATGTATTGCGTGAAATAGGTTTTAAGCTCGCTGACTCTTCCAGAAAGCAGTGACTCAATGACTTTCAAAGGTAGAAGGTGTTCATGCTCGCCCTTCGATAAGCGGTAATTTCCGATATCATTTAGATGCTCAACATCAAAGGCTAAATTATCTGAAAACTCTCTTACACAGTGCCTGATAAAGTCTGGACTAACATCGTGATAGGTAACCAAGTAAGGAACTCGATCGGCGATTTCCTCGATATCGCTTGCGCCTTTCACTAAATCTATAGAAAAACTATCTTTAGCCAAATAAATAGGGGCAGTCGTCAACAGTATAGGGCAAATAAAAAATGGCTGGGATGGGTCGGGAGAAACCCATGAAGAGCTATTGATCTCGCCCGCAAGCATGGTCGGCAAAGCATAGTGTAATTGGTTTAGACCATGCTTTATTTCCTTGTCATGCGCAGATGCATTAAATAGATCCACCTCGACGCCCTTAAAACAGAATGGAAGATTCTCGTCGAACGAAACTACGTTATTTGGGGGTAAGATATCCTTTGAAAAATTATCAACAGCCCTAATTGTTCGGCCTAGAGTAAATGGTGAAAACTCTGGATCATTGGGGTCAGGCAAAAACAACCAACTAGTGCCGTCCTTTCGATATTTACACTCTACGAGTAAATGTACCGTTCCTGTCAGGTTATTTTCCTCACCAAAAGGGGTGAAAGCCATCGCCTCAACATCAACAGAAAAGTCTTTGTGGACGTCTCCGTCCAATCTAGAATATGAAAACTCAGAGGAGACGGAAAAACCTTTATCGGCGAGGCAGCTCATTGCTTCAAACTCAAGAGGGAAGCTTGAGGATAGCAACTTGTCCTTCCATTTTTGGTTATTACCCATTCTTTCTCGCTTCTATGGATACTTAACGCTTGGCTTTGCGGCGTGCCGAAGCGCAGCGTAGGTGCGTCCGACAACAGCCACTGGTTATACGGATTTAGTCAACTCGGCTTCGACAACCCGCGCTGAATCCATAGGCGATTGAGCAATATCACGGCCACAGATTCGCAAACTCCTAATGCCGATTTTTTTTAGCTTCTCATCAATCGCCTGATCCTTCTTTTTCGCCTCTGGCGAAGAATGGTGTGCAACTGAGTCACAAAATACAGCCAGCTTTTTGTCCGGGAAGTAGAAGTCAGCGTCAGTAATACTCTTCAGGCGTTTTCGCGATTTATGGTTTTCCCAAAGTTTATGGAAGCTAGGGACTGTAAATCCGTCCTCGCAGATAATGGTTTGCAGCTCAGGATTCAGGCCGATGGAATCCATTGCATGAATGAGAAACAGCTCAATAGGAGAATCACAACCCCATATCTTTTTAGGTTTCAGTTTTTTAAAAGGCTTGAAATACCAGTTATTTCTATATTTCTTATAATCGTTCAAGACCTGATTATGGCCTTGCAGCATTGGAATCCCCGGCAAGAGCACTTCGCTATGTTCAAACCTGTCGGCGAGTGCATATATACTGTGTACAAAACCAAGCATGTCTGACTCGATGTTCGAGTAATCGTGCATCCCTAACATATGTAGACCAAAAGCACCTCGAAACGGATTAAATCCCTTATACAACTTTGGAACTCCATCCATTCGCTCAAGGTCAATATTCTCTAACCATTCCGGCGGAACGGAGGATATTTCGCCCCTTTTACTAGCTGGCACTAGAGAAATACAGTACGGCTTGCCGACTAGTTCACCATTGACCTCTCTAAAGCCGTAAGCATTGACGACAACGTAGATAAGCTGAAAATTAACCTGTTCCTCTTTATAGATAGCAATCGACTCTGTAGAGGCATTCACACCTATGAGTCCGTTATTTGCCTCCATATGTCGTTTTTCTAATGGTTGAATCCCGTCGAGCTGGAAAATGTCATAGTTCAAGAATTCACCAATAGCACCCTCTAGATCAATCCTGACCGGCATATGAGGCAAGTCCTGATAGAAGGGCAGCCCAGCGAGTTCTTCCGGGCGGTTTTCTATGTTTTTTATTTGCTCTTCCGACACTCAAAACTCCATGCTAAGGACCTGTATAACGCCGAAGCACAGCGGCGACCTTGGAGTGGGGACGAAGGAGCCACGTAAAGGGCGTCCGGCGGCCACCGGCCGCGAACTGCTGCGCCTTGTTATGAGATTTACGACTTAAATAAATCATCATAGAAAGTGTTAATTTGTGGGTTTTGAAATTGAATAGCTTTTAGAAGGTCCCAAGCGTTGGGTGTTCTAGGCAAGCGACCCAATACCGCCCCATAATCATCCACAAACTCGACAATAATTTGCTCATCCCAGACATACTTTTCTTCATCTAAATAGTATTTAAAATTTTGGTTGTAGGCTCGAATGTTTCGACCGAGGTGATTTACAATATAAACCATATCAACACGAGCATCAGGTCCAATCATCGGGGCTACAGGATCTTGGCTACGCCAAACAATGTGATTGTGCTGAGTCAACTCGATCAGCTTATCTATGATTTCTGCAGTTTGTCTTGAGCTAAACATTTTACTTTCCTATGACCAAAGATTTTTTGTGATGGTACAACTCAGCCGAAACAACAGACAAACCAGTTTTAATCTCTCTTGCTGAATTTTCGTCACGATTCACCCAAAAATGAATTTTTGAAGTGTACCTCCTAATCAATTTTCGAGATTTTTTTATATCGGCCACCAAATCACCATTTGCTCCTCTTTGCATAGCTCTGAGCTCTACCTCTGCTAATGCAAATAATTCTTCAATATCCTTTTGGTTTTTTGAGAATGACTGCAATAAAGAAGAGATGTCCGAGGATATTTCACTGATTTTAGCTAAGTGATCATCAACGCTAGACCGAAAAAGAAACTTCTTCTTGATCCCGAACAGCATTAAAAATGTAACTACGGTGGTAAGCAGGCCAGCTATCGAAGCCCAGCTTCCAAAGTTGTTTAAAGTTAGTAATTGAAGAAACTCATCCACTTCAGCTATCTCTATTCAGGTTCATTGCTGATTCTCATAACGAGGCTGTAGAAAAACTCATTTCTGAGCCAGCTCTACCGCCCTCTAGTCCGTTTATTCGCCCCGGCCAGCAATCGGTCTGGCCATCGTGTTTTGCCCATTCGATCAGCTAAACCATTGCATCAGCAATGACCAAGAGCAGATTTCGTCCCTAAAAGGGGCTAATTGGCGGTCTTTTTCGCTCATTCACGCCGCCAACTGCCCATAATTCGCCAGTTTCTCGATGTTGTGCACCAGACAGTACAGCTGCCACTGACCCTGCACCTTCTTTTTGCCCCGCAGACTGAAGCGATTCAGGCGCTTGGTCGTTCCGATGTTGCCGAAGACCGGTTCCACCACCGACATGCGGTGACTGTAGATCTCTTTGCCTCTCGGGCTGTCCACGCGGTGCTTCATCCAGTCCGTGTAGTTCGGCAGGCGTTTGTTTTCGATGGTGAACGATACCTGTCGACCGGAACCTTTACGGTGATTGGCCGAGGCCGGGTTTTGCATGCACTGGTGTTTCTTCGGGCAATGCCGGCACTGGAGAAGGCGGCCTTCGAAGTGCACCCGGATTTTGCCGTTCTCGGCTTCGCGGGTGCCCTGGTAACTGATGGTGTTGCCTGCCGGACAGACACAGGTCAGATTCACCGGATCGAACTGGAATTCGCTGGCTGGGATGATGGTTTTCCAGCCGGTTTTGGGTAGATGCTGGTGCCGTTTGCCGTACTTACCCTTTTGGTTCTGGAATTTCGGATCGCGGCTCCGGAATTTGTTGTCGGGCACGTAGCCGTTGATCTGGCGTTCATGCAGGTACTGCATATTCGCTTCGTTGGCGAAACCAGTATCGGCGGTAACGATGGCACCTTGCTGGTAGATGTTGTCAGCAATGCCCAGCTTCTTGAGTCGGGCTTCCACGGTTTCCAGTACGGGCTGCAGCGTGTGGTGTTCCTGCCCTTCCCCGAAGGCCTGGGCATCTATGATGATCTGGTGTTTCTTGTCCACCGTGGCCACGCCGTTGTAGCCCTGGATCGTGCCCTTGCTGGTGGTCATCTTGGCGCTTTCGTTATCGGTGATGTTGCTCTTCACTTCCTTGCTCCGCTTCCCCCGGCCCATCCTTGGGCGGTTCGTCTTTAGGAAGCGGTCGACTTTGTTCAGAGATTCGTCCAGCGAGAGGATGGTTTTGGCCCGGCGGATATCGCGATCCAGTTCGGCTTCGGTTTCCGCCTCGTCCTTTTCGTAGTGTTCCCGCAAATGGTGGCGGACCAGACGGCGCAATTTCTCACGCTTTTCGCCGAGTTCCTTAAAGGTGCCGGACCATTCCTTGGCAGCGTTTGAGGACATTTTGCAGCCGTCGATGGCGAAGAGTTCATTGCCCAAAAGGCCCTGCTCATGACAGACCAGCAGAATCTGCTCAAACAGCTCTTCGATTTCATCGGCATGGCTGCTGACGAACTTGGCCAAGGTGGTGAAATGCGGAACGGTATCGCAGGACAGTGCTTTGAAGATGATGTTGGTCTCGCAACACCACTGCATCTCGCGGCTGGAGGTGATGCCCTTGGAATAGGCAAACAGGATGATCTTCAAAAGGATGGCCGGATCGTAGGCCAGGCGGCCGGTATCCTGGTTGCGGTACTTGGGGTGAAACACCGACAGGTCCAGCTTGTGCTCGATCAGGTAGTGCACCGCGTGTTCAAAGGTGCCGGGCTGCAGCTGTTCCTGGTAGTTGATCACGACCATGGCGTCCTGGTCGTAGTTGTAGTGCTTGAAGCGAGGCATCCCAACGACTCCTTGTCTGTTTGCCTGATTTTACCAAACCGGGGTGAGGAATTCGGGGTTTTTCTACAGCCTCAACGCTGACGTAACGGGCTGGATTGTGGAGCGGCAGCGGAACAAGCCGGTCCCGTTGACGTGTTGGTTAAATCAGTCACATTCGACAATAGACAGCCCCTCTGGAAACTCTCTTTGCTCCAACTCCTCAGGGTTTGCATAAACAGCTTGAGACCAATCCAACTGCTGAGGAGGGCGGTCTCCAACTCCAAGTGCAACAGCCGGGTTAATGAACACCTGGCGGTGCATCCTGTGTTCGCTTGATGAGATCCATAAAGACCTCCAGCG
>NZ_PTIV01000055.1 GCF_002934325.1 Marinobacter persicus
GAGTGCAGCACTCCGGGGAAGCTCACCAGTGTCAGATCGACTTCGGCATCCTGCATCTCTTTGACCAGGCTCGCCACCTGATCCGAGGGGACCAGTTTGTCGGCACCGCCTGTGTAAACCTGGATCCTGGCTTTTACGGACCCGGGCTCAGCCTGGAGAGGGCTGCCGAGCGCACCGTGGAAGCTGACAACGCCGTCCAGATCAGCGCCCATGCGCGCCATGTTGAGAACAACGGCACCGCCAAAGCAGTAACCTTGTGCTGCAATTCGGGACGCGTCAACACTTTCGTGGTTCTTCAGGATGTCCATCGACTTCATGAAGCGCGCCTTGACCTGGTCCATGTCCTTGGTGGCTTCCTGCATGAATTGCTGGGCAGTATCAGGGTGGTCGGCTTGTTTGCCAGAGCCATACATATCCAGTGCAAACGCTGTATAGCCGGCGGAAGCAAGCCGTTCTGCCTGATTTCGCGCGAATTCATTGTGCCCCCACCATTCATGAACAACCAGAACCCCCGGGCGCTTCTGCCCGAATTCATCATCCCAGGCCATGTAGCCGGTGAAGGTCTCGTTGCCGACTTGATACTCAATGGTTCTGGTTTGCGTTTCTGCCAGTACCTGCGTACTTGCAACAGTGAGTGACAGCGTGGCTGCTGCCAGTGCTGTTTTCAGGGTGCTCATCATCTGTTTGCTCCTTTTCGCTCGTTATGAGTCAATTTGCGTAGCGATTATGTACGGGTAGACATCGACCAAAGCTCACAGGAAATGTCGCCGGGTGAGCGAACACGAATGTAATCGCTCGCTCAAAGCGCGATTCCTGTCCCGTCGTTACTGGCAGCGGGCGCGCAGCAGTCGCGTTGCGGCATCAAACACGGCGAGGTCTTCTTTGGTGCGCGCGGCGAGGTGAGCGCCTTCCAGCATTGCCAGGGTGGCCGGTGCTTCATCACTCGGATCACCGATGGCCGAGACGGTCCCATCCCTGTGTCCCAGTTCAAAGGTTGCCGTAATCCACTGCAGAACCATTGCACGAACGGCGCCGACTCTGGCGATGACGGTGTCGGACAGGCTTTCGCGGCAGGTCGAAAAGGCAACACACAGACACACGGTCTGGCCATCATGCAACGCTCCGCGGTACAGGGCAATGAGTGCCTTGAGGCGCGCGCCGGCGCTGGCATGGGCTGCGTCTATCTCGGTCAGACCCTGCTGCAGACTGGTCTGATAGCGCTCGATCAAGGCTTCGGAGAGCTTCGCCTTGGTGGGGAAATGGTAATGGATCGAGGCCTTTCGAATGCCGATGGCCTCAGCCAGATCCGCATAGCTGAACCCGTCAAAGCCCCGTGACCGGACGGTGTGCTCGGCAAGATCCATCAGGGCTGTTCTGGTATCACGGTTCATGGTTATTCACCTGTCTGCCTTTTCAATCCCGCTATTGCCGGGCCTTACACCCTCGGTGCCCCGGCAAATCGCAGGTGACCCGTTTTCATCCAGATCTTCGCGCCGCCGTCCCCGGCCGTCAGGGACAACCGGTGTCCTTCAGGGAGGCGCAGCCAGTCATGCCTGGCCAGCAACTCGCCATTGCCGGTCACCGAGCCTTCGATTACCAGCAGTTCGATTCCGCCGGGCGCCTGAGAGGTCAGTGTTGCCCCCGCATCGAGCTGGCTGTAGGTCACGATCTCACGATCGTCCTCATGCAGCTTTGCAGTGGCAACGCCGTCTACCGGGGCGCCCAGTCCGGCCTCCATATTCTTGCTGAACTGGGTGCGATCGGCCAGGTCGAACTGCCACAGTTTCACAAATATCGTGCAGCCTGTGTCAGAGCCCGGAATATGTGACGTGGTTGGAGGGTTGCGCACATAACTGCCGGCAGGAAAATCACCGTGCTCGTCCTGGAACACACCGTCGAGTACGATGAATTCTTCTCCCCCGGTATGGGTGTGCGCCGAGAAATGACTGCCCGGCGCATAACGCACGATGGTGGTGGCGCGGGCAACTTCGTCTCCGATCCGGTCCAGCATGCGCCGCTCCACCCCTTTCATGGGCGAGGGCTGCCATTCAACCTGGTCGGAATGCACAACCACCGGTTTAGAGAAATCTGCATTGATCTCCATGTTATTCCTCCCTTTTGAGACCTTCCTGTTTTCAGCGCTTGCATTAAATCCGAAAGGTTTCGTATTACCCGGCAATTGAAGGACGGGCTGCGACTTTTGCGCGCCAGGCCTGTAGATGGGTCAGGGACTCGGGAATGTCAACCTTCGCGAAATCCGCAAACCCCAGGCCGGCAAAGGCGGTGATGTCTGCGACCGAGAAGCTGTCACCTGCAAGAAACTCGTTGTCCGCCAGAACACTGTCAAGGTAGGCCATGGTTGCGCTGGCCACTTCTTTCTGTTTATTGCCCCACTCAGCGCATTGCCAGGTTTCCAGATCCGGACCGAGCCCCGGGGTCGCGTGGTGAAAATAGGCACCCACGGCGTTCATCAGACCGTTTTCTGCCCGCAGATTCATCATTGCGATACGGGCACGCTCCGCTGGGGTTGTACCCATAAGGGACGGACCATCAAAAACGCCGTCGATATATTCGGTGATGGCATTGCACTGAGCGATGCAGGTGCCGTCGTCAAGTTCCAGCATGGGCACTGTGGCATCGGGGTTTTTCGTCTTGAACGCATCGGAACGGTGCTCCCCACCCATGACATCGACCGGGACGAATTCTACCTTATTCGTTGCGCCTTTTTCTGCCAGGGCGATGCGAACGCGGAGCGGATTGGGAAAGCCTTCAGTGTCGTAAATTTTCATTGCTTACCTCTGTTGGTCATTAAGCATACGCCAATCAATCTACCTGTTAGTAGGTAGGTGCGCAAGAGGCAATTTGTTTATTCTGCTTTGCTTTGAGGCGCTGACAAGACATTCCAAACAGCAAGGACGGTCCAGGCCTCCTCGCAGTAACACCAGCCAGGGTTGCTCTGACATAGCCCGCGTTTCATTCAGCCCCGGATGAAATCCAAGGTTAAACCTTTGCTGTTATTATTTGTTATGTCCGTGGATTTGAGATTTCAGCTGCTTTAGAAGGTCTTTGGAGGTCTCATAATACAGGGTGTAGAACTGATCCAGATCAGCCAGCTTGGCAAGCGTTTGTTCATTGGTAATGGTTGCCTTGGCTTCGGCGATCACCTCCTTTCTGGCCTCGAGCCGTTTTATCTGCCCTTCCACCAAGGCAGCGTAGGGATGGGGACGAATCGCGAAGAAGTCCTGGCGCTCACCCGGCATTGTTCGACGTTCAGCAATGCCGAGTCTTTGGAGAAAGCACGTGTTCGTACTGACACTCGCCTTACTGACACGCAACGTATCCACAAGCTGCGATGAGCTGACCGGACCATCCGACACGATCAGTGTCGCCCAAATTTGGCCGGCAATCCGGGAAAAGCCTTCAGATTGGGCCTGAAGACCGAGGCGCTCAATAAAACGCCTGTCTGATTCAGTCAGAGTTTTCATAATCAGAAGATTGCAATGAATTCTGCCAACCCCCGCCCAGCGCGCGATACAAATTAACCGTCGACTGCAAGTGATCGCGCCGCGTTTCCACGAGATCAAGTTCGGTTGTAAACAGGCTTCGTTCAGCGTCCAGCACCTCCAGGTAACTGGACGCGCCACCCTCAAAGCGCAATCGCGCAAGTTTAGTGGTGCTCCGCAGTGCTGCTACCTGCCGGGCCTGCGCTTCCAGGCGATCTTCGGTACCACGCACCCCGGCCATCGCGTCGAGCACCTCCCGAAACGCCACCTGAATGGCCTGACGATACGCAATCAGGGCCTGGCGTTGACGCGCCTCCGCCTGATTGACTAGTGCCTCGGAACGCCCGAAGTCCAGCAACGGGCCGACTAACGAGCCGCCCAACTGCCAAGTGGATGCGGAGCCCTGGAACAAGTCGCCACCGGACGCACTTCGCAGGCCCAGCAGCCCCTCAAACGAAATCCTGGGCAGAAACGCCGCCCGGGCAACACCGATTTCGGCGTTGGCCGCGATCAATTCCTGTTCGGCTGCGGCAATGTCGGGTCGCCGAACCATCAGATCTGCTGGTCGGCCTGCAGGGATACTGGCCGGAACATCCATCTCACCAATGGTATTCGCTACGGAAATATCACTCCGTACAATCCGTTGTGGATCTCGCCCCAGAAGCACTGCCAAGGCGTTTCGCTGAAGGGAGCGCTGTTGGCGAAGCCTCGGAAGTTCGGATTCAGCGGCCGCAAGCTCGGATTCTGCCTGCCGCAGGGCCAATTCATTAATCTCGCCTCCTTCAAACCGGGCCCGTTGCAGGGCGACCGATTCGCGGCGGGACGACACGGTGCGTTCCGCGATGTCGATCTGACGATCAAGCGCACGCAAATTGAAGTAACCATTGGCCACCTCACCAATCACGGCCAGTCGCACGGCCTCGCGATTCGCTGCACTGGCCAGAAGCCGTGCCCGGGCTGCTTCGCTGGCATTGGCAAGCCGCCCCCAGAGATCCAGCTCGTACGATAGCACCCCACCCACCTGGATATCATTGAAGGGTTGACCACCACCAGCGCTGTTGACGGCCTCTTCACTCGGTCCCTGGCGCACCGCTGAGCCCTCCACCTCCAGAAGCGGGTATTGCTCTGCCTGCTGCCCGGTAAGGAGCGCCCGTGCTTCGGCAACCCGGCCAGCCGCGAGCTGCAGATCGCTGTTGGCATCAAGCGCCTCCTCAACAAGGGTGACAAGTGCCGGATCGCCGTAGCCACGCCACCAGTCCAGGGGGAGTTTCTCGTCCGCCGAAAGTCGTGCGGACGTCCAGGTTTCCGGCACCGACGGCTCGGGTTTCTCAACAGTCGGCGCGAGTGAGCAGCCACCAAGTGCCAACGCCATCACAGTGGTCAGCAATGCCTTAACGGTCATCAGCCACACCTCCATTTGCCCGTCCGGGAGCGGCCGCAGCCGAGTCATCCTGGTCTCTGGAGCCACTCAGAAAATCCGTGATACGGCGGACGACCACATAGAACAGTGGAATAAAGAACGTCGCCAGTATCGTTGCCGAAATCATGCCGCCGAGAACCGCCGTTCCTATCGCAATACGGGTGGTTGCACCGGCACCACTGGCGAAAGCAAGCGGCAACACACCCATGCCGAAAGCAACCGATGTCATCAGAATCGGCCTCAAGCGCACTCGTGCCGCTTCCTTGGTTGCCTCGATCAATTTCATTCCCTGATCCTCTAACGAGCGGGCGAACTCCACCAGAAGTATAGCGTTGCGCGCAGTCACACCAACGGTGGTCAGAATGCCAACCTGGAAGAAGACGTCGTTAGGAAGCCCGCG
>NZ_PTIV01000056.1 GCF_002934325.1 Marinobacter persicus
GAGTGCAGCACTCCGGGGAAGCTCACCAGTGTCAGATCGACTTCGGCATCCTGCATCTCTTTGACCAGGCTCGCCACCTGATCCGAGGGGACCAGCTTGTCGGCACCGCCGGTATACACCTGGACCCTGGCTTTTACGGACCCGGGTTCAGCCTGGAGGGGGCTGCCGAGCGCACCGTGGAAGCTGACAACGCCGTCCAGATCGACACCCATGCGCGCCATGTTGAGAACAACGGCACCGCCAAAGCAGTAACCTTGTGCTGCAATTCGGGACCCATCAACACTTTCGTGGTTCTTCAGGATGTCCATCGCCTTCATGAAGCGTGCCTTAACCTGGTCCATGTCCCTGGTGGCTTCCTGCATGAATTTCTGGGCAGTATCGGGATGGTCGGCTTGTTTGCCAGAGCCATACATATCCAGCGCAAACGCTGTATAGCCGGCGGAAGCAAGCCGTTCCGCCTGATTCCGGGCGAATTCATTGTGCCCCCACCATTCATGGACCACCAGAACCCCCGGGCGCTTTTGCCCGAATTCATCATCCCAGGCCATGTAGCCGGTAAAGGTCTCGTCGCCGACTTGATACTCAATGGTTCTGGTTTGCGTTTCTGCCAGTACCTGCGTACTGGCAACAGTGAGTGACAGCGTGGCTGCTGCCAGTGCTGTTTTCAGGGTGCTCATCATCTGTTTGCTCCTTTTCGCTCGTTATGAGTCAATTTGCGTAGCGATTATGTACGGGTAGACATCGACCAAAGCTCACAGGAAATGTCGCCACGTGAGCGAACACGAATTTAATCGCTCGCTCAAAGCGCGATTCCTGTCCCGTCGTTACTGGCAGCGGGCGCGCAGCAGTCGCGTTGCGGCATCAAACACGGCGAGGTCTTCTTCGGTGCGCGCGGCAAGGTGGGCTCCTTCCAGCATCGCCAGGGTCGCCTGCGCTTCATCGGCGGGACCCAGGATGGCCGAGACGGATCCATCCCTGTGCCCCAGCTCAAACGTTGCTGTAATCCACTGCAAGACCATTGCGCGAATGGCGCCGACTCTGGCAATGACAGTGTCGGACAGGCTTTCGCGGCAGGTCGAAAAGGCAACACACAGACACACGGTCTGGCCATCATGTAAGGCCCCGCGGTACAGGGCAATGAGTGCCTTGAGGCGCGCGCCGGCGCTGGCATGGGCTGCATCTATCTCGGTCAGACCCTGCTGCAGACTGGTCTGATAGCGCTCGATCAAGGCTTCGGAGAGCTTCGCCTTGGTGGGGAAATGATAATGGATCGAGGCCTTTCGAATGCCGATGGCCTCAGCCAGATCCGCATAGCTGAACCCGTCAAAGCCCCGTGACCGAACGGTGTGCTCGGCAAGGTCCATCAGGGCTGTTCTGGTATCACGGTTCATGGTTATTCACCTGTTTGCCTTTGCAATCCCGCTATTGCCGGGCCTTATACCCTCGGTGCCCCGGCAAATCGCAGGTGCCCCGTTTTCATCCAGATCTTGGCGCCGCCGTCCCCGGCCGCCACGGACAACCTGTGTCCTTCAGGGAGGCGCAGCCAGTCATGCCTGGCCAGCATCTCGCCATCCCTGGTGACCGAACCTTCGATCACCAGCAGCTCGATTCCGCCGGGCGCCTCAGAGGTCAGTGTCGCCCCCGCATCGAGCTGGCTGTAGGTCACGATCTCACGATCGTCCTCATGCAGCTTTGTGGTGGCAACGCCGCCCACCGGGACCCCCAGCCCGGCCTCCATATTCTTGCTCAACTGGGTCCGGTCGGCCAGGTCGAACTGCCACAGTTTCACAAATATCGTGCAGCCCGTTTCAGAGCCCGGAATATGTGACGTGGTTGGGGGGTTGCGCACATAGCTGCCCGCTGGGAAGTCACCGTGCTCGTCCTGGAACACGCCATCGAGTACGATGAATTCTTCTCCACCGGTGTGGGTATGTGCCGAGAAATGACTCCCCGGCGCATAACGAACGATGGTCGTGGCGCGGGCAACTTCCTCCCCGATCCGGTCCAGCATGCGCCGCTCCACGCCTTTCATGGGCGAGGGCTGCCATTCAATCTGGTCGGAATGCATAACCACCGGTTTGGAGAAATCTGCATTAATCTCCATGATATTCCTCCCTTTTTGGCCTTCATGTTTTCCGCGCTTGCATGAAACCCGAGGGTATCGGATCACCCGGCAATTGAAGGACGGGCTGCGACTTTTGCGCGCCAGGCCTGGAGATTGGTCAGGGACTCGGGAATGTCAACCTTCGCGAAATCCGCAAACCCCAGGCCGGCAAAGGCGGTGATGTCTGCGACCGAGAAGCTGTCGCCTGCGAGAAACTCATTGTCCGCCAGAACGCTGTCAAGGTAGGCCATGGTTGCGCTGGCAATTTCTTTCTGTTTATTACCCCATTCAGCACACTGCCAGGTTTCCAGATCCGGACCAAGCCCCGGGGTCGCGTGATGGAAATAGGCACCCACGGCATTCATCAGACCGTTTTCTGCCCGCAGATTCATCATTGCGATACGGGCACGCTCCGCTGGGGTTGTACCCATAAGGGACGGACCATCAAAGACACCGTCGATATATTCAGTGATGGCATTGCACTGGGCGATGCAGGTGCCGTCGTCAAGTTCCAGCATGGGCACGGTGGCATCCGGGTTTTTCGTCTTGAACGCATCGGAACGGTGCTCCCCGCCCATGACATCGACCGGGACGAATTCCACCTTATTCGTTGCGCCTTTTTCTGCCAGGGCGATGCGAACCCGTAGCGGGTTGGGAAAGCCTTCAGTGTCGTAAATTTTCATTGATTACCTCTGTTGGTCATTAAGCATACGACACGTAATTTACCTATCAGTAGGTAGGTTTGCAAGAGACAAATTGACGAGCCTGCTTTGTTTAGAACCGTTGACAAGGCATTCCAAACGGTGAGAACGGTCCAGGCCCTCCTTTCAGTAACACCGACGGGGGTTGCTCTGACATAGCCAGCGTTTCATTCAGGCCCGGATGAAACCCGAGCCTACTCCTTTGAGTTTATTATGTTTTATTGTCTAGGATTTCAGATTTCAGCTGCTTCAGAAGGTCTCTGGAGCTCTCATAATACAGGGTGTAGAACTGATCCAGATCAGCCAGCTTGGCAAGCGTTTGTTCATTGGTAATGGTTGCCTTGGCTTCGGCAATCACCTCCTTTCTGGCCTCGAGCCGTTTTATCTGCCCTTCCACCAAGGCAGCGTAAGGATGGGGACGAATCGCGAAAAAATCCTGGCGTTCACCCGGCATTGTTCGACGTTCAACAATGCCGAGTCTTTCAAGAAAGCACGTATTCGTACTGACGCTCGCCTTACTGACGCGCAACGTATCCACAAGCTGCGATGAGCTGACGGGACCATCCGACACGATAAGTGTCGCCCAAAGTTGGCCAGCGATGCGGGAAAAGCCTTCAGATTGAGCCTGAAGACCGAGGCGCTCAATAAAACGCCTGTCTGAATCAGTCAGTGTTTGCATAATCAGAAGATTGTAACGAACTCTGCCAACCCCCGCCCAGAGCTCGATACAAATTAACCGTTGACTGCAATTGATCACGCCGCGTTTCCACGAGATCAAGTTCGGTTGTAAACAGGCTTCGTTCAGCGTCCAGCACCTCCAGGTAACTGGACGCGCCCCCCTCAAAGCGCAATCGCGCAAGTTTAGTTGTGCTTCGCAGTGCTGCTACCTGCCGGGCCTGCGCTTCCAAGCGATCTTCGGTACCACGCACCCCGGCCATAGCGTCGAGCACCTCCCGAAACGCCACTTGAATGGCCTGACGATACGCAATCAGGGCCTGGCGTTGACGCGCCTCCGCCTGATTGACCAGTGCCTCGGAACGCCCAAAGTCCAGCAACGGGCCGACTAACGAGCCGCCCAACTGCCAAGTGGATGCGGAGCCCTGGAACAAGTCGCCACCGGAGGCACTTCGCAGGCCCAGCAGGCCCTCAAACGAAATCCTGGGCAGGAACGCCGCCCGGGCAACACCGATTTCGGCGTTGGCCGCTATCAACTCCTGTTCGGCTGCCGCAATGTCAGGTCGGCGGACCATCAGATCCGCCGGCCGGCCGGCAGGGACGCTGCCCGGAACATTCATCTCACCAATGGTATCCGCTACGGAAATATCACTCCGTACAATCTGTTGTGGATCTCGCCCCAGAAGCACTGCCAAGGCGTTTCGCTGAAGGGCGTGCTGCTGGCGAAGCCTCGGAAGTTCGGATTCAGCGGCTGCAAGCTCGGCTTCAGCCTGCCGCAGGACCAACTCGCTAACCTCGCCTCCTTCGGACCGGGCCCGTTGCAGGGCGACCGATTCGCGGCGGGATGACACGGTGCGTTCGGTGATGTCGATCTGACGATCAAGCGCACGCAAATTGAAGTAACCATTGGCTACCTCACCAATCACGGCTAGTCGCACGGCCTCGCGATTCGCTGCACTGGCCAGGAGACGTGCCCGGGCTGCTTCGCTGGCATTCGCAAGCCGCCCCCAAAGATCCAGCTCGTACGATAGCACCCCACCGACCTGGATATCGTTGAAGGGTTGACCACCACCAGCGCTGTTGACCACCTCATCACTCGGCCCCTGGCGCACCGCAGAGCCCTCTACCTCCAGAAGCGGATATTGTTCCGCCTGCTGCCCGGTAAGGCGCGCCCGTGCTTCGGCGACCCTGGCAGCAGCAAGTTGCAGGTCGCTGTTGGCACCAAGCGCCTCTTCAACAAGGGTGACAAGCGCCGGATCGCCAAAGCCACGCCACCAATCCAGGGGGAGTTTCTCGTCCGCCGAAAGTCGTGCGGAAGACCAGTTTTCCGGCACCGACGGCTCGGGTTTCTCAACAGTCGGCGCGAGTGAGCAGCCACCAAGTGACAACGCAATCACAGTGGCCAGCAATACCTTAACGATCATCAGCCTCACCTCCGTCTGCACGTCCGGGAGCGGCCGCAGCCGAGGCATCCTGGTCTCTGGAGCCACTCAGAAAATCCGTGATACGGCGGACCACCACATAGAACAGTGGAATAAAGAACGTCGCCAGTATCGTTGCCGAAATCATGCCGCCGAGAACCGCCGTTCCTATCGCAATACGCGTGGTTGCCCCGGCTCCACTGGCGAAAGCAAGCGGCAACACACCCATGCCGAAAGCAACCGATGTCATCAGAATCGGCCTCAAGCGCACTCGCGCCGCTTCCTTGGTTGCCTCAATCAGCTTCATTCCCTGCTCCTCGAGTGTTCGGGCGAACTCCACCAGAAGTATAGCGTTGCGCGCAGTCACACCAACGGTGGTCAGAATGCCAACCTGGAAGAAGACGTCGTTAGGAAGCCCGCG
>NZ_PTIV01000057.1 GCF_002934325.1 Marinobacter persicus
GGCGCGAACGCGAATGGCTTCTAAGGTTTTGTGATCAAGTTTACGACCGTCATCGTGACGCATGAGTGTAGATATCCGATAAGCTTGGCGAACGAACGCTACATTATAAATGATGTTCGCTTACTTTCGTACCCATTAGTAGGTCAGACGATTAATACGATGCTGGAATCCATCAAGGAGTCCCGGGCCAAGCGGAAAATCGAAAGCCTTCGTCTGGAAAATACGATAACCGGTACTCATACCGGCACCTGGGAGTGGAACGTCAACACCGGGGAGACGGTATTCAATGAACGCTGGGCGGAGATTGTTGGCTACTCCCTGGCGGAACTGGCGCCGATTTCCATTGAAACCTGGAACGCACTGGTCCATCCCGATGACCTGAAAAAGTCCGCCAGGCTGCTGGAAAGGCACTTTCTCGGGGAGCTTCCCTACTACGAATGCGAAGCTCGAATGCGTCACAAGAATGGGCACTGGGTCTGGGTAATGGACCGCGGTTGTTTGATGACCCGGACGGATGACGGGCAGCCGCTGATGATGTATGGCACCCACCAGGATATTACCGAGCGCAAAGAGGCCGAGAAACAACTCTCCATGGCTGCCGGTGTTTTCAGGCACGCTCGGGAAGGGATTCTTATAACCAGTGCCAAAGGTATTATTCTGGATGTGAATGCAGCGTTCACCCAGTTGACCGGGTACGCCCGTCAGGACGTTATTCATCAGAATTATCAGCTGTTGTCCTCCGATCGACACGGCGAGCTGTTCATGAAAACCATGCTCAAAGCCCTGCATGAGGAGGGAGTCTGGAGTGGCGAGTACTGGATGCCCCGCCAGGATGGGGCGGTGTTTCCCGCGTTGATGACTATTGCTGCAGTACGTAACCGTGCCGGCGAGGTGGAGCATTATGTGACTCTGGTGGCTGATATCTCCAACCTGAAGCAGAACGAGGATAAGCTGCGCCTGATCGCCCACTACGACAACCTGACCGGCCTGCCGAACCGCATTCTTCTGACGGAGCGGCTGCGCCACGCTACCCTGGTGGCCCGGCGCCGGAAAGAAGAGCTGGCCGTGGTGTTCATGGATCTTGATGGCTTCAAGGAAGTGAACGATACCTGTGGTCACGCCGCCGGTGACCAGTTGCTGACTATTCTCGCCGACCGTATGAAATACGCTCTCAGGGAATGCGACACGGTGGCGCGCCTTGGGGGCGACGAGTTTGTGGTCCTGTTGCCGGATCTGTCTGGCAAGGATGGCTGCCGACAGGTTCTGGATCGTTTATTGGCCGCCGTGTCTGCCCCGGCTTGCCTGGGTGAAGGTCAGGTTCAAGTGTCCGCGAGCATCGGTGTCAGCATTTATCCCCAGCAGCCAGACGTGGATGCCGATACCTTGCTGCGTCAAGCGGACATGGCCATGTACCAAGCCAAGCAAAATGGCAAGAACCAGTACTATTTCTTCCAACCAGTTAGTGCCCCGATGATGCCGGTTTTACCAGGGTAATCCACTAGCAAACCTCCCAATCAGGAATTCCGTCAGCACCTTGAGCTTGACCGAACGCTGTTTGGCTTGTGGGTACACCAGCCAGACACCGCTGAACGGGTAGCGATACTGCTCCAGCATGGATACCAGTTCTCCTCTCGCCAGTAACGGCTCCACGTAGTAATCCGGCAGCTGGGCAATGCCCAGCCCCTTGCGCACGGCATCCAGCAATGCGGGGCCGGAGTTGGAACGCCAGTTGCCAGACACCTTCAGTTCCCGCCGTTGACCGTTTTCACTGAACAGCCACCAGGTGTTTGAGCCCAGCAGGCAGTTGTGATGCGCCAGTTCGGCAAGGGTGTGAGGCATGCCATGGCGTTGCAGATAATCCGGGCTGGCGCACAGGTATTCCCGGCGATCGCACAACCGGCGCGATAACAGCGAGGAGTCCTTCATCGAGCCCATGCGCACCGCCAGGTCATAGCCCTCGCTGACCAGATCGGTCTGGCGATTGGTCAGGTGCAGGTCCAGCTGAATGTCCGGGTAGCGTGTCACAAAATCGTTCAGCGCCGGTGCCAGAAAGCGCTCACCGAAGGTGGTGGCGCAGGTGACCCGAAGAGAGCCGGCCGGCTTTTGCTGGGCCTGGCGCAATTCTTCCTCGGCACTGACAAATCCTTCCATCAGGTTGTGGCAGTGCTGGAAGTAGGTTTCGCCGGCCTCGCTCAGGCGTATTGATCGCGTGGTGCGGTACAGCAGGGGCGCACCCAGGCGTTTTTCCAGCCCGGCAACCTGCCGGCTGATGTGGGAAGGCGATACCCCGAGGCGACGGGCGGCGGCACTGAAACTGCCTTCCTGAACCACGGCAATAAAGGCCTCGATGGCGTCCCAGTGTTTCATGGCGGCTCCGATGGCAAATGGGCGGTTTCGGGGATTCCTTTCATACGCCAATTGTTGCTGTATGGCAACAATGCTTTTCCATCTGTGCAGAGATGAGTGGCGCCCGGTGATATACACTGAATGCAACGTTCATCCAACCGTTTCTGTTTATCCAACTGTTTTAAGAGGAGCCTGTTATGAAATCACGCGCTGCTGTTGCCTGGGCACCGGGCAAACCACTGACCATCGAAGAGGTGGATGTCCAGGGCCCGAAAGCCGGCGAAGTGCTGGTGCGTATCGTCGCCACCGGCGTCTGCCACACCGATGCCTACACGTTGTCGGGCGCCGACCCCGAAGGCATCTTTCCATCCATTCTGGGCCACGAAGGCGCTGGGGTGGTTGAGGAAGTGGGCGAGGGCGTGACTTCCCTGAAGCCGGGCGACCACGTGATTCCCCTGTACACCGCCGAATGTGGCAAGTGTAAGTTCTGCCTCTCCGGCAAGACCAACCTGTGCGGCGCCGTGCGTGCCACACAGGGCCAGGGCCTGATGCCGGACGGCACCAGCCGGTTCTCACTGGGGGGCAAGACCATCCACCACTACATGGGCACGTCCACCTTCTCGGAATACACCGTATTGCCGGAGATTTCCCTGGCCAAAATCCAGGTGGACGCACCGCTGGAGAAGGTCTGCCTGCTGGGCTGCGGCATCACCACCGGCATTGGCGCGGTGAAAAACACCGCCAAGGTTGAGCCGGGTTCCACCGTGGCCATCTTCGGCCTCGGCGGCATTGGCCTGTCCTGCATCCAGGGCGCGCGCATGGTGGGTGCCGAGCGCATCATTGCCATCGACATCAACGAAGACAAGTTCGAAATGGCCCGCCAGTTCGGCGCCACAGACTGCGTGAACCCGAAAGATTTCTCCGACCCGATCCAGCAGGTGATCGTCGATATGACTGACGGCGGCGTGGATTACTCCTTCGAGTGCATCGGCAATGTTCAGGTCATGCGTTCGGCGCTGGAGTGCTGTCACAAGGGCTGGGGCGAGTCCATCATCATTGGCGTGGCCGGTGCCGGCGAGGAAATTTCCACCCGCCCGTTCCAGCTGGTCACCGGCCGGGTGTGGAAAGGCTCTGCCTTCGGCGGCGTGAAGGGCCGCTCCGAGCTGCCGGGTTACGTGGAGGACTACATGGACGGGAAGATCGAGATCGATCCGTTCGTGACCCACACCATGGGCCTGGAAGACATCAACAAGGCGTTTGACCTGATGCACGAAGGCAAGAGCATTCGTTCGGTCATCCTGTTCGATCAGTGAGGTAGCCCATGAGCGACACCACTCCGGAGCTGCTCGCCAGTAACAAGTGTTTTGGCGGCTGGCTCAAGCGTTACAAGCACACGTCAACAGCGACCGGCACGGAGATGGTGTTCGCCATCTACCTGCCGCCGCAGGCACAAACCGAAAAAGTGCCGGTGCTGTACTGGCTCTCCGGCCTGACCTGCACCGATGAGAACTTCATGCAAAAAGCCGGTGCCCAGCGCATGGCGGCGGAACTGGGCATCGCCCTGGTGGCGCCAGACACCAGTCCCCGGGGCACCGATCTGCCCGGCGAGCATGACAGTTACGATTTCGGTTCAGGTGCCGGTTTCTATGTGAACGCCACCCGGCAGCCCTGGTCGGCGCATTACAACATGTTCGATTACGTGACCGAAGAGCTGCCGGCACTGGTGGAACAGTACTTCCCGGTAACCGACAAACGTGCCATCAGTGGCCATTCCATGGGGGGGCACGGCGCGTTGATCTGCGCCCTGAAAAAGCCGGGGCGGTACCGGTCGGTGTCCGCCTTTGCGCCCATCACCAACCCGGTGAACTGTCCCTGGGGCGAAAAGGCCTTCACCGGTTACCTGGGCGATGATCGGGAGGCATGGAAAGCCTGGGATGCCTGTGAACTGGTGGCCACGGCGAAGGAAAAGCTGCCATTGTTGGTGGATCAGGGCGAGGCGGATAACTTTCTCGATGAACAGTTGAAGCCCGGGGCCCTCGAGGCCGCCTGTGAGGCAGCGGGGCACCCGCTAGAGCTGCGTCTACAGCCAGGCTACGACCACAGCTACTTTTTCATTGCGAGTTTTATCGATGACCATTTGCGGCATCACGCCCGGGCCCTCGGCTGACAGGGGCCCTGGTCCACGAAGATCAACGCAACCCTGAACCCGCCTTTGGCGGGTTTCAGATTGCTGACGAACCCCGGTTTTTCCGGGGTTCGTTGCGTTTGGGCGCTTTAAATTCAGTGAGCGATGGAGTTAGCCCAATACTCCTGACCG
>NZ_PTIV01000058.1 GCF_002934325.1 Marinobacter persicus
TCAGCCCACGGCCCGTGGCGGCTGAGTCATTCGCCGGCACTGCGGCAAGCCTTACCGGCCCGATTGTTCCGGAGCTATGGACTGCCCGAACTGGCGGTACGGTAACGGGTTGAATCAAGTCACTGAATCGCCGTGGTACGTGATCCGTATGCCCGGTGATGTGGGAGGAGGGGCATCGTGAGATGCCTCCCTATCCCGATTATGTCCACAGAATGAGTATTGGGCATCATTAAAAGGAGATAGGATGAGTACTCATACGTCAAACCGAAAGATTACCACCGCTAAGATTGGAGAGATGAAAGGAAGAGGAAGCATTGTCTCTCTAACGGCTTACACCAAGCCAATGGCGAGCTTTATGGATCCGTATGTGGATCTCATCATTGTTGGTGATTCAACGGGAATGGTTGCATACGGGTTTGATTCTACCTTGCCGGTAACGCTGGACATGATGATTGCTCATGGTGCAGCGGTTGCACGTGGAGCCGAACGAGCTTGCATTGTTGTTGACATGCCCTTCGGGTCATATCAAGAAAGTAAAGAACTGGCGTATCGAAATGCAGCCCGCGTATTGACTGAAACCGGTGCCCAAGCTGTAAAGGTTGAGGGCGGATTGGAGCTTGTTGAAACAGTGGAATTTCTGACCAGCCGGGGAATTCCTGTTATGCCGCACATAGGTCTCCGCCCTCAGCATGCAAATACTCTTGGTGGGTTCAAAGCACAGGGCCGAGATGACGATGCTACTGCGTTGTTGATTAAAGAGGCACAGGCCTTTGAGTCAGCAGGTGCTTTTTCGGTATTGATTGAAGGTGTTTTTGAGAAAGCCGCAAGGGAGGTTACTGAAGCCATTACCGTTCCCACAATCGGTATTGGTGCTTCTCCTGCGTGTGATGGGCAAGTACTGGTGACTGAGGATATCCTTGGACTGTTCTCAGATTATACCCCGAAATTTGCCAAGAAATATGTAGACCTCAGTGCTCAGATTAAAGAAGTATTTGCAGAGTTCGAAAAAGAAGTAAGGGCTGGATCTTTCCCGTCAGATGAGCATTGTTTTGGCCTAAAAAAGTGACATAACCAATGGCTGTTGTCGGACGCACCTACGCTGGCGCTCCGGTGCGCCGCAAAGCCAAGGCGTTAAATGCCGGTGATAGCTAGGTCCAGAGCTCCAACAATCTGGTCTCTGAAATGTGAGAGGGAGCCAATGGGGCTCTTGAGATGTTTTTCAGGCACGGAGGAAATTTGCGGAGTTAACAGCAACAGGTCCTGATCGGCAAAGCTGATTTCTGGAGTGAGTCCTTGCATGGCTTCGCCACCGAAGGCGGAACGTTTGCCCAAAGGAATAACAATGCGAGTTGCCAAATCGCTCAGGAGGCTGCTCTGAATATCCACCAGGTATGGGTAGTGAGCCTTGCTGACTTTGCTCGGGTTAGGGTACACATCGAACTGTGCCATCAGAACTCCCTGAATTCGTCGCCGAAGCATCCATGTTGTTCGACGAAATCGTTGTAACCTTTTATCGCAGCCCGATTTTTTTCAACCCATTGTGCGGCTTCGCGTTTCGAAAGCTCTTCTTTCAGAGCTCGTTCCAGGGTTGCCGACAAATTAATGTTCAGTTCCCGGGTTTTACTCAGCAGATCGCTGTTGATTGAGAGGTTCGCTGCTTTTTTGGGGGCGGCTGAATTATAGAGTTCGGCCATGAGGACCTCCGAGAAGATCAAGAATACATAGCTTGATCATATGCGCATTGCTATGCGCATGCAAGCATTTAACCAATGGCTGTTGCCGGACGCGCCTGCGCTGGCGCTCCGGCCCGCCGCAAAGTCAGGGCGTTATGTTTACAGGGAATCTCTATGAGTTATGTACAGGGAAAAAGTAAAAACGAAATTTTAGAGGCGATGTCTGGTACTGCCCAACCCGGCAGTACAGTGCATGAACAGCAAAAGTCAGCCATTTTGGTTCGATGCACCGAAGATATTCAGATAGCCTTCCAGGAGCAATCCAATGCGACCAGAAAAGTTAATACTTCGTTGGTCGAGCTCAACGGGCGAATCGACAGTTTGGAAGTAGCTTTCAAAGAGTCATCAAAATCATCAAGTAAAGTTGCTTGCGCGCTCAACTGGCTCACTGCTGCGCTTGTTTTAGTTGGCATTGCCCAAGTTGTTGTTGCGTATGCAAAGTAAACATAACAAGTCGCAGCAGTACGCCATGGACTTCCCCAGTTTAGTGGACACGCCGAAAGCGTATCGCTTTTGATCCCCTCCGCTGGCGCTCCGGCGCCGATTACCTTCGCGTTAGGCACAGAGCTCACCGGAGTATCTAAATATTGTTGGACTTTTTATTTCTCGTTCTCGGTATAGCCCTGCTCACTGTTGGTGGTGAGGCATTGATTCGCGGCTCGCTGGCTGCGGCAAAGCGCCTCGGCGTATCGCCACTGCTAAGTGGTCTGGTCATCGTAGGCTTCGGGACCTCTGCACCGGAATTGGTGGTCTCGGTTAATGCTGCGATTGATGGGCGACCCGATATCGCGATTGGAAACGTCGTGGGTAGCAACATCGGCAATATCTTGCTGATACTCGGTATTTGCGCCTTGATAACACCATTGACGGTAAAGCCACTGGCATTGAGACGGGACGCTGTAACGGTAGTAGCGGCAAGCGTACTGTTTCTCGTTCTTGTAGGAGGGAATGCACTAGGGCGTCCAGACGCCGCTATATTCCTTGTTGCTCTGGTTGCTTACCTGGTGTGGGCTTACTGGAGCGAGCGATTGCATGCCGCACCTTCTGGGGAGTTACACAAAGCTGAGGCAGAAGAGCTTTCCACCGTTCCAAAGTCGGTGTTGTGGACGGTCATCGCCGTGGTTTTTGGCCTGCTGCTATTAATTGCTGGATCACAGGTACTTCTAATTGGGGCCATTGGCATTGCAGCGCATTTTGGTGTGCCAGAGGCTGTTATTGGCTTGACGCTGGTAGCCGTTGGCACATCTCTCCCCGAACTATCCATATCGGTGATTGCAGCTATTCGGAGGCATGCCGATGTGGCTGTTGGCAACATACTTGGCAGCAATATCTTCAATTTGCTGGGAATTCTTGGAGTGTCTGCTCTTCTTCAACCACTTCCTGTCCATCCGAGAGTCCTCCAGTTTGATCAATGGGTCATGCTCGGGGCATCATTGCTCTTGCTGTTGTTCTTGTACACGGGGCGCCGACTGAGCCGTTCAGAAGGTGGGGTGCTTTTGATCGGTTACGGCATTTATGGCTGGCTGAGTTTTGCGGTATTCGGTGGCTGACATGAAATGGCCATACAAGGCAAGCACAGCGACAGTTTTTCCGTTGCCGCTTCGCCTCCACTACAAAACTGCGCGTGTTGGCGGCGTTAAATCAGTAGTGATACCGAAGCTGGGCGATGAGAAGAGCGTCATCCGTGACTTTGTAGACCATGCGGTGCTCTTCGTTAATTCGGCGGGACCAGTAACCAGCGAGGCTATGTTTGAGCGGTTCCGGTTTACCGATACCTTCGAACGGTTCGCGCTTGGTTTCCTTGATCAGCTTGTTGATTCGATTAAGGATTTTTTTATCAGTTTTTTGCCAGTACAGATAGTCTTCCCAGGCGTTCTCGGAGAAGATGAGTTTCATTCAAGAAGTTCCTTTTCTTGACCACCGCCTTGCTCCAGCTCGGCAACGGATTCCAGCAAACGACGGGCGTTCTTCGGTGCGCGCAGGAGGTATGCGGTCTCTTGTAACGCCTCATAGTCCTCAAGAGAGATCATGACCACGGACTGTGATTTGCTCCGGGTGATGATCACCGGAGAGTGGTCTTCACAGACCTGCTCCATGGTTTTTGCTAGATTAGTTCTAGCGGCTGTGTAGCTAATGGCATCCACAAGGTTGCTCCTGTACAGGATGTTGTCCCTGTGCAGGATATCGTACATTGAAGGATTTAACAATCGGCTGCACAGCGACCGATTTTCCGCCGCTTCGCGGCTCCAAACCGGCGCGTGAGCCGGGCGTTAAGCACAGAGAAGAGCAATGGATTCAGCCGTAATCATCTCCTTTTTAATTGCGTTTATTGCTTGGCGGGAGTGGTCTACGAATAGACAGCGTCTCAAATTCGAGCTGTTTGATCGCCGTTATGAGGTCTACTTGGTGATAGCCGAAGCTTTGGCTAATGTTGGCGTGGAAGGAAGGGTACGGCCGGGTGCCGAGTTTGATTTCCTGCGCAAAACGAACAAGGCATATTTTCTGTTTGGGTGCGCCTCATGGGTTAAGTTTCTCATCGATGATATCTATAAAAAGATGGTCAACCTTCAGCGAATCGAAGCAGAGCTTGAATCTGCCGAGGGTGAGCAGCGTAAGCAGCTCATTCAGGAATCCCGAGAGGTGAAGAATTGGATGGAGTGCACCCTTCATGAGCTTGAGGGAAAGTTTGAATATTTCCTTAAGCTCCGGCATTGAAATGCTTAACAAATCATTCCAGTTCGTTACGGCCCTGATGGGCCTCCACCGGACGGCCTTTTCTTCGCTTCGCTACGTAAAGGCCGCCGCTGAATATTGGCGTGTGTGCCGGGCATGGCACAGAACTAGGGAGGTGAAAGTCCTCCTGCCAGGTGTTCGCAGAGCCGAAGGCTAGGAGAAGGGCAAGGGCGTCA
>NZ_PTIV01000059.1 GCF_002934325.1 Marinobacter persicus
TCATCCTGATGACCTTGAGAACCACAACGGACTGTTCTATCAGTTGCAGGACATCCCATTTGACCTCTGGACGTTCAAACGGGGAGACGAGGAATATCGAGTCAAAATGACGGGCGATCGCGCCTCAAACGATGGCGATCTGGTTCGCCGGTGGTGCGTCGCTGGTCGCGGTCTTGCGATAAAATCGTGTCTTGATATGTCGGATGATCTGCTTGCAGGCCGTGTCACCACAATCATGCCGGACTATGCGCCGCCGGTATCCGAGCTGTGGCTGATTTGTCCTACCCGACAGTCAATAACGCCGGCAATGAGGTTGTTGAGGGATGACCTGCGTGCAAAAGTAGGCGAACTGATGAATGCAATGATTGCCGGAGGCTTTTTTCCTCCGGATCGCTTGTCCGGAGGAAAAAAAGACGCCTGAAAAACAGCGGGTGCGTTATTGATGATAAGAAATTCTCATTAACGTGCAGTACACCACTGGCAGCACCACTAACGTCAATACCGTTGCAACACCCAAACCGAACACGATAACCACCGCCATGCTCGCGAAGAAGGCATCGCTGAACAGAGGAATCATTCCCAACATGGTGGTTACGGCCGCCATAAGCACAGGTCGTACCCGGCTTACCGCGGCCTCAACCACCGCAGTGAATGCATCATCCTGCTGTTCTAACTGAATATTGATCTCCTCAACCAGCACAATGGCATTCTTCAGTACCATACCGATCAGACTCAGAGTCCCGAGCAGCGCCATGAATGTAAAAGGCGCGCCGAGCAATACCAGTCCACCAATGATTCCAATCATCATGAGAGGAACAATCATCCAGATAGACAGAGCCTGTCGGAAGCTACCGAACAACAGCATCGAAATAATGAACATCCCCAGCAGTCCAAGAGGCAGCGAGGAGAAAAGCGAAGTCTGAGCTTCGGATGAGGTCTCGTACTCTCCACCCCACTCAATCGAATAGCCGTGGGGAAGCTCCAGCGCGTCGACCTGCGGGCGGATCCTCTCCAGCACACTCGCCGCCGTCTCCCCCGACAAAGGCATGGGTTCGGCATAAACCGCCAACATCCGCTCCCTGTTTCTGCGTTTTATCAACGGATCCCGCAGTTCCGTATTGATGGCATTGATGACGTTGCCCGCGCTGACATAGCGGCCCTGCTCTTCACTCCAGACATTGATCGAGGTAAGGTTTTCGATGTCAAAACGCTGCTCCTCTCTTGACCGCATAATGATCGGAATGAGGTCGCTCCCCTCACGGTACACTCCAACCTGCTGCCCCTGATTATTCAGCAACAACGCCTGGTGCAGTGATTCGCGAGATACGCCAAGGCGCCGGGCCTGTTCTTCGAGGAACTCCGGTACGATCACGGCTTCCCGATTACCCCAGGACAAGCGCACGCTGTCGGCCAGAGGTTCATTTTCAAAAATTGCCTGCACGCGCACACCGATTTTCCGGAGTTCTTCGGGATCTTCTCCAAAGATACGAGCTTCAAGACTGGCTTTGGCTGAGGGCCCCACCTGCAAAGCCTGCACTTTGTAATGCACGTTCGGGAAGTCTGTACGCAGTTGCTCAATGACTTCCTCCATACGGGCCTCTCTCGACGCCTTATCCCGGGTCTCTACGATCAATTGGCCAAAACTGGCGTATCGCTGCTCCGGTGAATACGTCAACGTAAAACGCTGGGCTCCGCCACCGGTGACACTGGTCACCTGAACGACCTGGTCCATGTCATTCACGCGCGATTCCAGCCGCTTTACGGTCTCTTCGGTTTGCAAGATGTCGGCGCCCTCGGGCAACCAAAGGTCAACAAAGAAGAGTGGCGTTGTGGCATTCGGGAAGAAAGCATTCTTAACCTGTCCCGAGAACGATAGAACCCCAGCCAGAAGCGCGATCGCAAGTGTTAATGTCACGAAGCGATAATGAATCGCGTAGGTCAGCAGGCGGCGGAAGACGACGAAAACAATTCCCTTATAGGGGTCGTTATCGGATGACTGCCCGACACTCTCGAGCTTGTCGGGATAGAACATATCAAAGAAAAACGGGGTCAGAGTGAGTGCCGTCAGCCAGCTCAGGAAAAGCGAGTAGCACAGAACCCAGAACAGGGAGCCAATGAATTCTCCGGTGGTGTCTGGTGAAAGGCCGATAGGAGCAAAGGCCGTAATGGCAATCACGGTAGCGCCGAGCAGCGGGTACCGGTTCTGCGAGACCACTTCTTTGGCTGCCTGCCTTTTGGACTTGCCCTTGGAAAGGCCAATCATCATGCCCTCGGTGACGACGATGGCATTATCGACCAGCATCCCCAGCGCAATGATCAGCGCACCCAATGAAATCTTCTGGAGCTGAATACCGTGTATTGCCATAAGCACGAATGTACCCATGATGGTAATCAGCAGGATCAGCCCCATGAGCAGGCCACTTCGCAGCCCCATGAACAGCAAAAGCACAATAATGACAATGCCCACCGCCTGAGCAAGGTTCATGAGAAAAGCAGATACTGCCTCCTCGACTACTTCAGGCTGGTTATACACTGTGTTCAGTGTCATGCCGATGGGTTGCTGTTTTTCCAGGCGTTTCAAAGCCTCATTGAGACTCTCACCTACATCAACAACGTTGGTGCCCTCTGCAAATGACACGCCGATGGTCAAAGCAGGCAATCCGTCAGAGTGGTAAAGCAAGGCGGGTGAGTCATTGGTCACCCTGCGAACTTCGGCCAGATCGCTGAGCCGGATAATACCCGAATCAGCGCTTCCAACTGCCAGTTGCTCAAGTGCCTGAACGGAATCAAGCTGACCGGTTGGCTGAACGGATAACGACAGCCCTTCACTGCGCAGGTGGCCAGCGTTGCCCACCGTATTCTGCGCATTCAGAAGGCTTGCCAGGTATTCTGGCGAGATGCCAAGAGCACGCATACGGTCACGGTCCAGTGACACGATCATCTGCTCGTCGACACGACCACCGATACTGACTTTTGCGACGCCCTCCAACAATCGCAGTTCTCGCTGAATGAGATCCGCATGGTCACCAAGATCTTTCAGCGAGTAGCCGTCACCACGCAACGTGAGCAGCAGGCCGAAGACATCGCCAAAGTCATCGTTCACGATGGACGTGTTCACGCCTGGTGGCAGACCAGGCTGGGCATCATTAATCTTTCGCCGAAGGATATCCCAATACTGGTCTAACTCCCCTTCTCTGACCGTCTTCTTGAGTTGGACAGTAATCTGCGACAAGCCGTCCGAGTTCACCGAAGTAATGTCATCGATGCCCGGCATCTGCTGGATCGCTTTTTCCAGAGGCAGCGTAACCTCCTCCTCGACTTCAAGAGGCGTTGCTCCGGGATATTGGGTGGTCACCAAGGCGGAACGTAACGTGAACTCCGGGAATTCAAGCTGGCCAAGACCCAGAAACGCGAACATGCCCCCAACCCCAAGCAACAGCGTGACCATCCAGCTGATGGACTTCCGATCAAGAAAATAATCGACCATCTCAGAGCCCGCCCTCTTTTTCCCAGGGACGGACCGAACGATCCCTGTTCATCCGGTGAGCGCCGGCAACCACGATTCTGTCGCCCGGGCTGAGCTCTCCCCGAACAAGCACGCCATCGTTCATTTTCTTACCCGGCTCGACATCCACCGGCTCGACGCTGCCCGTGTTATCGCCATTCTCACCATCGGCAGCAGCCACGTATCGCCAAACCACGCTAGTGCCGGGTTCTGCGTCAGGTGTTACAAGCGCCGCGGTTGGTATCAGCCACGACGGGGCGCTCTCTCCAGCCAATGTGCCGTAATCAAGCAGAACGGTCGCGCTCATCCCCGAAAGCACTGTGATGTCCTCGGGTTCAGGGAGCGTTACGGTAACCTCATAACTGAGCGACCCCTGAGAGGCATTGCTGTCATGCTCTTTGTAGCTCGCGGCGTAGCGTTTATCGGGAAGCTCGGGAAACTGTACCCACGCGATAGTGTTGCCATTGGCGCGAACGTTCCTGGATCTCTGTGGTTGAAGGCGGCGGACCTGTTGTTCAGGCATCTGGAACGAGACGTCGATAGAGCCGGGCCGTTGCAGTTCGGCAATGGCCTGCTGCGCTGATACAACCTGAAAGACATCCACCGGCACCCGTGAAATGACGCCATCAAATGGCGCTTTGAGAACGGTATAGGAAAGTTGGTCCTCCGCGCTGGCCAGTTGCGCTCTGGCAGAGAGGTACTCGGCCTCGGCCTCATCGAAACGGGCCTGACTGATGGCCTGGCGCTCCAACGATATTCGCATTCGCTCGAAGGTGGCCTGTGCCAGATTGAAATTTGACCGGGCGTTTTCCAGGCGGGTTCTTGCGTCCCGATCGTCCAGGCGGGCAACAACTTCTCCTTTTTCCACAGTGTCGCCTGCTTTAACGGCCAGCTCTGTCAGCTCTCCTCCCACTCTGAAAGAGAGTTCTGAATGGTCAGACGCCGAGACTCTGCCCGGATACTG
>NZ_PTIV01000060.1 GCF_002934325.1 Marinobacter persicus
GCTGTTAGTGTTGGTTTTTTGTGTAGGAGCTTGAAATCATAACACTTTCAGCCGCTTCTTCCTTCCTTACGCCGCCTCCTCATGAGAAATCCGGGCTAGGGGGTTCAGACTTTATGCTCTACGGCGGGAGTCCTCCGCGTCCTACTGTGCTTTTACGAACGTCTGAAGGCGCAGGAATGATCCGCAAAGCCGCCCTCATCGCCTGCATGAGAAAGAAGATTGTGGTGCTCAATATCATGATCAAAAACAAGGAACCATGGCGGGGTGAAATGGCTCAATTTATTGAATTGACACCACAGCCACTTGTTAAACACCCCACAGGGTTCGTAGTTTCTTCACTTCATTACTAGAAGCAATAATCTTTCGATCGCGAACCGCATTCTCATAAAGCAAAGTCAAGGCTCGTAAATCTGAGTTATTCATCAAGCCTTTATCTTTTGCAGACTTAGCAGTCTCAATGATTTTATTTACTAACAATCTAGAGCGAACGTTGCTAACCCTTTCGACAAGGAAAAAGGCTTGAGCGTTTGAAGGTTTTTTTTCTACCTTACCCCAGAAGTGCTCCATCGCCTCGACAACACCAAAGCAACCGCGCTCAAAGCGAACCGCGGAAATGTATATTTCTAATATAATATCCTTAGAAAAAACGTTTGTGAGCCATGGAGCCAAAGAAAGCTCTATAAACTTTCTTCGATAGGTTTTTCCTAAATCTGTAATAAATAGCGTTCTCACTACCTGCTGGGGAATAGTTGAACCGCCGGATCTAGGCTTTACCTTGATCAACCCAAGGATACTTCTAAAAATAGATTTGTAATCAATTCCAGAATGACTGTAGAACCTTTTGTCTTCTACAAAAACAAGAAATCTTTTAATGTTGTCAGTGTCTATTTTAAGCCTGTCAGTTTCATAGAAAGAAAGCTTGGCCCTGTAAATTATATATTCGATATTTTCAACGAGAGGGAGCCCAATAAGTCTAGACAAGCGTCTATAAAAGATAAGCCTAGTCGTCTCATGAACATCTAGCAGAGAAACCCTATAGATCAGCATGGTAGAGAAAAACCAAGCAACAGAAATGCAAGCGATAAGTAATCCGGCGGAACTTACCTCAAAAATATCTTGATTCTGTTTCACCATATAGGCGATCAGAAACAATATCACCGAGGTTGAAATTATTGAGACAATCCAAAAAGGGTAAGCTGCATACGTAAACCAACCTGGGAACAAACGGACTGCCAATGGTTGATCGGCGCCCTCAACTCTCCAGTTTGGCAATAACAACTGAACCCTTCCATAACTCAGACCAAGCATTCGCCTCAAAATGATAACTTTTCTACCTGAAAAAACTATGGACCTTTGTCGATCGGAGAAATATTTAAGCGTCACAAACGAAAATGCCAATATTATTGACAGCAAAACAATAGAAATGATATAGGGAGGCAATATATCCTCAAAAACCGATGCCAGCCGATCGGATGAGCCAACTAACAACGAGCCCAAAGCTGCGGAAGAAACGAGAGAAACATTTGAGGCGTTAAGAAAAACACGCTCCTCCGACTCTAGGTTTTTAGCCGCAACTCCATATTCTGCGAGGGCAATATCGCGATCATTGAAGTGATAAGTCGGGAAATGCTGGCGCCAGCCTATTTTATAATCTTCTTCGATCAATTTAAATTTCCACCCTAAAGCTTAACAGCGTATTAAGTGTTTCTGACACCAAACTGATTCATTGGATGATTTGACATCTCGACTTCATCCATGTAATGGATCCTCTCCCTCAAAATTGGTGCCGGAATAACATCTCTTAGCCCTTGAAAATGCCCGTCGCTGGTAAAAATTTTAGCTGCATAGGTAACGTACATAGAATGGAGGCTATCGAACCAAACACCGCGAGGATACTTGCCTCTCGCCTGCGAAATTGTCATACAGGACATAATTATAAAAGGGCCACGATGTATTAGGGCTGGAAGTTCTTTGATGACATACCAAGCTCTGTCCAGAGTGGAATGTATTCCAAGATTTTCCCAGAATTTTTTGATCGGCCCATTCTCAAATTCAGCCTCAGCACAAAGAATGGTGAGTATGTAGTATAGCGATACTTTGTACTGTAGCCGAAGCTCCTCGGTCGTCGGCTCCCCATCCTTTATAAATGGTATCTCTCTCACCATGCTGCTCAGAGAAGCATCGAAACCAGCATAGCTTTTATCCGCGGATAGAATCACGTCTCCAAATTTGATCAGATTGTGTATTTCTTTAGTGAATGACTGAATCAGTTTTGCCCGCCTTCTCAGATCCTCGTGATCCAGAACAAATGTTCGATTCCGGTCATCTACTAAGCCCCTCCACACGTTGGCTATGTTACTTTGAGAAAGTAATTTCCTTGGCTTTTCCACCATCGGCATCCCTTGTTCGATGTAGGAAACAATCAGCTCAGATGGAGAAGGCAAAAGCTCCCGACCAAAAAGGTGTTGGCAAAAATAAATTATTTCTTCTCTTCGACGTTCGTCAGACGTCATTAAGATTTCCCAGAGCGTGACGGGCGATATCCTCCAGTCACGACCCTTATTCAGTTGAAGCTGCTTTGTTGCCAGCGCAGACTCGACAGAACGCCCGTCCATGAAGAAATTGACGGCTGAAGTTTCGAAATACCAAATCTCCATAGGAATCACTTAACGCTTTGCTCACCGGTAAATTGCGAGCGCAGCGAGTAATTTATCCGCGTGCAGCAATTTGTCATGCACTATTTTAACTGTGGTACGCCATCGATGTTTTCAAGGCACTTATTTATAGATGATGTTTGCCTCTCATAAATTTTACCTTTCGAGACGATGGTGCTTCTGACGCCAGTTAGAAACTCAGTTTTTTCTGCCGGTAGCTTGTCTATAGCCACATCAATCCAAAATAAATAATTGTATATTCTTTGTAGCGTTGCTGGACTTAGGTTTTCGGGAGCTTTAGCTGCAATATTATTTATATGTCGAATGTCACCTTCTGAAAGCCCCTGATTATTGTGCTTCTCATAGTATTTTTTCAATACTGAATATGAGCAGTTGAGTTCGTCTATAAGTTTATATTCTCTTAGCATCAAGTACTCAATCGCTCTTTTCTCTGGGTTGTCCTCAGACGCACCACCTCCGCCGCCGGGCCCTCCCCCTTCTCGATCATTTTTTGGGAAAGTAAATTTGGTTAAATCGGGAATCCCAGATAACGATCCTTCCCCAGCACTATTCTTTGCGCACGTCGGCCCTGCGTATGATAACTCTCCTGTCTCCAAGTGTTTTAAAACATAAGCTTTAAGAGAAGTTAAGGGCTGCGGACAGAAATCACACTTTCTGGTAGTTTCAGTCAGATCACGTCTAATTACCTGATACTGCACAATGTCTCCTTTAACGCCGTGCTTTGCGGCTGTTTTGAAGGAGCGAAGCGACGAAAAAACCGTCCGACAACAGCCCCTTGTTAAGAGCTCTATTCACGAGGTTTATCGCTCTGCTCAGATTTCAGCGCTTGAATAGACTCGTCGCGTTGACTTCTGATTTTTTCTAACCATTCGTCTGTTGCGGATAACAGACCAGTCGCTGCCCCCATGAAAAACCCGAATACACACATGGTTGCTACCGCTGATCCAGTTGCCCCGAAAATGGCCGAGACGAAAATCAAGGACGCCAAATAAAGAGGAACACTTTCACCAGCAGTGCGTTCCCATTCTCGCTTTTTCCGAAGGTTGTACCACCTAGACGAGAAGTGCCCGATCAAGGCAAATAGGTAAAATGGAACGACAAGATCTCCGAACGATAAGAAGTCCGGCATCGCTTTTCTCCTCCTGCGGAGTTATCGATGCGTGTCCACTGAACTGGGGGAAGTCCACGGTCAAATTAATGGCTTTGTTAGGGAGGGTGAAACTATGCAAATACATCTTCATAATCCTCCCATGGGTAGACTTTTATAGCACTTTTATCACTTGACACCAAGTAATTGATATGACAGATGATAGCGACAATTGAAGACAGTGCTAAATCAAATTCAAAACCTGAACTACCTTTGTGGACTATCAAATTTCTAGAATTTTTTAGCTGAGCCAAAGCTGCAGCAATACTAAACTCTATATCTTTTGGATTCGCTTTAAAAGGCTCGGCAAAACCATTTCGCACTTTTTCAACATCAGAATAATCAGGGTCTCCTTTCGGAAGAAATACCTTTCTATGCCAAGCACTTCTATCCTTGACGAAGCTGGGATTAACTATCGATGTCACCTCATCACCATAAACCTCAAGAACACTGAACATGTAGACAAGAGAGACCGTGCTAATTGGGTAAGTCGACAACTCTTCACTTATTTCATGTGCGCCGATATCGCAGTCATCACGCAGGACTGCGCGGCCTCAATAACTAAGTGCAACACCCTCTAATCGAGTATGGTGTTGCCATGAACAATCACTACCGCCACCTCAGTACGACAGACCGTGTCAC
>NZ_PTIV01000061.1 GCF_002934325.1 Marinobacter persicus
TCAGCCCACGGCCCGTGGCGGCTGAGTCATTCGCCGGCACTGCGGCAAGCCTTACCGGCCCGATTGTTCCGGAGCTATGGACTGCCCGAACTGGCAGTACGGTAAAGGGTTGAATCAAGTCACTGAATCGCCGTGGTACGTGATCCGTATGCCCGGTGATGTGGGAGGAGGGGCATCGTGAGGTGCCTCCCTATCCCGATTAGCTGTGATTGTCCCGCCTGAAAAGTGATACTATAGTGTCACTACTAGTCTGATTCAGGGTGTGCCCATGAAAGTTGAGCTTGTTACGAACCTTAAGCGCCAGGCCACAAAGATTCTGGCAGACCTGCACTTGTCCAAAGAGCCGATACTGATCACGGAGCATGGTCAGCCGTCCGCATACCTTGTCGATGTGCAGGATTACGAGTTTATGCAGCGCCGACTGGAGTTGCTTGAGGGGCTCTCACGGGGAGAGCGTGCTGTACTTGAGGGAAGAACGTACAGCCAAAGTGAGGCCAGGGAGAAAATGTGTAAATGGCTGAAGTAATCTGGACGGAGCCCGCCCTTCAAGAGCTGGATGCGATCGCTGAGTACATTGCTCTGGATAATCCTGCAGCCGCAAGTCAACTGGTCCAAGAAGTTTTCGATAAGACCGAGCGTTTGGAAGATTTTCCCCAATCCGGACGGATTCCTCCGGAGCTCCCTAGTTCAGTATACAGGGAGGTAGTGGTTCCACCGTGTCGCATTTTCTATCGTGAGGATGATAAGCGAGTTCTCATTCTCTATGTCATGCGAGAGGAGCGACAGCTTCGGGCTTACATGCTTGGGAACAGCTAACCAGACGCGGCACTCGGATGCCTCTGTCTCCGCTTCTTTACGTCAAAGTCACCGGTGCGCTTCGGCGTTAATTCTTTGCCGCACCCTCGCAGACTATGCTGTAATACGTTGTAGTCGGCAAATTCGAGGGTATAGGTATGAGCGTCACCACAGTTCGCCTTCAAGCAGAAGTTGAGCAACACCTGGAAGCAATCGCCAGCAGGCTGCACCGGAGCAAAGGTTGGGTAATCAACCAGGCACTGTCGGAATACATAGAAAAGCAGCAGCTTGAGCAAGAGCGGTGGAAGCAAACATTAGAGGCAATGGAGTCTGCTGCCCAAGGCAAGGTTGTTGATGCCAGCGAGGTTCACAGCTGGCTTAATAGCTGGGGAACCGAAAACGAGCAGGATGCGCCGAGGTCAGGTAAGTGAAACTGGTTTACACGGACGAAGCCATTGCGTATTCCGGCGAACGTGACCGGTCATTCCGGGGATCGTGACCGATTTGCACACGGCCATCACGCTGGAGTGAGTTTTGTACTCTGAGCGGTCACGATGGGTCAACCGATTCCGGTTTTTGTGTTTTCGCTTTTCGCAGTGATTCCCCCTTCAGATTGAGTCGATGAGCGCCGTGCAGGAGCCGGTCCAGGATGGCGTCGGCGAGCGTGGCGGAGCCGATGTAGTCATGCCAGTGTTCGGTTGGTAACTGGCTGGCGATGAGCGTTGAGCCTCGCCCATGCCGGTCTTCAATCACCTCCATCAGATCCTGTCGTTGTTGTGCCGTGACCTTCTGCATGCCCCAGTCGTCCAGGATCAGTAGATCGGTTTTTAGCAACTGGTTCATCAAGCGGGCATAGCTACCGTCGCCGTGGGCGATGCGCACCTGTTCGAACAGGCGCGGTACTCGCAGGTAGCGAACCGACAGCCCCTGTCGGCAGGCCTGGTTGCCCAGGGCGCACGCCAGCCAGGTCTTGCCGCACCCGGTGGGGCCGGTGATGCACAGGTTCAGGGATTGGCGGATCCAGTCACAGCTTGCCAGACCCGCCATGCGGGAGCGCTCCAGCCCTCGTGGGTGGCGGTAGTCGATGTCTTCAATGCAAGCCGGCACGCGCAGGCGAGCGGCTTTGAGCAGCCGGTCCAGCCGGCGATTTTCGCGGTGCAGCACTTCGCGATCCACCAACAGGGCCAGACGTTCCTCGAACGCCAGGTCGTGGGTCTCAGGTTGTGATCGTTGTTGTTCCAGGGCATCACACATGCCCGTCAGCTTGAGCTGGCGCAGGGTGTCGAGAGTGTTTTGAGTCAGCATCAGTTTCTCCGGGATCAGTGGTAGTAGCGGGGGCCACGAACGTTGGTGTGAACAGGCAGATCGGTCAGTTCCGGTTCCTCCTCGGCCAGTGGCAGGGGGATCTGATCCAGCCCCTGTTTCAGAATCGAGGTGATGCTCTGGTAACTGGCCGAGTTGATGGCCAGCGCCCGGGCACAGGCCTGCTCCAGCCGGTCGCGGCTGTAACGTCGGCTCAGGTTCAACAGCCCCAGGCAGGCCCGGTAGCCATGCTCGGGATGCGGGCGATCCTTGAGCTGGCGCTGTACCACGTCGAGCGTGGCGGGGTCGATGTCCGTGGCCCAGTTCAGGAACCGGCCCGGCGACCAGTTCTGATGAGCCTGGTGGGACTTGGGCATGTGCTCGGTCAGGGTGACGAAGCGGCCCTTGCCATGCCGAGGGTGCAGAGCCACCCGCTGGCCTTTGTGCATGACCTCAACGGACGTATCGGTCACCCGAATATCCAGCTTCACACCCACCAAGGCGTGGGGCACGCTGTACAGCCGTTTGTCGATTTCGATGTGGTAGTCAATGCCCGGTCGCGCCTTGCGCCACTCGGCATAGACGTAAGGTGTTGCAGGCAGTGGCCTCAGAGCTGGGCGATCCAGTGCCTCGAACAGGCTCTGGCGGCTCTCGGAGCGCCCCTGGAACGGGCGCTGGTTCAGTGCCGGTAGCAGGTCTGCAATCGCCGAGTTCAGTTCGGCCAGTGAGAAGAACGTTCGGTGCCGCAACCGGGCCAGGATCCAGCGTTCAACCAGCAGCACAGCGGCTTCAGCCTTTGCCTTGTCCTTGGGCTTGTAGGGCCGTGCCGGCAACACCGCCGTCTGGTAATGGGCCGCCAGTTCCGCGTAGGTCTCGTTGATCTGGGGCGTGTATCGGTCTGCCTTGGTGACCGCTGCCTTGAGGTTGTCCGGAACCAGCAGTTCCGGCACGCCACCATAGAACGCCAGCATCCGCTGGTGGGAGGCGATCCAGTCCGGCAGGCTCTGACTCCAGGAGGCCTCGGCGAAGGTGTAGCTGGACGCACCCAGCACGGCCACAAAGACCTGGGCCTTGCGCATCTCGCCGGTGCTACGGTCCACCACCGGGACCGTGGGGCCGCAGTAGTCGATAAAGATCTTCTCACCGGCCCGGTGGACCTGACGCATGCTGCGCCGCTGCCGGCCGCGCCAGAGCCGGTAATGATGGCAGAACTGGCTGTACCGGCGAGCCTTGTCACCGTGGCGCTCTACGTACTCAGCCCACAGCAGTTGCAGGGTCACGCCCTTGGTCTTGAGTTCCTGATGGACCTGGAAGTAGTCGGGCTCGGCAAAGCGTTCGGGCGGCGTCTTGGCCGGGAACAGCTGGGCTTCCAGCCGTGCCTCGTCCGTGCCTTCCGGCAACGGCCAGGTAATGCCCTGCGCGGTGGCCAGGCTGACGTACTTGCCGACCACGCCCTTGGAGAGTCCGCAGGCACGGGCAATACGCTCATGGCTCAGGCCCGTTTCGTACTTGAGGCGCAAGACCTCGATGATTTGTCGCATGGAAATCCTCGCTGCCGGCATCCGCCCTTCCTCGTGATGAAAAGGGAAGGGGTATGCCGGATAAAGTTGAAGAATTCCAGCGTGTTGGCCGGGATTCCGGAGGAACGTGACCGATGATTCCGGCATCGTGACCGGTGATTCCGGAAAAACACCCGAAATCGGTCACGATAAAACGGAATGAGCGGTCACGATCACCCGGAACAGGCGGTCACGTTCAAACGGAATGGGCGGTCACGATGGGCCGGAATATGCAGCCATTGATGATTTAAAACGCCTCAGGGAGTTCATTGCGATGCACAACCCGACGGCGGCAGCCAGGATTGCCACCGAACTGGTTGGCAAAATCGAATTACTTCCAGACTTACCCAAAATGGGCGCGCCGGTTGAAATGGCACCGGTGCCGGATTCTGTTCGAGATATGGTTTTCGGAAAATACGTCGTTCGATACTCAGTCCATGCCAGCGCTATCATTGTTCTCCGGGTTTGGCATGGCCTTGAAGGTGAACGATAACAATTTAACCAAACGCGTCACTCGGACTCTGGCAAGCCCCCGATATTCTAGACACCTGACAGCTGCTTAAAATACTGCTTTTCGAAGTCCACGGGAGACAATCCACCGTTGTTGCCGTGCCGGC
>NZ_PTIV01000062.1 GCF_002934325.1 Marinobacter persicus
TGGCAGCTTTGCCGTGGAATCAGTGGCAGCTTTCGCGTGGAATGGGTGGCAGGCTTCGTCTGGAATCAGTGGCAACCTTGGTCTGGAATACGCACGGATTCTGAACAGTATTTTCATTTCTGCTCGACAGCTAGCCACATACTACTGGCAGCGCCAAGGGCGTGTCCCTATGAAGGACGACGAATTTCAAAAGCACTTGGCGGAAATGCAAAGACACGAAGGCGTATTTTGGGACTCGCTGGAGGAAGAAGACGAAATCCGAGAAAAGCTCAAAGCCGTTCAGGATCAGTTGGATTCAATAACTAGACCCTGTTTCGATGAACCGATGAAGACCTACTCCATCTTTACGAAACAGTGGTTTAAAAAGAGCTAACCAGGCCATGCACCGGATGCCAAAACCTCCGCTTCGCTCTGGTTTTGCCACCGGTGATGGCGAGCGTTAGGCATTTCAGTAGGAGGATATGTGCCTGTTTCTCAAACAGTAAGGCGTTCAGTGTGGGTTCGAGACGCAGGATGCTGCGCTATGTGTCGTGAGCGAGTTTATTTGGACCCATCTGACGAGACGCCTGCCCAGTTTCGAGGGGAAGTTGCACATATTGTTGGCGAGCGCCCAGATGGTCCGCGGGGCGAGTCGACCCTCACACAACAGCAGAGAAACCATGAGAATAATCTCGTCCTGCTCTGTTTCAACCACCACAATGAAATAGATGGAAATGTGCAGCAGTATCCTGTTGACCGCCTTCATTCCATTAAGGAGGCGCACAGATCTTGGGTAATGAATCGCCTAACGCTTGAAGCTCCTTGGCAAACTACTCTACACAACTTTTACTATTTAAATGTCCCTCGACTTCAAGTTCTCTCAGCGATTTCTGGCGCCTCTCTGGATCTTTCTCGGTACGGACCGATAGTTGCACTGCATGATCTGGGCTGGGAGCTTGGTGGTCTTATGGCAGGTTTCCAACAACTACTTGAACAGGTCGAGCTCAAGGCAATCCCAATGCGCGAAGCGCTGCTATTGGGCTCCGATGCTCGCGGATTGATCGTTTCATTTGATGATAAATTCCGCACTAAAAATATTGCGATGCCTCAAAGTACAGAAGAGTACCGCGCCGCTGTGCGAGGAGATCTGCAAACTGATCCGCACGTTTACTTAAAAGCAAATGGAAGAAAAATAACTATGGTGGTCGATCCAAGGTGGATTACCACAACTACGGCTTTTGTTCAGTTTCGGCCTTCAGGAGGACAAAACCAATTTGCTGGATTGGGGCTCGTGAATGCTGTATGTGACGACTCGATGAGCATTACACCTTTAGTTATTGGGTTGCCGTCAAACCCATTTATGGAAGCGTTTTACAGTAATGCCTAACAAATGCATCAAATTCGTTACGGCCCCTTGGGCCTCCACCGGACGCCCCTGACGGGTCGCCGTTTATGCAAAGCGTTAAAAATAATCTTGGAGTTAGGAAGATGAGGCGTAGAAAGTCTACATTCAATGACTTCTTTGACTTGCTCTTTGAGGTGAGCGGTGACTTCTGGCAATTCGGAGCCGCCGTAACAGTAGCCCTCGGCGTCTTCAGTTTGTTGGCGTTGAAATGGGCGGTAGGCAAAAGTGCGGCGGCAAGCGCAGCAACAGGTACGTCTTTGGCTGTGTTTCAGAACTTGAGTTGGGCGTTCTACTTAGTGCCCATAATGCTGGCCATTTTTACCGTAATTTTTGGGTGGAAGGCTTTCACCGCCTACGCAAAGCAGAATAATTTTTAACAAGGCCAGGCACAGCGATGCCTACTACATTGCGGCTTCGCCTCCATTTCGTAGCCGCGCATGCTGGATGGCGTTATGCAGTAGAAGGTAGCTTATGGATTTAAATAGTATTGCATCAGCGGCTACAGCAGTTGGTGTTCTTATCGCAGCTTGGCAAATTTGGCAGTCCAGGAAGCTGGCTAGCGCGTCTTTTGAGGATTCTTACGATCAGCAGTACCGAGAATTAATGTATAGAGTTCCTGTCGATGCCCTCCTTGGCAAGAAGCTAAACGGACACAGTCATAACGAAGCACGTGAAGCAATATACAACTACCTTGATCTTTGCAACGAGCAGGTTTATCAGAGGTCGAAAAGGCGGGTTAGCAAGGCGCGTTGGGTTGAGTGGAGAAGTGGCATAAAGGACAACCTTGAGAAACCGTTGATTTCAGGCATATGGTGCGAGGTGAAAAGCAACGTACCAGGATCCTTTTCATTCTTGGAGCGGCTCGAACAGAACGAATTCGAATCGGACCCCGTTCGTTGGTAAAACTGCATAACCGGTGACTGTGGTGTCAATTCCATAAATTAAGCCATTTCACCCCGCCATGGTTCTTGGTTTTTGACCATGGTATTGAGCACCACAATCATCTTTCTCATGCAGGCGATGAGGGCGACTTTCGGGATCTTTCCCTGGGCCTTCAGGCGTTCATAAAAGCGTTTGAACACCGGGTTGCACTGGATGGATGAGAGCATGGCCATGAACATGACGGTGCGGACTCTGTGGCGCCCACCTCGTATCCTTCGTTTGCCGTTGAGTTTGCCACTGTCTCGGTTGATGGGCGCTACGCCAACAAGCGCCGCTATCTCCTTGCGGTTCAGTGAACCGAGTTCTGGGAGTTCACTAAGGAAGGTGTAGGCGAGCACTTTTCCGACGCCTGGCACGCTGGTCATGATCTCCATTTTGCTGCGCCACTGATCCACCTTGGCCACCTCCTGCTCAATCTGCCGGGTGACGGTTTCAATCTGATTTTGGAGCATTCGAAGCAGGCTTTTGATGGAGCGGTGAAGGAATTTCGGCAGGATCTGGAGACGGTTTTTCTCCATGGTGGACATTTCCAGAAGTTGAGAGCGCCTGACCAGTAAGTCCTTAATCTTCTGGGAGGTTTTGTCTGGAATAGGCTTGAACTCAGGTTTCAGTGTGGCGGCGTATTGCGCGATGACCTGGGCATCAATCCGGTCGGTTTTGGCGAGTACGCCAATGGCCTGAGCATACCGTCGCACGCTGATGGGATTGACGACGATGATCGGTAAGCCGGCTTTGTCGCAAGCCTGAACCAGGGCATGTTCATGTCGGCCCGATGCTTCAACAACGATGCGTTCGATCTCGTAGTTTTTGAGGATTCGGACGAAGCGACGAATGTGGGCTTCGGTATTTGGGATGGTGTAGAACTGCCCGGAGGGGTGAAGGGCGATGTCCAGATTGGCTTTGCCGACATCGACACCGACATTTACTGGGGTTTGGATTTCCGTGTTGTTCATAATAAGCTGACTCTGCCTTGCTATACGGGCTCGAGGCCCCGATGACTGTTCGAGTTATCGCTTGAGAGTCATGCAGCGCTACTCACTGGTTACCGGTCTCTCGGAAGAGGAACCTTGCAGGCATCGAGCTGCTGCATGAAGGCCCCCAGCGGCCACTGGGGGTGGGCCTCAATTTACCCAAACACGGAAGAAATTATCCATACAAGTGCAGGCACGGCGACGTCTTTTCCATTGCGGCTTCGCCTCCATTCCAAAGCCGCGCATGCTGCGGGCGTTAATTGGTAAAAATATGGAAGTTGTCGTCCAAGAAGAAGTGACGGGTTGTGGCATCGCGGCCTCCGCTGCACTGGCGGGTCTCAGCTATGCTGAGGCCAAAAAGAGAGCCAGCGCTCTTGGCATTCACGCATCAGACACATCACTCTGGTCCGACACGGAGTACGTCCGAACCCTTCTGCGAGAATTCGGTATTTACGTTTCTTCCAAAGAAACACCATTCGAATCGTGGGAGCAGTTGCCAAATAAGGCCCTTCTCGCCATTAAATGGCGAATAGAGCAGGGCAAGCCATTTTGGCACTGGGCTTTGTTCGTTCGAGAAAATGGCGAGGCAAAGGTGCTCGACTCCAAAAAGACACTGAAATCAAACGTTCGCCGGGATTTCGGGCGCATCAAGCCCAAGTGGTACATTGAGGTATCCAATTAACAAGGCGCAGCAGTTCGCGGCCTGTGGCCGCCGGACGCCCTTTACGTGGCTCCTTCGTCGCCACTCCAAGGTCGCCGCTGTGCTTCGGCGTTGAGGCTGTAGAAAAACTCCGAATCAGAGGGTCAGTTTGGTAGGATCAGGCAAACAGACAAGGAGCTGTCAGATGCCTCGCTTTAAGCACTA
>NZ_PTIV01000063.1 GCF_002934325.1 Marinobacter persicus
TCGGCTTCAGCGCCAACCATGAACCGCCGTGGTACGGAACCGTATGCCCGGTGGTGTGAGAGGACGGGGGAGGTGACTCCCCCTCCTACTCGATGCATTAACACATACCAGCAAACGCAACGGAAGGTGACTATGACTGTAGAACGTTGGCAACTGCGCGTGAGCGGCAAAGTCCAGGGCGTGTCCTATCGTGCCTATACCGAGCAGAAAGCTGGTGAATTGGGGCTGACCGGCACCGTGAAGAACCTCCCAGGCGGTGATGTGGAGATTATCGCTGAAGGTACACCAGACGACCTGGAAGCACTGCAGGACTGGTGCCGCAACGGGCCACCCCAGGCCATGGTTGAGAATGTCTCAACTGAAACCCAGACACCCACCGGCGAATTCAATGACTTCAGGGTGGTCTATTGATCACCCTGCTGGACACCTTTCTCCGCACCCTGGAAACCACACTGCCAGTCTTCGTGATGGTTTTCCTGGGCATCGGCCTGCGCCGGATCGGCTGGATTGACCAACCGTTCATCAATACCGCGTCTGCGCTGGTCTTCAAGGCCACCCTGCCGACGCTGGTGTTTTTAAGCATCATTCGCGCTGATCTGGATGCCACCCTCAATCCACCCCTGCTCGGATTTTACCTGGTCGCCACCCTTGTCAGTTTTGGACTGGTATGGCTATGGGCCACCCGGCGAATCCCCCATCAGGACCGCGGCGTCTATGTTCAGGGAGCCTTCCGTGGCAATTGCGGCATTGTTGGCCTGGCCCTGGCCGCCAACCTGTATGGCGATTACGGCCTGTCCGCCGGTGGGCTGTTGCTTGGGCTCGTAATCGTTACCTACAACACACTATCGGTCGCGGTACTTTTGGCTTACCACCCGGAAAAATCCATGAACCTGGCTTCCACCGCCCGGGACATTGCCAGAAACCCTCTGATCATTGCCGTTCTGGTGGCTTTGCCCGTTGCCGCTTCCGGTATCGCCCTGCCGGATTGGGTGATGACCAGTGGCAACTACTTCGCCTCCCTCACCCTGCCCCTGGCCCTGCTCTGCATCGGCGCCACCATCTCGCTGAAGAGCCTACGCACGGAGAGCGGGCCGGCCCTGGGCTCGTCGTTCTGGAAAATGGTCCTCCTGCCAGCCGGCTGTACCCTGGCAGCGTGGTTAGCCGGGTTTGAAGGCCAGGAACTGGGCTTGATGTTCCTGTTCTTTGCCAGCCCCACCGCCGCGGCCAGCTTTGTCATGGTAAAAGCCCTGGGTGGCAACGCACGCATGGCGGCCAACATCATCGCTCTTACCACTTTGGCCGCCAGCCTGACCATCACGCTTGGGGTATTTCTGCTGCAGTCGTTTGGGGTGGCCTGATTCTTAGGTGACGGGCTAGCTCCTAATCCGATTCTCCCCGGTGAGCCAACCATTACACCGTGTCGTTACCCGCGATACGTAGTTTCCTTAAAGGGTCTTCAGCCGCCAGCCTTCCTGCCGATAGCAACACTAGGAATCAGACTTATTTGGACATGACACTACGAAACCGATATGTCTATCCTCGCGTCACAATACTGACAACTCATCGGCCGTTCCCAGAAAAGCGCGACAGAAATTATGACAACGATCAGTTTTAATTGCAGTTTTCGTGGTCTGGCATCATCGATGCTTAGAAAATAAAACAATGACTAATTTCAGTGTGTTATAAATCGCTTTAAACCTAATACAAAAACCAACAGAAAGGGTCTCTATTTATGCTCTTGGGGAATATTAAAGTCCGGGTCAAGCTCGGGCTTCTTGTGGGCCTCACCACGCTAATGCTGGTGTTCATCGCGGGTGCCGCCCTGGTGGATATGCGCGATTCCCTGGTAACAGAGAGAACATCGCAACTGAATGCGCTGCTCGACACCTCCGTCGATCTTCTCGAAACCATGGATGACAAGGTAGCTGCCGGCGAGCTGAGCCGCAACGAGGCGCGCGACGAAGCCCGGCGTCTGCTTGAGAATATGACCTATGGCAACGACGACTATTTCTTCGTCCTGAACAACCAGGCCGAAATGCAAGTCCATGGGGGCGATCCGGCAAACGTTGGCCGCGATCTCAGCAATTTCCAGACAGAAGATGGACGATTCCTATTCCAGGAAATGGTTGATGTATTGAATAGTGGCGAGACCACCCAGGAATTCAGTTACCTGTGGCCCAAAGCCGGCAGCAGCAAACCACAGCCCAAACTGACCCTTGTTAAGGCCTTTGAACCGTGGGGGTGGGTGATCGGCACCGGCGTCTACATGGATGACCTGAACAGCGCCTTCATGAGTGACGTGATCCGGATGGCCGCCTTCACCGTGGTTGCCCTGATCATCCTGATTGCCGTTTCGCTGCTCATCGGACGCAGTATCACAAATCCTCTCGATGTGATTAATCGCGTCATGACCAAGGCAGCGGATGGCGACCTGAAAGTACGAACCAATCTGGCCCACAAAGACGAGCTGGGACATGTTGGGCACCGCATTGACGAAACACTCGACGTCTTCCACGACCTCGTTCAGCAGATTGCCACCTCAGCCACCCAGGTATCCGGAAGCGCCCAGGACCTGGCGAAGAGCGCCGAGGAAACCAGCTCCGCCCTGGACGCACAGGCAGCCGAAGCCGAACAGTTGTCCACCGCGATGAACGAAATGGCCAGCAGCGTTCAGGAAGTGGCTCGCAGCGCCAACCAGACCGCGGAGGCGATCGAGGCGGCCGACCACGAGGCTGATGAAGGCAACCATGATGTTGAAGACACCGTTAATCTGATTCAGTCACTGGCGGATGAAGTTGAAGAAGCTGCCCGGGTTATCCAGGAACTGGAAGGCGACACCGAGCAGATTAGCAAGGTGCTTAGTGAAATCCAGGCGATTTCCGAACAGACCAACCTGCTGGCGTTGAACGCCGCCATCGAAGCGGCACGAGCCGGTGAATCCGGCCGCGGTTTTGCGGTAGTGGCAGACGAAGTTCGCCAGCTTGCACAGCGCACTCAGGGCTCCACCGAAGAGATCCGCAACATGAACGAACGGCTGCAAACCGCTGCCCAAAAGGCAGTTCAGGTTATGGATGCCTCGCGCGAGCGGGCTGACAATAGTGTTAAGTCTGCCCACCATGCCGGCGAAGAGCTGCGGCGTATCGTCGAACAGATGTCGCGCATCCGCGACATGGGCATTCAGGTGGCCTCCGCGGCCGAAGAACAAGGCAATGTTTCCGAAGAGATGAGCGCCAACCTGATGCGCATTACCCAGGCCTCTGAAAGCACGGTAGCAGCAGCCAATACGGTCGCTAGCAGCGGCGATCAGCTGCAGGCCCTGGCGAAGGAGCTGCAGGCTCAGGTGAGCCGGTTTAGCATTTAAAGCGGTAAATTAAAGAGCTCTAGAAGGCCCCGGCAGTGATGTCGGGGCTTTTTTGATTCTGCTTCGGGAGGGATTATTCGGGTCTTCGACCCTCACCCCTTCGGGGCCGCCGCCGCAAGCGACGGCGTTCCTCAGGCCACTTTGCGGCCTTCGGTCGAACCCGCGAGGGTTCTTCTACCCTGCCCTTACTGCCAATAAAAAACCCCAGCACTTTACGGTGCTGGGGTTTTGTATTGGCGGAGAGGGAGGGATTCGAACCCTATATATAACATGGACATGGACGTCTATTCCCGGAATATCAATGATATAGAAATTAACCAACGGTACCCTGCGGTCTTAAACGGACGCTGTTTTGTCCCAAAATTGTCCCAAGGACACCAGAGCCGCAGTTCCTGCTGCATACCCGCACCTGCGCCACTCCACCACTCTCGCTTACCCAAACCCATTGTTTCTAACAAACCAAAACGGTTAAGTTATTTTTAAATGCTATCGATATATTTAAAAATATGATTTTACAGCTTTTTTCTATATTTCCCTTGCACTAACCAATCGCTTGCTGGTTCGGCGACTTAGTGTAGTGTGGAACTAGACCGGTCGATATTATTCGCTAAAAAATCATTAGGTGAAGCATTATGACTAACCCGGATTTCTCATGAGGAGGCGGCGTAAGGAAGGAAGAAGCGGCTGAAAGTGTTATGATTTCAAGCTCCTACACAAAAAACCAACACTAACAGC
>NZ_PTIV01000064.1 GCF_002934325.1 Marinobacter persicus
AAACATACAAATAACAGGGAAATAACGTCTGAAATTTGAGATTTTTGCTGCTTTGAAACAACATCGGCAAAAATCACCGGTTATTCAGACCTTCCTTAAAATACTGTCCGGGATTAGTTGACCACTACACTCCTTTCAGTGGTCCTTACATGAAAATCCGCTGCTTCAACCACGAAGCACGAAGCTGAATTTTTTGGGTATGCGGATTAAATGGTTGATCTTACCTTTGCATGAGAGTGAGACAGACCGGCATCTCATCGGATTATCTGGTTGATGCTTCACCTACTGCTGGTGCATGTTTCCTTCGCTAATTCCAGCAAGAACCCCACACGCCTCAACTTCCCGGTCATCGTTGCAACTCGCTCTCAGTGAAACGAGTTGTTTCTCAAGCGCTTGCAGAGCGGTTATCTGCGACCGCACATGAGAGATGTGATCATCGAGCAAGGCGTTGACGGCGGTACAAGGCTGATGAGGGTCGTCCTGATAGCTCTGTAGTTCGTGAATCTCAGCCAGTGACAGGCCCAGCATTCTGCAGCGACGGATGAAGGCCAGCCCCTCACCATGCTTCTCGGTATAGACACGGTAACCGTTGTCCTGCCGATCAGGCGGCGGCAACAAGCCCTGCTGTTCATAGAAGCGGATCGTCTGTGTTTCGACCCCTACCAACTGCGCCAACTGACCAATGCGCATCAGCCTCCTCCCCAACGGATTCTTTACTCTATTGACCTTATAGTAGCTTTATAGTTTTAAATGGTACCACAACATTGTTCAAGTGGAGTCGTATCATGAGCAAATCCTGTGGTGGCGCCTGTGGCGGTGATGCAACGTCCGCAGCGGATACCGATATACAGGCCTCCTCCGAGGCGCCAGGGAGATGGGTCAGTGTTTATGCCGTGCCGAAGATGGACTGTCCATCAGAAGAACGAATGATTCGCCTAGCCCTGAACGGCTTTGAGGAGATTCGGGCGCTGTCCTTCGACTTGTCGAACCGCCGGCTGAAGGTCGTGCATGACGGCGAGGTCGAGCCCGTCACCTCGAAACTGAAGACCTTGGGGCTAGGCGCCTCGCTTCAGGAAACCGTCGCTGCAAATCCGGAGACCATCAAGGCCGCCGAGTTTTCGGCAGCTTCTGCTAAGCAAGAATCCGGGACCCTGCGCTGGTTGCTCGGCATCAATGCACTTCTGTTCGTGGTGGAAATGACTGCCGGTCTGATCGCCCGGTCCACCGGCCTGATTGGAGAATCCCTGGACAATTTTGCCGATGCGGCGGTGTACGGGCTTGCCCTTTATGCGGTTGGACATAGCGTGAAAATGCAGGTACGTGCCGCGCATCTTGCTGGTGTACTGCAACTGATCTTGGCTGTGGGCGTGCTCGTAGAGGTGGTGAGACGCTTTGTATTCGGTAGTGAGCCTGAATCGCTGGTGATGATGGCTATCGCATTCGTCGCATTGATTGCCAATACCAGTTGTCTGCTGCTCATATCCAAACATCGGGAAGGCGGGGCGCACATGAAGGCAAGCTGGATATTCTCGGCCAACGACGTGGTGATCAACCTGGGGGTCATCACCGCCGGCGCCCTGGTCGCGTGGACCGGTTCCAATTATCCGGATCTGATTATCGGCACCATCGCGGGGGGCATTGTACTTAACGGTGCCAGACGCATTTTGGCGTTGAAGGGTTAAATAATGCTCATTATTGGCAAAAAGCTCTCGCCGTATGCCCTATTGTCCATATCGGGCCTGTTGGCAGCGTCTGATCAGGCTGTAAAGTGGCTGGTGCAGCAATCAATGGCCTATGGCGAGTATGTTTCGGTGACCCCGTTCTTTAACTGGGTGCACCTATGGAACACCGGTGCCGCATTCAGTCTTTTTGCGAATGGTGGAGGCTGGCAGCGCTACTTTTTTATCGGAATCGCGGTAGTGGTCTCGATTTTTCTGATCAAGCTGATCCTTGAAAATCGTCATAAAGGAGAAGCCATCGCTTACAGTCTTATCCTCGGTGGCGCCATGGGCAACCTGATTGACCGGGTCTTTCGCGGCTATGTTGTGGATTCCTTTGATTTCTATTGGCGAGACTGGCATTGGCCGGCCTTCAACCTGGCTGATATTGCAATTGTCCTCGGTGCCTTACTTTTCGTTTCCAGCAGCTTGTTGGGTAAAAAAGCAAACACCAATGCCGAGCCGGATGGATCTGACTGACACCTACGCCTATACAACACCATGACCGAACTTCCCGACAACATCCTTCACCTGCCGCAATACCAAGTACTGGGCTGCAAATCAACCGACGACGAAATGCACTTCCAGGTGGACGTGCCCGATCCCATCGCCTGCGAGGAATGCGGCGTGCAGGGTGAGTTCGTACGGTTCGGCAAGCGTGACGTTCCCTATCGTGATCTGCCCATCCACGGCAAGCGGGTCACTCTCTGGGTGGTCCGCCGCCGATACACCTGCCGGGCCTGCAAGACAACATTCAGGCCCCAGCTACCGGAGATGGTGGACGGATTCCGTATGACACTGCGGCTGCATGAGTACGTGGAGAAGGAATCCTTCAACCACCCCTACACCTTTGTGGCGGCACAGACCGGCCTGGACGAGAAGACGGTGCGCGACATCTTCAACGCCCGCGCCGAGTTCCTGGGGCGCTGGCACCGCTTCGAGACGCCCCGCATCCTGGGCATTGACGAGCTATACCTGAACAAGCGCTACCGCTGCATTCTGACCAACATTGAGGAGCGAACCCTGCTCGACCTGCTGGCCACCCGCCGCCAGGACGTGGTGACCAACTACCTGATGAAGCTGAAAGACCGGCAGAAGGTCGAGATCGTCAGCATGGACATGTGGAACCCCTACCGGGCAGCGGTCAAGGCTGTGCTGCCCCAGGCCCGTATCGTGGTCGATAAGTTCCATGTGGTGCGCATGGCCAACGATGCCCTAGAGAGAGTGCGCAAGGGCCTCAGAAAGGAGCTGAAACCGTCCCAGAGCCGGACTCTCAAGGGAGACCGGAAAATCCTGCTGAAACGCGCTCACGAAGTCTCAGACCGGGAGCGCCTCATCATGGAGACCTGGACAGGCGCGTTCCCGCAACTGCTGGCCGCCTACGAGCACAAGGAGCGCTTCTACGGCATCTGGGACGCCACCACACGGCTCCAGGCAGAAGCCGCCCTGGACGAGTGGATAGCCACCATCCCGAAGGGCCAAAAGGAAGTCTGGAGCGATCTGGCCAGGGCAGTGGGAAACTGGCGCGAAGAGACCATGACCTACTTCGAGACGGACATGCCCGTCACCAACGCTTACACGGAGTCCATCAACCGACTGGCCAAGGACAAGAACCGTGAAGGGCGCGGTTACTCCTTCGAGGTGATGCGGGCACGAATGCTCTACACCACGAAGCACAAGAAGAAGGCACCGACTGCGAAGGTCTCTCCTTTCTACAAGAAAACCATCGGTTACGGACTGCCGGACTTCGCAGAGGAACTCAACTACGGAGTCGATCTATCAACCATCTGAGGGTGGTATCAGATTGATGGGGTGAAGGTGCCCCATCAACCATTAAATCCGTATACCCCGAATAAACAATGCGTTAAGAAGGATTCCGGTTGAACGTGAACACCGTTTCCGGGAATGTGAACGCTGATTCCGGCATCGTGAACACCGATTCCGGAAAACCCGGAAAAGTGTTCATCTTCGACCAGAATGACTGTTCACGTTAAACCAGAATTGGTGTTCACGTTCGCCCGGAATGGGTGTTCATGATGGGCCGGAATATGCAAGAGATCGCGAAACGACGTCGCCTCTAGCGGAATCAGATGCTGCTTGGCTCGTACAATGGCATCCATGGGCAATGGAGGCTTGTCTGATTCACTG
>NZ_PTIV01000065.1 GCF_002934325.1 Marinobacter persicus
GCGGGGGACAGTAGCTGGTTCTGTGGCCTGACGGCCACCCGGGGGTGGGTCAAAATTAATGGCCAGTAGTGGGTCACTTTAATTGGCCACTAACAATCTGATCATCATTCATTTTTTTAGCCAACTCGCTTTTCGCTTCTCGGCCTATACCGGTACTCAGGTCATACAACATATAGGCTTTTACCAAGTCCTTTTCTGTGCCTAATCCTTCCTCAAAAAATTCCGCAGCATAGGCTTGGGCAGATCCATCATCTTTTTGAACCCCCTTCATGATCCACTCAAACGCTTTGTCGATATCCTGTTCAATGCCACGGCCTTCTCGATAACTCCATGCAAGATTGTATATGGAGATGGGTGCCCCAGCTTCTGCTTCTTTTTTAAGCCAATAAATATATTTTTGTTCGTTTTTTTCAACTCCCATTTCGGGGCTGCCGTCTCGATAGAGCTTCATGAGATCTGTTTGCCTTGATAACATCCCTCTCTCAGCAGCTTCTATGAGGTATTTCTCCCACTTACTGGCATCCCGTTCCACCCCAATGCCATAGCGATAGATTCGAGCCAGCTCAGAATAGGCTTCAGCGGCACCTTGATCTGCAGATTTTTGGAGCCAAAACCGCCCCATTTTCTCATCAACTTCCACATCCTCATCTTCAAGACCATAGAGATAGGCAGCGCCTACCAGATATTGAGCTTTCATATCACCTGATTTTGCTTTGGCAAGATTGGCCTCAAAGTCCTGCTCATAGAAAATTTCCACCACTTTTTCACCCTTGAAAGCCAGCTCCGCAGACAAAAGGGGACACAAAACCAATAAAGAAACGCCCAAAAACCATCTGATCATTTTGAAAGCTCCACAACATAATCTTCGCGAGGGGAGGTGCCTATCTCTGGCATATACCATACGGTAGCCACGACTTTTCCTTCTCTGGCTTGGATGTCCATGCCATGGCTCAGTATGCTTCGTTCGTTTTCAACCTCCAAACTAAACCCAGAACTCTCAGGAGAAAAAGACTGGACATCCCCAATATCCTTTGATTCAGAAAAGCGAGCCGACTGGCCATGCTGATCTATCGGAAAAAGCTCGCCATCCGCATACCTTGAGCCACTCAAATATCTCTCGCTTCCTTCTGGAGATTTATACTTCAACCAAACCGTCAACACCCCAGCCAATCCCTTCGGAAATTTTATGGTCACCGTCAAATTGAGCCCCTTCGAGCTACTGTTCCCAATGTCATCCAACCAGTTTGGTGGCATTAAGGTTCCACCCCAGGAGTCAATTTTTCTAACCACATCTATATCAAACTCAATCCCACTGAACACCATCTTCAGGGATTCCTGCTCCTCCCGCATGGACTGAAACGGTTGGAAGCGGAAGGTTTCCTGCTCTTTTCCATAAAGACTGCGTCGTAGCCAAGTCGCAATGTTGTTCGGCACCAGCCTGACCAGCAGGTAGGCGCCAATCAGCATAACGACACCGATGATGAAGGGTATTAGGACCAGGGAGGAGGCAGCCAGAGCTAGCAGCCCACCGCCAATACCCAGCCCACCGAGAAACGCCTGGGTACGGACCCGCGACCGCAACTCGCCCCTGCGAGCCATCGACTCTGCTTCGGCCAGGGCCATGAAGCCGTCAATAATGCCTATCACCGCCCCGGCCACTCTCAAGCCATTGCCAATGTTAAGGTATTGGGTGCCCCGCGCCGCCTGGGTGTAGGCCATCTGCCCACCGGCAGCCAGGCCCCGGCGCATATTGCGATCACCAGCGATTTCGAACGTTACCTGGAGTACCCCCAAGGTCGGACCCAGCATTTTCCACCAGGTTTCCAGGCTCTCTGGCTTGTCCTTCAGGGCACTGCCGGTCTCAAAGAAAGAGACAAGTACACAGATGGCCTCAATGAACTTGGTGCTCCCATCCAGCCCTTCCAAACGGCTTTTCTGTTTTTCCAGCTCAAACATCATGCTCTGCTGGTCAAGCAGGGGAATCGTCACGGGCTTTCCGCCGGCTGCGATAGCGTCGCGGCTCACGCCTTCCGCAAAAGCCTAGCCATTTATCGCCAGAGGCCAGAGACGACCCAAGCGATAACGCCTACAAAAGTGCCAACGCCGACGACGGTACAGATCAACGGCCAGTAAAGCTCCCACCATCCGAGCGGACCGTTGTCCCGCCAGGTCAGCACATAAGGATCATCCGCGTCCACGGGGTTCGCCTGTTCCACCTCTTCCGGCCATTGCGGTATTTTGCTGGTGCTCATCGCGAGCATGCGACCGACGGCATTGAGGCCTAACGGGATACATAAGAGAAACATTGTCCATGGGTAGTGGAGGCCTGGCGCAAAAGTGCGAAAAATGCTCCAGCGCCACCCCTCTCTACGACTCTCCAACGGCATCAACAGACTTTTTCGCAATTCTTGATACGTGCGTTCTACGCCATCTGCCTCTTCCATGTAGGGTTGCAGAAACGCCCAGAACTTATCCATTGAGTCTTTCTTCCCGGGAAAGGTATACCCCAGCGAAAACGACTCACGTACCGTTTTGCCATCATCTTCCAGCACATGGGCTCGCAAATCATGGGTGGTACCGGAGAGGGGGCTTTTTGATTCGCCCAGCGTCAGGAATAACGAGTCCCAAGGGACGGTAAGCACTGTGCCATTCTGACGAAAAAAATGAACTTGTCGCGTTTTGCGATTCAGGCGCATGGGGTAGTGGGTGTAGCGGCCACATTCAGTGCGGATGATAAAGCAACCCATAGCAAACACTGCGATTGATACAGGAAGTAAGACAATTAGCATGAACCAGAGGGCTTCACGCTGATTAGTCACCGGCGCCCAGAAAAACGCCCAGATAATGATACATATTCCTGCAGCCCCTAGTGCTGCAATGCATGTTCCAAACCATACACTGAAGCCGGCAATTGGATACCAACGGTCTACTAGATCAATATAGCTACTGTTAACCTTGATTACTGACAGAAAATCCATCGGACGAGCATTGCAAGACTCTTTTTGGTGGAATTGCGCTGCACGCTCCTCCTCAGTCAGAGGACGATCAACGGGAAAACGAATATTACGGAAATCACGTCCTGCATAGTCCATTGCTTCTTATCCCTGCATGTCTGAGAGAGCCAAATCTAGCTCTTTCAATTCAATTCCCGAGCCTTGATAACGCTCAAGCTTGTCAAACTTTCCGAAGTAACAGCGCTCCATCCAGTCCTGGAGCTTATTGTCCTTGAAAATCTCGATTAAGACCGCAATCACGACTACTAAAACGACTAAAACGATACCAATACCCGTAGCTAGTGCTGCAGAACCGAACACTATTGCCCCCCAACCAGAAAAAGCAATCAGAGCAACGCTGGAGCCGAGAGCGGAACCGATGAATAATGTTCCTACCCAACCGTTTCCTTCTCCAAACTCCTGCAGTCCACGCCGAAAATCCCACACGGCCATCACAACTCCCGTGCCGATACCCAATAGTCGACCGCCTGCACGCAACCAGATTCCGATTGTCCGTTCAAGCCGCAATGCGTATCGGCTACCTACTTGCGAAGCTTTCTCCGACCACTTACCCACCGTCTCCGCAAGCGTGCCCGCCAGAGCCGCGACACCAGTGTGATGTCGCCAGCGGTTCTCGTTCTC
>NZ_PTIV01000066.1:0-1357 GCF_002934325.1 Marinobacter persicus
ATAGAGGCAAATATCAAAGTAGACAACACGGGGACGAAGATAAGTCTTCCGGTGATCGTCACCCAAGATGGTTTGCTGAAAAGTTATTTGGATTATTTGATCGTTCATCGATACAAATCTCGGAGCTGGAAAGACAGGAGCGCGTTTGCGGTTCGACTCCTCATCGATTACACGAATCAGAATAAAGACTGCTTTGAAACTCCTCACCAACTGTTTCAGGAGTTTTCAAACAGCCTCTACACCGGAACGATTGGCGAGGACGGTAGCGATCCGAGTTGGCTGCGGTGGAAACCACGCGAGGATAAGGACGCGAACTTTCTAATCAGCCTGATAACACAATACACAGACTGGCTCTCTAAGCAGTATGAAGAGAAAAAGCTTCAGATAAACCCAACGGTGAAACCTACTCGTTACGAGGAGTGGATGGGCCTCGCAGCCTTCTACCAAAAGAAACGGCGGGCTTTTCTTTCCCACCTTTGGGCTAACAAACCAGCCCCTGCTTATTTCCGGAAGGTATGCCCAGGACGGTGTCGCGTTCTAACGGCAATGAGGGTAAGAAAAGCTTTCCTCCTGGACGAATTGACGACCTCTTGTGGAATGGCCTTACGCGATATGGCTTTGAAATGAGCGACGTAGTTCATGAGCGCCTGGACCTGAAGAATGTGCTCATTACCATGCTGATGCATTACGGCGGACTCAGGCTCAGCGAGTGCTTTCACCTTTGGGTAGAAGATGTCGTGCCGTGGGAGGACGGAACCGCACTGGTCAAAATTTTTCATCCCGATAAAGGGCGGCCCCGTCCAAACGGCCCCAGCAGGCGCGAAGAGTTGCTCAACAAGTATGGGATGCAACCGCGATTTGAATATTCGAAATCCCATACGCTGCATGCAGGTTGGAAAGCGCCCAAAGAGGACAATGAAAGTCGCCACTTTCTTCAGGTTTGGTGGTTTCCAAGAAGTGCTGGTGAAACCTTTAACGACCTTTGGCGGCTTTACCTGACCTATCAGCGATACCCCGATGGCGGTAAACATCCGTTTGCATTCACGACGCAATCAGGCGCTCCGCACTCAATCAAAGGCTATAACCAATCGCTTAAAAGAGCCGTTGAAAGAATTGGTTTACCGTTTTCAAAAGAAGCGGGAACGACAGCACACGCCCACCGACACTCGTATGGGCAAGCTCTGGCTGATGCAAACGCTGATTCTCTGATCATTAAAAACGCCCTACACCATAAATCGATAGAAAGTCAGCAGGTCTACACCGAACTCACTGATAAGCAGATGCGTGCGCATTTGAGCAGATTGTCGCCCGAGCACGGCTTAATTTCTCCAATCAAGAAAGGACTCACTCATGGCAA
>NZ_PTIV01000066.1:1722-3348 GCF_002934325.1 Marinobacter persicus
CGAAGCTGCCAGCAGCTCCCGACAAACACTATGCCGAAGATTGGGCTGATTGGCCCAACTTCCTTCGCAATGAGCGCCCTAGAGAAAAATACGTGACGCTCGCCGAGGCGTCCGAAGCCGCTCAGCGATTGGGCTTCAAAACACGCACCGAATACCATGAGGGCTACCAAAAAGACCCGAAGTTGCCATCGAATCCCCAACGAAGTTATGCCGGAGAGTGGGATGATTGGTATAGCTTTCTTGGCGTTGAGCGCCCCGAGAGGTACGCGGCGCTTGCCGAGGCGTCCGAAGCCGCTCAGCGCTTGGGGTTCAAAACGCAGCAGGAATACTATGAGGACTACCAAAAAGACCCGAAGTTGCCATCACAACCCTCTGTTTTCTATGCCGAAGATTGGGATGATTGGTATAGCTTCCTTGGCACTGAACGCCCCAGTGAGAAGCACGCCACTGTCGCCGAGGCGTCCGAAGCCGCTCAACGCTTGGGGTTAAAAACACAGGCGGAATACTATGAGGACTACCAAAAAGACCCGAAGCTGCCAGGTTCTCCCAACGACTTTTATGCCGAAGATTGGAGTAGTTGGTACAACTTCCTTGGCACTGGACGCCCCGATGGGAAGTACGCAACGCTCGCCGAGGCGTCCGAAGCCGCTCAGCGCTTGGGATTCAAAACGTCCACAGAATACTTTGAGGGCTACAAACAAGACCCGAAGCTGCCACGCCATCCCGACGGAATGTATCGCAGAAATTGGGCTGATTGGTACAGTTTTCTTGGCAATGAGCGTCCCAAAGAAAAGTACGCGACGCTCGCCGAGGCGTCCGAAGCAGCCCAGCGCTTGGGATTCAAAACACAGAAGGAATTCTACGAGGGCTACAAACAAGACCCGAAGCTGACAGTAAGTCCCTTCGACATCTATGCCGAAGATTGGGATGATTGGTACAGCTACCTTGGCATTGAGCGCCCCGTTAAGAGGTACGCGACGCTCGCCGAGGCGTCCGAAGCCGCTCAATGCTTGGGGTTAAAAACAGGTGCAGAATACTTCAGGGGCTACGAAAAAGACCCGAAGTTGCCATCGCAGCCGAATAAAACTTATTCCGAACATTGGATATCTTGGCCTCACTTCCTGGGCAACGAAAACGCCATTAATCGAGAACTGACCAGCAAATACCCCGAGTTTTGGAAAGCCATTCAGTGTTATGTAGAGGCTGGTACAGGCCAATCCAACAAATACTCACATTTGAGAGCACTCCTTAGATTTTACGTGGACAAGTTGGGCTTGGTTGACGACCCGGGAGCCATGCTGTCAAGGGATATCCCGTTTGATGAGCGAGCGTACGAAAACTTCATAAATGTCACCGCAGATACTGTAAAAAAACCACGGCATAACGCCTGTTCCGCTTTTTTCGAGTGGATTTTGGAGACTTATTGCTCTGACGAGGACGATAACGGTGAGCTGATAGTTCTGCCCGGCTACCGCAATCCTCTTAGAACCGTTCTCAAGGGTTTGTTAGATCAGTTACCCAGTTACAAGCGCAGTGAATCAGACAAGCCTCCATTGCCCATGGATGCCATTGTACGAGCCAAGCAGCATCTGATTCCGCTAGAGGCGACGTCGTTTCGCGATCTCT
>NZ_PTIV01000067.1 GCF_002934325.1 Marinobacter persicus
TTCGGAGAAGGTGATCTGATCCATGGTGGCAACGATCCTATGCGGTTGACGATGGCCGTATTATCGCTGATTTTGGGGACTTATTCAGAGTCTCCTTAGCTTGAAATCTTTCTAATGTGAACACTTCGCCGACTGCCCATTCTTCGGGATATTTCTCGTGAGGGCGTCATTGCCGAGTGCGGAATCGGCATCCAAGGAAGCAGCTTGAGCCAACAACATGCGCTTAACTACAACGTAAACATAGCCGTAGATGGATTCACACTTCGATGCCCTCGGGCCAGCAACATTCAAAATCCCGATCTCGTGCTGTATGCAGAAGGCGCTGATTAATTCCATGGCTGTTTCCGCGGCAACGGTCTCGGTATCTATGAGCTTCAAGGGCGACTTTTCCTTCAAGGCAATTGACACAGTCAAAGCTGTGCCTCCCTCAATCTCTCGATGGTAGAAAACAACGGTGCCATCAGCGGCTTGGATATTCTTCCGGGTCCTTGCTCGATAACCACCCGAGAGCTCTTCCATCGGATAACGCGGTGGTATTGGGCCATCTTCGGCCAATCGACCTTTTGGGCAATATCCGCCAGCCGGAAAGCACCGCTCCAGGGCCGCATCAAGAGCCGCTCGATCGGCGCCGGTTTGGCCGCCGCTGATGACTGACGACAGGAACTTCCTAGCTTTCATGCTTCAAAACTCATCTCACTACGTCCACTTCAAGCTATAGACATTACCCTCTCACATCCTCCTGCCATACCTCCCAACTCGAAACGATCATTTTTTAATCAATTTTGTCACCCAAAGTGAACAAGATGCCCGTAGAGCGGCAACGCATAGGGGAAACACGGCTGACCGACCTTCTTTTTCTGGTACATATAGAGGGGAGGTTATTTAGCAATCAGAGGAACATGTATGTCTACACAACACCAGGTCATTCTCGATGCCCGCTTTGATCAATCTCCAATTCGCTCAGTCGGCCCAGACGCATCCGAAATCAACGTAGGTTTGCTCGCCGACACCCGGGTCAAAAAACTGCTGGATGCGATTACCGCTCTCTGCTCCGAGCTCGCAAAGCAATGCTTTCCCGAAGAGCAGGTTACGTTCCTTCACAGCGATTTTGTGGTCACTCAGGGCAGTCAGATTCAGCATACCAGCCGGGTCTACAGCGATGGCGAGGCTAGCCGTGCACTGGTAGATTCAGTCTCAATGGCCTCTTTCCACTTTTGCAGAGCCGTAATCCAGAACGGAGCTGATCTGTTCAACATGTCATCAAAGGAAACACTAACGCCATCCCAAGAAAATCTCCTCAATAAATTCTCCGACGACTATATCGCCGCCAACAGTGGCACCCACCTGAAATTTCCGTTCGTGATTCAATTTCCCCAAGTCAGTACCCTAGGAGAGGTCGCCGCTCAAGGCCACATAGAAAAAGCTCCTGAGGTCGAACACAAAATCCACAATTATCACGGCATCGCGAAGATTGACGGAGGAAGCATCGATAAAAAAACCATTACAATGCGACTAAGTTCCGACGCGGATCGAGGAGACCGCATTATTACTGTTCAAGCGACTACTACTCATGAGTTGAGCGTCGCCTTCCGTGCAGCCCTTTCAAAAAGTAAAAAAGCAATCGTCGCCGTTCATCAGGTCAAAGATGGAAAGCACAAACTGCACTGGCGATTAAAAGCCATTAAGGTAAAGAGCGAAGACCAATCGCGGAAGCTTGAACTAGAGATGCAGTCCCAACAATGATGATCAAGTGCCGTTGTGTCAGTGACTGGGGCTCTTCTGGATCAGCCGACAATAGACACCAAACACCAGAAGAGCCACGGCCAACTCATGCCCGTTACGCAATACACCGGTCGACGATTGGCCAAAGTTTATTTCACCAAATCCATAACGGGATCGTCGCCTGCTAGGTATCGGAAAGCCGTGTAAGAAGTGTTTTTTAACAGTCCAGGGCTTTGCATTACGGGACTTCTGATTATCTTTTTGGGCCATCAAAAGATACCTCTCGGATTGCACAGCAAAGCCTGCATCAGTCATTAGCCGAATCATGTCAGGATCATCGAATCTGGCAACAACAGTTAGCTGACTATCGTCTATCTCGTAAAGTGCGAAAAAATGCCTCAGAAAATGTGCATGCGATTTTTTATCAAGCACAACGTGCCTTCTGCGACTAATCAAAATCGGCAACTCTTTGGCCTTGGGTGCTTTGATCGATTGTACAGTGCAGCGCTGAATTTGCTGAGCATGATCCAAGATTCTCTGCCACGCTGGCGACGTAATGCCCGCTAACAACGCATTATCGAGCTCGCTGCCGTCAAACCATTGCTCCTTGTCGTCAGGGAGGGCCACTTTGAAAGCCTGGTTCCGTGTGGCTTTTGTCAGCACCTTCTCCAATCGCTTCACGGCAGACGGTTGCAGCCCTACCAATCCAGCAGCTCGCCCGAAATTCTGGCCCAGCGATACCAGCCGAACCACTTGAAACATGCGCTCCAGGGTCAACTCAGGATATTCAAATTGCGCTTTCAACGGCGGAAGGTCGTAGCCAGGAGCGCATGGCCATTGTTCGATGTCCGTGGCGTTTTTCAACTGACGTACTCGATCACTTGAAACCGGCGTCAGTACATCCGCCCATTCCGTTAAAAGATGAAAGTAATTTAGCAACCCGGTCCTGGGTGAGCTATGCCCCATCAAACGCGCCAAAGCCATACCGATTCGCCTGGAGCATGAGATGTTGGAACCGAGTACACACTGTCGGAGTGCTGGCTTATCAATATCTTGGGTTAAAACACGCTCGATGGGCGTGTCCAAGTTGAGCAAAACCGCCGCCACTCTATTGAAAAAAGTATGCCGGAGGTGATGCAAAACCAGATCCTGGTTTCGCGTCATTGCACGCATGGCCACGATCAAACTCGCAGAGAATCTTGCCGCTCCCTCAACAAGGCCCGGTTGATTTTTTCCCTGGAGCTCGCAAAGAATCGGTCGATTCGTCTGCCGGCCACAGATACTCTGATAACGCCCCATCACCCGATCGATCAACTGCCTTTCAGAGTCATCCAGGGTGAACAGCAAAGGTATAACCCGTCTGCTACTGGGGCTTTTTAGTGTCCGGTACTGGTTATTTTGGACCAATACCCACAGCATTCCTGACTGCTCCTGCCAATCACGGCGCAGGAGAAGCATAGCTTCCTGAGCTCGAAGACCAAATCGAAAACAACACAAAAAAACAAACCCCATCATTAACCTGCGTATTCCAGACCAAGGTTGCCACTGATTCCAGACGAAGCCTGCCACCCATTCCACGCGAAAGCTGCCACTGATTCCACGGCAAAGCTGCCAC
>NZ_PTIV01000068.1 GCF_002934325.1 Marinobacter persicus
CTGGCGTAGCCAATGTTCTCTTGTTTGCAAAATTGCGAAGCCGAGAGGCCGCTGGCGCACTGCTGATCAACCAGGGTCTGCCACTGTTCTGGAGTGCGGTGCTTTCTCATAGGGGTAACCTCGTGCTGGGAAATGTGAGGTTACTGTAGGGCGAATTTCAGCGGGGCGGCAGAACGTCGTGGAATGAACGCTTACAGCCGAGCAGCATTCTCCCGCAACCACTCCCGACACCGCTGATACTCCGGCATCACCCGCGCCATCTCCCGCCAGAATTCCGGAGAATGGTCATGGCGTATCAAATGGCAAAGCTCGTGAATCACCACATAATCAACCATCCGGTTCGGTGCCATCATGATTTGCCAGTTGAATTCCAGCTTTCCCTTGGCGGTACAGCTGCCCCAGCGGGATTTGAAAGTGCGGATGCCAACTCCGGCAGGTTCTACGCCAACCATTGGCGCGAAGCGGTTCACTTTTTCGGTCAGCTTCTGTTCGGCTTGCCGTTTGTACCAGCGCACAAGGGCGTTGCGGACCATGTGGGGTTGTTCGGTGCCGTTGGGTACGGTGACCACCAAACGACCGTTCAACAGCTTCACAGGCGCGAAGTTGCCTGCTTCTACCTTCAACCGGTAGTTGCGCCCCAGATAGCTGAAGGCTTCACCAGACACATAGCGTTTGCTGCTGGCGGGAGTCATTTCCCGGTGCAGGGTTATTTTTTCTTTGATCCAGCGACGTTTGGCTGCCAGTAACTGATCGATCTTTTCGGCGGGGGTGTTCACGGGCACTACGACAGACACGGCACCGTCTTCCACCCGAATATCCGCAGACTTCCGGCGATTGGTGCGGATGATCTCGGCAATGAAACCGTGACCGTCCCGATATTCTGGTTTGTTTGCCGCTGCCATCATTTGAACTTGTTCTGTGCCAGTTCCATGAACCGATCCTGAACCACGTTGACCAGGGCTTTTTCACCAAACGAACAGTCCAGAACCGCCCGTTTGATTTCCTTCTTCATCCGCTTCACTTCGTCCGGCTTGCTGAAGAAATCCACAATCTGGGTGGCTTCATCGAACATGCTCACCAGGTCCTGGCTGGTTGCCTTGATTTCATCGTGTACCGCTTCGCCGATGGCGTCTTCACCAGCATGTCGGGTCACTTCCGCCATCAGGATGTTGTAGAACGCGAATTCGGTTTCACTCAGCCCCAGATCATCCGCCGCCTGCTTGTGTTCGGACTCCATGCTATCGACCATCTGAAGCAGCAATTCCAGCTGCTGATCCCACTTGCCCGCCGTCTTTTCAATAATGTCCCGAAGGCGAAGGCTCAGGGATTTATAGTATTCCGGGTCTTCGTCCAGATTCACGGTGATGTGGTGCTTGATGGCGCTCTCAATTTCGGACGCGCGGGATTCGGGGGATTTGATCTGCTCCACCGTCTCCTTGAAGTTCGCTGCCATCAGGTCCACTGGTGGAATCTTCGGGTCTACTCCGGTGCTGATGATGTGCTCATCCACCAGCTGGCGGACTTTAGCCCCGGCATCGCTGATGTTCAGTCCCGGATCACGGTAGCGATTTCGTGCGGCATTCTGCACTTTGCCCCATAGTTTCAGGTCTGGAATGAAGGGCTTGGCGGCGGTATCCGGTAGAATCACATCCATCTGCTTGGCGAATTTCTTGAACGCCAGTTCGAACGGCTGACGGGTGTCTTCGTCCTTCAGGTGCAGAACGTAGTCGTCCACGTCTGAGCCCTTAACACCTGCAAAAATCGAAGCCACACGGGTGTGAGCCGCCTTCAGGCGCGGTATTTCATCCTTCAGCGTGTAGTAGGTGCCTTCCACGTCTTCGCTGCTGAAATCTTTCAGAGCGTCGGTCAGGTAGTCCGAGAGCCCGTAGTAGTCCACCACGTAACCGCAGGCTTTACCCTTGTAAGTCCGGTTTACCCGTGCGATTGCCTGCATCAAGGTATGATCCTTCAGGCTCCTGTCGATATACATCACCTGGGCAATGGGCGCGTCAAAGCCGGTCAGCAGCATATCCTTGACGATCAAGAAGCTGGTGGGGTCTTCTTTTTCTGTATCCGTGCCTAGTGGCTTGGTGAAGTTCTTGATCACCTGCTTCTGATGGGCGCTGTCGGTGTACTTGCTCAGGTATGCCGGGTCGTTGTGGGTGCCGGAAATGATGACTTCGGAAGGGGGCGCTTCCAGGTCATCCAGGGTCTTTTTGAACACTGTGGCGGCATGACGGCTGCCCACCACGATCATGGCTTTGAAGCCGTTGGGCTGAATTTTCTCCCGGTAGTGCTTGAGCAGGTCGATACACACCCAGCGGATGCGGGCAGGGGCTTCCCGTACTGCGCGTTCTACGCCGTACTTCTTCTTGATTTCCCGTTTTTCTTCGTCGCTTTTGTCTTTGAAGTATTCTTCAAACAGCGCGTCCAGCGAATCGCCCACCACATCGCTCTGAACCTGGCGACCCTCGTAGATGATGCGCACGGTGGCACCGTCTTCCACCGCTTCGTTGATCTTGTACTTGTCGATGTAGCCGCCAAAGGCTTTGTCCATCTTCTGGGATTTCAGCAGGGGCGTACCGGTAAAGCCGATCTTCGGGGCGTTGGGCAGGGCGGCATTGATGGTCATCGCCAGCCCGCCAAACTGGGTGCGGTGAGCTTCATCCGCCAGCACGATGATCTTTTCACTGGGGTTCAGGTCGGTAAAGTCACCTTCTTGTTCCGCTTCCTGAAACTTCTGCACCATGGCGGTTACAATGTCGGATGAATCCTGGGACAGCAGTTCTTTCAGTTCCGCCACTGATCCAGCGTTATAGATGGTTTCGTTCTGGGCATCCCGGAAGGTTTTCGATAATTGCCCGTCCAGTTGGGTGCGGTCGGTGACGAACACCAGTTTGTACTGCTTCAGCTCCGGGTCTCGGCGCATCTTCACCGCCAGCATGACCATTGTCAGGGACTTTCCGGACCCTTGGGTATGCCAGACTACCCCGGACTTTTCCTTGCGCGTGGTGCCGGTTTTAAGGCGTTCTATGACCTTGTTCACCGCCCGGTATTGCTGATACCGCGCCACCTTTTTAATGAGGCGACCATCCACCGGTGGCAAGCCCCCGATACAGTAGACGCCTGATAGCGTTACACTAAACGCAAATCTACAGGTGTTGATGATGAGCGCAAAGCGATACTCCGAAGAA
>NZ_PTIV01000069.1 GCF_002934325.1 Marinobacter persicus
ATTCCTCGTCTCCCCGTTTGAACGTCCAGAGGTCAAATGGGATGTCCTGCAACTGATAGAACAGTCCGTTGTGGTTCTCAAGGTCATCAGGATGAATGGGGCGACCATGACGCGAAAGGTAATCAGGAGATGCGCAAAGCAGGCGCGGCACATCGCAAATTTTGAAGCCATACAGGTTGGTGTCACTGGGCGCGCCGTAGCGAAGCGCCATGTCGACCGAATCCCGGTAAAAGTCCACGTTGGTGTCAGTAATCTGAACTCTGAGATTCAAACCTGGATGCGTTGCCATCAATTCGTCGATCCAGGGCACAACGCGGTTACGACCAAGATCGGATGAAACCGAAAGCCGGATTTCGCCTGTTACAGAGTCAACTTCAGATCGAAGGTTCTGTTGCGCCTGGCTCAACAAGTCAATCGCTTGTTTGCAGTGAGGCAAGTATTTCTCGCCGGCGGCAGATAACCGCAACCTTCGCGTGGAGCGTACGAATAACTCTACACCCAGCTCCTGTTCTACGCGCTTTACTGCGGCGCTGGCTGTGGCAGCTCGCATATCAAGGCTGGTGGCGGCAGCGGTAATGTTGCGGAATTCAGCGACCCTCAAAACCACGATCAGATCATCAAGACTCATTTTCAAAAATTCTTTGAATATGTTTAACAAATTTTCCCGTTTATCCGAGTGTAAACGGCGACCATACTGTGCGCTACTCGAAAGTCATTGCGGAGACAGATAATGAAAGCTGTTGGATATCGGGAATCTCTTCCTATCGAAAACCCTGATGCGCTGCAAAATGTTGAGATGGAACGTCCCGTCGCAAAAGGCCGGGACCTGCTGGTCAGAGTCAAAGCCATCGGCATGAACCCTGTTGACTTCAAGGTACGCCAGCGGGCGGAGCCGGAACCAGGCCAGATCAAAGTACTTGGATGGGATGCCGTTGGAGAGGTAGTGGCAACAGGCGAGGGCGCTTCACTCTTCAAAGAAGGTGACACCGTATTTTATGCCGGTGACGTTACCCGTCAGGGCAGCAACGCCGAATACCAGGTTGTCGATGAGCGTCTGGTTGGTCGGAAGCCTGCCAGCCTGTCCGACGCCGATGCTGCAGCGTTGCCCCTGACCACGATAACAGCATGGGAAATGCTGTTTGACCACCTGCAACTTGAGCGACAGTTGGCTGGGTCCATCACTCCAAGCGACGACGTGGTCCTTGTGATTGGCGCCGCAGGAGGCGTGGGTTCAATTCTAGTTCAATTGATCAAACAGCTAACAGGCGCGAAAGTACTCGCTACGGCATCTCGCCCGGAATCGAAGGCCTGGGTTGAATCATTGGGTGCGGATTTTGTTCTGAATCACCGTGAACCCTTGCAGCCCCAGATCGAAACACTGGTGTCTGCTGGCAAAATTGGTTCTGTAACCCATGTGGCCAGTCTTAACGCCACAGATCAATACTTCGACGATTATGTGGCGGTGCTTAGGCCGTTTGGAAAGATTGCCATGATCGACGATCCCGCAAGTCTGGACGTAATGAAAATCAAGCCGAAGAGTCTGTCATTACACATTGAATTCATGTTCGCCCGCTCAATGCACCAGGCGGATGATATGCAGGTTCAGCACGACTTGTTGAATGAGGTCTCACGGCTTGTAGATCAAGGCTTCATCCGCACAACTGCAGGGAAGCACCTCGGAGCGATCAACGCCGAGAATCTACGTGCCGCACACGCCGAACTGGAATCAGGAACCGCCGTTGGCAAGATTGTGCTGGAGGGTTTTGCCTGACGTAAATTCCAACTCACCGGCTCGTATAACAAACCATGCGTTCCGATCACGGAACTACCCCGATAGACATGGCATACCAGAGCCGGCCGTCAGCTTGCTTTTTCAGTTTGGCTCCACTGCTTGGGTGACAGGCCATACAGGCGTTTGAACTCCCGGCTGAACTGAGACGAGCTCAGGTAACCCACGTCCATGGCGGCAACGCTGACGTTTTGGCCTTCAGCAATTTTCATCGCGGCCTTGTTGAGCCGCATGGATTTCAGAAACTGAATGGGCGACATGTTTGTCGCCTGTTTGAATTTGCGATGGAACACCGCCCGGCTCATGCCAGCCTGATCAGCCAGGTCTTCAATTGTGACAGTTTTGTCCAGGTTGGATGACAGGAACTCAATCGAGCGGGCGATTTCGTTCCCAACACCAAATGCGTTTCTGAATGAATGGCCGGCTTCACCTTTCAGTAATTCGTAGTAGAACTCATGCAAACGGCTCTTCCCGAGAATTGATAGATCGACCGGGTTTTCATCGAGCTGCAGAAGGCGATAGAGGGCATCCGCAAACCCCTGGTTCCAGCGGGCTGTGGATAACCCCTGTGGCCGGGAGCTGTTTCTGGCGGGGCGCAGGGGGCCGGAAGGCGGCTTAGCCCAGGCGTTATTGCCTAACCTGAATGTTCGCTTTGCGACCTCAGCGTGCTTAAGCTGCCGGAATCTCGGCGACAAAAAAGGTCCGCTTCTATCAAAAAAATGGACGTAGCCTCGATTTCAATTGAGGGCTCTGCCCTCTCGCCGCAAGCGGCGATTCGCCCGAGGTATTTAAGGACCAGCGATTTTATCGCCGGATTCTGGCGCACGGCGCTCTTTCCGATACCGATAGCGTTGGCGACTTCGCCACAGTTTAGCTGGCCCCGAAAGACGATTTGCTTTAAATAGTCATCGGTTTTCGTAGCGGCCCAACGCTGAAAGGCAACAAGGTTTTCGCGAGCTTTTTCTTGTCCGTTAGCCATTCCCGATACTCAACGCTTTTTCAAGGGCATCCACAAAACCGTTTCTTAAGACAACCTTGCCGTTTTGGTCCTTGATGCTGCCGCGTTCTGTTTTAGTCCAGCCCTTTAATTTAAGGGACTCCTCAGAGATGGCGTCTCTCAATGCATCAATCTCGTGACTCAACAGGCTCGGTAACCTCGATTCAGATTTGTCTTCAGCACCCGCTCGGTAGTCAATTTCCAATTTCTTGATCGATGCAAACCTTTTATTTTCGGCCCTTGTCAATGGCCATTTATTTTGACCCACCTTTGGCCAATAAAATTGACCCACCTTTCATAGTCTAGCTTGTAACTTTCTGCTTCAGTCGATAGCTT
>NZ_PTIV01000070.1 GCF_002934325.1 Marinobacter persicus
CTCTTTGGCCCGGAAGGCGTGGAAAGGTCAACCACAAAATCGCTGGACATGATCTGATGGTATCCGCCTGCTTCGGGGTGGCGAATATTGGCTTGCTCAGCCACTGAGAGGGTGTCTTCTATTCGGAGAGGAAATTGTTCACGGATGTCGGTGACATCCGGGTTCCATTCAAGTAGCAGGAACGCGGCTAACTCTGTATCTGAGAAGAAATGATGAGTTCGTCCTGTCAGGTGGCCCATCACTCGATGCGAGCGCCCCCTGGAAGATAGATCTCTGACGGTCAGCCATGGATGGTAATCCTTACCGCTGCCTTTACCACGTTCTTCTTTGATCCACTTCTGGGTTTTCTTGTCGAGTTTGTAGTTGGCCATTCCCTATCACTCCCGAGGAGAATAGCCTAACTTTGCCACATAGGCCGCTAGTTACCAACTTTATTATAAAGTTACCAACTCTTTTATGGTGTTACCAACTTTATTATGACCCCACAGGTTGCGCGGGGTGATTACCTGGTGTGTGCAATACCGCAAAACCGTCGTTTTTATCACGTTGGGTTTGCTGGTGATCAGTGCTTTCGGTATGGCAACCCAGGTGCAGAAGCAGTTTTTTCCCAGTTCTGATCGCCCCGAAGTTCTGATCAGCGTCTTTGCTCCACAGGGAAGCGCTATCGCCACCACAGATGAAACTGTCAAACGCCTGGAAGCGATATTGATGGACATGCCGGAGGTGAAAAGCCTTTCCGCTTACATCGGTGCCGGTGCCCCCCGGTTTTTCGTATCTGCCAACCCCGAGCAGCCGGACCCGGCATTTGCCAAGCTGATTGCCATCGGGCAGGACGTTGAAGGGCGCGATCGCATCATCTCGGCGCTGGAAACCAGAATCGCGGTGGGTGAGTTTCCGGAGGCACGAGTGCGGGTAACGCGTTTGCTGTATGGTCCCCCGGTGGCCTGGCCGGTCAGTTTTCGAGTGTTGGGCCCGGAACCCGATCAACTCAGAGAGATCGCGCACCAGATCCGGACTCTTATGACCGGGCATCCGAATATCGTCATGCCGCATCTCGAATGGGATGAGCGCGTACCCACTCTCTATCTTGAGTTGGACCCGGAAAACCTGGGTTGGATCGGCCTGACCCCGGCAGAAGTTGCCCGGCAACTGCAGTTCCAACTTCGCGGAGTGGCCGTCACCGAGCTACGTCAGGGAATAAGGAGCGTTCAACTGGTGGCGCGTAATGCCCGTGGCGAAGTGATGATGCCCGAAGATCTTGAAATCAAGACCCGCGACGGCCGCAAACTTTCCGCACAGCAACTGGGCAAGTGGCAGGTTCGCTATGAGGAGCCCGTTATAAAGCGTTACAACCGTGACCTCTTCCTGGCCGTTCAGGCCGATGTAGAAGGTGCCCAGCCACCGGATGTCACCAAGGAGATCTGGAGTGCGATGACTGGCCTGCGTGAACAGTTGCCGGAGGGTTACCGTATTGAAATCGGCGGTACGGTGGAGCAATCAGCCAAAGCCAATGCGTCCATCCAGACATTACAACCGGTGATGTTGGCGTTGATGCTGATCTTCATCATGCTTCAGATGCGTTCCTTTATCGGCACATTGACCGTTCTGGCCACCGCGCCACTGGGGCTGATTGGCGCTGTGCTGGCTTTGCTGCTGTTTAACCAACCCTTTGGCTTTACCGCGTTGCTGGGACTGATTGGCCTGGGCGGCATCCTGATGCGAAATACCATGATTCTGACCCAACAGGTGCAGGACAACTTCAAAGCAGGGATGGTTGCCCGGGAAGCCGTGGTCGAGGCGGCAGTCCAACGCGCCCGCCCCGTGGTGCTCACTGCCCTGGCGGCCGTTCTGGCGTTTGTACCTCTGACCTTTGACCTGTTCTGGGGGCCGCTGGCTTATGTCCTTATAGGGGGCGTGGCGGTCGGCACTCTGATCACGCTGTTGTTTGTTCCGGCGCTTTATGCACTCTGGTTTCGCTTACAGATAGAAGATTGAAGTAGTCACGGACGTTTACGTGTTGACAGCATAGGCCACTTCTCAAGTTGAGCGGCTGCGCCGCCGGGGCGCAGCGCGATGTGAAGAATCAGGACTCAGTAGAGTCCCTATACCCGGCCATCATTTTCATCATCCAGCCCGGATACTCCTCCGGTATACGGCTCACCTCGTCGAGCGTATTAAGTTCCTCGCCAGACAACCGGATCTGCGCTGCCTGGATATTGGCTTTCAGCTGCTCCGGCCGCTTGGCGCCAACGATAATACTGGATACAGGCTTCTGGTGTAGCAGCCACGCCAGGGCTATTTGGGCTACGGTAACCGGCTCGCCGTCGATCTGCTTTCCGCCGGCAATCTCCCGCATCACCTTGATGACGTCGCTGCCCCGCTCACGGTCGACAGGCGGAAAGTCAAACTTGGCACGCCGGTTTTCCTCGGACACGTCCGGCCCCTCGTATTTACCGGACAGATAACCGCCTGCCAGCGGGCTCCACACCATCAGACCGACGTTCTCAGATTCCAGCATCGGAATAATATCCCGCTCCAGGTCGCGACCTACGAGGGTATAGTGGGCCTGCAGGGATATGATCGGGCACAGGTTGCGGGCCTGGCTGATGCCGATGGCTTTCATCACCTGCCAGGCGGCCCAGTTGGACAGACCCACGTACCGCACATGGCCCTGTCGCACCAGGGTGTTCAGTGCCTCCAGGGTTTCCTCGATCGGGGTGGCCGGGTCAAAACCGTGGATCTGGTACAGGTCGATATAATCCGTTTGCAGGCGCGCCAGGCTCGCCTTGCATTCATTCATGATGTGGCCGCGGGAAGCGCCACGGGCATTGGGGCCCTCGCCCATCGGGCCGAGCACCTTGGTGGCCAGCACGACATCTTCCCGGCGAACGCCGAGGTTCTTCAGGGACTGGCCGACGATGCGCTCGCTGGCGCCGAAACCATAGATGTTGGCGGTATCGATAAAGTTAATCCCCGCTTCCAGGGCGATCTTCACCAGTTCGTCGGCCTGTTCCTGCTGCAACTGGCCGATCAGCCCCCAGATGTCCTCATCACCGCCGAAGGTCATGGTGCCCAGGCA
>NZ_PTIV01000071.1 GCF_002934325.1 Marinobacter persicus
TGCGTAAACCGCTGAAGGTTGCCACCCATTCCACGTGAAGCCTGCCACCCGGACCGGAGCAAGGCTGCCACCCATCGGAGCGTAGCGACGCGGGGTTTCTCTTCTTACTCCGAAGTCTCAGTGCCCGTCAACCTTGCCTGTTGTTTCCGCATGGACTCGCCCCGCAGATTGACCTTGTAGGCGTTGTGAACGAGCCGGTCCAGGATGGCATCTGCCAGAGTGGCGTCACCGATCACGCCGTGCCATTCCTCGATGGGTAGTTGGCTGGTGGCGATGGTGGAGCGCCGGGCATGCCGGTCTTCCAGCACCTCCAGCAAGTCTCGCCGGTTCTCGGCGGTCAGCTTCATCAGCCCCCAGTCGTCCAGGATCAGCACGTCGACCTTGGCCAGGCTGGTCAGGAGCTTTGAGTATTGGCCATCGCCTTTGGCGATAGTCAGCTCCCGTAGCAGTCGGGTCAGGCGGACGTACTGGGCGGTGTAGCCTTCGCGGCAGGCCTTGTGTGCCAGGGCGCAGGCCAGCCAGGTTTTGCCGACCCCGGTGGGACCGGTGATGAGCACGTTCAGGTGTTCCTTCACCCACTGGCAGCTGGCCAGGCTCTGGATAAGCCCTTTATCCAGGCCCCGTGAGTTCCGGTAATCAATGTCTTCGAGGATGGCGGCGTGTCGCAGCTTGGCCCGGCGCAGGCGGCTGGTCATGCGCCGGTTGTCCCGTTCCGTCATTTCACGGTCGACCAGCAGGCCAAGGCGTTCCTCGAAGCTCAGGTCGGTAATGTCAGGGGTGGCCGATTGATCCGCCAGAGCGGCGGCCATGCCGGTCAGTTTGAGGGTGTGGAGCTTATCCAGTGTGGGATGTTTCAACATGTCAGATTCCTTCAGTGGTAGTAGGCGGGGCCGCGGATGTTGTCGTGTGTGTCGGGCAAGGCCAGTTCTTGTTGCTCTTCCAGGGGCTGCTCATCCAGGCGGTGTTTGAGGATGGATTCGATGCTCTTGTATCGGCAACTGCCCAGCATCAGGGCGCGTTGGCAGGCACGTTCTAATCGTGCCTCGCCGTAGCTCTGGCCCAGCCGGAGAATGCCCAGGCAGGACCGGTAGGCCTGTTGCGGGTGCTTTCTCGCCCCCAGCGCGATGCGGATGAGCTTTTCAGTTGCCGGTCCGATCTTTGCTGCCCACGCGATCAGCCGTTCCGGTGACCACTCGCCGGCCTGGCGATGGGACTCCGGCATGTGAGCAGCGATCGTGCTATGCCGACCCTTCTGATCCGAACGCCGGTGACTGGCGATCCGGTTGCCCCGGTGGAAGCATTCGATGGTGTTGTGGGTGATCCGGACCTCCACCTCTTTCTTGATCAGGGTGTAGGGCACCGAGTAGTAATGGCCGTCGATGGCGACGTGGTAGTCGATGTGTACCCGGGCTTTTTTCCACTCGGCGTAGACATACGGCTCGGCGGGTAGCGGTTGTAGAACCGGCTGGTCCAGCTGTTTGAAGTGATCAAGCCGGCACCCGGGCAACTTGCGGAAGGGACGGCTGTTGAGCTTCTCTAACAGCTCACGGATGGTGGCGTTCAGTTGCCCCAGGGAGAAGTGCTGACGGTGGCGCAGGGCCGCCAGGATCCAGCGCTCGACGATCAATACGCCACCTTCCACCTTGGCCTTGTCACGGGGCTTGCGAACCCGTGTGGGGACAACGGCCACGCCATAATGGCCAGCCATATCCTGATAGGTCGGATTGAGATCCGGCTCGTAGCGATGGGCCTTGCTGACGCCGGAGCGGAGGTTGTCCGGAACCACCAGTTCCGGCACGCCGCCCAGGAACTCGAAGGTTCGGATGTGAGAGCCGATCCAGTCCGGCAGGGTCTGGCTCCAGGTGGCCTCGGCGTAGGTGTAATTGGACGCACCCATCACCGCCACAAAGACCTGCGCGTCATGGATCTCACCGGTGGTGCGGTCAATGACGGGCACAGTGTGCCCGGCATAGTCCACGAACAGCTTTTCACCGGCTCGGTGGTCCTGGCGCATCACCAGATCCAGCTTGCCTTGCCAGGCCCGGTAATGGTCGCAGAACCAACTGTATTGGTAACCGTCCGGATTGGCTTGACGGTACTCCTGCCAGAGCAGGAAGAGGGTGACGTTCTTGCCCCGGAGCTCATCGTGGATTCGCTTCCAATCCGGAATGCCTCGGGCCTGTGCCGGCAGATCCGGTGGTGGCGGGAACAGCCGTTGCTCCAGCTGGGCTTCACTCAGATCCTCTGGCAGCGGCCAGCCAAGCCCCGCCTCAGCAGCACGCCGCAGATACTCGCTCACGGTGGGGCGACTGATGCCGCAGGCTGCAGCAACCTGCCGGTTGCTTAGCCCTCGCTCCCACTTGAGGCGAAGGACTTCTTTGATTTTACGCATGGATAACCTCTTCGCTGGCATCTGGCCCTCTCCGGATGAAAAGGAGCAGAGTACCGTTAGTTATCCCGCGCCGGACGTTTTGATGGGGAGATTAGGCAGCCTGCCGGGGTGGCAGCTTTGCCGTGGAATCAGTGGCAGCTTTCGCGTGGAATGGGTGGCAGGCTTCGTCTGGAATCAGTGGCAACCTTGGTCTGGAATACGCA
>NZ_PTIV01000072.1 GCF_002934325.1 Marinobacter persicus
CCGGCACGGCAACAACGGTGGATTGTCTCCCGTGGACTTCGAAAAGCAGTATTTTAAGCAGCTGTCAGGTGTCTAGAATATCGGGGGCTTGCCAACCATAAAATCAGCTTGGAAACAAAAAAAGAGAGTGATTTAGGTAATCGAATTGGTCAAATAAACCGAAGCATTACCAAGAGCACACCTGCGTCTACTTTGAAAAGCAAAGCAGCTGAAATTGATCGAAAGAATAATGAGATAGCGAAGAGTCAGGCTAAAAAATCTGATTTTCATAAAAAATTATCAGATAAAGAAGGTAAGTTATTGAAGTTAAAGCAAGACCTTTTAAAAGAAGAAGAGAAGGAAAGAAAGAAGCAGGCCGCCATAGATGAGCGTGAAAGGAAAAAAATAGCAGATCTAGAGAAAAGACAACAAAGAGAAAAGCTCGCCCATCAAAGGCAACTGCAAGCTGAGATTCGAAGAACTACTGAAATGGTTTCTGAGGCTCAGAGTAGTGTTAGTGCTTTTGATGATTTACCCGATACAGAGTATGACCTATTTATATCCCATGCTTCGGAAGATAAAGAAGAATTTGTACGACCTCTAGCTGAAACTCTCGAAAATATGGGGGTGAAAGTTTGGTATGATGAATTCACATTGAAAGTGGGTGATAGTCTAAGGAAAAGTATTGATCACGGTTTAGTTAAGTCTAAGTTTGGAACAGTGATCCTTTCCGCTGCTTTTTGTTCAAAAAACTGGACGCAGTATGAATTGGATTCAATGGTGGCTAGAGAAATGAATGGGCATAAGATGATATTACCCATATGGCATAAGATTTCCAAGGACGAAGTTATTCAATTCAGCCCAGCACTTGCTGACAAAGTCGCATTAAATACATCTATTAGTAGTATTCAAGAAATTGCAGGGGAGCTTTCTGAGGTTATCCTTGGAGTTGAGGCTTAACAAAGCATTCCAGCGGACAAGCCGCTGAATGCGGCGTTATGCAGCATTATGGAACTGGGAACTGAGGATGATATATGGAAAGCGCTAAGGCCGATGCGGCTCTGTATCTGTTGACGGGACTTCTTCAGCGTCTTGACGCTGAGCGTCCTGGTATGCTCCAGGAAATGATCGCGGGTGTTGAAGGTGATCGGGCAGTACTTCCAGAAAGTATTGAGAACAGAGAGCATGTAGAGAAGATTTTTGAACAGGCATTGGAATTACTAACTCGTGCCAACACTGCATAACCAAGCGCAGCAGTTCGCGGCCGATGGCCGCCGGACGCCCTTTACGTGGCTCCTTCGTAGCCACTCCAAGGTCGCCGCTGTGCTTCGGCGTTAACGGCAAAGGCTTCGGTCTTTTGGGTCGCTCTGGAGGATTGGCCTTGGTGCCGGGCTTGGTAGCTAACCCCGGTTAATCTGGTGAGCACCAAGGCCGTCATAGTCCGCGTCTGATTTGGTTGCTTTAATCAGCAACAGCGTTGGTAGAAATTCTGGCATTGATCGCTCTGGGCTGTCCGCCGAAAATTCAGTCAGGATCTGGTACCTTTGAATTCAGGTTCATCCACCGCAAACGTGGCGGTGGTTTCAAACAAACGGTATCGGCTCCAGCCGGTGCAAGGAAACGGAGTAGGCCGTCGCGGTCGTTGCCAGGGAGCAGGCAGTGTCATTACCTGCCTTTAACCAGTCAATTAAGTTCGCTCCCGGCCAGAGGGCCGTCCGCCGGACGTCCCTTACGGGCCGCCGCTTATCTCCGCGTTATGCATAGGGAGTAAATGCATGGTCTTCGAGCTACCTGCACCGGAATTGCAAGGTTCTGAGTCATTGGTTGGCTGTATTGAAGGTCGGCGCAGCGTGAGGCAGTACACGAAGGCGCCGCTACCTATAGCTGTTTTGTCCCAATTGCTTTGGGCGGCCCAAGGACTAACAGGGCCAGGCCAAAAAAGAGCAACTCCATCGGCGGGTGGCTTATACCCGCTGCATCTACAAGTTGTGGTGCAGCGTGTATCGGCACTTGAGCCCGGTACCTATGAGTATAAGGCTGATAGCCATTCGTTGAAGCTAGTTGGTGACCGTGTTCGGAAAGAGGCAATGCACGAGCTAGGGATTGGCGATCAGCCGTGGTTGAAAGAGGCGGCTATCGTCATTGGGGTTTCAGCGAAACTCGGAAAGGCGGTTAGCCACTTTGAATCTCAGCCACCCCATGGGGAGCGCGGTGCTCGCTATGTATATATGGAAACTGGAGCTTTAGCACAAAATGTTCATCTCCAGAGTACGGCTCTCGGAGCTGGTTGTGTTCTGGTGGCCGGGTTTGATGATGCAAAGGTCAAGGAGGCATTGAGATTACCCTCAAACATGGAACCAACTGCACTGTTGTGTATCGGGCAACGGCGGGATATTTAACAGTGCATAACAATACGCGTCACGCGGATGTCCTTTACGCCGCTTCGCTCTGTAAAGGCCACCGGTGCGCTCAGCGTTGAGGCTGTAGAAAAACTCCGAATCCGAGGGTCAGTTTGGTAGGATCAGGCAAACAGACAAGGAGCTGTCAGATGCCTCGCTTCAAGCACT
>NZ_PTIV01000073.1 GCF_002934325.1 Marinobacter persicus
GCGGGGGACAGTAGCTGGTTCTGTGGCCTGACGGCCACCCGGGGGTGGGTCAAAATTAATGGCCAGTAGTGGGTCACTTTAATTGGCCACTAACAGCCCTCAATTTACGGACCTTCGAAATCAGGTCGAGTATGAGGAAGCGGTGCGTTTTATTGCTTACCTCATCAACCCAATCGTACTCGCCCGAGGGCGTGGTCTGTGCTTTGATCGCTTTCTTTTTTTGGTCTCCAAGCGCCTGCCAAGCCTCAATGACCGCTCTATAATGTTCTCCGGTTTTGTTTCGGATGGTCTGCTCGCTAGGAGCGCCACGACTGGCTCCTAGCTTCGCAATCGTTGAGATTCTGAAATCGACCGAGCCTGACTCATGATGCTCCTTGCAAACGGCGTGAAGGGCCTCCAGGGACTTCCTGGAACGAGAATTTTTCAGTTGGCCCAGTATGGCCTCGTAGACTTCGTTCGGTTCACTCATTGCAGCTCTCGATTTCTAGCGGGAATTTCAAAGACCCGTTCATGGCTGACTCGATCTCTTGGCGCACATCACCTAGCTGTAGTGGTTCGGCGAGATCTTCCAAGGTGATTTGCCCATTGATCAACTGGTCAGCGACGTGCCAGTTATTCTGTGTCACTTGCATAATCAGCCGGACGACCTGATTGGCAGCTTTGAGCTGCTGATCCTCGGTCAACCGAAATATCGCGGGTGCAATCCCATTGGTGTCCGCCAATTTGTCGAGCATCTGACTGAGCAGGGGGCGTGCTCTGGAGGCACTGGCGCTCTCGTATATTTCAGCGTTGGCACAGACCTCAGCGAGCAACCGAAATTCGCTGCTTTGCTCCTCCAAATGCATCTCCATTTCCACGTAATTGCCGCTGACGATCAGCTGGTGCTGGCCTGTCTCGGAGGTCTTCAGCAGTTCGGTAGATTGGGAAATCAGGCGGTATAAGTGCTGGAGATCCGTGAGAAGCATGTCGAGCTTTTTGGCTTTTTCCTCATACGCCGAGGTGATCTTTTTCAGCGTTCGCTCTTTTCCAAAAAACTGTCCCGAAGACTCGGCATCGTACCGCTCGTCATCGAGTGTCTGCCTTTTTTCTTCGAGTTCGTGGTATTCATTACGGGTGACATTGATTTCCAGAATGATTTCGTTGGCAATGGCCGACAAACCGCCCAGAAACGCCGGGCCGGTAATGAAGAAGCGGCACTGGGGACAATTTCGAGTCCCAAGGTAGCCATTGGGCACCGGCGCGTACTGTGCTTCAACCTTCCGCTCAACCAGTGCCATGCCACCTTCGTCACACTTGTTGCCGCTCATGGGGCAGATTCCGAAACTCATAAGTTGGAAGGCTCCAGAGGGCCAATTAGGTGTCAGACACTGATCCATGATGCTTCGGTCTGTGGCGATTAATTCCGGCCGCGCCTCTTCGATTTTCTTCTGGAGGATGAGGTCTTCGTAACGATAGTGACTCTGCTCAAGTGCCCGTTTTTCAGCCGCCGCCATCTCCAGCCGCATTTTGCTGGCTCCTACCTTTGTGTAGTAAATCGTCATCACCAGAGAGGAATGACCAACCAGCTTTGAAATCACGGCTATGGGCGCTCTGCCGTCGACAATGTAGGCAGTGATAAGGCTGACGCGGAGAGCATGAGGTGTAAATTGGCTCTTGTAATCCACGCTGCTCTTTTTTTCGATTTTCTCGGCGAGGTCCGCGCCTGGCCTCTGACTATGGAACAACAGAGCAGGCAGGGTTCGTGTAAACGCGGTTGTCGTACGCATGGGCGACGCCTTCTCATCACAGGCGTGTGAGGCCGGGTCGCGGAACAGGAACGATTGTTTACCGCGCCTTTTGAGGATGTCTTTGTGTATCCTTTGCTGCGGATTGATTTGCGTCCACAGTGTCAGTTCTTCGATTGGGTTGTATTTGGATTGCCAATCCCGAAGCTGGATAATCCAATACGCCAGATCTTCCGGCATGAATGGAATATCGTAGCCGCCCAACTTCTTTCCGGTTTTGTTCGTCGTGATGTAGGCGCTCAACTCACCGTCATTGTTCCCTTTCTGAATAAAGCCCTTATTCCGCTTTCGGGTCGCAAGCGGACTTGGATTTTCGATCCAGTGAACCTTCCCATCACGCCATAACGGAACGAATTCATCTCCCTCTCCGCTGTCGAGCCAACAGATTTGCTGTCCTCGCAACGGAATGGATAGCAATGTGTAGTTTGCGACAATTTTTACGGGCGACCATAACTCGTGCACCTCTTCAAAATAGCGCTTGCGACCTCGCTTCCGCTCTTTTTTGACCACTCGATAAATGCAGTTTGGGTCATTGTCATCAATTAACTGTGGATCAACCCCGAACCAGCAGTCTTCGAGGAAGGGATGCAATTGATAGAGATCGCGAAACGACGTCGCCTCTAGCGGAATCAGATGCTGCTTGGCTCGTACAATGGCATCCATGGGCAATGGAGGCTTGTCTGATTCACTG
>NZ_PTIV01000074.1 GCF_002934325.1 Marinobacter persicus
TGTTAGTGGCCAATTAAAGTGACCCACTACTGGCCATTAATTTTGACCCACCCCCGGGTGGCCGTCAGGCCACAGAACCAGCTACTGTCCCCCGCTTTTATCGATGGCCGGGGGCATGTCAGTGAAGGAGTGGGTTGTGATACACAAGATCAAGGCACTGCACGATAACGGCAAAGGGTTGTCGATCCGCACCATCAGTCACGAACTGGGCCTGTCCCGGAATACCGTCCGTAAATATTTGCGGATGGAGGTGGATGCGATTTCGGAGCGGTTTGCCGATCCCTCACGGAGCAAGCGACTCGATGATCACCGGGATTATCTGGTGCATTTGCTCCAGCAGTTTCCCAGGCTTAGCGCCGTCAAGATTGCCCGCAAGCTGCAAGCGAAGGTTGGTGAGTTACCAGCCTCGGACCGTTCCATTCGCCGCTATGTGCGGGTGCTCAAGGAGGAAGTCGCCTCGGCTCAGATGCGCTACTACGAACCCATTCTGGACGATGTGCCGGGTGTTCAGTGCCAGGTGGACCCCGGTGAGTTGCGCGGTGTGCTGATTGGTGGCGAAGAGCGCACGCTGCACTTCGTGGTGTTCGTGCTGTCCTACTCGCGGTTGATGTACGTGGGCCTGGCCTTCCGCCCGCTGGATACCCAGACGTTTATCCAGCTCCACGATGAAGCCTTGCGTTACTTCAGTGGCCTGCCGGAGGAATGCGTTTACGATCAGACCAAGCTGGTGGTGATCAACGAACAGTACCGCGAACTGACGCTCAACCAACGGTTTCATGAGTATGCCACCACCGCCGGGTTCCGGATCCATGCCTGCGAAGGCTATGACCCGGAGAGCAAGGGCAAGGTGGAAGCCGGCGTAAAATACGTCAAACAGGACTGCCTTTACGGTGAGGTCTTCCGGGACCAGGAACACGTGCGCCAGCACGTGCAGGACTGGGTTGAGAGTGTGGCCAATGTCCGCATCCACGGCACCACCGGAGAACCACCCCGGGAACGCTTCGAACGGGATGAGCGAGAACATCTGGAGGCCTACCTGTCACCAGCTTGCGTGCAGCCGATGGCCCACGAGACACGGCGGGCCGACAAGACCGGCCTGATCGCCTGGAAGGCCAACAAGTACTCTGTGCCCATGGCCTGGCAGCAGGCCCGGGTGGGCGTTCTGGAGTCCGGCGGCCAACTCCACATCAGCGACCTGAGCACAGGCGACGTCATCACCAGCCATGCGCTGTGTTCCGATAAAGGCAAGGTAATCAAGAACACCCATCACTACCGCGATCATGCCCAGCGGGTGGCCACCCTTGAGAGCAAGATCAATGAGATGATCGGGCGTGAAATCGGGCAACGGTTGTGCCAGCAGCTCAAGCGTTCCGAGCCCAAGATCTACAAGGATCAGTTGGTGGCTACCCGTGACCTGCTCAAGCGCCATGCGCCGGTGGATCCGGTATTGATCATGACGCTGGCAAAGCGTCCCGGCATGACCGCCACACGCCTGCAAAGCTACCTTGAAGCGGCCCAAGCCGCCGTCCTCCGGGAGCGGCAGCCGGAACCTCTGCCAGAACCCAAGGAAGCACTGGACCTAAGTGCTTATCGCCGTATTGGCCACTCCAGTGGCCAGGGGGTGACCCATGAGCCAGCTTGAACAGACCGTGTCCCGTTACCGCAGTCTGCGTCTGAGCGCGGCCGCCGACGAACTAACCAACCTGCTGGCCGAGGCAGAAGCCAACGAGATGTCCTACCTGAGCTTCGCGGACCGGCTTGCCGAACACGAACTGATCCAGCGCCAGGACAAGCGCATCCGCCGGAACCGGAAGATGGCCGCGTTCCCTGCTGAGAAGCGACTGGAGGGCTTCGACTACCGGCACCAGACCACCATTACCAAACGTCAGGTAAATGCCTTGCTGGACTTCCAGTTCATCGACGAGCGGAACAACCTGGTGTTCATCGGCCCGCCCGGTGTAGGCAAGACCCACCTGGCCATCGGCATTGGCTACAAAGCCGTGGAAGCCGGTTACCGGGTGCTGTTCCGCAACGCCCTGGATCTGGTGGAAGAACTGGAACTGGCCGAGATGAAGGGTGAGCTGAAAAAGCGGGTCAGCCAGTTGGCCAAATACGACCTGCTGATCATCGATGAGCTGGGCTACCTGCCCATGACGCGGCAGGCCCGGTACAACCTGTTCCAGCTGATCAACAGCCTGTACGAATACCGGTCCATCATCCTGACCACCAACAAGGACTTCACCAGCTGGGGCGAGTTCTTCCACGACGACAACGTGGCGGTGCCGATCATTGACCGGGTTATCCACCATTCACACATCTTTATGTTGGGAGGAGAAAGCTATCGACTGAAGCAGAAAGTTACAAGCTAGACTATGAAAGGTGGGTCAATTTTATTGGCCAAAGGTGGGTCAAAATAAATGGCCATTGACA
>NZ_PTIV01000075.1 GCF_002934325.1 Marinobacter persicus
TAATCCAAATAACTTTTCAGCAAACCATCTTGGGTGACGATCACCGGAAGACTTATCTTCGTCCCCGTGTTGTCTACTTTGATATTTGCCTCTATGCAGACGCTGTTCAGCACGCAATTTCCAATTGGTAAAATAGTATGTTCGTAATTCCTCTATATATGCATGTATGCTCAAAAAAAACCAGATTTCGATTTCTGGCATAGGTTTTTGATGCTTTTTAGGATATTTTTTCTATTCCACTAATGCTGCTGTTGAGTTCATCCTCAACGGCTAGCAAGTTAACCGGGTCGTTCGCAAACGTTTCACGCTTTTGGCCTGACCAGCGCCAAGCGCCGCGCTCCCAGGCCCACTCCAGGGGTACAACGTGATCAATCTCAACGTCGCTGGCTTGGTACAATTGTTGACCTGTGAATAGACTGTTCCAACGGCCTGATATGACACGGCAGGCTTTTAGCGGATCAGCAAATGTCGGTTCGCTGGTGGATTTGGAGATGAGCAGCTCCGCCCGCGTATCCTGACAGTCACCATCTTCGTCGATCCAATGGCGAAAGTAATCTCTGTCATAGGGTCGGTAATCGCTGGCCGGGTTGCGTTCGGCGCGAATGTCACGAAGACTGAGCCCGCTTGGCAAAAGGCCCCCAGAGTCCAGGCAGGTCTTAATGGAATCAAAGGCTTCGTAATTCTTGGTTCGCTCGTACCAGCTGCTTTCCGGTGGGTGGCATAGGCCGCTGCTGGACTTTTTGACCAGTTCTGCGGATACGGACGTACACACCAACAGCAGAATGAAGGCGAGGCCGACAGTCCTTTGTCTCGTCATGATGGATTCCTTCTCAACTTGATAATAGACCGGAAGCGCACGATGCGGATGGGACAGCGAGGTGACAGAATACGCGGGCAGTGGCAATCGTCCAAATTTGGACGCTACGGTCTCGCCACGAACGGATGGAAATCTCTAACTCTCAGCAACTTAGTACCCAGATTTCGATTCTGTAGTCGCGGAACGTAGTTCTTCAGTAATCAACAAAGGAGTATGACACTGACCTATGGCCATCCATTATTATGAGAAAGGCCAGTTATCTTCTCGTTTTCACGGCTGGCATGTGACCGCCACGCTACGAGGCAAACGGTACCAGAAGTATTTCAGCTTGATCCCTCCGAAGCCGACGATCCCGGCGGATTTCTGGTATCGCTACCAACGAACAAGAGCCCGGTATTACGACGCCCGCTGGGCGGCTCGCTCGGCTGCATTGCAGTACATTGATGCCCTGAAAACCAATCACCCAAACACACGTCCTTACCGCGGTGTTGGATTCCGGGGCATCACGATGGGGATCACCACCGGAGATCGCGTCGATCAGGAACGCTGTTATTTTTCGGTCAACCATCCTGGCAACGCGGTGCGGTTTTACATCACTGAAGAATGCCCGCTGACGTGTGCCTGGCATCAAGCGGTTGATCATTGGGGCGAAGTGTTTGGCATTCGGCCCAAAGACATTGAGCGGAAGCGAAACAACCCTGTCGCCCCCTCGGCTTTCAAAGCCCTTCGAAACCAACTCAACCATCACGAGGGCTTCAATATCTCAGTGGAAGCACTTCACGATGTCTATGCCGAACAGCGAGCGGAGATTGAGCGGCAAAAGGCTAAGGAACAAACTCAAGGCGAAGTCACTGAAGATGAATTGCTGGGCTGGTATGCCAGCTTGAAGCAAGAAATTACGGAATTCCAGAGTCGGTAGATTGAAGGGATAGAGGGGCAAAATAGTGGCAGGTCTCTCCCTGACCGGTCACACCACTGTGCAGGTGTCGCGTTTGCCTGACATCCGTTGTCGGACTTGGTCGAGCCAGCGGAGCTTCCTCGACCCACTGCAAGACTAGCACAAGAAGAATGGGCCGCAATAAGTCTCCCGCCAGAAGTGCAGATTCAGGCCATAAGGAATACGGATGCCTTGATCTGCCTCAACGTGGCGTTTTTCGGTTGTGTGTGATCCTGCGAGGGATAAATGGAGGAAGTGGTCTGCGTATTCCAGACCAAGGTTGCCACTGATTCCAGACGAAGCCTGCCACCCATTCCACGCGAAAGCTGCCACTGATTCCACGGCAAAGCTGCCAC
>NZ_PTIV01000076.1 GCF_002934325.1 Marinobacter persicus
ATACAGCTTCCGTCAGGGTCACGGAGAAAGTCGGGTTCGGAGACTATACGACTCGAGAGTTCCATGCCCGGCCTGTGCGCGTGTATCGAATGTCGCGCGACGACTGGGCACTGCATAACAAATTGTTGTAGTGCGTTCCGGGCCTGGCAGCCCTACACCGGACGCCTACTACGCTGCGCTCCGTAGTCGCCGCTAAACAAAAGCGTTAAGCGAAAAAAAGTGATTACGGAGGAAGTCTTGAAGTTATATCGCGGTTTTGATAGACGAATTCCAAGTGGTGAATATGAAAATCCTTTTGTTGATACGCCCAGAATTCCTAAAGATACACCTCTTGCGATTCACGAATACGCTGATGATTGGTTTCACGAACAATTTGGGATAAGGGCAAGGTCTACAACAATTATCTGTTCAACAGACCTCGTCCAAGCACAGCAATATGGTGACTCTGGTACCGTTGCAGAAATAACCCCGTTGCAAGAGTTCTCACTAATATATAGTACTCAGGTTCGGGATTTCTTGGATGTTATGGTTGAGTTGAGCAACATTTCAGCTAGCTCCGTAGCCACATGGCTTGAAAGTAAAGCATATCGCTGTGTGAATTCATGCAGCATGCTGCCCGAAGGGTTTCGTGGTGAGGTTTTGGTTTCATGTTCCCGGTACAAGTTATCCGCTATTTAGATCATGGTTTCGTACTTTGGATCGGGCGTTCTTAACTAGTGGTTGCAGTATGTTCCGGCCCTGCGGGCCTCCACCGGACCGGTTTTTCCGTTGCTCTCCAAACCGGCCGCTGAACATTGGCGTTAAATACAGGGAGGTACCGAGATGCGGTGTGCAATGACAGGACTTCCCATCAGCGATCCATCTGATGGCATTTGGGATGATGGCGAATGGATCAGTTGGGAGTGGATCAACGGTCAATTGCACGAGCAAGACCTCAAGGCCGAGTTTCCCAATGCACCCATCGAAATTATCAAAGTCTTTGAGGACTTGGTTTATTCCGCGGCAGAGTACTACGAGCTCACTGGTCGTTACCTTCAAATCTGGGGAGAGCTCGGCGAGCTTTACGCTGAGATTAAATATGGGATCGAACGCCATCGCCCAGGTATGGCCGGCTCAGATGGTCGCATGGGGAATGACTGGGTAGAGATAAAGACGATTTCCCCTGAAAAAGGTAAAGGTAAGGTATTGGTCAAGAGAGCGGGCAACTTCAACAAGCTACTCGTGGTCAAAATAGATGAGAATTTTCAGTTTGAATCCCGAATGATTGACCGCAAAAAGCTTGGCAAAGGCAAAGGTAAAAATGCCAGTTACTCTTGGGGCTCAGAGACTGAGTAAGCCTGTATTTTTAGCTGTTAGCTCTACGGGAGAAAAATGGAAGACATCGTTTTTATCGGAGAATCCATTGCAATTATTGGGGCATGCTGGGCAATCATTTCAGGTGTAGGTGCTTGGAAGCGCGAGTTTATCGGAAAGAGAAAAATAGAGCTTGCAGAGGAAGTTTTGGCTTCTTTCTTTGAGGTCAAGGATGCCATCGCGACTATCCGGAACCCTTTTTCTTCCAGTAACGAAGGAAAGTCCAGGCAGCGGGGGGATCACGAAACTAAGGAGGATGCTGAACTGCTAGATCGAGGATACATAGTATTTGAGCGATATGAGGCCCAGAAAGAAATTTTTGTTCACTTTTATACACTTAAATACCGGTTTATGGCTTCTTTCGGTCATGATCAGAAGGAAATATTTGAGGAATGCAACCGGATTCTGCGTAAACCGCTGAAGGTTGCCACCCATTCCACGTGAAGCCTGCCACCCGGACCGGAGCAAGGCTGCCACCCATCGGAGCGTAGCGACGCGGG
>NZ_PTIV01000077.1 GCF_002934325.1 Marinobacter persicus
TAACGAGGCTGTAGAAAAACTAACTTCTGAGCCAGCTCTACCGCCTTTTTGTTCGTTTATTCGTCACGGCCAGCAATCGACTTGGCCGTGGTCATCTGTTCATTCCACCACTGACGTTATCCGCTCAACAATGACCGAGAGCAGATTTCGCTCTTTATTGGTCTGATCAGTGGCGTTTTTCGCTCATTCACGCCGCCAACTGCCCATAATTCGCCAGTTTCTCGATGTTGTGCACCAGGCAATACAGCTGCCACTGGCCCTGCACTTTTTTCTTACCGCGCAGACTGAAGTGATTGAGGCGCTTGGTCGTTCCGATGTTACCGAACACCGGCTCCACCACCGACATTCGGTGACTGTAGATCTCTTTGCCCTTCGGGCTGTCTACCCGGTGTTTCATCCAGTCGGTGTAGTTCGGCAATCGCTTGTTTTCGATGGTGAACGAGACCTGTCGCCCCGACCCTTTGCGGTGGTTGGCTGAGGCTGGGTTTTGCATGCACTGGTGTTTCTTCGGGCAATGCCGGCACTGGAGGAGACGCCCTTCGAAGTGCACCCGGATCTTGCCGTTCTCGGCTTCGCGGACGCCCTGGTAGCTGATGGCCTTGCCCGCCGGGCAGGTGCAGGTGAGGTTCACCGGATCGAACTGGAACTCACTGGCTGGAATGATGTTTTTCCAGGCGGTGTTCGGCAGGTTCTGATGCCGCTTGCCGTATTTGTCCTTTTGGTTCTGGAACTTCGGATCTCGGCTTCGAAATTTATTGTCCGGGACGTAGCCGTTGATCTGGCGTTCGTGCAGGTACTTCATGTTGGCTTCGTTGGCGAAGCCGGTGTCGGCGGTAACAATGGCACCTTGTTGGTAGATGCTCTCGGCAATACCCAGCTTCTTGAACCGGGCCTCGACGGTTTCCAGTACGGGCTGCAGGGTGTGGTGCTCCTGCCCTTCCCCGAAGGCCTGCGCATCAATGATGATCTGGTGTTTCTTGTCCACCGTGGCCACGCCGTTATAGCCCTGGATCGTGCCCTTGCTGGTGGTCATCTTGGCGCTTTCGTTATCGGTAATGTTGCTCTTCACTTCCTTGCGCCGCTTCCCCCGGCCCATCCGTGGGCGGTTCGTCTTTAGGAAGCGGTCGACTTTGTTCAGGGATTCATCCAGCGAGAGGATGGTTTTGGCCCGGCGGATGTCGCGGTCCAGTTCGGCCTCGGTTTCCGCCTCGTCCTTTTCGTAGTGCTCCTTTAGATGGTGGCGGATCAGGCGGCGCAGCTTGTCCCGTTTCTCACCCAGCTCCTTGAAGGTGCCGGACCATTCCTTGGCGGCGTTCGAAGGCATTTTACAGCCGTCGATGGCGAAGAGTTCGTTGCCGAGCAGGCCTTGCTCGTGACACACCAGCAGGATTTGTTCGAAAAGCTCTTCGATTTCCTCCGCGTGGCTGCTGACGAACTTGGCCAAGGTGGTGAAATGGGGAACGGTATCGCAGGACAATGCCTTGAAGATGATGTTGGTCTCGCAACACCACTGCATCTCGCGGCTGGAGGTGATGCCTTTGGAATAGGCAAACAGGATGATTTTAAGCAGGATGGCCGGATCGTAGGCCAGGCGGCCAGTGTCCTGATTCCGGTACTTGGGGTGAAACACCGACAGGTCCAGCTTGTGCTCGATCAGGTAATGCACCGCGTGTTCAAAGGTGCCGGGCTGCAGCTGTTCCTGGTAGTTGATCACGACCATGGCGTCCTGGTCGTAGTTGTAGTGCTTGAAGCGAGGCATCTGACAGCTCCTTGTCTGTTTGCCTGATCCTACCAAACTGACCCTCGGATTCGGAGTTTTTCTACAGCCTCAACGC
>NZ_PTIV01000078.1 GCF_002934325.1 Marinobacter persicus
CGTTGAGGCTGTAGAAAAACTCCGAATCAGAGGGTCAGTTTGGTAGGATCAGGCAAACAGACAAGGAGCTGTCAGATGCCTCGCTTTAAGCACTACAACTACGACCAGGACGCCATGGTCGTGATCAACTACCAGGAACAGCTGCAGCCCGGCACCTTTGAACACGCGGTGCATTACCTGATCGAGCACAAGCTGGACCTGTCGGTGTTTCACCCCAAGTATCGGAATCAGGACACTGGCCGCCTGGCCTACGATCCGGCCATCCTGCTTAAGATCATCCTGTTTGCCTATTCCAAGGGCATCACTTCCAGCCGCGAGATGCAGTGGTGTTGCGAGACCAACATCATCTTCAAGGCATTGTCCTGCGATACCGTTCCGCATTTCACCACCCTGGCCAAGTTCGTCAGTAGCCACGCGTTTGAAATAGAAGAGCTGTTCGAGCAGATCCTGCTGGTCTGTCATGAGCAGGGCCTTTTAGGCAATGAACTCTTCGCCATCGACGGCTGCAAAATGTCCTCGAACGCTGCCAAGGAATGGTCCGGCACCTTTAAGGAACTCGGTGAGAAACGGGACAAGCTGCGCCGCCTGATCCGCCACCACTTAAAGGAACACTACGAAAAGGACGAGGCGGAAACCGAGGCAGAACTGGACCGCGATATCCGCCGGGCCAAAACCATCCTCTCGCTAGATGAGTCCCTGAACAAAGTGGACCGCTTCCTAAAGACGAACCGCCCACGGATGGGCCGGGGGAAGCGGAGCAAGGAAGTGAAGAGCAACATCACCGATAACGAAAGCGCCAAGATGACCACCAGCAAGGGCACGATCCAGGGCTACAACGGCGTGGCCACGGTGGACAAGAAACACCAGATCATCATCGATGCCCAGGCCTTCGGGGAAGGGCAGGAGCACCACACGCTGCAACCGGTACTGGAAACCGTGGAAGCCCGCTTCAAGAAACTGGGCATTACCGAGAATATCTACCAGCAAGGCGCCATCGTTACCGCCGACACCGGCTTCGCCAACGAAGCCAACATGAAGTACCTGCATGAGCGCCAGATCAATGGCTATGTGCCGGACAACAAATTCCGGAGCCGCGATCCGAAGTTCCAGAACCAAAAGGATAAATACGGCAAACGGCGTCAGCATCTACCCAAAACCGGCTGGAAAACCATCATCCCAGCCAATGAGTTCCAGTTCGATCCGGTAAATCTGACCTGCGTCTGTCCGGCAGGCAACACCATCAGCTACCAGGGCATCCGGGAAGCCGAGAACGGCAAGACCCGGGTGCACTTCGAAGGGCGTCTCCTCCAGTGCCGGCATTGCCCGAAGAAACACCAATGCATGCAAAACCCCGCCTCAGCCAATCACCGTAAGGGCTCCGGCCGACAGGTATCGTTCACCATCGAGAACAAACGCCTGCCGAACTACACCGACTGGATGAAACACCGCGTGGATAGTCCAAAAGGCAAGGAAATTTACAGCCACCGCATGTCGGTGGTGGAACCGGTGTTCGGCAACATCGGCACGACCAAGCGCCTGAACCGCTTCAGCTTGCGGGGTAGGAAAAAGGTACAGGGCCAGTGGCAGCTGTATTGCCTGGTGCACAACATCGAGAAACTGGCGAATTATGGGCAGTTGGCGGCGTGAATGAGCGAAAAACGCCACTGATCAGACCAATAAAGAGCGAAATCTGCTCTCGGTCATTGTTGAGCGGATAACGTCAGTGGTGGAATGAACAAATGACGACGGCGAAGCGGATTGCTGGCCGTGACGAATAAACGAACAAAAGGGCGGTAGAGCTGGCTCAGAAATGGGTTTTTCTACAGCCTCGTTA
>NZ_PTIV01000079.1 GCF_002934325.1 Marinobacter persicus
GTAAGCGTTCATTCCACGACGTAGTGGACTTATTTCACATCGCGTAGCGGCCTGAGCAACCCGGGCGAGACCTTATATTGTTTGGTGCCATCCTCGGCCAACACAATCACACTCTTGCGATTGATCTTCGTGACGATCCCCAGCAGCGGCCCCTCCCGGCCCTCGAAGGTCACTTTCAGGCCGACTCTCAGTTGGCTCAATGCCTGCAGATTTTCCTGGTCCCGCAGTTCATGTATGCGCTGGCAGATGTATCGATTGAGTTCCATCAGCTGATCAACGCTCATGTCGTCAATGCGCATGGACGACCTCCGCTGGTGTGAGTTGCGTGGCTTGCCGGTCCGGATGACGCGGATCGATCAGCGCCCGTAACGGGTTCTCGGCGAAGCGGGTTTTCCAGAGTCGGGGCGTCAGGTCGCTGACTTCACGGGCCGGGTGCTGGCTGATGCGTTGCAGCACGTCCACCAGGTAGGTGTACGGGGTAATATCGTGCAGCTTGCAGGTGCTGATCAGGCTCTGGATGATGCCCAGGTGTTCCGCCCCCAGTTCGGTCCAGCAGAACATCCAGTTTTTCTTACCCATGGGGATTGGGCGTAGGGCGCGTTCCAGGTGGTTGGTGTCTGGCTGCACGTCCGGGTTCTCCAGGAACACGGTCAGGCTGGCTTCCCGACTGAGCACGTAGTTCAGAGCCTTGGTCAGCGGGTCGCTGGGCACCAGGCCGCCTTGCTCCAACTGATCCCGGCACCACTGGAAGAAGTCGCTGACCACCGGCTTGGAGTGCGCCAGGCGGTACTGGCGTTTCTTCTCGCCGGTCAGCCCTTGAGCGTTGATGGCCTCTTCATTCCGGTACAGCGTCGCGATCCGTTGCAGGGCCTCGGTGACCGTTTCCGGGTGATCCTTCTGCGCGTCGATAAAGTAACGGCGACTGTGCACCCAGCATTGGGCATGGGTGACGTTTTCCTGGGCGGCGGCATAACGGGCATAGGCCGCGTAGCCGTCACTGATCAGCGTACCACTGAACGACTCGCTGAGTACCTGTTCGATGTGGGCGCGCCCACGGCTGTTCGAGTAGGTGAACACCACCTCGTCGGCATCGCCGTACAGCGGCCAGAACCAGCCGGATTTCATCTTGCCTTTTTGCGGGCCGGCGCGACCTTGGTGGCCGGCCTTGATGGGTGTTTCATCCATGGCCAGTACCCGGCTGCGCAGTACGTTGTCGGTCTGGACATCCACAATGGGCCGAAGCAGGTCGATGGCGCGCTTGACCAGATTGGTCAGAGTGCTGCGACTGACGGTGATGCCGGCCTGCTCGATGCGCTGGTGCTGGCGATACAGCGGCAGGTGGAACTGGAACTTGTCCACCAGCAACCCGGCCAGCAGACTGACGTCGGCCAGACTGTTGTCCAGCACGTTGAACGGAGCCGGAGTCGTCACCGGCTTCTCGGTTCCCTTGCGCCGGAACACCGGGCGTTCCACTTTCAGCACCACGTAACTGGAGGCCCGCTGGGCCAGCCGGTAGGTGGTTTTGGTACCAAGTATGTCGTACTGGTCGGCCTCCGGCCCGGTCAGCTCCGGTGGCAGGTGTTCAATGACTTCCACCGGGACATCGGCGGTAAAGCGCAGTCCGGTGTCGTTCAGGCAGTCGTCGTCCCGCTGCTTCTTGCCGGTGCCGCGCTGATAGGC
>NZ_PTIV01000080.1 GCF_002934325.1 Marinobacter persicus
CAGACTGCTGACAAACCCTCGCCATCGCGGCGGGGGTTTGTTGTAATTGGGGTATCGACTTTTCAGAGGCTGCCCCATGCTCAAAGAGCCGTCCCCGCAACAACACGAACTCGAGATGGTCAGTCTCGAATCGCTGGTCCCCGACAACCACCTTCTTCGCAAGATTGATCAGTACATCGATTTTGAATTCATCCGTGATCGGGTTCGGCATTTGTACTGCTCGAACAACGGTCGGCCGGCGCTCGATCCGGTGGTGCTGTTCAAGATGCTGTTTCTGGGCTATCTGTTCGGCATTCGCAGTGAGCGGCAGTTGGTGCGGGAGATACAGGTCAACGTGGCGTATCGCTGGTTCTTGCGCTTCAACCTGACTGACAAGATTCCAGACGCTTCCACCCTGAGCCAGAACCGCCGGCGGCGGTTCCAGGACGGCAGCATCTATCAGGAAATCTTCGATGAGATCGTGCTCCAGGCGATGGGCTATAACCTGGTTGGTGGCGAAGTGCTTTATACCGACAGCACGCACCTTAAGGCGAACGCCAACAAGAACAAGTACGATCTGAAACAGGCAGAGGAGAAGGTGGCAGCCTACCTGGACAGCCTGGAAGACGCCATCGAAGGTGATCGCAAAGCTCAGGGTAAAAAGCCCTTGAAAACGAAGCTGTCTGAGCAGCCACCCAAGACCAAAGACACCAAGATCAGCCGCACCGATCCGGACAGTGGTTACATGGTTCGGGAAGGCAAGCCCAAGGGCTTCTTCTATCTGGACCACCGAACCGTCGATGGCCGCAACGCCATCATCACCGATAGCTACGCTACGCCAGCCAATCTGCATGACAGCCGTCCCTATCTCGATCGACTGGATCGACAATGTGAGCGCTTTGGCTTCGACGTCTGGGGCGTCGGACTGGATGCGGGTTACTACACCGCCGGTATCTGTAAGGGCTTGGAAGACCGGGGTATCTACGGGGTCATGGGCTATCGGCGACCGAATAAACCCAAAGGCTATCTCCCTAAACGCGCCTTCACTTACGATCCCGAGACCAACAGTTATCGCTGTCCGCAAGGCCAGCAACTGATCTACGCCACCACCAATCGCCTAGGCTACCGGGAGTACAAATCCAACCCGGCTCATTGCAAAGACTGTCCGCTGCTGAGTCAATGCACGCGTAGCGCCAACCACGTCAAAGTGCTTACCCGTCATGTCTGGCAAGACAGCAAAGACCGAACGGACAGTTACCGGTTAACGCCATGGGGCAAAGCGCTCTACAAACGACGACAGGAAACCGTGGAGCGATCGTTCGCCGATGCTAAACAGCTCCATGGTCATCGTTACGCTCGCTTGCGAGGACTCTCGAAGGTGCGCGAGCAATGCCTGTTGGCCGCCGCAGCCCAGAATATGAAGAAGATCGCGCAGATCCTGGCGCGTCTTTTATGGCTCAAATCCCTTGGTATGCCTGGGTTACAGAGGCGAATCCGGAAATGGGCCCGGAAACTGGCTTTGCTGAAGTATTGGCAATCCGGTCAGGAGTATTGGGCTAACTCCATCGCTCACTGAATTTAAAGCGCCCAAACGCAACGAACCCCGGAAAAACCGGGGTTCGTCAGCAATCTG
>NZ_PTIV01000081.1 GCF_002934325.1 Marinobacter persicus
CCCAAAACCAGCAAGCCAGTGGCACGAATAATCCGAAGAAGAACGCCTCCGACGACGAGGGCACCGCGCAATGATTAATTTCTTTATTTCCAGGCCCGTTTTTTCCTGGGTTCTGGCCATTGTCGCCATGCTGGCGGGTATCATGGCGATCTTCGTTTTGCCGGTCCAGCGGTATCCGTCGGTGGCACCGCCGGCGGTGGAAATTCAGGCCGATTATCCTGGCGCCTCGGCGGACACCGTGTCCAATACGGTGGTTCAGGTCATTGAACAAGAGATGACGGGTCTCGACAATCTGCTCTATATGGGGTCGACAGCGGATTCCTCAGGCCACGCTACGGTTACTCTCACCTTTGCGGCGGGCACCGATCCGGACATTGCCCAGGTCCAGGTACAGAACAAGCTCAAACTGGCGGAACCCCGACTCCCGGAAGTGGTGCGCCAGCAGGGGATCAGCGTCGAGAAATCCAGCACCAGCTTTCTGATGGTAATGGCATTCGTCTCTACCGACGGTCGTCTCAGCAAGCTGGATATCGCCGATTTTATCAGCTCCGAGTTAGCCGAACCCATCGGACGGGTAACCGGTATCGGCAGTGTGCAGGTTTTCGGCTCTGAATATGCGATGCGGATTTGGCTGGACCCTTCGGCGTTGACCAATTACGGCCTGACCGTCGCCGACGTGAGCGCCGCCATCGAGGCGCAAAACGCCCAGGTCACCGCCGGTCAGCTCGGCGGGCTGCCCGCAGTCGAGGGCCAGCAGCTCAATGCCACGGTCACCGCCCAGACCTTGCTCACCTCAACCGAAGAGTTCCGCAACATCCTGCTCAAGAGTATGCCCGACGGGTCCCGGGTGCGCCTGGGGGATGTTGCCCGCGTTGAGCTGGGCGGCGGTGCAGTCCAGATTGACACTTTCTACGATGGCGAGCCGGCTGCCGGCCTTGGCATCAATCTGGCGCCGGGTGCCAACTCGCTTGCGGTCACAGAGGCTGTTAAAGCGCGGCTCCAGGAGCTCGAGCCCTATTTTCCCGAAGGGGTGGAGATTCGGTACCCCTACCAGACGGCCCCTTTCGTGGAGGCCTCCATCGACGCGGTGGTCACAACCATCATCGAGGCAATCGCCCTGGTGGTCCTGGTCATGCTCGTATTTCTCCAGAGTTGGCGGGCTACCCTGATACCAGCGATCGCAATCCCGGTGGTGCTGCTGGGCACCTTTGCGATCATGGCGGCCTTCGGCTTTTCCATCAACATGCTCACTCTCTTCGGTCTCGTATTGGCAATCGGCCTTCTGGTGGATGACGCCATCGTGGTGGTGGAGAACGTCGAGCGCGTGATGCATGAGGACGGCCTGAGCCCGATGGAGGCGACGCGCAAGTCCATGGGGCAGATAGCCAGCGCGCTGATTGGCATCGGCGTGGTGTTGTCTGCGGTGTTTATCCCGATGGCCTTCTTTCCGGGCTCCACCGGGGCAATCTATCGGCAGTTTTCCCTGAGTATTGCTGGTGCCATGGTGCTTTCGGTGCTGGTGGCTCTGATTCTGAGCCCCATGCTGTGTGG
>NZ_PTIV01000082.1 GCF_002934325.1 Marinobacter persicus
CCCGCGTCGCTACGCTCCGATGGGTGGCAGCCTTGCTCCGGTCCGGGTGGCAGGCTTCACGTGGAATGGGTGGCAACCTTCAGCGGTTTACGCAGTAAGACCTGAGGGATCCCGAAATCTGTTGTCGAAAACAGACACAGTTAAATCTTTTTTGCTGAGCGAGGTGAACTCCTGCAGGCAATTTTTGAAGAGCTCTGGCGTTCCTCATTTCCGGGAGCTTAGAGCTGGTTTCGCTCAGGACGTTTATGAAGAAGTGATGGCAGGGCCATCCCCGCTGAAGGAGGCAATTCGAGACAAAATTATGGATCGGGTTGCTCGGGAGGAGGTTGCGAGGCAGCTGGGGCACAATCGAGTGTCAGTGGCCAGTGCATACGTAGGAGGGCTCCGGAATGCAGCTTGATCATATCGTGAGGCGGCTCGATTTCAGTGCCCTGAGCGGAACCGAACAGCGGCGATACGTCAACCGTATCTATCGTATCGTCGGGGTTATTGAGCAGCGATTTCCTCATGTCGCCCAGCCAGAGCAGATTAGGCTCAAACACGTTCAATTTTATCGAAACGTTTGGCTGCCGGCGCATTCCTCATCTGAAAGGACGAAAGCAGAGCACATGCGGGCGTTGGGCTTGCTGGTAAGGGCTCTGCGGCGTCCTGAGAGCTGGCTTGGGGCATTAGGGCTTAGGCCTAACTGTTATCGTGGAGGAAGGCCCTCGGGAGTGGGGATCCGGAAGTCCAGGAAATTCTGAAGGCTGATTATTTCTTGGCGCTGACTTCGGGTTAGTGTCCATTCCCGACGGTAAATGCCGTCGAGAATGGATAACAGAGCTGTCGTTCTAGTGAACGGTTTTTGGTGTCTGCAGTAGGATGTTGCAGCCGGTATCAAAATCCATCACCGCATGTAACCGGTGCGGATCCTCTGCGTTTCGGTAGAGCTCCAGAGTTATCCAGTCGTCGCCACGACGCATCTGGGCGTTGAAGATCATCTCCTCACTTCCAAACTCCCGCGCGAGTTCTGCAGCTAACTCTTGTGCTTTGGTCATGAATTCCATAACTGCGCTCCTCAAAACCAGACATTTTGTTTGATGTCGCCAAGACCATCGGCCAGCGATCTATGTTGCGGTGGGGTTTGAGTGGAATGGGAGCCGGTCTGGAGCGTGTCCGGAAGAAGGTCTTCCATAGTTTCGTTGACAGCCAACGTTTGGCCGTCCGTGCATTCCACTTCCATAGTCACTCTGGCTCGCTTGAAATTGTCGATGACCCAAGCGACCACCAGTGCTTGTTTCAGGAGATCACGGATTTCATTCGTATGGTTAGCCCGGATTTCTCACAGCCACCCTGCAAGTCTCGCAGACTAAGCGGGTGACCGCCATGACCGCTCAGATGTGGGCACGATTGATTAATAAT
>NZ_PTIV01000083.1 GCF_002934325.1 Marinobacter persicus
GGATGATGGGATGAACACCTCTTGTTGAGATCGGCGTCAAGGCGCCACTATTGGATTAGGTGCAATAGCAAACAACAAGAGGTGTTCAAGATGAAAGTTACCCTAATCGGCATTGATTTGGCAAAGTCCGTTTTTCAAGTTTGTGGCGTCAATCAGGTTGGCAACTCCGTTTTTAACCGCCAGGTTCGCCGAAACAAGCTGTTGGAAACGTTGCTGCAATTTCCGGATGTGGAGGTGGCGATGGAGGCTTGCAGCGGTTCCAACTACTGGGGCCGGGAGCTCGGAAAACACGGATTCAAGGTGCTTCTGATTCCGCCCCAGCACGTCAAGCCGTTCGTGAAGGGCAATAAGAACGATCGTAACGATGCTTTCGCGATTACCGAAGCGGCCCGTCGGCCACGCATGCAATTTGTGGAACCGCGAACACTGGAGCAAACGGATATTCTGGTGCTGCATAAGGTGATTGACCGCAAGGTGCAGGCACGCACGGCCTTGACCAACCAGATCCGAGGCCTTTTGAACGAATACGGTGTTGTCGTCAGTCCCGGTAAGGAACGCCTGCTTAAAGCGCTACCAGAGCTGCTGGAAGATGCGGAAAACGGCCTGACACCGGCTGTTAGAGAGGTGTTGCAAAGCCTGTTGTATGAATGGCGTGAGGCTAACCGACAGATTCGCGCTCATGAAACAAAACTCAAAAGCGCCGCCAAACAGCTGGAACCGGTGCGACGACTAATGGCTGTCAAAGGCGTTGCCGAGAAAACGGCAACGGCCATGGTTGGCTTCGCCGGTGAGGGTAAAGCGTTTAAGAGTGGAAGACACTTTGCTGCCAATCTGGGCCTGGTACCCAGCGAGCACTCCAGTGGCGGCAGGCAAAAGCTGGGTGGCATCACCCGTCGAGGAAACAATTATCTGCGCCGGTTGCTGGTTCAGGGCGCATGGTCGGTCATCCGCTACGCGGATCGTTCAACAGACCGACTGTCACGCTGGGCCAAAAACGTCCTGGAGCGTCGCGGCAAACACAAGGCTGTGGTCGCTGTCGCGAACAAACTGGCGCGCATACTTTGGGCCATGCTGTACCACCAGACCGAATACCGGCCCGGCTAAGATCAGCAGGCTGAAAGGAGCCCCCCCAAGCAAACGCGGTGAGCAATGAGTTAACGGGTTAAACCGGCCCTTGTGAAGGCTGGCAAGCACACGGAGCCCCAACTCCGTAGGGACGATAAGCGGCAAGGGCGCGGTTTTCATTGAGGCCAGAGCCACCGACGAAGTGGCTCAACGCAAAGGCCGGATATACGTGCGCAGTTTTACCTGATTAACTTTTTACTCCACCGAGCGCTTCGGGGCTTGCACAACAAGAGGTCTACATATA
>NZ_PTIV01000084.1 GCF_002934325.1 Marinobacter persicus
AGAAATTGCCAAAGCTATTGAAATCGTTTTTCGGTCATCCGGACCTGGCTTATATCTCCGGGTAATGTTCGCTTACTTTATTTCGGATTAGTAACTGTTTTTGGAGACAGACCTTCTTCCAAGAGTTCGCTTTGGAACATCTCAATCTCGGATTTTTTGATATCACATAACCGATTTCTTGGCCACTTTCGAGTTAATTTTCTGGACTTGGACCTATAGTTTCGGAACGTTGAGGGAGCTCTTACCCTCTCTTGGAATGCGAGCCATTCTTCCAGGGCTTCTTCGACAGTTTTTTGAATGTCCGGACCACCCCAACCACTGAATAATTTGGCATTCTTGGAGTCCGGAAAATGGAGAGCATAATTGAATCGATCCTCACGAATTTCTGTGAGGATTGATTGGCGTTTACGCTCGGCATAAGCAATGGCCGATTTTGTGATTTTAGCAACTCCCGGAAGGGGTTCACGGCAGCGCTTCTTTCCATACATGAAAGAAATCCGCAGGCGGTTGCCGTGAATTTCAACCCCTTTTGGAAGTTTTGTCACGCCTGGTGGGAGTTTCAAAACTCTCCCTCCATCCACTTCTCAATTTCAGCAGGACAGTACACTACGCGTTTAATGGGATCGAAGCGCCAGTGCTTGCCTTCCAGCCACAGGCCACGTTCTCTGTATTTTCTTGCCATTTCTGGGGTAATGCCGAACAGGGCAGGGAGCAGGATTGGTCGTACCCAACGGGCGGGGTTGAGTGCAATGTCGAATTCTCTTGTGAACTCGTGTGATTCATTATTCATAAGTATTCCTCATGGTTTTAATCGTTACATAGACTGTGATAAACCTCATAACGTCACCTAAATCTATGTCGGTATTCGACATAGTGTTCCACGTGCTACGAATGACCGGTCTATCTTTTAAGTATCCCAGAGTAAAAGCTTTTTGGGTTTCGTCTAATTTCGAAAAATACTGAATTAGACAAGAAAGTTTTTGGAATGCTTTGCTAATTCGATTCAAGGAATTGCCATTAGTAAATGCTTTGGGACAATTTAACCCATTGTGAAAAACTTACAAATATAGGAGAAGGAGGAGTGCTTGCCTGCAAGATGAATTCGAACGTTAAAAAGGCGTGCGGGTAAGGCAGTTAAACGAAGATATGCGTTAATTTGAAACCGGGAGCGCGTTTATTTTCGACTATCAAGGTAACCCAACAGGCAATTCTCTCAGATGGTGAGCCGAGCGTAAGCGTTCATTCCACGACGTAGTGGACTTATTTCACATCGCGTAGCGGCCTGAGCAACCCGGGCGAGACCTTATATTGTTTGGTGCCATCCT
>NZ_PTIV01000085.1 GCF_002934325.1 Marinobacter persicus
ATACAGCTTCCGTCAGGGTCACGGAGAAAGTCGGGTTCGGAGACTATACGACTCGAGAGTTCCATGCCCGGCCTGTGCGCGTGTATCGAATGTCGTGCGACGACTGGGCACTGCATAACAAATTGTTGTAGTGCGTTCCGGGCCTGGCGGCCCTACACCGGACGCCTACTACGCTGCGCTCCGTAGTCGCCGCTAAACCAAAGCGTTAGAAGAATGGGCAGTTGGAGAATGTAATGCTTCCTAAAGGGAAAAAGGGTCTGTCTCGTTTATCTGTTTTCTGCCGCAAGGCTAAAACGAGGTATTTTCGAAATAAGTTCTACTCAAAAGCACAGTGCTTTCGTGCCGACTTCTCCAAGTCATCGTTTGTGAATGTCAATTTCAAAGGTGCAATTTTAACTGGGTGCAACTTTAAAGATAGCACGTTCACCCAAGTAGAGTTCTTGGGCACGAACCTTAAAAAATCGAATTTTACTGGCTCAGTTTTTAAATATTGCGTGTTTTCTAGAGTATTGATGAAGAATAGTAATTTTCGAGATTGCACCTTTGAGGAATGTATTTTTGTAAGCACAAATGTTGTCGTTGCTAAGAATGTTGTAATTGGTAAAAGAAACAGGATTTTTAAGCAGCAACCCTCTCCCGAAGTATCTCAAGAAATATTAACGCTGTTAGATGGATTTAGGTTCAACTCAAAGGTACAAAATAGTAGAGTTTTACACTTGAAGGGTGGAAAAATAAATACTCTTACGCTACAGAGCCTTGTTGAACGCCTCGGAGAAAAAAGACTCAAGCGTGGTTTGCTCGCACTCGATGGAAATTTGCCTTACCGAATTATAACCGCAAATGGGTTATGCAATGCAATTGACAGGGCGGCGGGTTAGTGGTACTTTTTTGGCGCCCCGCCCCATTCAATCGAGAGATTGAAAAGCTCAGGAGATCAGTGGGGGCTCGATTCAATAGCTGGCATTCGAGAGGGGGTGACTATGATAGGAAATATTTGCACGATCCTTGGTTTTATTAGCTTAATCATTGTAATCTGCTTAGACTTTTTTATTTTAGGTAATCACTCTCGATTGTTTGGGGTATTTGTTACCTCTTAGTACCCTCTACTGATTTATACGCCCTTAAAATCCTTCTACTAATGGGTACGAAAGTAAGCGAACATCATTTATAATGTAGCGTTCGTTCGCCAAGCTTATCGGATATCTACACTCATGCGTCACGATGACGGTCGTAAACTTGATCACAAAACCTTAGAAGCCATTCGCGTTCGCGCC
>NZ_PTIV01000086.1 GCF_002934325.1 Marinobacter persicus
TGAGGTGGACCCAACCAGTTGGACAACCTGATGGTGTCCCTAAGCTATGATCCGGTTGTTTTCCTGGCTCAGGCTGCCAGAGATATGGGTTGCCCGTAGTACACCTCATCGGGCGTTTGGTAATCAAGGGTTTGGTGGTACCGGGTCTGATTGTAATGCCGGAAGTACCGGTGGAGCGCCTGCTTCAAGTGTCGGCCATCCTCGAAGGCAGTGAGGTAGACACACTCGTGTTTGACGCTGCGCCAGAGCCGTTCCACGAAGATGTTGTCGTGGTAGCAGCCCTTGCCGTCCATGCTGATCTGGATACCATGCTCCTTGAGAACACCTGTGAAGGCGTCACTGGTGAACTGGACACCCTGATCGGTGTTGAAGATCTCTGGCGTTCCATGGCGCTGTAAGGCCTCCTCCAGGGCATCAATACAGAAGTCTGTGCCCATGGTGTTGGAGACCCGCCAGGACAACACTTTGCGGCTGTACCAGTCGATAATGGCGACGAGGTACATGAAGCCCCGAGCCAACGGGATATAGCTGATGTCAGTCGCCCACGCCTGATTGGGGCGATCGACCTTCAGGTCCTTGAGCAGGTACGGATACACCTTGTGCCCGTCACCCGGAATACTGGTTCTGGGCCGTGGATACACCGCCTGGATGCCCATGGTGCGCATCAGGCGCTGAACCCGCTTCCGATTGATCCGGTAGCCCTGGTGTTGCAAGTGGACCCGCATCTTGCGGGAGCCATAGTACGGCGTTTCCAGATGCTGCTGGTCAATCAGGTACATCAGATCGAGATCCTCCTGACACTGTTCGCGAGGGACGTAGTACACCGACGAGCGGCTCAGTTTGAGCAGCTCGCACTGGCGCGAAAGGCTGACCTGGGGATGACCACGCTCGATCATCGCCAATCGACGTTGACGGCTTACTGATCGAGCTTGCGCGACAAAAAATCGCGTTCCACCGTCAGTCGGCCGATCTCGCGGTACAGCTCGTCTGTGCTGGGCTCATCGGATTGCTTGCCGGCCTTCTTCTTGCCCTCGAACAGGTCGGAAGCGTTCTCCAGCAGCTCGCGCTTCCAGGTGCTGACCATAGTGGGGTGGATCTGGAAGCGGGCAGCAATTTCGGACGTGGTCTGATCACCCTTGAGGGCGGCCAGGGCGACTTTGGACTTGAATGATGCGCTGTATTGCTTGCGTTTCTTGCTCATGATTCTCCTCCTTGTGGAGATGATGAATCAGAGCTTAGGCTCCTGTCCAAATTTCGGGGTCCACTTCAG
>NZ_PTIV01000087.1 GCF_002934325.1 Marinobacter persicus
TGGCAAGCCCCCGATACAGTAGACGCCTGATAGCGTTACACTAAACGCAAATCTACAGGTGTTGATGATGAGCGCAAAGCGATACTCCGAAGAATTCAAAATCGAGGCGGTGAAGCAGGTCACGGAGCGCGGCTACAAGGTGTCCGACGTGAGCCGGAGACTGGGGATCACCTCCGGCAGTCTGTACAAGTGGATCAAGCTGTATGGCGACCCAGGTAGTCAGCACCAGCACATCACGGAGCAGCAGGGTGAGCTTCGTCAGCTGCGGGCCGAACTGCGCCGGGTGACGGAGGAACGCGACATATTAAAAAAGGCCACAGCGTTCTTTGCCAAGGAGTCCGAGTAAAGTATCGCTTCATCAGGGCTCATCAGAAGGAGTTCCAGGTCCGGGCCATGTGCCGCGTGCTGAAGGTCCACTTCAGTGGTTTCTACGCTTGGCTGCATAGCCCTGAAAGCCCACGTACCAAGGCCAATCGCCGGCTGGTCGGGTTGATCAAACAGGCCTGGCTCGAAAGTGGTGGCGTGTACGGCTACCGGAATATCACCCTGGACCTGAAAGACCTCGGCGAGCGGTGCAGCAAAAACCGGGTGCACCGGCTCATGAGAAACGAAGGCATCCGCGCTCAGCGCGGATACAAGCGTCACAAGGGCTATTACGGTGGCAAGCCGGCTCACGTTGCACCGAATCATCTGAATCGCGAATTCGAGGCTCAGGGGCCGAACGAGCGGTGGGTAACCGACATAACCTACATCCGTACCCACGAGGGCTTTTTGTATCTCGCGGCAGTGCTGGACCTGTTCTCACGTCAAATCGTTGGTTGGTCCATGAAATCGAGGATGTCGACGGACCTCGTTATGGACGCGCTGTTGATGGCTTCCTGGAAGCGCCGGCCCAAACAGGAGGTTCTGATCCACTCCGACCAGGGCTCCCAGTATACGAGCCGAGAGTGGCGAGACTTCCTGGATGACCATCGGCTCAAACCCAGCATGAGTCGGCGCGGTAACTGTCACGACAACGCCGTTGCTGAAAGCTTCTTCTCGTTGCTCAAGGGCGAACGAGTGAAACGGAAAATCTACAAGGATCGGGAAACGGCTCGCCAAGATATCTTCGATTACATCGAGATGTTCTATAACCCGGTACGCCGGCACGGCAACAACGGTGGATTGTCTCCCGTGGACTTCGAAAAGCAGTATTTTAAGCAGCTGTCAGGTGTCTAGAATATCGGGGGCTTGCCA
>NZ_PTIV01000088.1 GCF_002934325.1 Marinobacter persicus
GGGTTCTACCCCGTTTCCACGGACGGTTTTAAAACGGCTGATAACTTCTGATCCTGAGCGGCAACTCTACGTCGCATCCTGGGATTATGAAACCGCTCGATGTAATCAAATACGTCAGCTCGTGCTTCGTTCTGAGTGCGGTACCGCCGGTGGTGAATTCGCTCCCGTTTGAGCATTCCGAAGAATCCTTCACAGGCAGCATTATCGCCACAATGACCAACCGCACTCATGCTGCTTACCAACTGGTTGTTACCGAGATATCGCTGGTAGTCACCACTGGTAAATTGACTGCCTCGATCTGAATGCAATATCACCGGGACTTTTCCCTGACGCTGCCAAACGGCCATCTCAACCGCTCTGATCACCATATGCCGATCCTGTCGGTGATGCATGGACCAGCCAACGATCAGCTTGCTGTAAAGGTCGAGAACTACGCAGAGGTAGAGCTTTCCTTCCTGCGTGGGTATTTCCGTAATATCCGTCACCCACTTGGTGTCAGGCTCCAGAGCGGAGAAATTCCGCTCCAGATGATTCCGGATGCCTGGTGGTCGATATGATTGGCGTCCCATGCGTCCGCGCTTCTTGCGTGGCCACCCCTGAATGCCGTGTTTGGCCATCAATCGCGCAACACGGTTCAGGCTGGTTGACGTGCCTTCGGCAATCAGGTCCTCATGCATTCTGGGTGAGCCAATCATGCCACCGCTATCGTCGTGAATCTCTCTGATGCGTGACAGCAAGTGCCGATTTGCCTTTGCCCTGGCGGACTCAGGGCGAGATGCCCAAGCGTAATAACCGCTGGCCGACACCTTCAGGCATCGGCACATAAGACGTATTGGGAAATGACTGCGACAACGTTGAATCGCCTGATACCTCAGGACGACTCCTTTGCGAAGAACACTGCCGCTTCGCGCAAAAAATCACGCTCCTTCTTCACCCGGGCCAACTCTCGCTTGAGACAAGCCACCTCTTCGTCTCTGGGAGAACCAGAACCCTTGAAGGCCTTGTCTGTCTCGGCATCGGCTTCTCTGCGCCAACGGGACAGCAGGTTGGGATTGATGCCGACCTCCAAGGCTATCTGTCGACAACTCACACCGGGTTGGCGGGTCAAAGCAATGGCTTCACGTTTGAACTCTGGGCTATATTTTCTGCGTCTGGACATGAACACTCCTTTGGCACATTGTGCCTCTTTTTGGGAATGTCCGCAGTAACGGGGTAGAACCC
>NZ_PTIV01000089.1 GCF_002934325.1 Marinobacter persicus
GGAAGGTCTGAATAACCGGTGATTTTTGCCGATGTTGTTTCAAAGCAGCAAAAATCTCAAATTTCAGACGTTATTTCCCTGTTATTTGTATGTTTCTCGCCCATTTCCCGCCATTTTGGCGGAAAACAGGCGCACTGGCCCTACGCCAGCAGGTATTTTTCACCGATCAGTAGATTACTGAACGCAGCCAACAAGTGCAGCCGGTTGCTGTTTTTCGCCAGGCCGCGATAGCGGACCTTGTTGTAGCCGAACACCTGCTTGATGTACCGGAACGGATGTTCCACTTTTGAGCGGATGCTGGCTTTGATTTTCTCGGCTTTCAACTTGTCAGCATCCAAGGTTTTCCGTGAACTCGGGCGCTTGGCGATGAACCAAGACACATTTTTACGGTGCTTGTGCTCGCCTCGCTTTTGTATGCCGAGGTAGCCGGCATCACCAAAGACTCGACGCTCTTCGCCGTGCAGCAATTTGCCGGAGGGCACAATGTCATGAACGTTGGCTGCGGTGGTATCGATGCTGTGGATCAGGCCCAGCGTGTCGTCGACACCAATGTGCATCTTCATGCCGAAGTGCCATTCGTTGCCCTTTCTGGTCTGGTGCATCTCTGGGTCGCGCTTGCCAGAACTGTTCTTTGTGGAGCTGGGTGCAGAGATGATGGTGGCATCAACAATGCTGCCTTCACGCAGCATCAGGCCGTTTTTTTCCAGGTGCTTGTTCACTTCTTTGAACAGCACCTTGCCGAGACCATGCTGCTCCAGAAAGTGGCGGAACTTAAGGATCGTGGTTTCGTCGGGCAGACGGTCAAGCTTGAGGCCAGCGAACTGGCGCATGGACTCGATCTCGTACAATGCGTCTTCCATGGCCGGATCGCTGAGGTTATAGAACAACTGCATGCAGTGAACGCGCAGCATGGCAGACAAAGGATAGGGAGGCCGCCCGTTCTGGCCCTTGGGGTAATAACGGGCTACCTTCTTTTCCAACTGCTTCCACGGAATCAGCCTGTCCATCCGTTCCAGAAAGATCTCGCGGCGGGTTTTGCGCTTCTTGGTCTGGTATTCGGCTTCGGAGAAGGTGATCTGATCCATGGTGGCAACGATCCTATGCGGTTGACGATGGCCGTATTATCGCTGATTTTGGGGACTTATTCAGAGTCTCC
>NZ_PTIV01000090.1 GCF_002934325.1 Marinobacter persicus
GTTACTAATGGGTGCAAAAGTAAGCGAACATCATTTATAATGTAGGTATTATTCGTCAACTTTATCGGATACCTACACTCATGCGCCATGATGACGGTCGTAAACTTGATCACAAAACACTGGAAGCCATCCGCGTTCGAGCCGTTCAAAGAGTCATGGATGGCGAAAGTCCAGAAGTCGTCATCAAAGCATTAGGTATGAGTCGAGCCCGAATTTATGAATGGCTGGCTGCCTACCGCGAGGGTGGCTTTGACGCACTCAAGGCCAAACAGATTTCGGGTCGCCCCAAGAAGCTGAGCGGCGAACAGATTCGGGAGCTGTACACCTGGATCACTACTTTTACGCCGGATCAGCTGAAGTTTGATTTTGCCCTGTGGACCCGAGGTCGCGTGCGTGAATTGATCCGGCAAAAGTTCAATGTTCGACTCAGCGATGTCTCCGTCGGTCGACTGCTTCGCAATCTGGGGCTGACACCTCAGAAGCCGCTGCACCGGGCTTATCAGCAAAAGCCAGAGGCTGTGAAGCAATGGAAAGAAGAGACCTATCCGGAGATCCGCAAGGAAGCCAAGAAAGTCGGGGCCACCATCTACTTCGGCGATGAAGCCAGCATTCGATCTGATTATCACAGCGGCACAACCTGGGCGCCCAAGGGCGAAACTCCGATCATTCGAAATACGGGTAGTCGTTTCAGTATCAACCTGATCTCGGCCATCTCACCTCGTGGTGAGCTACGCTTCAAGACGATCCAGGGCACCATGAACACCGATGCTTTTCTCGGTTTCCTCAAAGCTTTGGTACAGGACGCTGACAAGCCGGTCTTCCTGATTCTGGACAACCACCCGGTTCATCATGCCCGACGGGTTCGGGAATATGTTGAGAGCCTTGACGGCAAACTCAGGCTGTTCTTCCTGCCGCCGTACTCGCCGGAACTGAATCCTGATGAGTCTGTTTGGGGCTATATCAAATACCACCACGTTGGCAAAAAGATCATTAACAGCAAAGAACAACTTCGCAGCATTGTTTACCGGCAGCTTCGGCGATTACAGAAGCTGCCACGGTTATTGAAATCGTTTTTCGGTCATCCGGATTTGGCTTATATCGCCGGATGATGTTCGCTTACTTTATTTCGGATTAGTAGT
>NZ_PTIV01000091.1 GCF_002934325.1 Marinobacter persicus
GGGCGGTCTCCAACTCCAAGTGCAACAGCCGGGTTAATGAACACCTGGCGGTGCATCCTGTGTTCGCTTGATGAGATCCATAAAGACCTCCAGCGGCGGCTTGAACCCCAGTCGTTTTCGGGGCCGGGTATTAAGCTGAAAGGCGATGGCGTCCAGGTCGTCCTGACTGAACACCGACAGGTCAGTCCCCTTGGGCATGTACTGTCGCAAGAGGCCATTGGTGTTCTCATTGATAGCTCGTTGCCAGGGGCTATGTGGATCGGCGAAGTAAATCGCCGTCCCGGTCTTCTGGGTGATCTCAGCATGACGCACCAGCTCGCGCCCCTGATCGTAGGTGAACGTCTGGCGCATTTCCAATGGTACCCGGTTAAGGGCCGCACTGAAGCCCTGAACGGCGGCGGTTGCGGTAGCGCCGTCCATCTTGGCCAGAAAAACCAGGCCGCTCACTCGTTCAACTAGGGTGCCTACAGCGGAGCGGTTGAACGCTCCTTTGATCAGGTCGCCTTCCCAGTGCCCCGGCAAGAGCCGTTCATCGACTTCCGGCGGGCGAAGGTGGATGCTGACCAGATCCGGAATCTGTTGACGGCGGTCCACGCCGCCCGCGCGAGGCCGGCGCTTGGTCTTGCCCTGGCGCAGGCATGCAATCAGTTCCTTGCGCAACTCACCGTGAGGCTGTGCGTAGATGGATTTGTACACCGTCTCATGAGAGACCTGATAGTGGGGCTGGTCTGGAAACATAGCCTTCAGTGTGCCGCTGATTTGCTGGGGAGACCACCGGTTTCGTAGCATGTCGAGGACGATATTGTGTAGATCCGTTCCTTCGGCCAGCTTGGGCTTGGGCCGGCAAGCAAGACGCGCGGAACGGGATGATAGGGCCGCGGCCTGGGCATCATAGGGCTGGCCATCAACCGCATGTCGTCGCAACTCTCGACTCAAGGTGCTGGGAGAGCGCTTCAGCTCACGAGCGACAGCCCGAAGGCTGGCTCCCTGACGCATCATTAGCATGAGCGTGACACGGTCTGTCGTACTGAGGTGGCGGTAGTGATTGTTCATGGCAACACCATACTCGATTAGAGGGTGTTGCACTTAGTTATTGAGGCCGCG
>NZ_PTIV01000092.1 GCF_002934325.1 Marinobacter persicus
TTACTAATCCGAAATAAAGTAAGCGAACATTACCCGGAGATATAAGCCAGGTCCGGATGACCGAAAAACGATTTCAATAGCTTTGGCAATTTCTGTAATCGCCGAAGCTGCCGGTAAACAATGCTCCGAAGTTGTTCTTTGCTGTTAATGATCTTTTTACCGACGTGGTGATATTTGATATAGCCCCAAACAGACTCATCAGGATTCAGCTCCGGCGAGTACGGCGGCAGAAAGAACAGCTTGAGTTTGCCGTCAAGACTCTCGACATACTCGCGAACGCGACGAGCATGGTGAACCGGGTGGTTATCGAGGATCAGGAAAACCGGCTTGTCAGCGTCTTGCACCAGAGCCTTGAGGAAACCGAGAAACGCGTCGGTGTTCATGGTGCCCTGAATCGTTTTGAAGCGAAGTTCACCGCGAGGTGAGATGGCCGAGATCAGATTGATGCTGAAGCGACTTCCGGTATTGCGGATGATCGGAGTTTCACCCTTGGGTGCCCAGGTCGTGCCACTGTGATAATCAGACCGGATACTGGCTTCATCACCGAAGTAGATGGTGGCACCGACTTTTTTGGCTTCCTTGCGGATTTCCGGGTAGGTCTCTTCTTTCCACTGCTTCACGGCCTCTGGTTTTTGCTGGTAAGCCCGATGCAGTGGTTTCTGGGGCGTCAGCCCCAGGTTTCGAAGCAGACGACCAACCGAGACATCGCTTAACCGGACGTTGAACTTTCGCCGGATGAGATCACGCACACGACCCCGGGTCCACAGGGCAAAATCAAACTTCAGCTGGTCCGGTGTAAAGGTCGTTATCCAGGTATACAGCTCCCGGATCTGAGCGCCGCTCAGTTTTTTGGGGCGACCAGAAATTTGCTTGGCCTTGAGTGCGTCAAAGCCACCCTCGCGGTAGGCAGCCAGCCATTCGTAGATTCGTGCGCGGCTCATGCCAAGCGCTTTGATGACGACTTCCGGGCTCTCGCCGTCCATGACTCGTTGAACGGCGCGAACGCGAATGGCTTCTAAGGTTTTGTGATCAAGTTTACGACCGTCATCGTGACGCATGAGTGTAGATATCCGATAAGCTTGGCGAACGA
>NZ_PTIV01000093.1 GCF_002934325.1 Marinobacter persicus
CTGTATTGCTTGCGTTTCTTGCTCATGATTCTCCTCCTTGTGGAGATGATGAATCAGAGCTTAGGCTCCTGTCCAAATTTCGGGGTCCACTTCAGTCGTACTTCGACAACACGGCATATTGATTTCGGTGAAGAATCGAGGCGACCATGATTTGGGTGAAATCGTCCAGAGTTAGCGTTGCATCCAGCCTGTAGTCCTTTCCGCCCTGCTTTCTAACTTTTGTGCCTGTTACCACACCGGGCGTAAACGGCTTGAATTCTGCTTGGAGGGTTCGGAAATAACGCTCGACAATGCCTTTTGCATCTCCCCGGTATGGCGGGGTGGTCTCAATGCGCACGCCAAATGCTTTTTCCAGGGATTCAATCTGGTGCCCCAGTAATTCCCCACGGTCCGCGAGAATCGCATCTGGCACGCCAACGGTTGGCCACTGCTCTGAAGTAATCTCCGCGCCATAACGGGCACAGAGTTCAGACTTGTCTAACATCGACGTAGACAGTGCATTCATTGCTGTCACATAGGATGGGTTTTCCAAACCGATGTAGAAGCCGGTCACCATGCGGCTAAAAACATCAACCACCACATACAGAGTAGGACGACCGATGACTCGTTGCCGGTCGGCCGATAACAGGTAAACATCGGCAATCGTCGCATCAACTTCATACCTTGAGCCTGGCCCCACCACTCCTGCTGTGGCAGTCCCTATTAAGGGCCGAATATCTTTTTGGTAGGAGATTCTGTTTACTCTAAGGCGAATGCGGTCCGCATTCTCATACTCTCGGTGATAGAAATATCTTATTTGAGCAATTGTTGGATAATCTTCGGGCTGCACATTCGGGTTGGCGGCCTCGAACATGTCGATGAATCGTCTATGGGCGTATGGCAGGGAATGGCCTTTGTCGTTCACATAGTAGCGATCAAGTACCAGACGGAACATCTTTTCGATGGAGGCATCAACGGTAATCCCGGTACCCGGTGAGGTTTTCCGGGGTCGACCCAGTTTCTTCTTGGAAACTTTTTTCTGCCCTTTTCCCCCGGATTTTCGGTAATCCGGCAACAGAGC
>NZ_PTIV01000094.1 GCF_002934325.1 Marinobacter persicus
CAAGCCAATATTCGCCACCCCGAAGCAGGCGGATACCATCAGATCATGTCCAGCGATTTTGTGGTTGACCTTTCCACGCCTTCCGGGCCAAAGAGATTCGCCGTTCAGGTGAAAACCTCGCCCGACCTCATGGATTCGCGCACAGTCGAAAAACTGGAAATTGAGCGCCGGTATTGGAAACGTAAAGGCATCCCCTGGTATCTGATAACCGAGAAGCAGATGCCTCCTATCGTAATGGCAAATCTGGATCTGTTTTACTCGGCCCGGGTCCAAAGTGAGAGCCTGGAGATCCTATTCCAGAGTTTGCCAATCTATGTCGAGGTGTTGGCAAACAATCCTAATGCCAGGCTATCCGATGTCGGCATGATGGTTGACCATTCCTATTCACTGGAGCCAGGCACATCGCTCGCAAGATTACGGGCGCTGGCAGCTTTAAGGGCATTGACGTTTGATATATCCATTCCCTGGATCAAGCTGGTATCACAAGACTTACAGGTGGTTGAGGACATCGCGCTGCTGAGGGCAAGTTATGCTGCGAATCAATGACGTCTTCCAGCTGGAGCAGGAACGGCATCGCATATTGGCACTGGCGGACCAACACGTGCTCTGGATAAATATTGACTCAGATAAAGCATGGCCGGAGTTGGTAAGAACCGCTGAGATCGAACAATGGATACTTGATGAATCACTGCGCCGGGTAGAAGATCCCTATCAGGAGCTTGCCGCACTGATCGTCGAACAAGGCAGTAAAGCCCAGGTGATTCGGGAGCAGCGATATGAATTAATAGCTCCTCTGCTTGCTGATGAAGAAATTTATTACCGTAGTGGCAGGGGCCGGTTAGTTCAGTCGCGTAGCGATGAAACTGGCACACCCAGGAAATCGCTTTATAAAAACCTTCGGCAGTACTGGCAGCGCGGTGCAATGCCCAACGCTCTGTTGCCGGATTACCGAAAATCCGGGGGAAAAGGGCAGAAAAAAGTTTCCAAGAAGAAACTGGGTCGACCCCGGAAAACCTCACCGGGTAC